>NZ_JBNJMX010000003.1:0-564094 GCF_050936375.1 Plantactinospora sp. CA-290183 | reverse complement strand
TGGTCACATGTCGCTGACCAGTGGGCACCAGCGCCGCCCGCGGATATGGCGTCACCAGAGCCGGACCCGCACGGATACACGAGGCCGCCCAGTCGGCGACTGGCCGTCCCTTGGCCGTGGGCCACCACCGTGCTGGCGAGCTGCTCGGTCGCCCGACTCACCGACCTGCGCTCCTTCGTGATCTGGCACGACAACGGCGGACTGGTCAGCCCGACGGGCGGTTGGTAGCGACCGTCGGCGAAAGTGCGGAAAGATCTACTTCTGGGACGGCAACAGACATACGGGCGAGGCGCGGGCCCAGACCCAGCGCCCGCTCGGCCTGCACGCCCGTGTGATCATGAAGTTCACCGCCGACGGGTCGGGTCTGACAGTTGTCACAAACCAGGACTTCTGCGCCTCTGCCCCGCTCCCCTGCCCAACCGGTACGTCGGTGCTTACCGTGGATACCCGCACCGGCGCCGAAACCATCCTCGCGAGGGTCGACTCCGTGGTCGCCCTGAGCCCGGATGGACATACGTTGGCTGTCGACAGCCGCGAAGACGGTTGCGGCTGCTGAATCCCTTTCAATGGATGGTCACATCGATCTTGACGGCGACGACCCCGCTGGAAAATGAGCAGTCCCGGTTTCGGGCTTCAGCCCGATCAGCCGACCCAGCCAAGGACTTCGACGCCGGCAGCTGGCACGTCCCAACCCGCCAGACGATTGCGCCGCTTCGGCCGACCACAGGCATACGGACGCTGATGTTCAGCGGCGACGGGCGCCGGCTCGTCACCTGGGGGGATACCTTCGAGCATGACGAGGATTGGGGGGTGTCGCTGTGGGACATCGACACGGGAGCGAGAATCGGCTGACCGATCGATCTCCTCGGGTCGCGGCCACCGGGCAGGTGTTGGCCATCTCGGAGACCAACCAGCTCATCAGGCTCTGGAACCCCTCCACTGGCCGGATGGCCACAATCGAGGAGGGCGCGAACAACCTCGTCTTCCGGCCTGGTGGGCAGACCCTGGCCGTTGTCGGGCGGACGGACCGTGTGCGGCTCTACAATCCGGACGGCTCTCCGAACGCTCTACCGTGGATCGGCCCCGCCTATGGTGGTCTGACCTTCAGCCCCGACGGCGCCCGAATCCTCACCACGGACGACTTCGACAGGGTGCGGCTATGGGACGTGACGCCGCAGTGATGACCCGCGAACCCTCCCGCCCCGAGCAAGCACTCGACGACTCGCGACGCGGACGAGCTACCCCGCCGGTACGTGTCCGGAACCCTCGGCCCTATCGGCTGTCACGCTCGCCTGCACTGCCGGCCGAGACTCCGCTGCCCCACCTCAACCTCTGATAGGCGCGGATTCGACGTCCCGACGATTCTGGTGCAATCTTGCAACGCGACAACGCGGGCTACCCGTAGTCGGAGCCCTGCCGTATCCATACCTGAATGTGCGGCTTGCTTGCCTCAAGATCAGGCATCCCTGTGGCCTCGACGCGCGATCCGCGCGCCGTCCCCGCCGGTGGTGACGACTTGCGTAGCCCACGAACGCCGCGGCCTGCCCTCGCGGACGTACCGACGTCAATGGCTGCTGTGTACTTCATGGCGTACGCGGCTCTGCAGTTCGAGGCGTACGCGGACAGGTGGCGAGCGCGGCGAGATCGTCGGGTCGCGCGGGGCTGTAGAAGCCGGTGGCGAGGCCTTCGTTGGCGGTGGCGAGTTGGAGCAGGACGAGCATGGCGCCGGCGGTGAGATCCGACAGTGCTCTAGGGCTGGAGGCGGGTTCGCGGTGATTGGAGACGCTTCAGGTCCTGCCGGGATACTCGGTGCTGCTGGTGGATGATCCTGCTGTGCAGCGACTGTCGGAGCTCTTCCGCGTAAACACTTCGCACGTGCCGCCCTCCGGATGATGAGGTGGCAGGGTGATCAACCACGATGAGGCGGCGGCTGTGCTGCCGTTGACGCTGGCTTGGGTGAGTCGGCATCTGGAGGTCGGCGAACGGATTGTCAGGACCGAGGCGCTGCACGGTGGCATCACTGCCGAAATGCGGAGGCTGACCATCAGCATGCGGGACGGAAGCACCCGTGAGCTGGTGCTGCGGAGCTTCGTAGACCCTTTCTATGTGGGACACGCCGAGGACTGGCTGCATCGGGAGGCCGACGCCCTGTCCCTGCTCATGGGGACCGGCGTGCCGGCTCCTGAGCTGGTCGCGGTTGATCCGACCGCCGTGCATTGTGAGTATCCATCGCTGCTGATGACACATCTGACCGGCCGGACGGTCCTCGATGACGAGGGATTGGCGACGCGCGTTCCTCTGCTGGCCCGTCAACTCGTGGCGATCCACGCGGTGCGGCCCGCCGAGCGGCCCCGAAAGTATGTGGCGTTGACGACCGCCGACACCGTCGTAACTCCGAAGGGCGCCGACGCGGCGGCGTGGGCCGCGGCGATCGACGTGATCCGCAGGCCCGCGCCGGCCTATGAAGGGCGATTCCTGCACAGGGACTTCCAACCGGGCAACGTGCTGTTCGACCTGCCGCCCCGAAGGGCGGCAGGTGCTCGGATCACCGGCGTCGTCGACTGGGCAGCGACCTCTTGGGGCCCGGCGGATCTCGATGTGGCGCACTGCTGCACCAATCTCGCGCTGCTGCACGGCCGGGCGTGGGGTCTGCGGTTCGCTCAGGCGTATGAGGAGGCCGGCGGGGTGCTGGCCGCGGCCGCGAGCGAGCGGCTGTACTGGCAGGTGCGGGACGCGCTGGCGTGCTCAGAGGAGATGCAGGTGGTGGCGCAGCCATGGCGGGAGGCGGGGAGGACAGAGCTGACGACCCGAGCCGTGGAGGAGCGGCTGGATGCCTATGTCACCGCCCTGATGGACGCGCTGGGCTGAGCCAACGCGGCCCAGGCGCGGCTTGGACCTCATCGTCACCGCTTAACCAAGTGGAGAATCGAGGTTCGGCAGCGGCATGTCATGATCGGTGGGCGACCCGGGCGTGACGGGCTCACCTCAAGGACCTGGAGCCTTGCAGCGGGATGACGGAGCGGATCGCGGAGTCGGCGGCCTGCCGACGCATCGCGGCGTTCTCCTCGGCGAGGGCGGCGATGACGGTCGCCGCAGCGTCGAGCTGGTCCTGCAACTCGCGGTATCGAGTTCGGCTGGCCGTCAGGTCGCGGCGTAGACGGTCCAGCTCGTCGTCGCATTCTCTGGCCGTGGCTGCGGCTGGACTGTCGCTGACCCGGGCGTCCCACTCGGCCAAGATGTCGCTCGCGCGGTTCATGGTGGCGCGGCTGACCTGCGCCTCGCGGCAGAGGTTGTTCTTGGTCAGCCGCCCGTCGGTGTGGTTCGGTGCGCCGGCGAGCAGGCGCTGCATTGCGTCGAGCAGCCGCTGCCGGGTGGCGGGGGAAACGGATCCGCTCATCGGCCGGTGCGCGTGAGGACGTGGTCGACCTCGGTCAGCTCGGACTCTATGCGGCGCCGATGGTTGGCCGCGAGGGTGCCGGAGTCCAGCAGCCGGTGCAGCGAAGATCGTTCGGCGGTCCAGATCGGGATGTGTTCGGTGGCGATGATGCTGTTGGCGCACCGTGCGGGCTGGCAGCGGTCCAGCAGTGGCCCGCGGTGCCCGGCCGGGGTGATCGCGCCTTCGAGGCATTTCGCGCCGGCCGGGTCGTCGTCGTTCATGGTGCAGTGGTTGAGTTTGCCGAAGCGGATTGAAATGCGGGTGCGGCGTAGAAGGTCGTGCTCGACGCGGATGTCGCCGCGGCGGGCTTGCCCGGTGTCGCGTAGCTGTTCGGCTTGCGCGCGGACCGTGGAGAACGCCTCGCGCAGGCGGTCGGCGCCGGGGCCGTAGCCGATGCGCTGGCCGCTGGTGTCGGCGTTGAACAGCTCGGTGAGTCGGTCGAAGCGCCGGTCGCTGATGGCGGTGTCGAGGTGCTGGGCCCAGGACGGGTCGGTGTCCATGTAGCTGCCGGTGACACGGTTCGCCAGTGCCCGGGTGGCGACGTGTTTGAGCTGCATCCCGACGGCGATCTCGGAGCCGGGGAAGTCGCGGGTGAGCATGGCCATGGTGCGCCGGAACATGTGCGGGGTGACTTTGCCATCCGGGATTTCCTCGAGGCCGCTGAAATGCCGCCATCGGTTGATGTGGTTGATGAAGTCGACGATGGCGGCGATGCTGGCGAACCCTTCGCCCGCCCGGGCGCCGGTCACGGAGGCGAAGGTGAGCTCGCCGTGGCGCGACAGCTGGCCGGCCAGCGCGATCGCGTGGGCGACCGGCTCGGTGATCCACCAGTGCTTGACGGGTAGGTCCAGGTCGAGTTTCTGCCGGACGGACCTGACCGCAGGGCAGCCGTAGTAGTCGATGACCGCATCCTTGGTGATCATGCGCAGTTCCGACTCGCGCATCATCGACAGGGCTGCGGTGAACACGAAACACGCGTTGCGCAGCATGACCTGTTCGATCGCGATCTGCCGAGGACCCAAGCTGTCGTGCCAGGGTCCGCGGCTGCCGTCCGGCCGGGTCACCATGGCCAGATCCGGCAGCAGGCCGGGATGGCAGCGGCCGTCGACGATCAGCCCGGCGACGGCGTCCCTGCGGCTCTGGCCATGCGGCTTGCCGGGTCGGAAGAATGTCGGCCCGACACCGATGATGCGGGCAATCACGCTGAGGTGGGCGACACTGCCGCCGCTTTCACCGGGCCTGGCGCGGCGCATCGGCACGGTCGTCGCGGGATCGGCGAGCCAGACGTTCAAGCGCTGGTCGCCGCCGATGTCGGTGACCAGCCGCGTCTGCAGGTCGTCGCAGTAGGCGCTGGCGCGCGCGATGTCGGCGGCGAACACGTTGATGTAGGTCGAGCAGTTGCGGATCAGCGGGAACCAGGTCTGCGGCGGGATCGCCGGGGTCCGCAGCGGCGCGACGATCGGCTGATTCGCCACCGCGTTGGGTGAGCGGCCGGGCCAGGGGTCGCGGGCCAGGCCTCCGCCGGTCAATGCGGCGCGTAGCCGGTGCAGGGCCTTGATGACGTGAACAACATTGCACATGGTGCCCGGCTCGCAGGTCTGCTGCCTGATGACGACGTAGGCCTTGAGGTCGTCGTCGTTCCATTCGCAAAGATCGGCCGGCAGCCGGCGCTCGGCGCCGAACGCGGCCAGCGGGCGCAGCTGGGCGACGCGCTCGGTGACGGTCATCGCCGACAGCGGATCAGTGCGCAGATGAACGCCGGCGGCCAGCACCGCGGGATGGCCGGGGTTGAGCCAGAGCATCGCCAGTTCCCGCGCCAGCAGGTTCCAGCGCCCGGGCAGGTCGTGCAGCAGCACCCGGAGCGCTGAGCGGGGGTGATGGGGAGCTTTGTGCACCACGTCGTTGAGGTCCCAGCCGACGGTGTCACCGAAACGAGGGACGGCCGCGCCGGCCAGCAGAGGGTGCGACTGGATCACCAATTCGTCGTCGCGGTAGAACGCGGACCGGCCGGCGAGCGGTGAGGCGGGGCTGGTCATGCGTCGAACTCCACCCTGCTCGCCAAGGGCAGTTGAAGGACGATGCCGTCCTCGGCGATCTGCCGCCGCGCGTCGCGCAGCTCGGTGTCGGTGCGGGATCGCAGCACCTCCAGCAGGTTCGCGCGACTCTGTCCCCACAGCGCATGGAAATGGCTGGGTGTCAGTCGCAGGGCGAGCTGGTCGAGGTGCTCGGCGAATAGCAGCAGCTGCGGCAGGTTCGACGGCAGCACGAACGCGTTGCGGCATTCCAGGCAGCGCAGCGGCGCCACCGGGCAGAGTTGCCCGGGACGGCCGAATGGGGAGGCGAACGGGTCCGAGCAGTCGGTGACGCCCATGTTGAGCTGCCCGGTCCGCAGCGCCTCGATGTCGGCCGGTTGTAGTCCCAGCGCCGACGCCGAGCCAGGAGCGTCCAGCGACCGGGTCGCCTGCTCGTCCAGCACCGTCGGGCCGGCCAGCGCTGTGTCCAGCCAGCGCCGCTGCGAGGTGGTGATCACGTCCCCGGCGATCACCCGCAGGGTCGTGCCGTGCGCGTAGTGGCCGCGGAAGGTCTGCTCCGAGTGATCGTCGGCGATATCACTGATGCGCCCACCGAACGCGATCGCCTTTGCCCGGCCACCGGCCGGTCCGGGTGCTCGGCGCGCCGGGCGATCAACGCCCGAACCCGCCCGGCGTTCCAACCCGGCGTCCGCGATCCTGCCCGATGCTGCGACGGCAGGACGCGGACCCATCCGGTGACCGCCTGACGCAGGTCCGGGTCGTCGCGGGCCAGGGACGCCGAGCCGGCGCCGGGGACCTCAGCGTCGACATAGGTGAGCAGCGCCTTGATCGCCGTCAGATAGGCGCGGGCTGCGCCCTCGCGCAGCCGCGCGGCCTGCGCCAGCTCCACCCACTCATCGGCGAACTCGCCGGCCAGCCGCGCGCATCGGAACGCCGCCGGATTGAATGACACCGCCACTGTCGCCGACCGCAACCCCGACGTACCGCTGGCCGGCACCGTCACCTGCCGCACCCCGATCCGATCGACCCCCGGCTCCACCCGGCGTTCGGTGGGAAATCCGGACGTGTGTTCACCCCTGCGCGGCATGGCCGTCCCTCGTTGTCATCAGCTGCCGGGCGATCTCGGCGTAGGTCGCGCCGCCAGCCGCGGTCCAGCTGCGAAACGCCTCGTGGACATCGCGCATCGGGTCCTTCAGGTAGCGGATGTAGCGGTAGGTCGTGGCCGGGCTGGCGTGACCGAGCCGCCGCTGCACCTGCAGCAACGGGTTGCCGCTCATGTGATCCAGCAACGTCGACACCGGCACCCGCCGTCGCCGGTGCTCGTCCAGGGCCACCTCAGTCAGATAGATCAGCAGCCGCAGGGCGAACGTGTGCCGCAGATCGTGAAAGACCCAGCAGCGGCGCGGCACCAGCCCCGCCGACTCCTCGTCCGCGTGAGCCTTCATGCTTTCACGCCGCCCAGCGCACCCGGTCCCAGCCCGAGGCCGTGAGCATCCGCCCGCCGGTCCCGACGAACAGCGCCAGCGGGTCCAGGCCGTCGCCGGTCTCGCGCACCGCGATGCGGCGCAGCCGCGGATCCATCTCCCGGATCGACCTGGTGACCATTCCGCCGTCCAGCATCCCGCGGACCTTGGCGCCGTCGGCCTCCAACCGCGAGACGACGAACAAGTCGCGATGCCGGCGCCGCAGCGTCGGCTGCGCCTTCTCGACAATCTCCGGTCGTTCCAGCAGCAGATACGGATCGAAAACGTCGACCGCGTCGGCGGGGACGTAGACAGTCCGCGGATGCCCGAACTTCGCGCACGCGCCCAGTTCAAGCTCCGCCGCCCGCGGCCGGCCGCCATCGAGCAGCCCCAGCTCCGGCAGCAGCACGGTGGACCACTCCTGGATCCGCATCCCGGCCAGAAGGGCCAGCTCACAGGCCGCACGATTGCGATGCGGCCGCCAGCCCCGGAACCCCTCGTCCAAACCTGCGCCCGGGGCAAGCCCGCCGAACCCGACACCGCGCAGGAACAAATACTGCTCAAGCTCCATGTGCCGGACCCGAAGATCACGGCCGACCCCGGTCGACAACGACCGCCGGCCACGCCCGGCAGAGCGCCACTGCCGACGCTCGACGATGCCCTGCCGGGCCATGAAGTCATACAGGCAACCGATCGCCGCGGCGTCACGGTCCCACGCCGCCTCCCCGATCGTCTGCTCGGCATCGTCAAGGCGCCACCGACGAAACTCCTGCAGATGGGCCTCTGTGGCCGACGCCAGATTCGCACCACGGGCCAGCAGAAACCGGAGCAACATCACCACGGTGTAGGCATAGGCGCGCATCGTCTTGACGCTGCGCCGGTCCAAGCTCAGCTCCCGGAACCAGCTACACAGCGGCTCCACCGGCGTCATCGACTCCGACAACACGATCGGCGTACCCACCGCCGGAGCCCACCTCGCCAACAGGCCACACAACTCCACCGCGTCCAGGCCGGGAATCTCGCCGACCTTGCGCACCTTCTGCACATCGGTGAAGAACAAGTGCATGGGAACCCCGCGAACGATCGACGACCATGCCAATCACTCAACGGAGCCGGGGCTAGAGAGATACGCGCCGATCCTCAGCTGACACACGTAAGTGTCTTGGAGAACCGTCCCACTTCGACTCATAGCACTGCTCGGCGGGGATGTCGCCGATGGGCTTGGCCAGCATCGGCAGGATCGGAGGCATGACAGGCAGGTCCACCGGTACATCGTCTCCCAGTAGCAGGCGGTTGCCTCGAACCTGCTTCAAGAGACCGCGATCAGTCTTGAGGGTGGAGGCGGCGGGCGTCCCGGACCAGGGCGGGTCGATGCAGAGCGGCGGCCCGCAGTTGTTCCACCGCGGCGGCCAAGGCCCGTACGCGATCCTCGACGGCACGCTCGTCCCAATCGACCGGGTCGCGGACCAGCGGCCGTACTACTCGGGCAAGCACAAACGCCATGGCGTGAACGTGCAGGTCGTAGCCGTCCCCGCCGGCCGGCTCGTCTGGGCCTCACCTGCTCTACCCGGTGCCGTGCACGACCTGAACGCTGCGCGAACCACCGGTCTAATCGACGCCTAGACCTGCCGCAACGTGATGACGTTCGCGGACAAGGCATATCAAGGCGCCGGCGGCACGGTCCGGACTCCGTTCAAGCGCCACCGGCACCGGCCATGGCTGTCAAGCGGGTGTTCACCGCGCCGGCGCCGGATCTCGCCTGGTGCGGCCACATGACCGAGATCCGCACCGACGAGGGCAAGCTCTATCTGGCCACCGTCATCGACCTGTGCTCGCGTCGGCTTCTCGGCTACGCGATGGGCGCGCACCACGACGCCGGGCTGGTCGTCGCCGCGTTGAACATGGCCGCGGTCACCCGCGGCGGCAGCGTCGAAGGGGTGATCTTTCACAGCGACAGGGGCAGCGAATACTGCTCGGCCGACTTTGCCCGCGCCTGCGCCCGATGGAAGGTACGCCAGTCGATGGGCCGGTCGGATTGTGCTTCGACAACGCCGTCGCCGAGGCCACCTTCTCCACCGTCAAGGTGGAGTACGTGCACCGCCGCCACTTCCGCACCCGCGCCGAGGCCCGCCTGAAGATCGCCACCTGGATCACCGACTTCTATAACCGGCGCCGCCGGCACTCCGTCTGCGACTGGCGCTCGCCCATCGACTACGAACGATCAGAGACCCGCGCCCTGGAGGTCCAGGCCGCTTAACGGAGCCCTCCACGATCCCAGGGGATTGACAGTCCAGTCGCCGGCGCGGCTGTGTCGTCGGAGCCTCCAGACCCTGGCGGTGGAGAGGATCGGACATCGGGATTGGCGGGCAGTTGTGCGCGGTGGCGGAATCTGCCGGGGGCGGTGCCGAAGTGGCGTTTGAACGCCGCCGAGAAGGCGAACTCGGACGTGTAGCCGATGTCCGTTGCGACGGTGTGGACGGAGTTCGCCGGGTCGCGGAGGCGATCGGCGGCAAGGGTCATCCGCCACCACGTCAGATAGGTCATCGGGGGCAGGCCGGTGAGGGCGCAGAAGCGGCGAGCGAAGGCGGCGCGGGACAACCTGGCCTCGTCCGCGAGTTCCTGCACGGTCCAGGGATGTGCCGGGCCGTTGTGAATGGCGTTGAGGGCGGCGCTGGTCGCGGGATCGGTGAGGGCCGCGGCCCATCCGGTGCCCGTCCCGTCACCGGGGTGATCGTCGAACCAGGCGCGCAGGATGTAGACCAGGAGCATGTCGAGCGCGAGGGGCACCAGCGCGTCGGCACCGAGACGGCGCCCGGTGCTCTCACTGCTGAGTATCCGCACCGCCACCTCGAGGTCTGGATGGCGTTGCGGGTAGGCGGGGAGCTGGATCGTGTCGGGAAGTTCGCGCAGCAGCGGATGGGTCCAGTTCGGCGAGAGGTGGTAGCCGCCGCACAGCGTTACCGTCGCCGCCTCGTCGGCCAGCCTGTATCCGTTGCCGTGAGGGAAGAACACGACATCCCCTCGCCCGAGCCGGACGGGTCTGGCGGATTCCTCGATCAGCCGGCACGAGCCCTGGAGCACCACGAGAAAGCCGGCGGTGCCGGGTTGATCCGGGAACCGCTGTTCCCACGGTCCGGACCATTCGACCCG
The DNA here is from genome assembly GCF_050936375.1 of Plantactinospora sp. CA-290183. Lineage (NCBI taxonomy): Bacteria > Bacillati > Actinomycetota > Actinomycetes > Micromonosporales > Micromonosporaceae > Plantactinospora > Plantactinospora sp. CA-290183. The sequence continues at coordinate 554,012 of NZ_JBNJMX010000003.1, read as the reverse complement.
CTCGCAGCCCGGCTGCCCTACCCGGATCGCGGAGACCACGTCGCTCAGAACGTCCATCGGCGAATACTATCGCGTATAAATCGTAGACTGTCGCGCATTCATTGTCTCCCAACGTCTTCCTAGGCTCGATCTCAAGACGAAGCCAAACGGGAGACAACGATGACGACGGCGCGCAGCGACGCGATACGGCAGTGGATCGAGACGAACGCGCATCCGCTCGCGACCACCGCTCCCGCAGAACCGCTCACCGACCTGAAACCGCTGGCGGCGATGCTGGCCGACGCGGCCATCGTCGGCATCGGCGAGACGACACGCGCCGCGCACGAGGTGGTGTCGCTCGGCCACCGGGTCCTGCGGCTGTTGGTCGACATGGGTTTCCGCGTGCTCGCGATCCAGGACGACGAGTCCGCCGTGGAGACGCTGAACGACTATCTCCGCACCGGTGACGGCGACCCGGATTCGGCCATCGCCGAACTCTGGCGGCCGTGGCGCACCTCGGAAATGGCCGAGATGGTCAGCTGGGCCCGGTCGTTCAACGAGCAGCATCCCCATGATCCGTTTCGCGTGGTCGGCCTCGACCCGCCCTCGGCAAGGCAGGCCAACTACCAGGCCGTCCTCGACCACGTTGCCGACGAGGACAGCGAAATCGTCGACGCGATTCGGCGGCACTACGACGCCATCGTGACCGCCCACGAAGTACCCGAGCATGTGCAACTGGCGCGCAGTAGCCATCCAGGACGCCCGTTCGTCGACCACGCCAGGGACGCCTACCGGCTGGTGGCGGGTCTTCCGGAGTCCGCAGCCAGATCAGCGGCGCTGGACAACGCACGGCTGATCGTCGACTTCCACGCGGGCAGTTTCGCTGGCGGCGGCTTCGACTACGCCGTCACCCGACAGCGGGCGGTGGCCACGATGACGTCGCTGGTAGGCGACGGCGCCAAAGTCGCCTACTGGGAAGGCATCGCGTTCACCGCGAACGCGGCTCGGCTAGAACCGGTCGCCCTGCTCGACCCGTTCCAGAGCGTCGGCAACGAACTGCGCCAACAACTGGGCAATCGGTACGTGTCGCTGCTGATCGAGTTCGGTGGGGGAGACATCAGCCGACTCCACCCCGGTCAACACGCTCCCGCGGCGATGGCGGGCTCCGTGAACGCCGACCTGGCGGCGGCGGAGCCGGACCGGTACCTGCTCGATCTACACGCCCCACGCCAGGAACCAGTCGACGACTGGCTACGCGGCACGCACCGGCTGCGGGTGATCGGCGGAATCTACGAGGCCACCGCCGACCACGAGCACTACCTGACGACCGGCCCACTTGACGAATGGTTCGACGCCGTACTGCACGTACGCACCGTCGGACCGACCACCTTGCTGTAGCACACCCCGACCCAGAAGGAGCTTCCATGCGTACGACCGTGGCCGTCATCGGTGGCGGATATGGCGGTATCAGCACAGCCAAGGCACTTGACGAGGACACCGACGTCGTTCTCGTCGAACCGAGGGAAACGTTCGTGCACCACATCGCCGCACTGCGCGCCCTCACCGATCCGCAATGGACGGACCGGCTGTTCTTCGGCTACGACCACCTGCTTCGCCGTGGCCGGGTGCTCAGGGACCGGGCCGAGCGGGTGGACGGCACGTCGATCCGGCTCGCCTCCGGAAGCATGCTCGACGCCGACTACGTCGTGCTGGCGACCGGTTCTGAATACCCGTTCCCCGCGAAGACCGGCGTCACCGACAGTGCGGTCGCCAAGACCAAGTACGAAGCGACCCGCCACGCGTTGGCCGGATCGAACCGCGTCCTACTGCTCGGCGCGGGCCCGGTCGCGCTGGAACTCGCCGGAGAGATCAAGGCCGCGTGGCCGGACAAAGGCGTCACCGTCGTCGCGACAAGCGCCGACATCGTCCCCGGCGACTATCCCGACGAGTTCCGTACCGAGCTGCGCCACCAACTCGACACACTCGACGTCGAGCTCATTCTCGGCACCGGCCTGCGCGAACAGCCTTCTTCCGAGCCCGGTGAGGCCAAGACGTTCACCGCGACCCTGGACTCCAATGGGCAGGTCACCGCCGACATCTGGTTCCGCTGCTTCGGCGGCGCGCCGACCACCGACTACCTCGCCGGCGAGCTGGCCACCGCCCGCCGTGCCGACGGGCGACTCGAGGTCACCGCCGACCTCCGCCTGCCAGGGCAGCAGCGGATCTTCGCCATCGGCGACATCACCGCGACGCCGGAAGCCAAACAGGCCAGCGCGGCGATGGCGCACGCGGACGTAGTCGCGGACAACATCCGCGCTCTGATCAACGGCGGCGAGACACGCACGCCGTATGAACCCGGCCCGCCTGGCATCGTCCTCCCGCTCGGCCCCAACGGCGGCGCGACCTACGCGCCCGGCTGGCAGAACCATGTGGACGCCGACACCGCGGCACAGATCGCCCGGCGAGCGGCCGACCGGAACGACCCGCTTATCGCCATGGACATCCTGGACGCGGAAACCACCGCCCAGATCAAAGGCATCGACCTGATGACGGGCGACATCGCGGCGCTGTTCGACGGGTGTGTCAGACGAAGTGTGTAAGCCCTGGTCCTGGCAGGGTGGCGGAGTGAGAGCACTCCGCCACCCCTGAAGGGCGAAGTGAGAATGACTCAAACATCTTTCGAGGCTCCCATTGCCGGTGACGATGTCACCAGCGATGAGGTCGTCAACAGGTTGCTGGCCCAGGCTGATTCCACCGGCCGGCAGCTCGTCGGCCCGGGTGGGTTGTCGACCCAGCTGACGCAGAAGGTCCTCGAACGGGCCCTCGACGCCGAGATGGCCGACCATCTCGGTTACGAACCCGGCGACCCGGCCGGCAACGGCTCGGGCAACTCCCGCAACGGACGCAGCCGCAAGACCGTGCTCACCGACATCGGGCCGGTCGAGGTGACAGTGCCCCGCGACCGCAACGGGACCTTTACTCCGCAGGCGGTGCGGAAGCGGCAACGTCGTCTCGACGGACTCAACGACGCGATCGTCTCCCTCTACGCCCGCGGCATGACCGTCCGCGACATCCGCGCCCACCTCGACGAACTCTACGGTGTCGACGTGTCACCCGACCTGGTCTCCAAAGTGACCGACGCCGTCGCCGACGAGATCGGCCAGTGGCAGAACCGGGCCCTGGACCCGGTATGGGCGGTCCTGTTCGTCGACGCCATGTGGGTCAAGATCCGCGACGGGGTCGTCACGAACCGGCCCGTCTACGTCGTCGTCGGAGTCGACTTCACCGGCGCCAAGCACGTCCTCGGACTGTGGATCGGCAAAGACGGCGAGGGCGCCAAATATTGGATGGCGGTCCTGGCCGAACTACGGAACCGGGGCGTGACCGACGTCTGCTTCGTGTGCTGCGACGGGCTACCCGGCCTACCGCAGGCGGTCACCACCGTCTGGCCCGAAGCGATCGTCCAAACATGCGTCGTCCATCTGATCCGAAGCTCGATGCGGTACGCGTCGAAACGGGACATCGCCCTGGTCAACGCCGGCCTGAAACCGATCTACACCGCACCCACCGTCCAAGCCGCCACCGACGCCCTCGACGCCCTCGACGCCCTCGAAGACAGCGTCCTCGGCCGCCGATATCCGGCGATCGTCCGGCTATGGCGCAACGCCTGGACCGAGCTCACACCGTTCCTGGCCTACCCCGAACCAGTACGCCGGGTCATCTACACCACCAACATGATCGAATCCCTGAACGCCCGACTCCGCAAAGCCACCCGCAACCGCGGCGCGTTCCCCACCGAACAAGCCGCGTTGAAGACCCTGTTCCTCACCATCCGCACCATGACCCGGCCCGACGAAGCGGTCGGCGTGACCCGCTCCAACGGCTGGAAAGCCACCCTCAACGCGTTCGCCATCCAGTTCGGCGACCGCATCAACATCAACCGATAGACCAGGACCTTACACACTTAATCGGACAGTCCCTGGGCGCTCGACAAGTGCGTCGACGTGATAACTCACGGGGGTGAGGATCAGATGCCGCTGGTACACGTCAGAGGCAAGCCCAGAAAGACAGGCGCCAAAGCATGCCTGCTGGGAGCAGACGGGGTCCAGGGCCGCACAGCGGGTGGAGTCGGGGCGAGCAGCCGCGATCAGAGTTATCCCGCCGGTCACCTCGACCAAGCCTGGCCTGGCTGCGGCTGTAGGTCCAGTTAGCAGAAGGCCCGCGATCCGGGCGCGTAGCGCTCGTGCACCAAGCCAGCGCGAGGAGGCCACGGCCGAACGGCCGCGGCCTCCTCGGCCGTTACTCGAATACAAAACCGGCTTCCACGATCAGTGATCGACCGTTCGCGCTGTGCGTTTGCAGTTCTGTGGCGTGCCCCCGGGGTGGCCCGCAGAGCATCTGCGTCAATTGCTGACCTGGACAAACGCGCTCCGGTAGAGATCGCCTGTCGCTACAACTTGCGCCCGAGGTACCCGTTCGGGCGGAAGTCCGCCTGAAGACGACGCGTGCCGCGTCCGCCCGAACCTTGCGAGTGTCCGGGTGACTCTGCGAGTGATCTTGCGAGCCGTCCGGAATATCTGCGAGTCACCACTGCGTCGCTCTCAGTCAAGGGGGCGACGCTCGGCGATCCGGTTGTTGTCGGTGCTGGGAGCTAGCGTCCGCTGCATGGATGACACAGCCGAGACCCGGCAGATCGCGGTTGCGTACGTCGAGAGCCTTGAACAACGCGACTGGTCCCGGCTCGTTACCTTGCTCGCCGAGGACGTCGTCTACGAGATGCCGCAGACCCGCGAGCGTATCCGCGGCAAATCCGCGTTCCTCCAGTTCAACACGGACTATCCGGGTGACTGGCATCTGCGGATCCGTCACGTGGTCGCCGATGACCGCCTTGCCGCGTTGTGGCTTGACGTTCGCGTTGATGCCGACAGGCAGGACGCTTGCGTCTGGGTTGAGGTAGGCGAGCAAGGTCTCATAAACCGGATCACCGACTACTGGCCTGAGCCGTACGACCCACCTCCGGGGCGAGAACATCTCGTGGAGCGGTGGTAGGAACCGCGGCAACCCTCCGCGGCGCCGGCAAACCGCAGGGTAGGTCCGGACACTTCAGCCTGACATCGTCCGGACCTACCTTGCGAGTCACTGGTCAGCGCCTTGATCATCCGCAACCTTCGAGCGACGCGACAACGCGTGTCGCGCCCGCGCGAACCTTGCGGAGTCCGGACTTACCTTGCGGACGATCTTGCGGAGTCCGGCTTACCTTTCGGATGTGTCGTGGTCGAGGCACGCTGCCATCTCGGCCTCTCGCCCACGGGAACGCTTCCGTGAGGGCGTTGAAGACCGTCGAAAGTGGGGTACGTGGTGAGCGGACTGCCACAGTCAGTTGCCGGCACCGGGCCACCCTGGTGGTACCTGTGGGCCGCCTCAGACGCCACCAGTGGTCGCAACCTGCCCGGCCCACCGGAGAAGACGCCGTAGGGCGTTCACTTTTCCAACGCCCGTCGATGGTTTGTCACGTGTGCGCTGCGGTGTTGTCACACCGGTGCACGAGGTTGATGCTTCCCGTACCCCCAAGCCTCGGGAGCACTCGTGTTCGATCGCCGACACCGTATCCGGCTCACCCTCACCACCGTCGCCGCGACCGTGGCGATGGCCGCGTCCCTCCTGGTCGCCACTGCGGCGAGCGCCGCCCCGCCCGGTGTGCCCAGCAAGGCCACGGCGCAAAGCAATCTCAACGCGTTGACGGTCGCCGCCGAGTCGGGCAGCGGGTACAACCGGGATCTGTTCCCGCACTGGACCACCGTCTCCGGCGCCTGCAACACGCGGGAGACGGTTCTGCGACGTGACGGCAGTGGCGTGAGTGTGGACAGCGCCTGCTACCCGACCTCCGGTAGCTGGTACAGCCCCTATGACGGCGCCACCTGGAGCAATCCGGCGGATGTCGACATCGATCACATTGTGCCGTTGGCTGAGGCGTGGCGTTCCGGCGCCAACTCGTGGACGACCGCGAGGCGGCAGTCCTTCGCGAATGATCTTTCGGGTCCTCAGCTCATCGCCGTAACCGACAATGTGAATCAGAGCAAGGGTGACCAGGACCCGTCCAGCTGGCAACCGTCCCGGACCGCCTATCGTTGCACGTACGCCAAGATGTGGATCCGGACGAAGTACACCTGGAGCCTGCGCTTGCAGTCGGGTGAGAAGTCGGCGCTTCAGACCATGCTCAACACCTGCTCTTCCTGACCGTCGGTAGGGGCAGGAGGTGCCTTCCCAATCTCCTGCCCCTATCCGCCGCCCAGAGTTAGCGGTACGCGGCAAGCAGGTGCGACCGGCCTCACGCGAACCCGAACCAGTCCTTAGCCTCTGGTGGACAGCATGCCCATCACCAGGGCGAGGAACCCGACCCCGGCAAGAGCAAGACCCACCTCCCGCAGCGCGCCAGGGTGAGAAGCAGCGCCAGGCCGAAGCCGAGGTAGCTACCGAAGCGCAGCCGCCGAACCATGCACAGTGCCGTCGCTGCGGCGGCGACCGCGAGGCTGCCGAGGAACACCCCACCGGACAGGTTCCAGCGGTCGACGCCGAGGTTCAGCGCCGCGCCGAACGCGGTGACGAGCGCCAGAGCACCGAACAGGACGGCCGGTACACGCACCATGTACGGCATCGACTGCGAGGGTTCTCATCGACGATTTCGTCGGCGTCGAAGGTTTCGTGCGTGTCCTCGGTCATGCCGGCGATGTTGGCGCCCAGGCTTGAGAGCGGTCAGCGCCCGGTCGGGTTGGCGACTGTCACTTGCTTGACAGAAGATGAGTACACCTCACCTGTTTGTCTATGAGTATCCCTACCCACACGGTGAGTGAACCCGGGACTCAAGTCCCAAGCCGTCACCCATAGACCCGGCAGACAGTTGCGCACGAAAATAGCTATGTGGAAGTTGCAACACGCCGGGGACGAAAACGTGTCGGGGCCCCGCTGGCTGCGGGGCCCCGACGTGGGGTCGGCTACTGCTTGCCGCGGATCTCTGGGATGAGGAATGCGGCGAGCCGTAGCAGGTGAGCGATGGCCCTGGCCGCATGGGCAGGGCCATCGCGCCCACCTGACTGCAAGATTTCTGCGGTCAGGTCACACGCGGTGGCTGTCGTTGCGGCCGTCTCCCTCCATGCCGACACCGGCCGTTGGGCTGGTGTGGAGGGATGTTGTGGGTCTGACGGGGCGTCCCCGTCATCTTTGTTGATCGTCTACCCCTTCCGTTGAGGAGTTTCGGGCACGCCGATGTGCCCCGTGGTCGATCTCCCCAACGCGCGAGGAAGGGTTTGGAAACTGCCTCATCTTGCCCATCTGGCCCCACCGTCCGATAGGCACTTTTTATGGCTTCCGGCGTGTACGAACCAGTGCGTAATCGCCATCCGTCGTGCTCGACTGAGCGTGCGGTGACTAGATCGAATCCGATCGGCCCACGTGTCGAGACGACAGCCGATCGACCCACACACCCGGCCCACCGGAGTTGAACGACCGTTCGTGATCCTCGGGCTGCTGACCGGTGTAGCCCCGAGGATCGCGAGCCACGATCGGATCATGACCGCCACCACCCTGCGGCACGGCAGGTGCATCACCTGCGAAACCCCGACCACTGGACTGGCCCGCCTGACCCGACGCCGCAGCTACCGCGATGTCCTCGAACGCGTCACCACCCCGCCCGCAGGCCTAATCGGCGACGGCTACGAGGTGCAGTGGTTTGCCGACCCCTGCCTGTGTCCGATCGTCTCGGCGGAGGCGTGGGACGCCGTCATCGACGCCGGATGACTGCAGCCGAAGGGGACGCAGTCACCAAAGGTTCGGGGGTCCGTGGACGGGCGATGGCGAGACCGGCGGAGCCACCCACCCGACGATACGAGAAACATCCGACGCGGCAGGCACACTGAACTGGTGACCAGCGAACCAGTTCGCGTCCCGCAGGCCGTCTTCGGCGGCGGCGAGTTCTGGCGGCGCCTCGACCGGCTCGCCGACGACCGCGGCCACCAAGGGCACACCCGCTGGCTGGTCGGCGAAAGCGAACCTGACAACTGGTACAAGCTCTACTGCGACCGCTGCAACCTCTCGATCGTGGAGATGATCGTCGACCGGTGACCGTTGGATCACCCATGCCCGTCGCCGGCCGTAGCCTCAGCTCGTGGATATCGACGACCCGCACCATGGTGCGGACGGCTGGATGAATCGGATCTGCCTGATGCTGGCTCGCACGGTCCGGTCCGGGCGGACCCGGCCAGTTGCCCCGCGTGCAGACGATGGAGCAGCTGCGCGCCGAGTACGGGCGGACCGTGTTCAACGCCGCCACCTGCAGCCTGACGGCGACAGACTCACCTACTTCTGAGCGTTCTTCGCCGCTGCGGACTGGGCCCGCGAGGCCGCCCCGGTGCGCGCGGTGGCGCTGGCCGGGTTCCGCGCCGCCGCCGACTGCATCCGCGCTGCCGCCTTTGCCGTCATCGGCGTACCGGCCCCGGCCTTGTCGGTCGAGGTGCCGGCGCCGCTGCTCTTGCCGCTGTTCTTCGCCATGACCCGATCGTCCACTCGCGCCGTCACCCGGGCGTCTAATCTCGAAGGCCCACCGGGGCGGATGCTGGCGCCGCCTGGTGCCGGACGACCGCAGCACAATCGGTGCGGCAGAGGGCCTCGGGTCAGGGTGGGGGCCGGACGAATTCCGCCGTAGGGGGACCTGTGCGTTGTTCTGGGCCTTCCTCTGGCCGGTCTCCAGCCCGGGGCCGGTGCCTGGGCCGGAAAGCAAGGAGAACTGCACGTCGTTTTGCCCTTCACCTTGCACGGCGCCAGGACAAGAAGCGGGCGCAGCGGCAAGGCATGATCTTGATGGCCCCGGACGAACTGGGCGACCGCAATCCGGTCCCACGACCGCAGCTCCGACGTGGCCGGCAGGCTCAGGCTCGGCGTCGGTGGGGCGCTGACCTCCCGGGACCAGCCCGGCGGAGAGACCTCGGTCGTCTCCACGAACACCATGGGTAGGCCCGCGACCACTCGGCCACCCGCCTGCGGGCCGAGACGATCACGGGCCGTCGCGGCGGCGCGCACCGCGAACTCGTGCGTCGGATCGGTCTCGTCGTACCAGCCATTCCGCAGCTCGTCACCAGGGGCGAACCGGTGCAAGTTCCAGGCACGGGGACCACCAAGGTTGTACCCGTAGGCACTCAACAGACGAAACGAAGGAGCCAAAGGCATGCCGCCACCGTATCCACACCACTACCCGCTGTCGATGCCCCGGCGGGGAGTCCTTCCAAAAAGTCCAGTGCCCCCGTCTCTGATAGGCGGCGCGAACGTCGCCGGTCCTGCACTCAGCGAGGAGGAGTCGGGGTTGGCAAAGAGGCAAGCCGCAGCCACTATTGTTCTCGTGGCGATACCGGATGAGACGTATCGGCGGTACTTCGAGAACGGCAGGTTGGCAGTCGACTGGGACCGAGCGGCGCAGGTCGTTCGGCACGGTGAGCCAGCCGCCGGATTTTTTACCCTGCCGTGGTGGCAGACAGAATCACGCCTTCTCTCCCTTTATGGGTCAGACTATAATAAAGAGCGTCTGACTGAACTGCGGCGGCTTCCAATGAAAAGGATGTTCGGCCACCAGGGTTGGCGTACGGGCATACTCTATCCGGGCGTGCCGGATGAATGGACGCCAGTCGCAGTTGGGGTGATGACTCAGGCCGGACATGTCGGTTGCGTGGCTGGGGATGTTTGCACTGCTGGGCTCGGAAATCTGGTGCGCGCTCTCGATGCTGCTGGCGAATACTTTGCGGTACCCCTACACGTGTCGTCCTCCGATGTCGCAGTCCTGACGCCGGACGGCAGGGAGTTGTCAGCTTTCGACTACCCGTGGGCAGGGAAGGACTCCGAACGCCATAGGGCGGCGGCGCGCCTCAACAGGTCCCATGTCCTGGGCCTACTAATGCTCAAGCACGGGCCCACAGTCCGCTGGCGGTCACTCGCAGAACGGATTTCCGTTTACGGCGAGGATTCTGGCGTCACCGTAGGGCCGACCCTTCCGCTCTTCGAGGGCAGCAGGGTTATGGTGAGCCTCCGAGACGACACCGCCCGGATGGCGATTCAACGGGCTTCCGAGTTGGTGGGCTTCGAGTTCATCCCGCGCCCGAAGGGGATCATCGACAAGCGCCGCGCCAACGAAATCGGCAAGATTGACGCCCTGATAACCACATATCCGGAGTCTGGCGTTCCCATCTGCGAGTATGCGCGCAGATACAGTATTCCGATCTACCGGCCTGATGAGTTTGTCGGAGGCTTGGCAGAAGCAGTCCTGCATGAACAAAGAGCCTGATTCCATCTGACCCAAGGAGAAGGAGACCATGGCCGGCTTTCCGCAGCCCATCCCGACACCCACTCCTGGCCAGGTGCGGAGGTACCTCGCACAGTGGCGTGAAGGCGACCACGAGAAGATTACCGCCGCGCTGACCGAGACATTCCGAGCGATGCCTAAGAACAGTGATGTCGGCGAGGTCGGAGTCAAGATCGCGGCACTCAACGGCCTTTACTGGACCAACATACTCGGCGTGATCCAAGTCGCGAGCCACATCGTCAGCCTGGACATCGACGCTCAACTGGCCGAGGATGACGTGAACCCTGACCTCATTGAGAGCATCGCGAAGGTCGAGATCGGCGGCAAGAGACGGCGCAACTACTCTTTTGCCACCAAGTACTGCAGCTTCCACGCACCCGACGTCTACCCCATTTACGACTCCCGCGTAGCCGGCGTCCTCAATGAACTACTCAAACAGGGCGAAGCATTTGACAGCTTCAGACCCGGCGAGCAGTGGAAGACCGACTATGCGATCTGGCACCGGTCGATCAGCAGGTTTCGCAGGTTCTACGAACTGGAGGAATTCTCCATCCGGGACATCGACAAGTACCTGTGGATGCTGGATAGGGAGCGGAAGGCCATGGGCGCCGGCATGCCCGCTGCTTGAGGATCATCGGAGCGAGGAGTAGCACTGCTGGCGATTTTGTCGAAGGGACACCGTGTCGCGGATCTTCCGCTGATCGCTACGTCGGTGACCAGGCCCTGACCGGTCTCGTCGTCGGTACGCGGCTGGGGGCGCCGTTGGGGTTCCGTCGGAGGAACGCGTCGATTGGGCGTGGACGGCCTCGAAGTCGGCGGCTTACGAGCAGACGACTATTTGCCGCGCCGGATGCGGCGCATCCGACCAGCGGATTGTGGCTACCGGGGTCTCCTGGGCTCCGGCAGAGCTACAGCCCTACGATCGCGGGCCGGCCATCGACGAGCCGGTGACGGTCCAGGACTTCGGCACCTCCGCGGTAGCGGCGGTGCTCGCGGGTAGGTCGGAACTTGCCGGCCCGGTGATGGCTTCACACGTGCGGGCCTTGCTGCCGGCGGGTGCTGTCAGTCCCGTCGCATCCTCGCTTCGAGTACCCGATGAAGCCGGCCAAGACCCTGCGGAGATTTATCGATGACAGTGGGAGCAGTTTGCTGCCGACCGGCGATGTCCGCGCCAGCCTGCTGCGATCCATCGTCGAAGCGTCTACCGATCGCCTCCGCGCGGCGTGGTGCGCGGCTGGCGAGATGCGGACCTGGGTTGCAGCAATGCGCCGCAGTCGAGGCCAAGTTGGACTCCGGCGAGCTTGGCGATGCCACGCTCGCCTGGATGACGGGCGCGGTGCTGTCCCTGAACCGGCTGCTGATCCGGGACGTGCTGCAAGATCGGCGACCGTCGACCACCACGCGGGCCAGCACTGCGGTGATGCTGCTGTGCATCGCCGACGGCTTGGACCGGCTACGCCAGATGCTCCCCGACGGGCAGTTCCACCTGATGCCGATGCTGATGCCGCCCTTCCTATATGAACTGGCTGGCGTCGCCACTTCTTCTGATCACGCCGGCTGACGCTTGGATCAGGACCGGGGCGTGTGGCAGGTGGTTAGCCGGGCCGCCACCGGGTCGGACCGTCTTGGCCATCGCGGCTCAGTACAGACGACCGAGCGGTCCACCGGGCGAATCTCAGAAGACGGCCTGGTCGCACTGAGTTAGATCAGGGTACGTAGTCGGCCTCCTGCCGATTGACGACAAATGTGACGCTGTGCTTGGCGCGGGTGACTGCCACGTAGAGCCGATCGGGCGCGCGGAGCGCTGCGAGGTCTGCGGTTTTGAGGTACTTCCGCATCGGTTGGGTGGGGAAGATCAGCACGCGGTCGTAGGTGCTTCCCTTGGACAGGCCGATGTTCATGGCTGGTAGCCCCAGCGTGGGCGTGGTAACACGGTCCCGGAGGACCTTTGGGTCGTACTTGGCTACGTAGGCGTGCACGTCCTCTTCCGCGATCTTGAAAACCCCGTCGTGGCCGGTTTCGCAGTGGTTGCGGGATGTTGTCGGGGGCATGTTCGGGAAGAGTCGGTCGGACCAATTGCAGATGACCTGGTGGCAGCGCCAGCTCTCGGCACGTATCTCCAGTTCGCACGTCATCTGTGGCCGGTGAAACCAGTCCAGGATCCCGGCGCCGCGGTACTTTTTGTTCCGGGGGCCGTTGTTGGTGGCGAAGGTGTGCTGGCGTGGGTCGCCGACGACGGTGACGCTCATGGTCGAGGCGAACAACTTGTCGACGAAGTCGACGTCGTAACCGACCAGATCCTGAAACTCGTCGATGTAGATGTTGTCGTACATCGCCGCCAGCCGGCGCACGACCGCGCCGGCGGAGGCGTCGTCGGCCCGGCAGACGAAGTCGGTGACCCCGTCGCGGTACATGCCGCCGTGCCGGTCGAAGTAGTAGGGCAGCACGTTCTCCCGGCGTACGAACCGTGACCTGCTGCCGTGGAAGTTCAGTGAGCGGATGTCGTCGATCCTGCCGGTGAGGCTGGCCTGGAACGGTCGCGCCGCCTCACGGAGGAGGAAGGTGAACCAGGGCATTGTCGTGATGTGTGCGGGGACCAGGCCGGTGGCTTCCGCGAGTCGTCGGCGTATCTGGGCGAGATTCTCCTCTGTGTAGGTGGTGATCAGCGTTCGCCGGGTCGGGTCGGCGAGCGCGGCGTCGATGATCAGCTGGGTCTTGCGTGACCCGGCGGCGGCGATGACCGCGCGGTTACCGGCGGCGGACGGCATCGCGGATGTACTCCGGCATGGTGATGGACTGGTCGGATTCGAACGCGGCCAGGGCCCAGCCGGTCTTGTTCGCTGTCATGTGGTCGAGCATCTCGTCGTCGGTCGTGTAGCTCTTGCCGAGGACCTCGTTCATCCGTGCGAGGCCGTTGGCGGCCAGCACCTGAGGTTCGAGAGTCTTCTCGGCCCCGGCAGCGACGTGGATCGAGATGAACTCGTAGTCGTCGTAGCCGTCGTACTTCTGCCGCATCTTGGTGGCGTCGCCGTCGTTGTCGTTGACGACAGCGACGGGCTTGGCCAGCGGCACGGCGAGGTCGAGGAACCGGGCGGCCGACAGGCCGCGCACGTTGATGATGTCGACCCCGTCGGCGATCGGCTCACGGCCGTGCTCGTCGCGGTAGGCCCGCGTGACGATGAGCTCGTCCGATGGGCCCTCCACCAGGATCGCGCGTTTGGCCAGGACCAGCCGGAGGGTGTCGTAGCCGGAAAGCTTTTTGAAGTAGTCGACGGTGTCTCTGGCCAGGTCGGTGATGCGTTTCCCGCCCGCGGGGGTCAACAGGATCAGCTCGTCGAGACCGAGTTTGTTCAGGATGTAGGCGCTGTGGGTCGTCACGAGGACCTGCTTGTCCGCGCACTTCTGGCCGATCTTGTGCACGAGCTGGTTGAGGGATGAGAAAGACAGGTGGTTCTCGGGTTCCTCGATGAGGACCACGTGGGTGTCGGCGATCTTCTCGTTCAACGCCAACAGGATCTTGAGGCTGCTCTGCTCGCCCTTGCCCACGTGCGGAAAGGGCAGCTCGTCGAGGTGCGGAACGAGGCTGCGCTCCCACCCAGTCCGCTGGGAGATGTCGATGGACAGCGTAAGTTCGCGGTCGCTGATCTCACCCCGGTCGCCCGCCAGCTTGGCGTTGATGTCCTTGACTGCGGGAATTCCGCTGAAGGTCTCGCGGAGACTGCGGTACGAGCGGGACAACTCCACACGTTCGTGGGCGTCCAGGCTGGCGCCGATGATCGACTGCAGGTAGGCGTCCGCACCGTTCTGGAGCCGGATCGCCGTGGCGTCGATCAGCGACGCGGTCGCCGGCACACCACGCGCCGTGACGGCGGCTCCGGCGAAGTTCGTCCACTCCACCTGGTAGTACTCGGTCGGCACCCAGGCGATCTCACCCGGCTTCGCGGCGTAGGCGGCGTATTCGTCGATGAAGTCGCGGTTGAACGCGATTCTGATCTTGACACCGGGTGCGGGCTCTTTGAGGGAGTTGTTGGTGCCCTTCAGGGTGGCGAGGTCGTCGGTGTCATCGAAGTAGACCTCGATGAGGATCTCCGGCGGTTCCGCTGGACGCCGGGACCGTAGCGCTTGGATGTATTGATGTGTTGCGTCCAGATTGACCAGGAACGGCGAGAGTTCAGCAGCTATCGGGTTGCCGCGTAGCCGGCCCGTCAGGGCAAGGTTGATGGCCTCCAACAGGTTGGACTTGCCCACGTCGTTGTCGCCGACGATCACGTTCATGCCGGCGTTGAGGTCGAGTGTGAAGTCCTGAAATTGCTTATAGTTCCGAATGATGATCTTCTTGAGCACGGCGCGACGACTCCTGAACCCTCCGGTAGCGACAGGCGAAAGCATGATCCGACCGGCGCGGCTTGCGCTGATCGCAGATCCCTTCAAGGTGGACGGATTTCACCTTCGCATGCTCGACCGGCAAACGGGTTGTAAGACGGCCCGGCGTGTATCACCGGCGCACGGCTTGATGGGATGAACGTCTGATGCGTCCGAGCGACGCAAAGTTGTGGGGCCGGCTGGGCCGCAAGGACGAACTGCGAAAATCGACCCAAATTGATGAAACCCGGGGCGCAGTAGAGACTGGTACAGCTTCTTGAGAGGTCCAGGCGCCGACCTCTTCGAGCCGAGCTCCGCGAAGCGCCGGGCATCCGTGGCAAGCTCGACGTGTCGCTGGTCGGCTGGATCCAGCTGATCGAGCCGCAACCCGGCGCATCCCCGGTCGTCGGCGTCGCAGATCATGCGCAGTCTCCTTGCCCCGACGCCCGGACCGGACTATTCGTCTGACCAACTGGAGCGGAACCACAGCCAGTCCGGCATACCTACCGGCTCAAGGCCGATCGTGGTCAGCGCGCCGATGAGGGCCTGGTCCCAGTCCAGGTCCGGGTCACCAGCACCGCTGATCGCCGGATCGAGGATGTAATCGTCGCCGTTGTGGAACGCGACGTCTTGCGCATCATGGTCGAACAGCGAGTCGGCGATGACCACGACGAACTTGGCGACCGCAATCCGGTCCCACGACCGCAGCTCCGACGTGGCCGGCAGGCTCAGGCTCGGCGTCGGTGGGGCGCTGACCTCCCGGGACCAGCCCGGCGGAGAGACCTCGGTCGTCTCCACGAACACCATGGGTAGGCCCGCGACCACTCGGCCACCCGCCTGCGGGCCGAGACGATCACGGGCCGTCGCGGCGGCGCGCACCGCGAACTCGTGCGTCGGATCGGTCTCGTCGTACCAGCCATTCCGCAGCTCGTCACCAGGGGCGAACCGGTGCAAGTTCCAGGCACGGGGACCACCAAGGTTGTACCCGTAGGCACTCAACAGACGAAACGAAGGAGCCAAAGGCATGCCGCCACCGTATCCACACCACTACCCGCTGTCGATGCCCCGGCGGGGAGTCCCTCCGAAAGTCCGCAGTGCCCCGACTCTGATAGGCGGCGCGAACATCGCCGGTCCTGCAACGACGTCGTACCTGATCGACACGACGCGTACGTCTTCCAGACGTCGCCGTCCACCTCGCGTGTAAGCGCGTACCGCGGCGCTCTCGCGCCGCCGATGCCTCGGGCGATCAGCCGCATGACGGTGTCGTTGTGGCTGTAGCCGATGAAGAGCACCGGTACCTGGCGAACATCCGCTAGACGAACCGGGCTGCCCAGGCGTCGGTCAGGTATGCGCGCCTGAGGTCCCCCTCGGTCGCGATGACCTGGGCTCCTGCGTCAGGTCGCCGTGCAGGTACACGATTACCCCACCTGCCATGAGGAGGCGGGGCGTCACCTGGGCCCCGGCGCCTGGGCCCGATGAGCCGTTGAGCCTGTTAAGCCCAACCGACCTTCACGGTGGCAGGCATATTGGCAACATCGATTTCACAGGGTAGGTACCACATGCCGTGCTCGGCGTGCTCGGCGGCGAATCCGAGGCGTATGACGTTTCCTCGCTCGTTCCGCCACTGCTCGGGTGTCGTGCCGGTCATCCAGTGCCCAGGCCCGGTCGGCTCCATCTCGTACGGTAGTTCCTCTCCTACTGGTAGCTGGTCCTCGTAGACCGTTTCGCGTCCGGTGGTATCGGCTTGTGCATCATCTGGGCCGGTACCTGGCACGAATCGGTATGGGCCCCATATGTGCTGCCGAATTTCCTCGGCGCTGGGCCCGGCAGGGTTCAGATAGCCCTCACCACGACGGAAGTGGTCGTTGCGGACGACGATCGTGAGTCGGTCCAGCCGGTCGAGGCCAGACGGTCCGAGCAGCATGACCCGCATGCGCAGCCGATCGGAGCCGGGGTTGAAGCGCTCGCACGTCACGTTGAACCGAGGGCACAGCTCGCTGTGGCGGCGCTGACTTTCGATGCTCGCGAGCCTGCTCGATGAAATGCGGGCCTGGTAAGCGGCCCACGCCGCAACACCTACGGTGGCGGCCGTTCCCAGCGACTCGACTGCTCCCCAGGCTGGCGACCCGAGTACGTCCCAAATGTTCAAGGCGTCTCCGAACGGTGGCGACCGGAATTGTGATCAGGATGCCCAGTAGTGGACAAGATTGTCAGGGTGCATCCGGACGAGACAGGGCGGTCGCTCGGCGCGGTTGACCGACTATCGGCGACGATGATCGCCCGACCGCCGGCCCTACCGGCCCGACCGTGCCCCGAACCCGTGCCGAGAGCCGAGGGCGTCAAGGTCATCCGCTGCCACGATTGGACCCATGCCACCATCCTCCAACGTGGCCAGCGAGCCGATCCACCTCGCCCGGGAGGCGCAGCGCGCCTCGGACGAGCTGGCCAACGCGCTGCACCACGACGATGTGCCGATCACTGACCCGACGGCGCTGCTCACCGCGCTGGGCGGCATAGGACGTGCCCTGGAAACCTCGGTCACCGCGCTCGCTGAGGCCGCAGTCGGCGCGGGCCATTGCCAGGGCGCGGCGGCGCTGCGGGAGGCCCTTGGCCACCAGCGGAGGGCGGTACGCGCCCTGGCGCACGCCGTCGCCGTGGTGGAGACGCCGGCCGGCTCTAGCGTTCGGAGGCGTCGGCCGATCGGTCCGGGGAGTGGGGCGAACTGGCGCAGTTCTTCGAGTACGTCATCGACGTCGACCTGAGCCACCTCGTCCCCAGAACCGGACACCCTGCCGGCGATCGTGCCAGCACTGCGGGAGACCGCGTGGTACATGGCAAGTCATGGCTTGCCGGCAAGCCATGACTTGCCGTAGGTTCGGGGTGTGATGACGACGGCGCCGGATGTCGGGACCGCCGGTCAGGCTGCTGAGATCGCGGCCTATCACCATGGCCTGCTTGACTGGCCGCCGGAGGGCTGCGAGCAAATCGGCGCCGGCTCGCAACGCACGGTGTACCTCGACCGTGCCACCGGCACCGTCTACAAGGTGGGCCTCGACGCGGCCAACCGGCAGGAGACGGCCACCCTCACCGGCCTTCGCGCACGGGGCGTGGGGCACGCCCCTGCGGCGACGCTGTATGTCGTCACCGTCAACGAGTTGTATGACGGTGATCGGGAGGTCACTGTCGTGGCGATGCCGTACCTGCCCGATGACGGCAGCGTGCCCCGCCCCTACCCGCTCCTTGAAGGCGCGGCCGACCTCAACCCGCACGGCAACGTGCACGCCCACGGTGGTCGGCTGTGGCTGATCGACGCCGGTGGACTTTGACCAAGCGACCACGGTCCGAAGGACTCACATGAGCCAAGCTCATCTCGATCCGACCCGCCGCCACGACGCCGTTCTGCTCTTCGACGTCACCGACGGGAACCCCAACGACGACCCGGACGCCCAGAATCAACCCCGCACTGACGACGAGTCCGCGCAGGGATTGGTCACCGACGTGGCGATCAAGCGGAAGATCCGTGACACGGTGTCGCTACTTCGGGGCGATGACCCGCGCTACGGCGTTTTCGTCGAGGCGGGCGTCGCGCTGAACACGCGGTGGGCGGGCGCGCGGCAAACCGCCGCGGACCGAAGCGAGGACGCCGTCGGCACGTTGTGCGGCATGTACTACGACGCGCGGATGTTCGGCGCCGTCCTCACCGCGGGGAAGGGCGCGGGGTCAACCAGCATCCGCAGGCCGGTGCAGGTGACCTTCGCCCGCAGTATCGACCCGGTCCTGCCGATTGATCACGCGATCACCCGGGTCACCCAGACCCGGCAGGAGGACATCGACAAGGGAGAACGTACGGAGCTGGGCTCCAAATGGAGCGTGCCGTACGGCCTGTACCGGGCGAACGTGTTCTTCTCCGCCCCCCGGGCCGCGAAGACCAGGGTCACCAGCGAGGATCTGGCCACGCTGTGGCAGGCTCTGGCGGTCATGTTCGACCACGACCGCGCGGCCACCCGCGGCATGATGAGCACCTGCGGCCTGTGGGTATTCACTCACCGCGACGCCTACGGGGTCGCGCAGGCGCGGGAGTTGGATCGGCGGATCGGCCTGGCGCTCAAGGACCGAGACAAGCCACCTCGATCCATGGATGACTACGCCCTCACCATTGACGATACCGAGCTGCCCGATGGCATCGAACTGACCACCGTCGTCAACCTGTGGCTTTGATGAGGCCGGCCACACGAGGTCGACACCTTCCTGCTCTATAGCCTGATCTGGAGAGATCGCATGACCTACACCGTGGACATCTCCCGCGACCCCTCGTCGGGAGCCTGGCTCGCCGACGTTCGTGACCTCCAGGCCGCACACGCATTCGCCGATGACCGGCAGCAGCTTGATGTCCGCGTCCGAGAGGTGATCGCTCTGGTGGAGGACCTGCCCGACGGCGCAGAGGAGACCCTGCACATCGTCTACGTGAGCGTGCCGGCCGTGCTCGACCAGCTCAACGCCTACACCGGCGACAACATCTGGCAGGACGTCATCGCCCACCTGGATTACGACGAGGCCGCCACCGAGGCCATCGACCCCTCCGACGCCAGCGACCGGTTCGTCCTCGACGGTCGGATCATCCGGTGCAACGGCGACACCTGGTACGACGCGGGTGAGTACCCCGCTCAGGGAGAATGAGCATGGGTTACGAGATCGAGCCGCATGAGGTGCAGGCTCTTATGGAGAACCTGCTGGGCGACGTGCTCGCTGAGCCGGACGACCTGATCGCCTACGAGCTGTTGACCCGTGAGCAGGCGTTGTTCGACGCGCTCGTGTCGGCCATCAGGCGGCAACGCGGAGGGCGGCTAGCGAAGCTGGAAGAGGTGCTGCGCACGGCCGCTGAGGCGCAGGGCCAACCAGTGAGTGTCAGCGCCATCCGAAGGACGATCGCAGAACTGACCAGACTCAACAGCCGGCAGCGCGTCGAGCAGTTGATCGCGGCAGCCAAGGCGTGAGCCGCCGGGACCGTACGGCAGATTTTATTTACCATCGAGGCGGTTGATCTTCACAACCAGCGAACTGCCGGCCAGGTTATGCCTGTTGCGATCCCGGGCCTCGAACCCTTTGGTCGAGAGCGTGCGCCTGGCCGGCAGCCACCTCAACCACTGGCATAGGTGACTAGCGGGGGGTATGGCGCGGTACTTCGGCGGCCTCGACTGGGGCGAGAGCCACCACGACATGGCGGTCATCGACCAGGATGGGACGGTCGTCACCCAGTTGCGGATCACCAACACCGCCGACGGACTGGCCGAACTCCTCGCCGCGCTGCGGCAGGTCAAACGTAACCGCCGTGACATCCCGATCGGGATCGAAACCGGCCGTGGCCTGATCGTCGCCGGCCTGCGAAAGGCCGGGCAGCCGGTGGTCGTACTCAACCCGACTCAGGTAGCCCGCTACCGCGACCGGCTCAGCGCCCAACGAAAGAAGTCCGACCGCAGCGACGCCAAGCTCCTCGCGCACGTGCTGCGCGTCGACGGCGACGCCCACCGGCCTGTACCGGCGTCCACCCCCCGCGCCGAGGCGATCCGCGAGCTGGCCCGCGCGCACCGCAAGACCACGCACGACGCCCGGCACACTGCCGCCCGGCTCCGCTCCCGCCTGCACGAGTTCTTCCCCGCCGCCCTGGACGCTTGGCCCAGCCAGGGCGGCCTGACCCGATCCGACGCCCGCACCATCCTGACCGCCGCGCCCACCCCCGCCAAGGCGGCGCGGCTGACCCACCGCCGTCTGGAAGACCTCCTCACCGCCGCCGGACGCACCCGCCAGATCGCCGACGAGGCCGACCGGCTCTTCCACCTCTTCCGAGGGCGGGCGCTGCGGCAGCCACCGGAGATCGAAGACGCGATGGGCCACCAAAGCAGTGCTCTCCTCGCCCAGCTCGACGTCGCCCTCACCACCGCCGCCCGTCTGCTCGACCAGGTCGAATATCTCGTCGACCAGCACCCGCAGGCGCCGATCTACCGCAGCATGCCGGGCGTCGGCCCGATCCTGACCGGCCGGCTGCTCGGTGAGCTCGGCGATGACCCGGGCCGGTTCGCCACCGCGCGCAACCTGCGCGCGTACTGCGCCGCGACTCCGATCACTTGGGCCTCCGGCGGGTCGCACCGACACAGCCACCGCCGCAACGCCAACCCGATCCTGGCCGAGGCCGGTCACCTGTGGGCCTTCGCCGCCCTGACCCGCTCCCCCGGTGCCCGCGCCCTCTACGACCGGCGACGCGAAGCCGGCGACCGACACGCCGCCGCGCTACGTCGCCTCTACGCCCACCTGCTCGGCAGCCTGCACCACTGCCTCCGCCACGCCGTCCCCTACTCGGAGTCCCGGGCATTCCCGGCGAACGACGAGCCGGCCGACCAGAGCACGCAATGACAGTAGGCCCTGGTGGATGCCGGGACACGCCTCATGTTTGCTCCCGGGCCACGAGCCCTTGCTCGGGATCGGCACCCGGCATCCTCCCGACCGACCGTCAAATTCGCCCGTCACCCGCCCGAAGAGCCCTCCACAACGCTTCGGCCCACCCGCCCCTTCGTCCACGCAGAGCCCTTGTTGGACTCGCAGTAGGAGGTGCGGCGCTCGACGTGGATCGTCAAAGCGATCACCGCAAGTACGGCTCGTCTTCATCTGTGTCAGTGTTCCGAGCGAATTGCGGCCGAAGGGTGCGCCGCCTGCGCCGGGCGGGCGTCTGTCACCAGGGGCGACCAGATGCAGTCACTGAAGCCCTGCCCGACTCTCATGCTCTGCGATCTCACGCAGCAGACTGTCGCGCACCGAAGCGGACAACAGTGCGTCGTCGAGTAAAGCCGCGACCCTCTTGGCACCGTGAAGGGCAACCAGCACGAGCCATCGACGAATGATGACCCGAGCGGTACGCGTCAACAGTGGATGGTCCATCGGCCTGGTGCGGCTGTTGCCGTGAGCAAAGGCCGAGCGTGCACCATAGGCGGCTTTGATCAGCTCGCGGAGGGCGAGGCGGCTGTCGTCGTCCTGGCCGGCGAGGACAGCCGCCCGTTGGGAGACTTTGCGTCCGATGCTTTCGTGATCGCCGTCTGTGCCGCGTAAAAGCGCTTCGATTGTGACGATGCGACGGAAGGCGACGTAGCTGCTGTCGAGTTCGGGTTGTTTCGGGCCTTGATGATAGGCCAGGTACAGGTGATGCCCTGCCGCGTGGGCCAGGATCCGAAGGTCGCCGTCGCGCAACTTGGCTAGACGAGAGCCAATCTCGGCGGCGAACCGCTCCAAATTTGCGGCCACGGCCGGAGCGAGGATCTGCGGTTTGGTTGGTAGCAGGGTTTGCGGCTGCGGGTGCCATGATTTGACTTCGGAGGGCAGGTGTCCGCGGAGAGCATCGGGCGAGGTGATGATGCTCCGACCTGGCTCCACCAGGTAAGCCGTGAATGCGCGTACCGCTGGGAGGTCGAGCAGGTTGAGGGTGAGCAGGGGCCAGATCAGTTCGTGGGCATCGGGTTCGGTCTTGTCGAGACTGTGTGCCAGCTTCGGACGTCGTAGGGCGCCGAAGCCTTGGCTGTGTAGCGAGTCCGGTGTCCACACCTCACTCAGATAGGTTGAGTAGGACATCGGCAAGGTTGGGTCGTTGGCGCGGTCCACGCTGCACAGCTGCCAGCCGTCGAACAATGGAACGCTGGTCAGCGGAACGCTGACATCGACGGTGACGTACTCCCATGCAGGGATCGGCTTACCGGCGAGCGCGCCGGCGATCCGGCGAGCAATCGCCTCGGTGTCCGGGTTTTTTCCTGCGTATTCAAGGAGTTCTCGGGCCTCGTCTCCGAACGATGACCAGCTGGCGACTGCGGCGCGCCAATCTGTTCCGTTAGACCATTCGACGTCGCGGCCGTTCGCGCGCGCAGCCATCTGCGCGATATCGGCCCAATTCGGAAACTGCTCCCTAAGGATCGTTGGCAGTCGGGTAAACGAGAGTTGTAAAGTGGGCCTACGCGAGCGCTTCGCCTTCGGCGGGTTGACCTTCTCCGCGAGATACATGTCGAGCACCCGACGGAAACCATCAACAAGATCATCGAATGCCGGAGTCTCACCATCCACGACCCAGACGGTAGCCGTCGTGGTCGCCGCGGCCAACGCAGTATCGGGTGGAGCTTCGGCTGGAACGCCCGCGCGACGTTTTCTTCCGCCGTGATGTGCGCGCTGCCCGCCCTAACGGCGCGTCGAGGCGGCCTGTCCGCAGGCACTCATCGCTTCCACTCCACCTGACGGTCCAGTTAGGGCTGGAGTACGATCCCGCCGCTAGCCTGGGGGTGTACTGGCCGGGAGTTGCAGACGGCCTGCCGGCGCGGCCACTTCCCCAACGAGCTGGCCGCGTTAAAGTGTCTGTACCTGGTGACCCGGTCCCTGGACCCCACTGGAGCAGGCAGAACCCGATGGACGATGCGCTGGAAACCCGCGTTGAACGCCTTCGCCATCACCTTCAACGACCGCTTCCCGATCGCTGAAACCTACTAACCAAGATCGCCGGAAACGCCCTTAGCGAGACAGGCCCCGCTTCGGCCCACCCACCCCTTCGTCCACGCATCGTGATCAGTTCGGGTCGAGGTGCAGGTCGGCTGGCGGTGTGCCGGTGAGGAGGTAGTGGTGGGCTGCCCGTCGGGCGGTGGCCGGGGTGAGTCTGGTCCGTTCCGGGATGTAGGTGGTGGCCTGTCCGCCCTGGTTGTAGTCGATGGGTTCGGGCCAGGGCGGCAGATCGGGCTCGTAGGCGTAGCCGCCTTCGACACCGAAGACCAGGAGCACCGCTCGGTCGGGGTGGCCGACCCCGATCTGCAGGCCGAGGTCGTCGTTGTCCTCGGGCACGACGTCGACGATGTGTGGTGCTGCGCTGGCGATCTGGTCGAGTACGGCGTCCAGGTCGGCGGGCGCGGATACCAGGGCGGTGTGGTCGGCGCCCCAGTAGAGCGAGTAGCCGGTACTCATGCGACTCCTCGTCCGTTGCCGTGGTAGTCCGCCCACCAAGTGGTGGTGCCGTCGTCACCGGCAACGTACACCCGCAGTGTGGTGCCTTCGGGGAGCATCTCGGCCAGCCGCCGGTGGCAGCCCTTCGGCCCGCCGCAGGGCGGCGCGGACACCACCAGCACGGCCTGTTTGGGGGCGTCCGGTCTGCGGAGTACGGCAGCGGCGTGGCCTTCCACGTGCTGGGTGGCCGAGGCCATCTGGTGCCAGCGCAGCGGTGAATCACGTCGCAGTCCCGGCGCGCCCTGGCCGGGGCCGTCCTCGCCGCTCCAGATCGGCTTACTCCGCGTACGGCCATCCGGGCTGACCAGCATGCCGACCGTCTTCGCGCCGCGGGGCAGCATCGCCCGCACGCTCCCCGCCACCACGGCCAGGTACGGCACGGGCTCGGGCGAAGCCGTCGGGTTCACTGGCGGGTCCCCGTCGGAGACGGAGATGCCGATGGAAACCATGTACGCCTCGACCGCAGCGGCGCTGTGCCTCGCCGCCACCGCAGCATCCCGTGCCCTATCGACCGCCCTGAGCAGGCTGGAGATGAGGCCCGTAGCCGAGGGCACGTCCGCGCCACGCAGATGATCGCGCAGACGGTCGGTGGCCTCCGACAACTGCGTCGACGCCTTCACCGCCAGCGCCGCACCGGCGCGGATGGTGGTGACGGTGGCTCGTAGACACGCGCCTACCTGCGCCAGCGAGGTCATCGAGGTCCCACCCCGCTACGCCGTCGCGACGCGGCGGAGGAACCGTCCGGGCCGTGCCGGGCTTGCCGATCGTGAGGTGCTGATGGAGTCGCGGTTGGCGTTCGCATGAGAGGAGGGTGCGGCCGTGGCCGGATGGTTGGAAAGACCCGGCGCCTCAACCTGTGGATAACACGCCCGGTTATCCACAGCCACCTTCCGTAGTGGGTCAGGTAGGGCCTGTTCTGGTGCCCCTGGTGGCCTCCGATCGTTTACTCCCAGGCTGTGCGTCGGGTGTGGCCGCATCCCGTTCCGCGTCGGTCAGCGGCGGGCCCGGAGCCCGGTCCATAAGCTGGTGTGAGTTGCCGGTTCGGAACCCTTGCCCGCTGCGAGACGATGCCCGGCGTGGTCTCTGCCGGTACCGTCGGCCGCGGGGCGTGGCGCGTGCCTGGACGCGGCCGGTCGCGACGGGCCGCGCGCAGCTGGCCGCCCGTTCGTAGTATCAGGCGGTGGGAACTGTGACCGTGATGCTCCGAGGCGGCCCGGCCGATGGCGCGGTGCGCGAGTTGTCCGCCGGCCCGGACGGCGGCCCGCCCGCCGTGTGGGTCCTGGAACAGCGGAACTCGGTACCGGGCATGACCCCGGACCAGGATCACCGCTACGAAGTCGAACCCGAGCCGGCCGCCGACGGCACCTGGACGATGACGTACGTCCGGAGCACTCCGGGGCGGCGCCGCCAGCGGTGATGCGTGAGTGCCGAGCTAACGCGGGGAACATTCGCGCCGGTGACGGATTCGACCATGGCCTACGACCGGGCTTGAGACTGGCCCTGATGACGGACGGCTTGTCGCCGGACGTCCTGGCCTCACCTGTGGTGCCACCGAGATCGCCTGGTAGCCGTTGCTCGGGTCGGTCGTCAAGGAACAGGTTGAAGAGCAGGGTGGAGTCCCAGTGGTGGATCGAATCGCGACGAGCTGGACGCTTGTCGAGGGTCGGGCGTCCGACCTCATCGGCTCTCGGGTGCGGCTGCTGCTCGTCGGGTGTTGACCCTGGCTTGCTTACGGTTGCCGACGATTGGCCACCGGTGCGCAGGATTTAGTCGCGCTGGAGGCTGTATCGGCGGCGGCGCTGGAATTATGGATGGCATGCCTGACGTCCCGGTCGCGTCACCTGGTCCGCCGCTGCTGTGGGAGCAGCACTGCTGCCTCCCCCTGTCTTCCCAGGCCGACGTCGGTCAGTTGGCCCGGTACCTTCGGTCCGGTGGCAGCTACGTGTCGGTCAACGTCGGATACGCCCCGCACAGCGCTGCGGATGTCCTGAGTTTGCTTGATGCCTTTCGGCGGCGGGTGGCCGACGACAGCCGGTACCTGCTCGCCGCCACCAGCCGGGACATCGACCAAGCGCACATCAGCGACCGGGTCGCGGTCGGCTTCGACCTTGAAGACGCCGGACCGTTGGAGGGCCACCTCGACCGCGTCGAGCTCTTCTACGACCTGGGTGTGCGCACCATGCTGCCGACCTACAACCACCGCAACGCCGCCGGTTCTGGCTGCCTCGACGCCGTCGATGACGGCCTCACCGCCTACGGCCGGGCCCTGGTCCGAGAGATGAACGCGGTCGGGATGGTCGTCGACGGGTCCCACTGCGGCGCCCGCACCGGCCTCGACCTGTGCCGGAGCTCCAGCAGCCCGGTGATCTACAGCCACTCCTGCATGCGCGCCCTGTGGGAGCATCCGCGCAACATCACCGACGACCAGGCCCGCGCCTGCGCGGACACCGGCGGAGTCATCGGCATCACCGGCGTGGGAATCTTCCTGGGCCCCAACGACCCCTCCGTCGAAGCACTGTGCCGGCAGATCGACTACGCCGTCGACCTCGTCGGCCCCGACCACGTGGGGCTCGCCACCGACTACCCGTTCGACCTCGACGACTTCAACCGCGAAGTCGCCGCCAACCCGCACCTGTTCCCCGACAGCTACACCCGCTGGGGGCCCATCGAGTTCATGCCACCGGAAGACCTACTCAACGTCGGCGCCGCGCTCCACAACCGCGGATACCCGGCCGACGCGATCCACGCCATCGTCGGCGGCAACTTCCGCCGCATCGCCGGGCAAGTATGGAGGGCGTCCTCGCCCCAACCGCAAACACCTGATAACCGTCCGACGCGGGGCCCGATCAGCAGTTAGTCGGGACGCGACTACCGGGGCCTCCAGCTTCGCCAGCCGGTCGTCGGCGCCGGCACCCGGCTCCGAAGCGGAACAGGACGAGGCGTTTCCGCGCCCCTTCGGCGATGGCGGATGACCTCGTCGGGATCAGAGGGCTGTGGTGACAGCTGTCCGGTCCCGGGTATCATCCCGACTCGGGCGCCCAATGCGCCTCGCCGTTCACGAGGTGCCCCGCGAGGGCGGGATAATCGCGAGCAGTGTATTCGGCACCGCCGTCAGTCCCTACGTGATCGGCTGGCGGCTCGGGATGAATGTCCACAAGCACTACGTGATCAGCAGCGTTCCGCTAGGAGGCGTTGATGAGCGATGATCCCTCAATCAGCGACGACGGATGTGGCCGCCGACACCATATCCGCCGTGCGGAGCCGCATGAAGCCAACGAACTAGAAGGGCTTCAAACCCGCTCCGCCTCTCATTGGGATTATCCCGACGGGTACTTCGACTGGGCTGGCGACGCCCGGCGGATCACAGATTCCTATATCCGCGACAACTCAGTCTTCACGCTTGTCGACAGCGACGGCCGCAAACTAGGCTTCTACAGTTTCACTCAGAACGACGACGGCCTTTTGCTGGACAAGATGTTCCTCGACATCGGCCAGATCGGCAAAGGCTTCGGACGAGTGCTATGGCAGCACGCCGTAGGGACGGCACGCGACTTGGGCGCCTCCGAATTTTCGATCGGCGCCGACCCCAATGCCGCCGGATTCTACGAGGCTATGGGCGCCAAATGGTACGCCTCACAACGAACTGCGGAGCCGACGTGGACCGTGCAGATGTACCGCTACATCCTGCCCGAAGGCACTCAAGAGGCGAACGGCTCCGCCAGGGCTTGACCATGACAGGCCGGCACGCGTAGGACCGGGCGGGATCCCGGCGCACCACCTGTACCTCGGGATGTTGCGCCAGCCAGGCGGCGACAGGTGCGGCCTCGCGGCTTTCGAGGACCTCGACCGGGTGCCGGGTCTGCAGGTCCACCATGATCGTGGCGCGGACGTGACGGCGGCGCAAGGCGAGGTCGTCGACGCCCACTACCGCAGGCACCTGCTCAGCGAACGTCACTGCCGGACAGGCGGCCGACACGCTCTTAAAGCGGCGCACCAGCACATCAATCACACCGCCCGGCCGCCGATCGGGGCGTCGGCTATTCCTCCCATCCTCTACCGGAGAGCGCAATCTGGTTCCACGAAGTGCCGCGCCGTTGACGAGACAGGATCTCCTACTTGCCGTCGCTCACATCGCCCACCCCCGGCCGATGTGCAGGACGCACATCGGCACCGTACACAGTGCACGTCAACGTCACACAGCTGGCACTGGCCCGCCGGATGCCGGAAGATCGAGCACAGGACCGCCGATCAGTCCTGGCACCCGGTCTCGCAACAGGCCGCGGGCGGCCTGACGATAGCGGGACGGGCGTTGGTCCTGCGGCTCGCGCCGTCGCGACGCCAACCAGCTCAACCCCATTTCGGCGGCGCGCATCTCCTCTCCTCGCGACGTGGAATCACCATCACACCCGGAGGTTTCCGGTGAACAGTCAGTCGACAAATCAGCGCTCTCCCGACCCAGACGGGACTGTCCGCGACCTGCCCTCCACCGGCCGCCGGCCGCGCTCTGCGCGCGGGCTTCTGGTTTGGCTCAGGAACCGCTGGCCGACCGCGGTCGCCGTGGCGTTGTCCCTGCCCGGTCTCCTCGCCGAGGCCTCGCCTGCGGAAGCGCCCGACCTGACGAGAAGCTTGGGTGGAGTCTTCGTCCTGCTGCCGCTCGGCTACCTGGTGCTCGCCAAGCTTCGTCGGCGTCGTGCCACTTGGCCGGTGGTCATCACCGGCTTCGGCCTTGTGATTCTGACCCGAATCGTTGGCGTGGACCCGGCGTTCGTCCTGACGGTCATCGCCTTGCTGGTCCTCATCTGGAGCGTCGCCGACGGGCAGTTGACGCGGGACCGAACACTGCAAATGCAGGCGCTCGGATTCGGCGTCTTCGCCGCTGTCAGCTTCGCGGGACTAGCGATCCTTACCCAGGAGCCGACCATCGCAGGATATCTCGTAGCAGCGGCCTGGTTGGCGCACGGAATCTGGGATCTGGTCCACCTCAAGCTCGACAGGGTCGTCGCACCCTCTTTCGCCGAATGGTGCGCAGTGATCGACATACTGATCGCCGTCCAGCTGGTTCTACTTATCACCGCCTAGCGAGGACCTATGGGAATGCTGAGTGCAAATCGCGCCGTACGTCAGCACCATGTTGGACCCCTGCAAGGCTCCAACGACGGCGGTTTCAGCTGCTACGCTGGGGTACCGGCACCAACAACGGCAAACCGCGCCCGCGCTAACCGGAGTACGGCTCTGCGCCGCCGTTGGCCACGTGTCCAGCCGTTCGCTGTCGGATCGCCCCGGTGGGCACCGGCGTCCAGATGTCTACGTGCGATTCGGGAATTCGATCGACACATCCAGGAGTCTAGGCGCCACGCCCATCGATTCTCGTGACCATGGCGGATCCGCCAACACGGCTGCCAAGATCGTGAGAATCCGTCATCGGCGACGAGAACCTACAAGACGTGAAGGCTTGTTTTACCTCGTCCCGTCGGTTGGTCCACCAGTGCAAGGTTTCCTCGCCAGAGAGGAACAGGTCGTCGCAGGAGGTGTCTCCGCGGTCGTAGTGGAAGTCGAGATGCCAGTAGTCGGTGAGGCGCTTCCACCACAGCCGCTCGACCGCGTCGGTGACCTCGTTGTCGTCGAGTGGCAGGATTGTGCGGTAGCCACGGGTAAAAGCGTTGATTCGGACGAGGTCGAGTGCGCCGCGTTCGCTGCCGAACTGGATGGTGGCGGTTCGTACGAGTTCCTCTCCGAAGGGACGGATGCGGATTCGGTCCCAGTCGAGGATCCCGGCGACACGCAGGATGTTGTGGTCGTGGCCCACCGTGGGGGCCCAAAGGATGTTGCGGTGTTGCAGGTCGCCGTGGATCCAGCCGTGTGGTCCGGCAGGTACGTGGGTACGGGGACGTTCGTCGGCGACCTTGTTGATCAAGAGCTTTCGACGGTGCAAAATCTCTGTGACCTGCGTATCGAAAGGCGTGTTACCCGCTTCGGCTGCCGCAAGATAGTGATCAGCCTTGGCCACGGCCGCCTCGGTTTCGGTAACCTGCGCCCGCAATTGTTCGGGTGGCGCCGGTAAGCCCTCTGTTGTTCCGAGGTGGCGGAGGCTGTCGTGGAGACGTGCGATCACTCGTCCCAGCTCGTGCGCTTGGTCGAGGGTGAGATCTCGCCCTCTTAGGTGGTGACCGTCCAGCCAGGAGGTCATCATGAACCCGGTCTGGTCGATCTCTGCGACAGAGTCTCCGTTTCGGGTCATGCGGGGACGGCAGCCTGGAACCCCAAGGTCGATGAGCCTGGCGAGCACCCGGAGATTGCGACGTGCGGTCGACGGGGACGCGTCTCGAAGTTCCTTCAGTGCATGCACGCCGGCATCGGTGACGATGCGCCAGTTCCGGGTCATCAAACCGGTGGGTAGGTACGTAATGTCGTGCAGGGCGCCCCAGGCATAGATCAGCCCGAGCGCGGCCAACTTCGACGGCGGGCCGGGCGCGACAGACGCAGACGCGGCGGGACTCACCAGGAGACCGTACCGACGTGGCTTGCGCCCGCTGCGGTCCCCGCAGTGGCCCTTGTCCGTGTCGCGATCATCGTTGCTGCCCGTGGTTCTGAGCCAAGGCGGTCGAGCCAGGTCTGCGCGATGGGCACGGCGCGGGTCCACTCGCCGAGGGGTTTCGCGAACCCGCCATCGTTGGTAGTCCAGCTTCGCCCAGGTCGACGGCTCGGAGTCCGAGCGCGACTCGACCGCCCCCATGGGCGCGACCGGGCCGCTCGCCCACCTGCCGTGCTGCTTCTGCGCCAATCGCACGTACAAGACCTTCGGATGGATCAACACCCAGCTCTCCGGCTACTGCTGATCGGGCGTCATGAGGGTCTCGACGTTGCCCGAGCCAGGGCGTCGGCTGCGGTCTGTGTGGTGGTGGTGAGTGATTCGGTCAGTGCTGGTGGGAGGGATTTGGCGCCCAGGCCGCAGGCGGCGACGAGTTCGGTTAGTGCTTTGCGGTGCGCCTCGGTGAGGGTGGTGACGTCGCTGCGGTAGGTGAGGATCTCGCGGGCGGCGTAGCCGTCGGGGGCGTTGATCGCCTCGTTCGCGGTGCGGGCGAGCACGTGGTTGGCGGCAGTGGGGTCGGTGTTGCCGGTGAGGGTGGTGATGGTCAGTCCGAGCCTGGCTCGGAAGACGGCGTAACCGGGCTTGGGGCGCTGGCTGAGGAATCGGTTGATCATGGTTGTGGTTTTGGCGGCACGCACTGCAGGGTCGGTGCAGATGATGTTGAGGCAGGCGCCGACGTCCTGTTCCCACGGGTGGGTGAGTTGGCTTTCTTGGAGTAGGGCTCGGGCGGCCGGCCAGGCGCCGTGCAGGCAGCGGGTGATGATGGCGACTTGGCGTCCTTCCATGAGGTGGCGGGCGATTCCTCGGTGGGTCTCGGCGTGGGTGAGGGCGTCGTCCCAGCGGCCGGCGAGTGTCAGGGCGCGGATGCCTTCGGTGAGGTACTGGAGCCAGACCCAGTCGCGGAGGTTGCGGTGTTCTTCGGCAGTGCCAGCGAGGTGGACGAGCGGCAGCGTGTGGCCGTCGATGATCGGGTCGGTGCGGGTGAGGACGGCTTGGTACACGGTGTGGAGCAGGCGGAGGGCTTGTTCGCCGGCGTCGGCGCGGATCTGGAGTCGGGCGAGGTTGATGACGGGTTCGAGCATGTATCGGGCCTGCAGGACGGTGAGTTGCGGGTTGGCTCGGTAGATGTTGATGTGCTGCCAGCACAGGTCGCGTGCGTGCTCTGTCAGGCCGCAGTCGCTGGCCACGAGCGCGGCCTTGTTGAGGGCGTGTGCTGCTTCGGCCATGCCGTCCGCGCCTTGTTTCCGGGCGGTGTCGGCGATGGTGGCGATCTCGTCGATTCGTTCGGGTAGGGATGGACAGGTGGGTCGGGGCCAGCCGACGAGCGGGAAGCGGCGGGTGGCGGCGTGCAGGGTGTCCGGGTCCACGGTCAGCTCCTGGGGAGGATGGCTGTGGTGGCGGCGGTAGCGAGGATGCCTTGAGTGCGGGCGGACAGGCCCAACCGGTTCCAGTGAAAGATCAGGACCTGGCCCAGTACGGTGCGCAGTCCTCGGCCGAGGGTGCCGTCGGTTGCCGCACGGCGGAGGTGCTGGCCGGCGTGGTCGAACGCGGCGAGCCAGGCGGCGATGGACGCGGCCGGCTCGCCGTAGGCGCGGGCGGCGTCGTCGGCTCGTAGGGTTCGGGCGAGCAGGGGGCGGATGGTGTCGGCGAGTGTGGCGGTGTTCGGGGTGTCGGCGCCTGCAGGTGCTGGTCGCAGGTCGCGTACTCGGGCGTAGACGTCGCCGCGTTCGAACCAGTCCAGACCTGCGGCGTCGAGGAGGGCGTTGATCAGCAGGAGGGACAGGTGGCGGCGGTCCAGCGGCGGGTTGGGGTGGCGGGCGTAGGCGAGCGCGCCGTGGCTGTCGGCGATGAACAGGTCGTGGACGATGTGCATCGCGACGGGTCCGCCGAACGCGTCGGTTTCCGATTCGTAGATCGTCGGCCACCAGCGTGCGAGGACCCCGGTGGTGCTCAGGTCGTCGAGGGCCTTGTTGACGGCTGTGGTGTCGGCGTCGCGGAAGCGTAGCCGCCAGCAGGGGTACTTGCGCAGGTACCACCATCCGCCGGCGATTGCCCCGTCGGCGGTGAGTTGATCCAGGTGTGGTCCCAGTGGTGATGTTTCCGCGCCGGGCCAGTCACCGAACTGGACGAGCACCTGGTACCACTCGTGTTCGGCGCGGCGTTGGAGTGCGGCCAGGCCAGCGGCCTGGTATACCTGCCGGGCTTCGATGAGGTCGAGGGGATCCAGGTCGTTGCCGTCGGCGGTGGCCTCCAGGTTCGCGCCGGCGAGGAGTTGGAGCACGGCGGCGGCGAGTTGGTGTGGTGGTGTCGCGGTCAGGTGATGAGCAGGCATGCGTCCCATCCCGAGCGTGGTGGTGTGGTGTGCGAGGCGGTTTCCAGGGTCAGGCGGGCTCCGGCGCTGCCGGTGAGTAGCCCTGCGTCGTTGGTGGGGTCGTCTTCGGTGGCTGCCGCGTGCCTGGACAGCGTTTCGGCCAGGGCGGGCAGCTGTTGCCCGATCGTGGGGGTTCGCGCGTCACGGGCCGCCCGGTATGCGGTCTGGTAGATGCCGGCGATGCCGTGGCAGAGTCCCGTGTCGGTGATCCGGCGCAGTTGCCGGCCGGTCAGGCAGGCGGCGAGGGTGTCCTCGGCGGTGGCGCGGCGGCGGTGATGGTGGGTGGCGATGGCGGCGAGTTGCAGGGCGCGGGCGATGCCGACCGCGCCGTAGCACCAGGACGGCCGGCCGGGGCCGCGTTGTGACGGCCGGCCGGTGCGCAGGTCGTCGCGGGTGAGCCACTGCGGCCACCAGGAGCCGTCATCGGAGTCCTGCCGCCACCGGTCGAACCAGTCGCAGAGAGCGTCGATCGCCTCGGTTTGGCCGTCGACGACGCGGCCGTGGCGGGTGGCGAGGCTGAGTAGGGCGAGCAGTCCGGCGGCGCCGTGGGCCATGCCGAGGTTCGCGTGCCCGCCGGGGGTCGGCAGGCTCGGGTCGGGGTGGTGGGCTACCCACCATCCCGGCAGTTCGATTCCGTCTGCGCGGTGTGGTCGGGTCAGCCGGATCAGGTATCGCAGCAGGTCGGCGAGGGTGTCGCTGTCGGGCTGGTGGCGTAGCAGCAGCGCGGCGAGCCCGGTCAGTCCGTAGAACAGGTCGTATTCGCCGAACGTGGCGGTCTGGCCACGATCGATTCTGGTGTTGGCAGTCGCGAGCCGGCGCTGGGCCAGGCGCAGCAGGTGCCGGTCCAGACCGATGGCAGCCGGCTGGTATCGGGGGTGTGCGCAGTGCAGGACGAAGGCGATGGCGGGTGCGCCGTAGTAGAGGCCGGCGTGGTCGCCCGCGTCGAGCGGCCC
Source organism: Plantactinospora sp. CA-290183 (assembly GCF_050936375.1). NCBI lineage: Bacteria > Bacillati > Actinomycetota > Actinomycetes > Micromonosporales > Micromonosporaceae > Plantactinospora > Plantactinospora sp. CA-290183. The sequence continues at coordinate 520,398 of NZ_JBNJMX010000003.1, read as the reverse complement.
GTTCGCGGCGCGTCTGATCCGCCGGTGCGCGGTCGCCCAGCCGCCGGTGCCGGTGAGGGCGCGCTCGATGTGCAGCAACGCGGTCCCGGCGGTGCCGTTCGCCAAGGACTGGCGGCCCGCCTCGCTGTCGGTGAGCACCATCGCAGGTGCGTCGATGTGGGGGGTCATAGGGCGCCGGCCAGGGCGAGTCGGCGCAGGGCGGCGGCGCGGGCCAGACGCCCGGTCATCTTCTCGACTGCGGGGTCGACTCCGACGGCGCGCCGGTGGTGCTCGTGCAGCAAGCTCCGCAGCACCTGGGTTGGGTCCCGCTCGGCGACGAGAGCCAGGTGGTACGCGGCGAGGGCTTCGTCGCGGGTCTGCCACGCGGCAGCGACCCTGTCGCCGTCGGGCAGGGCGCGGACGGTCCGGTAGGCGTCGGCGGGGTCGGCCAGGCGGAGGGTGTGATCGCGGACGCCGCGGTCGAGCGGTTCGGTGTCGCGGGGCAGGCAGGAAGTCAACGCCCGGTAGCCGGCCTGCGGGTTGGGAGCGAAGGCCGCGGCGAGGTGCGTCATCGACGCGGCGGCCAGGGCCTGGGCCGGGACGCCGGCGGCGTCGGCCGCGGTGAGCTGGGCGATGGCGCAGGTGGTGTCGGTGGCGAAGACACGCTCCGCGGCGGCCATCGCCGGGCCCTGGCCGTAGCGGGCCGGGTGTAGTGGGTAGCAGGCCAGGGTGAGCTGCGCGGGCAGGCCGCGTGCGTCCAGGCCGGCGGCGAACGCGGCGAGGTGGGCGGCGACCGGCCCGTACCGGTCCGGGCTGGTCAGGCGGAACAGCACGCTGAGGTGCTGGTCGGCGTCGGGGTGGATCAGGTCGCGGTGCCGGCGCACCCACCACCGTTCGACCAAGTCGCTGAGGGTGTCAGCGAGGGCGGGCAGGTGGCGGGTGAGGATCGCGTCGAACCGTGCCGGGTTGCCGGCCAGCTGCGCGTGCACCACCAGCGCGTCGCCAGGCCGCATGACCGGCCCCGGCTTCGCGGTGCGCGGGAGCGGGCGTGGCGGCGGGTTGATGACGGTCATCGGGATCAGCAGCTCGGCGGGGCGTCCAATCCAGCCGTGCGCGCCAGGCGGGCTGTCCTCCTGCAGCTCGACACGCCCAACCGGGGTCAGGCGGGTGCGCAGCAGGGTGCGGTCCACGGGCTGGTCCAGGTCGAGCGGAAGGCGCAGTTCACCCTGGCAGAGCACCACCCGGGCCGGCACCCGCCACCGCTGCCGCCACCACGTCAGGGTCTCCTCCCAGGACTCCCTCCGGGCGCTGGTCAGGTCGGAGTTGTCGAGGATCCAGCGGGCGGCGGCGAGCACGGTCCGCCCGTACCGGATGCGAGGGATGTAGGCCAGGATGCGGGCGGCCCCGGGGTTGAACGGGCCGAAGGTGGCGGTGCGGGCGTCGGCGACCTCGGCGATGAACCGGGCCAGCGGCGGGGTGTGCGCGGCGAAGTCGAGAGCGTGCGGGATCCGGGGGATCACCCGCCGGCCGGTGCAGCGCTGCACCAGGTACATCTGCTCGCCGTCGGCGGTCACCGCCAGGTCGTCCACGTCGATGACCTCGCCGTCGGGGTGTTCGCACAGCGAGACGACATCGGGAAGCAGTCGCGGCACGCCGACGACGTGCTCGTCATGCGCCCGCCGCGGTGGAAAGGACAGCTGAACCGCGAACGCCTCACCGCTCCCGGCCGCCGGCGGCTGCGTTTCGAAGGTCGCGGCCAGCAGGGCGCGGCCGTCGTCGTCGAGCAGGCGGGCGAACCGGCCGGCCATGCTGGTCGGGACGCGGGGTGCGGCGACCACGCGCAGTTCGAACTCACCCCGGTCGATCGCGTCGGTGGAGGCGGCGTGCAGCGCGACGCCGAGTTCGATGCGCTGCGGGGCCACGATGTCGCCGTGGTCGCCGACGGTCAGCGCCTCGACGTCGGCGTCGGTCAGGGTGATCTCCCGCGCGCCGTCGAGGGTCGCCTTCTGGATGAGGGCGAGGAAGGCGGCGTCGCGTTCGGTCAGTTCCCGCCACGCGGGCCGGGCGCGGGGCGCGTCGAGGTAGCCGCCGGGGTAGCCGAGGCCGGAGTCGGCCACCAGGTCGCGCACCGGGACCAGGGCGCCGGGTCCGTAGCGGGCACGGAAGCGGGCGTGGTAGTCGAGCCAGGCGGTGGATCCGAACGGTTGCGTGGACAGGCGCAGCAGGACACTGGCCGCGAGCGCGGCCTGAGCCAACACGCCCTCGGGGATCGCGATGCTGGCGTCGAGCCGCACATCAACGGCGAGGACCTGACTGGTGGCCGGGGCCAGCGCGGTCATCGACACCGACGCGAACGCCCGCAGCGCCGCCGCCCGTGACGGGTCGAGGCAGCTGTTGTGACGGGCCAGCAGCTCGTGGATCTCATCAAGGCCCGCCAGCAGCCCCGCGATGTCGAACAGGTCCTCACCGCCCACAGCGCGAAGGGCGCGGATCAGGTGCGCCAGGCCGTCGGGGCTCGTCGCCGGTGGACGAAGGTTGGTGATCAGGAACCGCTGGTCGACCAGGTTGTCCACCAGGGCGCGGATCTTCTGCCAGCCGGCGGCCGGGAACTGGGCGGCCAGCGCGTCGGCGAGGGCGTCTACCCGGACCGGTACGGCAGCCGCAGCCAGCACGGCTCGCACGGCCGGGGTGTGCGCGACGCTCGCCTCGCGCAGCGACGCGTGCCCGCGCACACCCACCTCATCCGGCAGGGACACGATCAGGCGGCCGTCACGCTCGACCCGGCCGCTGTTCGCCGTCACCAGCAGACGCGGACGTAGCCGCGGGTGCCGCTCCACCGAATCGATCAGGTGCGTGAGCCATCCGCCGTCCGGACGCGCCACAATCCGGTGCCGGGTGCCGAACTGGGCGGTCGCGGGCCCGACGGTGGCGGTGCAGATGCCGGCGAACATGCCGAACGGAGTCGCCCGGCGCTGCCAGCGCAGCAGGTAGGACGCGACGGACAACACCGCGCGGCGTAGCTGCTTGACGGTGCCCGGACCGGTGCCGGCGTCGAGAAGCCGGCCGACCCTCGCCGCCAGGTCCGGGCTGGCCAGCGACAGCGCCTGCCGGATCTCCTCACGCGCCCAAACCTTGGCCAGCCACGCCCGGCCCTGCTGCTCGACGACAGCCGGCTGGGACAGGTCCAGGTGCGTGGGCGGATCGAGATCGCCCGGATCGGTCGTCGCGCGCATCAGCACCAGGCCGCTATGCCGGTAGCGCACAGGGATGCTCACCTTGTTCACCTCCTCGCAGGGTGAACCGGACCGCCGACGCCCGGGAGCAGGACGCCGGCGGCCACAGATGGTTCGGGACGACGGGTTAGGACGGGTCGTTGGAACTGGAGCTGCAGGCGCTGCCGCTGCAGGTGCTGCCGCACCCGTCGTTGGTGCTGCACGCCATGCTCGTCAACGGGGTGGTGGCCTCGATGACCCGCATGTCCGGCAGGTCGAAGTCCAGGGCGTCGGTCAGGGTCGGATCCTTGACCATGCCGTCGAGGGTCAGCATTGGAGCCATCAACATCTCCTCACAGAAGGGGGGAATGGGGTGGAGCACCTGGCCCGCGCGGACGCCGCGCGGCTTCAGCCCGCCGTGGGCCAGGAGATCGTGACCCGGCCGTGGGTCTTGGTCAGCACCGCCGCACCCTCCGGCAGGGCGGCGTCGTCGCTGCCGGCCGGCCAGTAGCCGATCGTCGGCGCGGGGCGACCGTGACGGTCCCACGCCTGGATCTGCTCGACCATCGCGGTCGCGGGCAACTCGCCGTGCCGGCCGTAGGCGCGTGCCCCGAACTCCACCCCCGCACCCTCCAGCGCCGGTCGGACCGCGAGGTAGGCGAACGAGTCCCCACGCACCACGCCGTAGGGAAACCACTGCCCGCGCTCGGCGGCCAGCTCGGTACCGTCATCCGCCGCGACCTGACAGAACCCGGGCAGAAAACCGGCGCACCACAGATGCAGGTCGGCGAACGACGTCCTGTGCGGGATCGTGACGCCCGACCACACCTCGGCGCGGCCGGCAGCCAGTACCCCGTCGAGCTGGCCGAGGTCATCCGGGACGGCGTCGTCGAACCTGAGCCTGACATGGTGGCCGTCCGCGTCCGGCAGCTCGAAGACCCGCTCCTTGTGCTGCCCGCCACCCTGCATCGGCACGAACCCGCACACTTCGGCGCTCTGGCTCACCAGGTGATCCCTGTCGCACCGGAACGCGATCGAGCGGGTGACCCCGCCCATCCGCAACGGCACAACCAGCACCCCGTTGGGCGCCAGTTGCTCCAGCCAGGCCGGGGAGATGTCCCACGCACCGACCGTCACGATGATCGCGGCGAACCTGCCGTACCCGGACAGGCCCTGCTGCGCGTCGGCCCGCACGACCGTGACCCGGTCGCCGTACCCGGTGGCCTCCAGCACCGCCCTGGCCCGGTCGGTCACCTCCTCGTCGATGTCGACGCTGACCACACGCCCCTCACCGCCGACCACCTCGGCCAGCAACGCCGCGTTGTAACCCCCCGAGCCGACCTCCAACACACTCAACCCCGCACGCAGCCCGGCCTGCTCGATCATCCGCGCCTGAATAAACGGCGCGCTGATCGAGGACAGCGCCACACCGTGCTGGTCGGTCTTGGTCACCAACGACTCATCGGCGTTGTACACCGCCCCCAGCGACACGCCGGCCGGAGCGAACGCATGCCGCGGCACGGCCCGGAACGCCGCCTCCACTACCGGGGAGGTGATCATGCGATCTGCCAGCAGCTTTTCCGTCATCGCGTCGCGGAACTTCGCCGCCGCCCTATCGGAATCCTTGAACATGCTCACCTGCTGGGTCATCGATACTCCTGTACGGTCTGCTGATCTTGCTGGCTCCGGCAATTCCCCCGGATCCCGTTCGATTGCCTGGGAGTCTGGCCGTGAGTGTGGAGGCACGGCGTCTCGACCCGGCCCTAGAGCGAGGAAGGGGTGCGCCGGGCTACTAGCCATGGTCATTTTGCGGTGTGGGCCAGGTGTACTGGCGTCGTGATCGTCCGCCTGGAGGGTCGCCAGTGCGGTGTGGATCCAGCCGAGGCGTGTTTGCTTCAGGCTGTTGTAACTGACTGCACTGGTAACGATTACTGATTGCAGTCAAGCTGGGAATGCCGACTTATGGTCCGACCTTCTGGGCCGACCTGCGGTCCGACCGGACGTTGACCTGCCCGGCCTCAGCGGCCGACGGCTCGGGCCGGGCCGGCGTTGATTTGCCGCCGCCTTGAGGGGCGGATGGGCACCGTCGCGATCATGGGAGCCTAGGTGGCACAGCATGGTCAGGCGGCACGTTGGCTTGAGGCAGACAGATGGGATGGGCGCTTATGCGATCGGTCGTGTTTGACATCGGCGAGACCTTGCTCGACGACACCCGCGGGTTCGCTGCCTGGGCTGACTGGATCGGCGTGCCACGGCACACCTTCTCAGCTCTACTTGGAGCCCTGGTGGCACAAGGACGGAACAACGCCGAGACGTTCCAGTACTTCCGACCCGGATTCGACCTTGATCACGAACGTCAGCTACGCGAAGCAGCAGGCGTAGGAGAACAGATCGAGGAAAGTGATCTCTATCCGGACGTTCGGCCAGCGCTTTCCGAGCTACGGGCACGTGGCCTCTGGGTCGGTATCGCCGGGAACCAGACGGCGCGGGTTGGCGAGCTGCTTCGGCAACTCGACCTGCCGGCTGACCGGATTGCGACATCTGGCGAGTGGCAGGTGGCCAAACCTGATCGGCGCTTCTTCGATCGTGTCGCTGAGCTCGCGCCAGGAGAGCGTCACCAAATTGCCTACGTGGGCGACCATCGCGACTACGATGTTGCCGCAGCAGGGGCGGCTGGACTTCAACCGATCTTAGTCCGGCGTGGTCCATGGGGCCATCTCTGGGCCGATGATCCGCTCACGACGGCCTCCGCGAAATGGATAGTCAGGTCGCTAATGGAGTTGCCGGACCTGCTTCGCCCGAACGTTCCTTGATTTCGGACTTGCCTTCCAACCAATCCCTGAAGTCTTGCAACCGGCCGTTATTGGCGAGCGTCGTCTGCGAAAGCTGTCCGAGCAAGTCATGGACCTGTGGATGGCAGTGAACATGCTCAGGTGCAGCGCTCCTCGCCTCCAGGAGGGCTTCGAAGGCGGTTGAGGCGAGGCCGACCATCGCGTGTGCTCGGGCCATCTCAATGTAGAAGTGGGACCGGCGTTCGCCGGGAATATCAGTGGAGGGCCGCCATTGTGCTGCGACCTTGATGGCCGCATCGGGATCATTTCCATCGATTCCCAGGGCGACGTGATGGATGTGCACGGAGGTCGGACCGAACATAGTGCCGTAATAGACACCCTCTGGAACGCAGTGCGCCCAGACTCTTGCCTCCTCAAGATGAGCACGAGCAGAGCCGAGTTGCCCACCCCGGGCGCCGAGGACGGCTGCCCGCATATGCAGCGCGCCGTAAGCAGCGGCGGCGGATGTCCCGCCCTCAGGCGTGAGCTGGTCAGCGGCGCTTTCCAGCAGCGACCGCCCAACGTCAAATTGCCCGTTCGCGAAGAACGTTTCGGCCCGCACGTATCTGGCTGCTGCAACCGCCAGTTCATCGCCGGACTGACGAGCTGATTCGGCCATGAGGCCGATGATCCGCGCCGACAGGTCGTAGTAGCCGAACTTGTCGGCTACGGCGTCGGCGCCGCGATAAGCTTGCGTGAGCAGTCCAGCCGCCGCAGCCTGCCGGTGTCCGCTCCATTCCTGCACTGCCCGTTGTAGTTCCGGTAGGAGGCGCAGGAGGTCGTGCGCGAGCAACCGGTAATGTGACTGCAACCTTCGTCGCACGACATTCTCAACCCTGCGCCGAAGTTCGGGCAAGGACCCGATCGGTCCATCCGGGGGAAGATCATGTCTGTCTAGCGTACGGCGGAGCGCCGGCATCAGTAGGTGGACCGTGTCGCTGGCACGCGGGCCACTTATCGAGTTCTGGGTGCCCCGAACGCCGGCCGCGGCCGTGACCAGCGGCGACAGTTCAGCAGCGGGAAGCAGTCCGTTCAGCCAGTCGGGCGAAGGTGCGTGGCCGTGGTTGTTGCCGGTCCTCGCACTGTCGGTTCGTCGTGGGCTGTAGAGGCCGAGTCGGGTGTCGGTGGGTATGCCGAGGACGTGCCGTAAGGCGGTCCGGCGTTCCTCGCTGGGCCAGCGGTGTTCGCCGCGTTCGAGCTTGCCGATCCAGCGAGAGTCGACGTAGTGGGCGGCGAGGTCCCGTCCGGGGTAGAGCTGGCTGAGCGCAGCGTTGACGGCGTCGGCCAACTCGGCCCGGGACATGCACTGGCCAGGCCGACGCGGTGATGACAGGCTCCGGCGGGCTTCGCTGAGCACCGTGTTGGGCGTGATCACCGTGTCCGGATGGCGGGGCACTACGCCTTCCCCCGACTAGGTTGTCGGAAGCGAACCACCATTGATCCTGCGCAAGGTGTTACGTCAGCGAGCCGGAAACCGGCCGGTATGACGTGTGGGTCAACCGCTGCGAGTGCGTGGGACGGATCGGCTCTTTGGGTGGCGATAAGGACTTCGTCGACGGTGTGCATCTGATGCCGAAGCATCTCCGCGTATTCAGATCCCACGAGTAGGGCGCTCCGTGCGCCTGCTGTGTACGTGGCTGAGAGCAATCGCACCAGGCCCGCATCGACATCGAACTGGCCTGGCAACGCGAAATGCTCGCCAGCGTGACCTCCCGGGATGCCTTCGACAGCAACCTTGCTCGCGATGACAACATCCGCCCTACCGCGCAGGTCGAGGATGAGCCGTTCGTTTACCGCCGGGTCACGATCATTGTCCGAGGTGTTCACCCAGATTAGGTATGGCCTGCGTCGTACGGTGGCAGTGAGCCAAGGCCCGAGAACGGCAAGCGCTTCATCGCGGAGCACGTCAGTTTCGACCTCGACGCCGGCAGCGGCGAGCGCTGCCGCGCCGCCGTCGCCTCGCGACGTTGGGTCGATGACGCTGATCACGACCCGCGCAATACCAGCGTCAAGCAATTCTTGGCGGCAGGCAGGCGTAACGCCGACGTGATTGCACGGTTCGAGCGTGACAACCGCAGTACCGCCACGAGCCGCAGCCCCAGCCGCTGAGAGGGCGTGTACTTCGGCGTGCGACTCTCCTTTGCGGCGGTGGAAGCCCGCACCCGCTACCGTCCCATGGCGGTCCAAAATGACACATCCAACGGGTGGATTGGGACTCGTGGTTCCCAAGCCCAGGGCCGACAGCGTGATGGCGTGTCGCATCGCGGCGAGTTCGGCCTCCGACGCCATCAGGTGCTCTCGGCGAGGTCGTCGAGGAACGCGCGAACGTCGGCAAGCTGGCGGTGCTCGCGGACTGCCGCACCGACCTGTACAAGTTGGTGCAGGATTCGGCGGGTCCCTGTGTGGCGTGCGATCGGCAGCGCGGCATGTGCCGTTGCAGCGGCCAGATCGGGTTGGCGCGCCGCTACGTGGGCCGCGGCCTTGCTTACCAGCGCCGAGGCGAAGTCCCCGCGATGCAGTGGTGGGATCGAGGTAAGCGCCTCGCTTAGCACCGCGACGGCCTCGTTCGGGCGCCGTGCCAACCGCAGGCACGTTCCCCGATAAATTTCAATGTATCCACTCGTGCAATACGATCCATGCTCGCCTTCGGGCTTGCCGGGCTTGCCAACCGCCGCCCAGCGATGCGCGTCGTCGAGCATCAGCATGACTTGGCGATGGTCACCGCTCGCGGCGAGCGCGTGAGCATGTTGGACGCGAAGGGCTGCCCGCATGGGTCGAGGTAGCTGCTTGTCGTGGATCATTGCGGCCTCGGCGCGCTCGACGGCGCGGCGGGGCTGCCCGACGATCAGCCAATGCTGGCTGCTGCGGTATTTCGCCCATGCGGTCATGATGGGATCCGCGATCTGATCTGCCCAGGCGAGGGCCTTTTCGGTCCACCGATGCCCTTCGGCATAATCGTCGAGCGACTGGTTCAACCACGCTGCCGATTCGGCGTACTGAGCGGCGAGGCGGACGAGGGCGGGGCGGCGCGCGTCGGGCACGCCGCCCAGGAGGCGGTCGAGCAGCGTCAGTTGCGTGGTGACGCCGATGAGCGCGTACTCCGGGCCAAGGAGTTTGTCGTTCTGGACCAGCAGGTGCCACTGTGCTCGCAGCTGATACATCGTCTCGTCCCAGCTCCCGGGCGTCGGTTCAAGTCCGATGCTGTGGGGGGCCCAACTGGCGTCGCTTCGCCGTGGGCTGTAGAGGCCGAGTTGGGTATCGGTGGGGGTGCCGAGGACGTGACGCAGAGCGGTACGGCGTTCTTCGCTGGGCCAGCGGTGTTCGCCGCGTTCGAGTTTGCCAATCCAGCGGAAGTCGACGTAGTGGGCGGCGAGGTCTCGCCCGGGGTAGAGCTGGCTGAGTGCGGCGATGACCGCGTCGGCCAGTTCGGTCCGGGACATGCACTGCCGAGGCCGTTGCGGTGATGGCAGGCTCTGCCGGGCTCCGCGGAGCAGCGTGTTGGGCGTGATCACCGTGTCTGGGTGTCGGGGCATCTACACCTGCCTGCGGCCTGGCCTGGAGGTCTGCAAACGACCGCTGACGTCAGGATTGCGATCGCTGGGACGATGTCAGCCTATCGGTCAACACGCCCGGCGTCGTACTACCCGCCGTTGCCACGTCCAGTCGGCCATCTACTGTTCGTTCAGCAGGGTGGCGAGATGATCGCCGAACGACTCGGCCAGGCTCGCCAGCAGCGCCCGTCCTTTGTCCGCTGTGCCAGCCGAGGGACGGCCGATGACCCCGGTCTTCGTGTAGGCACCCATCCCATGGACCAACAGCATCGGCCGTTCGTCGGCTGCATGGTCCCCGTTGACGTAGCCGGGGCCTACGGCGTCCGGCTGGACGTGCAGCAGGATGGAGACTTCCAGCTCGCCGGCGTGCATGTCGTGGTGTGCGTCGCTGGCCAGCTGCGCCGCGGTCCGTGCACTGTCCCAGTCCGTCCGGGTGGGGAACAGGGTCATCGAGCCGGCCTGCATTGCGTTGGCGGTCTGCACGATGTTGCTGAGGACGTAGTTGCCGCCGTGGCCGTTGACGATCGCCAGCCGCCGGATCCCGTTGCCCGCGAGTGATGCCCGGATGTCCTCGACGACGGCAGAGAGGGTCTGGTGGCTGATGCTGACGGTCCCGGGCCAGGCGGCATGCTCGTGCGAGCAGGACACGGTGATCGGTGGCAATAGCAGGACGTTGTGCCGTTGTGCGATGGATGCGGCGACCGCTGATGCAACGATCGTGTCCGTGGTCAACGGAAGAAACGAGCCGTGTTGCTCGAAGCTGCCGATCGGCAACACCGCGACGATCGGTATGCGGGCGGCGACGTCGGTGCTGGTGGTCGTCGGGATCAAGTTCACCTGGCCATCTTGTCACCGGCCGGTCACGGCTCTGTGGTGCGTATCGACGAAGACGCGCACCGGGGGGAGGCCGCTGTGTCGGCGTAGCGCAATGGCCAGCGGTTGGGTCGCCCGGATGACGCGGTACGAGCCTGTCTGACGGGCTAGCCGCAGGGCGCTCATGCCGTGGGCGGCGGCGCGTTCGGGGTCGTTGAAGAGGTAGCACTCACCGAGATGTGCGTGCCACATCCCGGCGTCGAGCAGAGCTGTCGGCTGTTCGCCGTTCAGGAGCTCTTCGAAGATCGCCACGGCCGACATCGAGTCGCCGAGCAGGTGCCGGCAACGCGCATCGACTGCCGTGACGTAGCGCAGGTCGCAGTGTTTGGCGAATTCGTCTGCGGCGTCGTCTACGGCACGGCCCAGCCCACGACGGGCGTCGGTGATCACGCTGTTGGTGTCGTCGTCGCCGCTGGCGGCCAGCGCTTCGGCCATCCGGGCCAGGCACAGCACCCGCGTGCGGGACGGCACCGGGCCGTGCATGAGTGATCGGCGGGACAGCGTGATCGCGGTGCGGACGTCGCCGTCGTCGAGGGCTCGCTGGCTTTGCCGCATGAGGGTGTACGCGCTGAGTATCTGGTCGTCGGCTTCGGTCGAACGACGGTGCGAGCGGTCCAGCCACGATCCGCCGCCAGGTTCTCCTGCGTTGTCGGCGATCCAGCTCATGAACTCCGACCACCGGGCATCGACACCTGCCAGGTGTGGTCGGGCGCCGTTGCGTTGTAGCCAGTCGAGGACTTCGAGGTGCTGGCGAACCCGGACCGCGAGCTGTGGGGTTACGCACGGGTTGGACTGCCCAGTGATGCGGTCGAGTTCACGTAGCCACACCTCGACCGCATCCGAACGGCCGGAGATGAGTTCGGCATCGACGTGGCTGCCGGACACCGGGCTAATCGCCGGTGGGCTCGGATGTGGAACTACCGCGTCGGAGGAGCGGCGTGGGCTGTAGAGGCCGAGTTGGACGTCGCGGACGACATTGAGCACCTGGCGCAGGGCGGCACGGCGTTCTGCGCTCGGCCAGCGGTGATCACCCCGTTCAAGTTTGCCGACCCACCGGAAGTCGACGTACTGGGCGGTTATGTCCCGGCCTGGGTTGAGCTGCGCAAGGGCGTTGTTGACGGCATCGGCCAGCTCCGAACGCGACATGTGCTGGCCGGGTCGGTGCGGCGATGCCAGGCCCCTGCGGGCGTCGCGCAGCAGGGTGTTCGGCATGGTGGTCGTTTCAGGGTGACGCGGCACAGGCCACCTCCATGAAACGCCGCCCCCCGCCGTCCGCAACACGATGTGCCATGTGAGCATCCCAGCAGCGCCGAACGCTGTACCACCTCGGCCGCCGCCGTACCCACGACGTGGTGAGGCGCCCGCCGCTGGCTAGCCAAACGCTGGTCGGCGAACTCAGCATGGCGGGTGCCCATCGAGCTGTATGGGCTGAGGCGCCAGAGCCGGTGGTGAGAGCGCCGTAGCCGGGCAACCTCGCCATGGACACTGTCAGGCAGATCTGCCGGCACGGAGGTCATCGGTGAAGGCGCGCCAACTGGCCGGGACGAATTCTAGGACGGGCCCTCTGGTGTCTTTGGAATCGCGTACACCGACGGTGCCGTCGCCTGCGATGGCGAATTCGACGCAGTTTCCCTGGTCGCTGCGGCTGGAACTGCGCCAGTTCGTGTACTGCCGTGTGGTCATGCTGGAACTCCTTCGGCGGGTGCCAGATCCTGCGCCGCCGAATGGAGCAGGCGGATGCTCATGTGGGGCGTTAGCGCGGCGGCTCTGAGGCGGCTGTGCAGGTCCAGGTAGGGGCCGACCTCATGCCCTTCAGTGTGTACCAGGTCCTTGGTCAGGGTGTCGACCGCGACGGCCACCGAGCCCGGCGTGTCGCGGTAGCGGTAGATCGAGTACGGCGACAGCGGCGCGCTGTGCTTCTCGATGGAGGCACCGATCGGCAGCACCCGGACTTCTACGGACGAGTGGGCCGCGCAGACGGCGATGATGTGCCGCAGTTGATCGGCAACGATGTGTCGTTCGGCGGCGCGGCGTCGGATCGCGATCTCGTCGATCACGACGTTGTAGTGCGGGCCGTCGGCGGCGAGTAGTAGTTGCTGGCGGTGTGCTCTGGCGGTGACGGCGGCGGCGGGGTCGAACGTATCGGCTTGACGCGCAAGGTCACTGCGCAACCGGGCGTCGGCGAACGCGGTCGTCTGCAGCAGGCCGGGGATGAGGAGGGTGTATTCGGTGATGCTCTTGGTGCCGCTTTCCAGATCAGCGTAGGTAGCCTGTCGCACGCCCATCCGTTCGGCGTCGGCCTTCCACCACCCGTGAGACCAGCCGTCGGCCGCCGCATCCATGATCGTCATCCGTCGCTTGGCGCCAACGGTCAGGTAGTCGCAGATCGCGCTGACCAGGTCGATGTCGGGGCCAAGATGTCCGTTTTCCAGGGCACTGAGTTGCTGCCGTGGGAACCCGACCGCGCGTGCTAGCGGTTCGGCCAAGATGCCGTGCTCGTCGCGCAGGCGGCGAATCTCGCGTCCTAGCCACCGCCGACGGACGTACGGACTGGGACGAGTCACCGGCAGCCTCCGCGGTCCATTCACACCCGGCTGGCGATCACCGCCGGCCGGGTGCACTCAATCTAACCCCAACAGTTGGCCAGACGATCTTCATGCGGTCGGCTGACCGTGATGAATGCCCAGCTCAGAGGGCGGTCGGACCCAAGGTCAGTGCAGGAAGTCGGACCGAAGGTCGGCATTCCCAGCCGCGAACCATTCCGTGATCGTTGATTCGCAACATGCTTTTCGTCTATGAGCAGCTGTTGGCGGTGGAACCAGTGGGAATCGCGCTCGTACTGGCGACTGTGGCCGGACTCGTCGTCGGATTCATCGCCGGGCTGTGTGCCTACCGGACAAGCCGGCGATGGTGTCCCCGCTGCGGCGGTTCCGTGACCTGCCAGACCTGCAAGGTGAGCTTCCCCGGTCGGACCGCCGGTACCCCGCGCCAGTCGCCCGCGCGCTGACTCTCCCCCGAGGCAGCGCCGACATCCCCCGACGGACCAGGTTATGACACGACGCCACAGCGGATCACCCGTCACCGGGCACGCCGCTGCCCCCACAGCAACGACCACCTCCCCATACCCGGGCTACCGGACGGACGGATGGCCCACCCAAGAGGAACCGCCCCAGTCCGAGCCGATGATTTGGCGACCGCGCCAGCCGGCCTACCGCACCAACCCCCACCTGCCCCTCGCCGACGACCTGTACCTGATCGCCCTCGACGAACGGACCGGCCGGTACCGGCGCCCCGAGCGGGCCGTCCGTCTCGCCCTGGCCGCCGCGCTGCTCGGCGAGCTGGTCCTCGCCGGGCGTCTCGACATCCGGGGCCGGCGGCTCGTGGTCGTGCAGCAACGGACCCGGCCCGCCGACCCGCTCGCGGCCACGGTGGAACACCGGATCCTCGCCGAGCCGGGGGCCGTCCCGGTCGCCGGGTGGCTGGACTACCTCGCGCAGGAGTACCCGGACAAGATCGTCAGCCGGCTACGTGACCGGGGTTGGATCATCCCCGCAGTCACCCGACGTCTCTGGTCCAGGACGGTCGTGGCCAGACCAGCCAGCCGGGACAGGGCCACCGACATCGCCTGGCGGGCACCCCGGATCGCGAACGCTTTGACCGGACAGGGCGTGTGCGGGTGGGAGGAGCTGCTGCTCGCCCGCCTGATGATGATCCTCGACCTGCTCGCCCCCGTGGTCTACGACGGGCAGATCCGCAAGGCAGAGCGGCACGTGGAAGAGCGGATCCGAGAAGCACTCCCGCTGTGGGCGCTGACCGCCGTCACCAAAGCCGCAGTCGACCAAATCACGCTGTCCCACCGTCGCTAGCCCAGTTCCCCGGGAGGCCACCCCCGATGACCCCTCTACAACATCCGCGCAGCGTGTCGGCCGCCACCTCGGCGGGCAAACTCGGCGTGCCCCAACTCGTGTCGTTCATCTTGGCGTCCGCGACGCTGCTGACCGTGGTCACCGCGGTCTACCCGACCGGCATCGCCGTCACCGGCCTCATCAACTTCACCGCCGGATTCGCCGTCGTCGGTGTCGTCCTGATGTTATGGGCGCCTGGGTACGTCAAGATGGGCCGGCACGTCCCCAACGCCGGAGCCTTCTACGCCTACAGCGCCACCGGGCTGAACAAGCCGTTGGGCGTCGGCGCGGCGTGGATGGCGCTCGCCTCGTACTGCCTGTTGCAAGTCGGCCTGTACGGGGTGACCGGGACCGCGGCGGCGCCGCTGATGCGTGAGCTCGGGTGGAACCCGCCGTGGTGGCTGCTCGCCGGAGGCGCGGCGGTACTCGTCGGCGGCCTAGGCCTCACCCAGATCAAGATCTCCGGCCGGCTGCTCGCCGTGCTCCTGCTCGCGGAGGTCGCGTTCATCCTGGTCGTCGCGGTCGCAGGCCCGCTCCATCCCTCCGACAACGGGATGGCCCTGGAGGTGCTGGACGTCCGGCAACTGTTCGCCGGATCGGCCGCCGGCGCCACCTGCGCGCTCGTGCTGCTGGGTTATGTCGGGGTCGAGCAAGGTGCTGTGCTCGTGGAGGACGCGCGCCGGCCGCACTGGACGGTCGGGCTGGCCACCTACGGCGGGATCCTCGCCGCCGCTGTCCTCTACGTCCTGTCCACCTGGTCGCAGGCCGCCACGATCGGCACCGCACACCTGGTCGACTCCGCACGCCAGCACGGCCCGGACATGTACTGGCTCGTCGTGAACGTGACCCTGGGGCCCGTCGCGGTCCTGATCGGCCGGGTCTTGTTTTTGACCAGCGTCAACGCCGCGACTCTCTCCTTCCACCAAGCTTTCGCGCGTTACGCGTTCAGCGCGGGCCGGGACGGGGTGGTCCCGCGTTGGGTCGCCTACAGCAGCCGGCGCACGGGCGCGCCCGTCGCTGGCTCCCTCATCCAGACGGTCATCGGCCTGACCGTCATCACCGTCTACGCCATCGCTGACCTGGATCCTCTCGTCCACCTGTTCTACTTCGGTGGCACCGTCGGCGGTGTCGGGATCCTGCTGCTGATCACGTTGACGTCGATCGCGATCGTCTTCTTCCTCGCCCGCTGCCAGGGTGCGCGGGCCGTCGTCCTGCCGCTCGTCGCCGCGCTGATCCTGCTGGCCATGACCTACGCCGTGCTGACCAACCTGGACCTGCTCCTCGGTGTCGACCCCGACTCCCCGCTACTGATCGCCGTGCCTGCCATGTTCGGCGCGCTCATGGTCGCGGGCGTCGTCCGGGCCCTGTATTTGCGGTGCGTCCGGCCCGGGACCTACGCCGGGATCGGGCAGGGGGTCAGGAGCGTGCTCGCCGAGCTTCCCGATGACCCCGATCCGCGCGCGCTGACCGCCCCGGTCGTCCTGGACGGGTCGTCCCGATGACCGGCCCCCGGATCATCCAACCGGACCCGGCTGAGTCTCAGCCGATCGCCGAGGTGATCGCGGCCTCTTTCGAGGACCTGGGGGTGTCCCGCTGGCTCGTTGCCGACGAGAAGGCGCGGCGGTCCGTGCTGGCGGCGAACTTCCGGATCTGGGTGTCGCACGCGTTCGGCCACGGGGCGGTGTACGCGACGGAGGACCTGTCGGGGGCCGCGGTCTGGCTCGACGCCACTTCCGGGGCGATCCCCCTGCCGTACCAGTACGACGGGTTGCTCCTGAGCCAGTGCGGCCGGTACGCCCCCCGCTTCCTGGTCCTCGACGACGCCTTCGACAGCGCGGCCCCGGCCATGCCACGCCACCACCTGGCGTTTCTGGCCGTGCACCCGACCCGCCAGGGCGAGGGAATCGGCGCCGCGTTGCTGGATCGGCACCACAGCCTCTTGGACGTCCTCGGACTGCCCGCGTCGCTGGACGCGAGCAGTGAGGCCGCTGCCCGGTTGTACCGCCGCCTCGGCTACGAGGGCGAGGAGCCGGTGTTCCTGCCCGACGCGGGTCCGCCGTTCTGGCCGATGGTCCGGCCACCCCAACCTCTGCCAGCGCCGGGATAACTCGGCGCGGCGCTGGCAGGGGGCGTCGGAGCTGGCCCCCCGTTCCGGTCCCGGCGCCCTTCCCCGGGGGATGGTGTGCCGTTGCCTCCGGCGGCACACCATCCCCACCCACTCGTTCACGCCACTTGTTGAAAGCCGCCTACCTGATGAGTCTTCGCCATCCGGCCCCCGCGACCTTCCTCGGAATGCTGGGCACCCACCAACCACCAACTCCCACGCTTACCCGGCGGTACATCGGTTGGTGCCTGTACGCCCTGCGGATGAGGAAGCGCTTAGCCATAGATGTCGTTGCCCGGCGCGCGGGACGAACCGAGATGACAATCCGGCAGATTGAAGACGGCGCGCGGCGTACGACCGTTGCCGATGTGCTGGCCCTGTGCGATGTGTACCAGCCGTCATCGACGGACGTTGAGGCGCTGGCGGATCTGGCGAGGAAGTCTGAACAGGGACACGACTGGTGGGATGACTGCGCGAAACCGGCTCTAGCGCGGTATTTCACCTTGTTCCTCGGGCTTGAAGACAGCGCGTTATTGATACGACAGTTCTCCGACGCGGTAGTCCCCGGGCTTCTGCAAACGCGTGAGTACACGACAGCCCTGCTGCATGAGCTAACCGCCACGCCGACTCGTCGTAGTGCCGGGAAGGGAGGTGTGGAGCTGCTGCGGCGGGACGTGCCCCGCAGGGTCGAGGTCCGCCAGCGGCGGCAGCGCGTCCTCACCAGGGACAACAACCCCCTACATCTCAACGTCGTGATAGCCCAATCGGTGCTGCGGCGGCAGGTCGGCACCGCCGGGACGATGGAACGGCAGATGCGGCACCTGCTGGCCATGGCCGACCGGCGCAACGTGAGCGTGCGAATCCTTCCGACCAGAACGCCGGTCAGGCCGGAAAGCGCGTACATGCTGCTGACCCTGCCAGTTCCCGAGCCACTAGCGCTCTCGCGTGAACGCGACCGAGGAGGCACCACCGTCGCCAGCAACAGCTGGGACGTCGGCCAGTACATCGTCACCCAAGCGCAGATCGAAGGCTCAGCGTTGGACCCGGAAGCATCACTGCGGGAAATCAGAAAGGCGGCGGAGCAGTGGGAGAAAGCCTCGACGTCTTGAGGGATCCCGACGTCATGAGTGAGTCACTGCGGATCACCGGGGGCTGCAGCCTCGAAACACCGGTGGAGTATTACACCCACCGGGACTGCGAAGGATGGTCAGTCGTCCTGGTGGGCACGTACCCGATAGGAGAAGCGTCCTATTACACCCGACTGCGCAGGATCGTCCACGAGTTGGCAGGCGCACCGGGAGCAGTCGTGGATTTCGAAGAAGTGCCCTGGAACCCGCCTGAGGACCGTCTTCGGGCGAGCACAGCCGAACGCCGCGTCGTCGGCGGCCTTATCGGCGCCGAGGAGTTGCAGATCGGACGGGCCGAAACCCTGGGATGGGTCGCCAAACAGGTGTCGTTCCAGCCGTCGGCTGGCTGGCGTGTCCATGGGATACGGGCGCTGGAGCTGGTCCGCCGCGCCGGCCTGGTGGTGATGGAGGAACGGGCCCGCGCGGTGGACCAGCTGTTGGACTGGCGCGACGGGGACCGCCGTGGCCCGGCCCGCTACCGGCTGGCGGTCGCGCGGGCGGTACGGCTACAGGCCCGCTCGCGGCCGGCCGGCTTGGAGCATCCCGCGCTGGTGATGTACCGGGCCGAGGCCGCGGTCAGGGCGATCGACCAGGTCAACCGGCAGCAGGTGTTGGTGTGGGATGTCCAGATCCTGCCCCGGCTGCGTGCAGAACTGCTGGGACGCGGGCTGGTCCGCCAGCGGGTCGAATGGCACCGCGTTGGCCAGCTGCCCCACCGGGGCGCGGCGGTCGCGAGCCTCCTCCTCGGTTGGGCGCTCCAGCCCTGGCCGTCGCGGACAGCGGCAGCACAGGCAGAGCCGACCGCCACCCGCACGCGCGAATGACAGCGGCCCGCCGCCGGTAGCGCAGATCTTCCGGTCCCGGACACCAGCGGAGCCGGGAACCGGGCAACCCCACGTGCACGATCGGGGTCCTTAATATCCGCTGACTGATTGAAAGGTATGTTTTGACCAGAAATGGCATGACAGCAGCCATCGGTGTCGGGCTGTTGCTCGCGGCCGGACTCGGTGTGGTCCAACCTGTCTCCGCTGCCCCTCAGAGCGACGACCAGGCGACGTACTGGATGGGTGGCACCGGCCTACCCGGTGGTCCTCCCGTACCGCCGTCGCCCACCCCGATGGTCGTCGGCGGCTACGACGCCACCGAGCTGTATCCGGGGATGGCCAGCCTTCAGTTCATCGCGCACCCGACCAACGGGCAGCCGTCCTGGCACACCTGCGGCGGGTTCCTGACCGGCGTCCCCGGGGTCGCCGCAGGGTGGGTCGTCGTGGCCGCTCACTGTGTGACCGTGATGGACAGCCGGATCCTCAGGGACCCGGCCAACTGGCAGGTGCGGATCGGCACCAACCTTCGTAGCGCGGGTGGCACCCTCGCCCGGGTCACGCAGGTCGTCCTCCACCCCGAGTGGGACTGGTTCGCCTCGGGCGACGTCGGCGACATCGCGATGTTGCGTCTCGACCGGCCGGTCCCGCATGCCCCGTATCTGCCTCTTCCCGTCGTCGACCGTGACGGGAAGGTGCGGCTCCTCGGGTGGGGCACGCGCGACATGATCGACCTGCCCGAGGTGCTGCAAGAAGGCGACACCACGCTGGCGGCGGCCGAGCTGTGCGCGGCGGCTGCGATCACCGACGACGAGCTGTGCGTGGACAACCGGAATGGGGTGGCGGCCACCCCCGGCGACAGCGGCGGTCCGGCGCTGCAACGCATCGGTAGTCGGTGGGTGGCCGTCGGGATCGCGAGCCGGCTCACGGTCGGCCTGCCGCTCGGTGCCGGCCGCGCCGTCTACACCTCCGTGGCCCACTACGCGGCGTGGATGTGGTGGGTGATGGCCACCGGCCGGGCCGAGATGCCCACCCGTGCGACATACGCGTTGGCCGGCTAGCTCGCTGTAGACCGACATTCCCTAGGACCTTGGCCCGCCCTGGCCCTCAGGGCGGGTCCGGTCCCCACACCACAAGGCACAGGATGACGTCGCAGGATCCGCTGACCCAGCATCTGGTCCGCCGGTACGTGCAGGACAAGGTCTCGATCCGGGCGCTGGCCAAAGAGGTAGGCGTCTCTCGCGAGACGGTCCGCACGCGGTTGCATGGAGCAGGGGTCGCCGTTCGGAAACGTGGCCGTGCGCCGGTGCGGGCTAGCTCGCTGTAGACCGACATTCCCTAGGACCCTGGCCCGCCCTGACCCTCAGGGCGGGTCAGGTCCCCACACCACAAGGCACAGGATGACGTCGCAGGATCCGCTGACCCAGCATCTGGTCCGCCGGTACGAGCAGGACAAGGTCTCGATCCGGGCGCTGGCCGAGGAGGTCGGCCTCAGTTCCGAAACCGTCCGCCGGCGGCTGCACAACGCCGAGGCTGCGGTCCGGTGCCGTGCCAGACCACGACGCCCGCCGGTGCCGGCCGACCAGTCGATGATCTCCCGCTACGTCGAGGACGGGGTCTCCCTGGCGAGGATCGGGCGGGAGCGCGGCCGGTCCGCCAGCTATGTCGGCAGGCAGCTGCGTGCCGCCGGGGTGGTCCTGCGGCCGTCCGGGGGAGGACGCGGCCGGACACGGGTGCGTGCGCTGACGCCGTTCGACGGCGTGATCGCCGAGCACTACCGGCGATGCCTGTCGGTGGCGCGGGTCGCGAAGGAGCTCGGCGAGACCCGCCGCTACATCGAGAACAGCCTGAAGCTGACCGGCTCACTCCCGGGTCCCGCCCCTGACCTCATTGCGTTGCACGCCGACATCGCCGCCCGCTATCGCAAATGCCGCTCCCAGGCGCGGGTCGCCCGGGAGGTTGGCAGAGACAGACGTTTCGTGCGCAAGAGCCTTGAACTGTCAGGAATAGAGATAAGAACGACACGGAGGAAAAGGGATGGCACCTCAGGCGGGCGGGACCGGCACCAAGCTCGACCTCATCACCTACAACCTGCGGGACTACTACTACCGGCAGGAGTACCAGCGGTACGGGCAGGTGGAGGAGGTACTGGCGGGAGCGGTCGGCGCCCGGCCGGCGATCGTCGCCGTGCAGGAGCTGGTCGGTGGTGAGCAGTCCGACACCGATGGCGCGATCCGTCGGCTGGCCGCCGCCACCGGTCTGTGCTGCGTCCTGCCGGATGGGCGGAGCGCTGGTGTTCTCGGCGCACACGACCGGCTGGCGCTCGGGTTGCTGTGGAGTCCCGGTATCGAGCCGGTCCCGGACAGCTTCCACTGGCAGGCCGAGCCGTTCTGGCACGGCTTCGCGGCGGCCACCTTCACCGTCGCCGGCCACCGGCTCGCCGTGGCCAGCTACCACGCCCCGCCGTCTGCCGGCCGGGACCGGCGGCCGTTCGAGGCGGAAGCGCTGTCGGTCGCCCTCACCGCGGCGACGACCTGCGACCGTTTCCTCGGCGGGGACTTCAACGCTCCCAGCGCCAGCCGGCGAGGCGACGACGGGTACTACGACCCGGACCCGACAGATTGGGTCACCGACGCCGACCGGGCACGCTGGGGTGACGACCTGCCCGAGGTCGGGTATCCGACCGACTGGCGGTCGGGCGAGCTGCTGCAGCAGGCTGGATGGTTGGACCTCGCGCCCATGCTGGAGGCGCCGTGGGAGCCGACGACCGGCCACTGGCCGACCGAGCGCAACGGCCGTCGCCGGCTCGACCGGCTGTACCTGCGTCCCGGGACGGCGGCACGTACGGACGGGTCACTGCCGCGCAGCCGGGTGGTCGGTTGTCGAGTCCACGACAGTCCCCTTGCGAGGGAGGCGTCAGACCACCTGCCGTTCTCCTGCACGATCAGAATCGCGGCGGATCAGCGGTGACCTGGAACCGATGGCGGGTCGTTCTCGCCGTGGCCGCCGAAACGATCATCGCGACCGCCCTGGTCTACTCGCTGGCGGTCAACGTTGTCCACCTGATCGATTACGCGGCCACTCGAAGCTGGTTCAAGTCCGGTCCGTTGATCGACCATCTCGTCGCCGCGCTGCCGGCGGCGTCGGCGCTGCTCGGTATCGCCGTCGCCCTGGTCGGAGGGTGGACGTGGTCACGGGACGCCACGTGGGCGTGGATCTGGTGGTACCTCCTCGGTGTCGCGGTCAACCTGGCCGGGCACGCGGTCGCCTTCCGGATCGTCGACGCGGCGCAGGGACAACCGTGACCGATCCACGCCTGCCCGAGGCCATGTCCGGCACCGCCTGGTACGGCCGTCGAGGCCGACGCACCCGGTCCGGCACCGGCCCAGCAGCACCGGAGACGCCGATTAACCGGCCAGCCTCGTCCCCTCACCCCTCTACGACACGAGAGGCACCACCGGCCAATGATTGACCTGCGTCCACCCGCACGGCGAGTCGCGCAGCGCCTGGCGATAGCCGCCCTCGCCGTCCTCGCCCTACCCGCCACAGCCGCCTGCACCGCCAGCACCTCCACACCGTCGCCGCCGAGCGCCTCGCAGCAACCACCACCGTCGGCCCCGCCGGCCTGCCCGGTGCAACCCCGACCGGTCCTGCCGCAGCTGTGCGCTCTGGCCGCCGCCATCACCGCCGTCCCTGCCGACTCGCACCCCGGCCCCCACATCGAGGTCGACAGTGAGCTGTGGGCCCGGTCCACTGACCGGCTGTTGGGCTCCCGCGAGGTGTGGCGTCACACCAAGGGCCGCCCGGCGACCCTCACCGAACGGCGGGCCCCGGGTCCGGTCGGTCTCACCCGGCCGCCGAACGCCTCGGAACGGGCCCGCCTCGCCAGGGCCGAACCCGTGCCGGCCTCCGGCGACCCGCAGGCGCTCGTTCCCGAGCCGATTCTCGTCGATCCCCGTGCGCTGGCCGCGCAGCTGGCCGCCCACGCACCACCGCAGGCCCACACGCAGACGCTGCTGTCCAACCTCTCGCGCATGGCCGCCCAGCAGTACCTCAACCGTGGGCAACGCGCCGCGGTCCTGATCGTCCTGGCCACCGTCGACGGCGTCCACTACGCCGGCCCTACCCGTGACATCGCCGGCCGCAGCGGGGTGGCGGTCACCGTCACGAGCGCCCGCTCGACCTGGCAGATCATCGTCGACCCGACGACAGGTGAGCTGCTGTCGTACACCGAGACCATCACGGCGGGATACCGCCGGGGAATCTGGGCGATCCGTCTCTACCTCAGCCGCTCCCGGCACCACACGCCCGGCCCGGTTCTGGCGCAGGCGTCCGGTCCCTGGGCGGAGGCACGGTGATGGGTAGCAGTATGGATCCGTCCCCGCGAGTGCCGGTGCCCCCGGTGGTGATGCCGGCGGCATCACCGGCCGGGCAGGGCCTGGCGATCGACACGTCACGGCCTCACGAGGCCCGCCGCTACGACTACTGGTTGGGCGGCAAGGACAACTTCGCCGTCGACCGGGCCTCGGGCGACGCGATCGCGGCGGCCTTCCCGACGATCCGTTGCGCGGCGGTGGAGAATCGCCGCTTCGTGCTGCGTGTCGTGGAGACCCTGGCCGAGGCAGGGGTCCGTCAGTGGCTCGACATCGGCACGGGGATCCCGACCTCTCCCGCCGTGCACGAGGTCGCGCAGGCAGTCGATCCGGGGTGCCGGGTCGTGTATGTGGACAAGGACCCGATGGTGGTCGTCCACGCTGCGGCGATGATGAACAGTTCCCCGTGCGGCGCCACC
The DNA here is from genome assembly GCF_050936375.1 of Plantactinospora sp. CA-290183. NCBI lineage: Bacteria > Bacillati > Actinomycetota > Actinomycetes > Micromonosporales > Micromonosporaceae > Plantactinospora > Plantactinospora sp. CA-290183. The sequence goes on along the minus strand of NZ_JBNJMX010000003.1, from coordinate 497,203 downwards.
GCCTACGTCCAGGCTGACCTGCGTGACCCGCAGAAGATTTTGGCGCATCCGGCCGTGGTCGCCACCCTCGACTTCGGCCAGCCGATCGCCCTGCTTCTCGGCGCCGTCCTGCACTTTCTCGCCGACTCCGACGATCCCTACCGGATCGTGGCCCACCTGGCGCAGGCCCTCCCGCCCGGTAGCTACCTGGTCCTGTCGCACGCAACCCTGGATCTGCCGCCTGCCGAGACCGTCGAGCGGCTCTCCGCTGTCATCGCCACCGGCGAGCACGGCACCCTGCGGCCCCGTACCCGCAACGAGATCGCCAGGTTCCTTACCGGGATGGAGCTGCTAGAGCCGGGGCTCGTCCCCGTCGTGCAGTGGCGACCCGACCGGCCACCCTCGCCGGAAGCGTCAGCGGAGGAAACGGCCCTCTACGGGGTGGTGGCCCGCACATGAGCACATTCGCGAAAGCGGACCTAACGCGTGCACCGGGCCCACCCGGCGCCGGACAAACCCAGCGTCAGGCCCTCGACTCCACACCTGCACCGTCAGCACTCTCCGCCCCTGCGACGACATGGACCGAATCATGAGCGCGAGCAGCACCTCCATCTGGACGCGACAGCCCCCGTCGGGGCAGGACTTGGTCTGGCTGCTCTCGCGCCTGGTCGAGGACGTGCCGCACGCCCGCAGTGCCCTGCTGCTGTCCTCCGACGGCCTGAAGAAGGCCGCCCACGGACTGGATGCCGACGGCGCGGACCACCTTTCCGCGATCGCCTCAGGCCTCTTTTCCCTCGCCCGCAGCGCCGGCAACCGCTTCGGGAACAGCGAGGGGGTCCGGCAGGTGGTGGCGGAACTCGACGACACCCTGCTCTTCGTCTCGGCGGCGGGGGCCGGCGCGGTCCTGGCCGTCCTGGCGGACCGGGACGTCGACCCGGGCGTGCTCGGATACCAGATGTCGCAGCTGGTCAAAAGCGTCCGCCGCCACTTGGCCACCCCGGCGAGGACACCTCCCGCCACGAGCGAGCCGAAACCACCGGGCAGCAGCCGGACCAGGCGCACCTACTGAAAATCCCTGTCCGCCCCGGCCGGCCAGAGCTGGGCGACTTCGCGGGAGTGATGCCGCCGGCATCACCGCCACCATTCGCCCCCCGCAACACCCCAGCTTGTCAGCACCGCACCGGCCGTGGCGCCCGTGAACCACTCATCAACCCCCGACCCGCAGATACTCACGAGCAAGGAAAAACCAGGGTGCGCGTATCCCCCACGTCGACCGTCGACTCCGGCCAATCCCCGGTTGAAGGACAGACCTCAACGGCGATTGGCCCCACCCCTTTGAATCCGACCGCGGCGCGATCAAGTAGCGGCGGCGCCGCCGTCCAAGCGGCGACTCGGTCGAGACACACGCGAACGAGTTTGATGGCGACGGTGCCTGATTGGGCGGCCCGCGTGGTCACCCTCCACCTCGCCGAGCGCTACCTGTTCGACGAGTGGACGACCGCCGAAATCGGGAGATCGGTTGATTGCCGGGCCAAGTACATCCAGAAGGTGCTGCCGGAGTTGGGGATACCACTCCGCAACGGGGGCCGACGGCGGGGCGCTAGCCCTGTCCCAGATGATCAAATCGCGTGGCCCGAGGGTGCCACCGAAGCGGGGTTGCCGCCGGGGTGGACGTGGACGAACTCGATGGCCAACGTGCCGGACTGGGCAGCCCGCGTCGTCACCCGCCACCTTGTCGACCGGTACCTGGTCCAGGGATGGACGATCGACGAAATCGCCAGTTCCGTCCAGTGCTCGTACGTACGCATCCGGCGTGTGATGGTGGAAGTAGGGATACCACTGCGCAAACGGCGTCAAGGGCTACCCGCACATAAGCGCCGTACCGGACGTGCGGATCGGCCGGCCCGGTGACACCGTCCCGAAGGCGGCGCGGACCAAACCGCCGGAGCCGCGGGCAGGGCCCCTATTCGTTGGTGGGCCTGCCTGACTGGGCGGCGAACGTGGTCGGCCCTGCTCTTCGTCTGGGTGGTATCACTATGAGCCGCAACCTACGCGTTGACGTGTTGCGGGATCTCATCGAGCTGCGTCTGCCTTTAGGCGAGGCCACGGCAGCTCTGGCCCGCTTCCCGTGGGACAGCGACGCCGAGCTGGTCGCGCTGACCCGAGCAGATGCCCTACGCCTGCTACGCCGCTACCTCGACGGCGACGTGACCGCCGTCGACTGCCAGCGCTGGGCCGAGGCGCTGGAAAGACGTGACGACGTCGGCCTGGAACCCGGGTTCGAAGACCTACTCAAAGAATTGTTGTTCGAGACCGCCACACCCGCCCTCTTCGGGGATCTCACTCCCGCCCTTGCCGCCACGTGGGAGACGACGCTGCGCACGGCGGAGGGAGGTCGAACCACTCATGCCGGTCCTGGCAAACCCGAGCGGCCCCTTGCTCGCATCCAGCACCCGCTGAACCTGTTCACCGTCCGCGCCCGCCACGCGGACCAGTCCGCCCGGCCTCTGATGCCCGTCCATCTGGCCGCCCAGGCGGGGATCGACCGTCGGTGGCGGCCGATCGTGACTTGCGTCCTCGTGCTGATCTGGGCCGGCCCTCTCGCCTGGCTCGCCGGCTACTGGGGCGCGGCTGCTGCGCCAGAGGGCGGTGTGCCGCTGCTAGGAGCGCAGACCGCGCTAGCCGTCAAGTGGGCAGTGGCAGCGGCGGTGCTGCCGGTCGCGATGGCTACCGTCTGGCTTGTGGAGCACCGGCCGGCGAGCACGGTGTGGTCTGTGCGGCGCCGGCTGCGATGGCCTTTGCTCGTCGTGTTCGCGGCGGTGGCTGTTCCGGCGGCGATGCACGCCGCGGCGGTGACGTCTGCGTTCGTCGCTACGCCGCTGGGTGTGGCGTCCAGCGGCCCCAGCCAGGCGGGCGGTGTGCTGCCGCGCTTGGCGACCCTCACGGTGCTGCTGATCCTCGCCGCTGGCCAGGCCGCGGCCCTGGTGTACCTGTCAGGCATTTGGTTACAGGCATGCGGTGCCGTCTATGGCTCGTCCTGGTCGGTCATCGTCGGCGCGGCGTCCATGTCCCTGCTGGCGCAGCAGCCCTCCGGCTACTGGCACGCCCTTGACGTCGTGATCACCGCCGTGATCCTCGGCTGGATCACGCTCCGGACCGGTGGTCTGGAAGCCGCTCTGGCCCTGGTGTTCGCCCACGCCGCCGTGTACGCCGGCCAAGCCGTCGCCGGTTCGGCTGTCCAGCCCAGCGCAACCGGCGAAGTGTCGTGGGCTGTGCCACTCATACACGCGTACCTGCTCATCGGCTACGCCGCGATCGTCAGCTGGATCGCCCCGCACCGACGTACCGGCCATCTCTACCACGCCGGCGCCGCCCCACCCGGTGACCTCTCCGACGCCCGCCAGGGTCGGGGCTGAGCGGGACGCTCCGCCACCGCACCAGACGGACCTGACGGTCGCTGCCCTAGACGATCCCTCTCCCTTCCCAGCACATCAGGAAAGCGATGCTGACGAACCTTGCAGATCCAACTCGCATGCCCGAGCCGGGCGACAGTGCCTACCATCGGCTCGGCGAGCTCTGGCCCGTCCACTGGCACCGACGGATCCTGACCGCGGTCACCGTGCCGCTTCTCACCTGGGTGAGCGTCCACCTCGTCTGGGAAATCGCGGAGCGGGTCATCCCCGCCACCGGCCCCCTGCTGGGCGCTAACACCGTACTGGCCGTCAAGTCAGCCGGCGTCGTGCTGGCGTTGCCCGCCTCGATGCTCGTCGTGCGGCTGGTCGACCGGCGACCGCCCGGCACGGTCTGGTCGGTGCAGCACCGGCTGCGGTGGAGATGGCTCGCGCTGTGCGCGGCGGTGGCCGCCGTGGCGACCCTCGGGTGGATGGTGGTGTCCGCCCTCGTCGCCGGCACCGACCTGCTGCCCGTGGTACCTGCGCTCTGGAAGGCTGGCTTTCCGCACCTGGCCGCCCTCGCGGTGATACTGGTGCTCCTGACCGTCTGCACCGCGAGCCAGCAGTATATTACCGGTGTCTGGCTGCAATCGGTCGGTGTCTTCGCCCGCTCGCAATGGCCGGCGATCCTGGTGACGGGCGTCCTCATCCCGGAACTCCTGTACGCGCGAAACGGATGGGTGCTCGGCGATGCGGTGGTGACCGCAGTCGTCCTCGCCTGGTTGACGATCCGGACCGGCGGCCTTGAAGCCGCTATCGCCTGCATGGTCTCCGGCGCAGCGGTAGGCATCGATGTCACGCCGACACCCCACGAAGCCATCACCACTGCCCAGGCGGCCTGGGTGCTCCCGGTCGTCCACGCCAGCACGGTCATCGCGTACGCCGCCGCGATCACCAGGCTCGCCGGTCGGCGCCCCGAGCGGGGCGACGGCGGGCCCCCGGTGACGACCCGCCAACCGCTCCCGCGGGCCATCATGAGCCTGCGGGCTGCACAGCGGTATCTCTCCAACGGAGTAGCCGGGCTCATCCTGACCTGCGCCGTACTCGTGGCCGGCGCGGTGCCCCCACCGCCAGAGTCCGGCCATTCGGTGCGGTCCCAGCAGTGGCACCTCGACGCCCTCCAGGTCGCCACCGCGCATCACACAAGCCGGGGTACGGAAGCGATCGTCGCGGTCATCGGCACCGGCGTCGTCGCCACCCATCCCGACCTCGCCGGCGTCGTCTTACCCGGGATTGACCTGACTGGGCAGCACCGCGACGGACGCCGCGACGACGATGGGCAGAGCAGCGCGGCGGCCGGACTCATCGCCGCGCGCGGCCACGGACCCGAGCACCGTGACGGCGCGCTCGGCATCGCACCCGACGCGCTGATCCTGCCGATCCGCCACGTCCGCACCTCCGACGCCGGCACCGCGACGACCCTCGCCGAGGCTGTCGACGAGGCGGTACGCCGCAACGCCCAGGTGCTGACACTCTCCCTGCCCGAGCGACCGTCAACGCGGCTCAAAGCGGCTGTCGAAGCGGCGGTGGCCGCCGACGTGGTAGTCGTCGTGGACGTCAACGGACAGCTCGGCGGCGCCGCATACCTCGCAGAGCTGCCGGGTGCGGTCGTCGTCGGGGCGACCGGACGCGACGGCACGACAAGCCGACTGTCACCGACTGGCGAGGTTATCGACCTGGTCGCGCCCGGGGTCGATCTGACGACTACCAGCCGCGACGGCCGCTACGAGCAGGTCAGCGGCACGGCCGCCGCGACGGCGGTGGTGGCCGGCGCGGCGGCACTGGTCCGTAGTCGGTACCCCACCCTGTCCGCAAGTGAGGTGGTGCGCCGGTTGACCGCCACCGCGGTCGACGAGGGCGCGACCGGCCGAGACGACCACTACGGCTACGGCGCGCTGAACCTCCTCGCCGCCCTCACCGCTCACGTCGCACTGACAGTTCCACCGACGCGCGCACCCGTCACCGCCGACCCCGAAACGGCGGAATACGAAGAGAAGGAGGAGCGGGCCGCCCGCTGGATGGGAGTGATCCTCATCGTTGCCGGGGCGATCAGTCTGTTGCTGAAAGTGCTTCTGGCGTGTGTTGTGGCAATCGTCGCGATCGCGTTGATCGCCACGCTCGTATACCTGCCGAGCCTGTGGCGTCGGTTTCGCTTCCGCCGGGTCCGGAACCGGAGAAGGACACCGTGACGCGGCCCCGCCGACAGGGCCGGCCGGAGCCGCCCGCTCCGGCTCCGCCGGACCGGCGATCCGGATTCAGCGCCACGCACGAACACGGTACCGACCGCGGCGACGGTGCGCTCGGGATCGCACCCCAGGCGCTGATCCTGCCCATCCGCCACCCCGCACCGCCAGCACCGGTACAGCGGAGACGCTCGCCGCCGCGGTTGAGGAGGCGGTACACCACGACGTCGACGTGGTGACGTTTGCGCCGCTCGCGCCCCCCGTCATCGCGGCTGCGCGCGCCCGTGGAAAGGCGGCGGCCGATCGTCGTCGTCGCGGGCGCCAACGGTCACGTCGAGCAGGCTGGGCGCTTGGCCCACATTCCGGTGCGTCGCCCCGGGATGGTGGGTCGTCGCCTTGTCCGACGGCACACCACCCCCACCCACTCACACATTTGAACTGAAAGAAGGAAAAGGACAGTCATGACACCGGCGATGCCCACAACTAACACTGGCTCCGGCACACCAAGGAAATCCCATTCTCGGGCCCGCCCAGCGGATCCGAGAGTCGCTTACCTGGATATGGGGAGGTTGCGGCGAGGGCACTGGTGGCGACGTGCGTGCCTGGCTGTTCTGATCCTGCCCGCAGTGTTGGTCGTATCAGCGCTCAATAGATTCTTGGTCTCTTGGGCGCCTGAGACCGTGCCGGTTCTGGGTTACTACCTCAAAGTCATCCTGTGGTTCGGTGTGACTGGCCTGGGGTTGCCGTTGGCTCTCCTGGCTGTGCGGTGGATCGATCGCCGCCCAGTCGGCACGCTGTCGTCCGTGGCGGGTCGTCTGCGATGGCGACTGCTTGTCAGGTATTTCTGCTACGGGGCTGCGGTATTGGTGCCGATCCAACTGTTTCTCGCTGCGGACGGTTTGCTGTTGCTGCCTATGCCGAGTCTCGACGGGCATCGATCGTCTGTGGTGGCCGTGGCGATCACCCTCCTGGTGTTGCTGGCCGCCGTAGCGGCGCAGACAAGTGCGGAGGAGTACATATGCCGGGGCCTCCTGATGCAGACGGTTGGCACCCTCAAGGGGTCGCCGTGGCCGGCGATCCTCGTGCAGACGGCATTTTTCGTCGGAATGCACGCGCGACACGGAATCGTTGTGCCCAGCCTCATCTTCGTGACAAGCCTCGCGGTGGCAGGCGGGTTAGTAACCGTGAGGACCGGGGGCTTGGAGGCCATGGTGGCATTCCACTTTGCGGGCAATGGGACTAGCGCCATCGTCGGCGTGTTTGCCTCCCAACCCTGATCACGCAGGAAAGTTCACCTATTGGCTCCGCTGCCGACGGCAGCGGATAACCGGTGCCCTTTGAACAGGCGCCGGCCCCGCCGAATTAAGCCAGAACCCGGGAGAGGAGGTGAGATCCATGACTGTCGCAGTCGACCGGCATGAACGCCACGTTGAGGCGCCAGCGAAGCATCGAGTTGACGCTCTGACGCGATGGCTGGGCCAGAGCACGCTGAAGCAGCGGCTCCTCGCGCTGATGCTGATAGCGCTGTAACCGGAGTGCCGGGGCCGACGGCTTCCCGCCGGCCCCGGTCTTCATTCACCGGTCATTTCTCTCCGGTGCCCGGACAACGGCCCCGGGACGTCAACACCCAGCACCGCCTATTGGAAAGGGATTCGCGAGATGAGGGCATGGTTACGTCGAGGCGCCGCTGCGGCCGTGGGCGTAGTGCTCGTCCTGGGAACCGGAGCGGGCCCAGCCAGGGCCGATGGGGTCCGCGATCGGCAGTGGCATCTGCGTGCCCTCCAGGTGGCCGAGGCGTACACGATCAGTCGCGGCAAGGGTGCGATCGTCGCGGTCGCCGACACGGGTGTCGCCGCCGATCATCCCGACCTGGCCGGCAGCCTCAAGCCGGGGGTGGACCTGATGGGCGATTCCACCGACGGTCATGTCGACACCGACGGTCACGGCACCGCGATGATCGGGCTGATAGCCGCCTGCGGGCACGGCCCGGGTAGGGCCCATGGCGCGCTGGGTATCGCGCCCGAGGCGACGGTCCACCCGATCCGAGTCGGGCGGGGGCTGTACATGCCGGGAGGCACCCTTGCACCCGCCATCCACGAGGCCGTGCGGGCAGGTGCCACCGTCATATCGATGTCCCTTAGCGGTGGCACCGATACGGCGCTGCGAGAGGCGGTCCAGGCCGCGGTGGACGCCGATGTGGTGCTCGTCGCCGGTGTCGGGAACCGACCCGAGGCGCATCGCGTGGGCTACCCGGCGGCGTACCCGGGGGTGCTTGCCGTAGGCGCGACGCGCCGCGACGGCCGGTTGGGCGAGGTGTCGGTGACGGGCGTCGAGGTGGACATCACCGCCCCTGGGGTCGACCTCGTCAGACCATCCCTCGGCGGCTACGGCCGGGGCACGGGCACCAGCGGAGCCACGGCGATCGTGGCCGGCGCCGCCGCGCTGATCCGGTCGAAGTATCCGCACCTGTCGGCGGTGCAGGTCCGGGACCGGCTCACCAGCACCGCCACAGACAAGGGCCCACCGGGCCGCGACACGCAGTACGGCCACGGCGCGCTGAACCTACTCGCGGCCCTGAGCCCGGAGCTGACACCCAAGCCCACACCGCGGCTGTGGCGGACACAGGAGCAGTGGCCGCCGGCTGAGGCCGCTGCCGCCACCGACCGGCCGGCAGCCTTGAAGCTCAGCGGCGCGGCGTACACGGCGATGGGATGCCCACTGCTCGTCCTCGTCCTGGCCGGCGCTGTCTGCCTGGTGCTCAGGCGACGGCGACGAAGCGTGACCAGCACCTCCGGCTTGCCGGAGCCCAAGAGCGGAGGGATCCGATGACGCACCTGCTCGTCGGATCGGACTGGCACGGCCACACAGACGAGTTGCCAACCCCTGCCGACACCCTCGCCTGGCTCGACCAGGTCGCCGCCCAGATCCAGGCCCACGGCGGGACCGGTCAGACGTTGTGGCTCGGACCCGCAGCAGACCTTCAGCAGCTACGCGTCGACATTGACATCGACGCCGACCGCGCGGCCCTGCGATGGCAGCTCGACGACACCTATGCCGTCGAGTTGCCGCCGGACCGGTCCATCACCGTCCTGCACTGCCACGACCTCGGCATCGTCACGATCCCCGCCCGCCTCGCACGCGTCTCGGCCGCCACCGCCCGCGCTGTCGTCGCCGAATACGCCACCACCGGGCGGAAGCCCGAGGGCGTCACCTGGCAGCCGTGCGGCGGTCGCGAAGGAACTCGACGAGCGGGTCTCCGGGAACTGCTCGATGGGGCGGAGGTGGCGCGGCGGCGCGCGATCGCGGCAACCAGGTCCATCACCGCCATCGACGGCGCCCTCAACGGCAACGGTTGGGGCTTGGACACGACACGGAGTCTGCGTGCCGCCGCTGACCATCTCGCCGTCGTCGTCCGGGTGCTGTCGCGCCGTCGTCGAGCCGGCGCCGAATTAGTCTCGTGGGTGCCCCTGATGATCTGGGCCACGATGATCGTCGCCCGCAAGCCGCGGAGCTATCCGATGATCGCGGCGACGGGCCTGGCGGCTGTTGTGGCGAGTACCGGGACAGATGCCTTCATCCGGGCGCGCTACGAGACTCGACTCGCCGCGGTCCCGACCATCGCTCCATACACCGCTCAGTACGAGCATCTGTGCATCGGATCGGTCAAGGACCAGGTCCGCGCCGCCGTCCAGGACCTCGGTGCGGCATTTCACCTGGCCGCGCAACTCCGCGAACTGTTGCCGCTTCCCCCGCCGAACCTGGCAGTGCCACGCTACCGGCGCCCCCTCCGAGCAGCCGCCCACCATCTCGATGCGGCCCATCACCATCTGTACGCGGCGTCGGACGCCATCCACCACCTGTCCGCCAGAGTCGAAGCACTATGAGCGGGAAGCCGCGAACCCAACGCGTTGCCGCGTTGCGGAACCTCATCGAGCTGCGTCTGCCCCTAGACGAGACCACGACAGCTCTGACCCGCTTCCCGTGGGACAGCGACGAGTTGGTCGTGCTGACCCGAGCAGATGCCCTACGCCTGATACGCCGCCACCTCCACGGCGACGAGACCGCCGTCGACTGCCAGCGCTGGGCCGAGACGCTGGAAGGACGGTACGACGTCGACCTGGAGACCGGGTTCGAAGACCTACTCAAAGAGTTCGTGCTTGCGGCGGGGTCTGTAGCAGACGTCGTAGGCGACCTCACCGGTGGTGATGCTCCGTCGGACGAGGAGCCGGTGCCGCTGCCCAACATCGACATTTGGCACGCGATGTTCAACGAACACGATTCTCAATCGACTCGCTCAATGCCTGCAGTCCGAGCGCCCGGCGCTAGGCAGATCACGCAGGGCGGCCCACCGTCACCTAGTATGCGAGCCGAGACTATGTTGCCGGCAGCGTTACGTGCGAATCCAAGCGGGGGGCCTATATGGGACTAATGACGCATGAGCTGATTCCGCTGCACGGAGACCTGGATCTGCCGACATCGGTCATAGACCGATTTGTCGACCTTGGCGGGGCCTGTAATAGCTTTGTCGAGGCGATTAGGTCGGCGGACCTCAGCGAGAGCCGAGCCCGGGACCTCATCGATGCGACGGAGTCCGACCGCCGCGACATGAGCTTCACCCTGGACGCGGCACATGAATTGGCGCTAGCCGCTCTGGACTATAGTGAATTTTTAATCCTCACTTATGCGAGATACGCGGCGACGTACGCTACATATGCAGTCCGAGTCGCCGCAGCGGTAGCAGCTCGCAGGCCGGCTCCGGAGCCAATAACCACGCCTATCCACGCCGGGGATATCATAAGGGAGCCGCATGTCTATGTGCCCCTAGTGCGCCTGAACCAGGATGGGGAATTGCCAAGCACTCACACGGCAGTCACGGGCGCACTCTCCCGGATGACCGATGAGACCGCCAGATTCTATGGCGGCGATCGGTCGCCGCATCGGCGCCCAGCAGGGTCCGTTGACATCGATGTCTCCTTCCCTACGTCCTTGCACGCTTATGCCGCAGCGCTCGCATTTTCCATTAGTAGCCACTTCGTGTCAACGTAGACCCCTTATCCCTGCCTTGATGTCAATTGGTATCACGGCGGCCAGGGGATGTCCTTGTCGATGGGTAAGGGAAGATCCGCCAAGGAAATTCCCAGGGCCTCGCACATGACTCGCCGATTGACCTCGTCTGGTTCTCTGTCGCCCTGCTCCCAGCGGGAGATCATGGATCTCAGCGAGCTGGCGTCGGGCGGGTTCAGTCCGTGGGCCTTCGCTACACGCCGGAATTCGTAGGCCAGCCTGAGCTGCTTCCAGCCGCGTTGCATTCGTGCCCGTCGAAATATTGCACCAGTCGCGGGCACGGCTCTGCCTCTCGGTGGAGATGTCATAAGCACCGTCCTTGAAGCCCTGATGTAGAGACCTCGGCATGGCTCTGCCGAAGTCACGATGTAAAACCAATCGCCGAGAACAGATGCGCCTGGCCTCGCCGGCGGCTTCCACGCCTTCGGTGGCCCACCATTAGCGCGGACGAAGGCACGGGCTTGTTGTCGGTCGACCGCACGATGCCCGCCCGCGTCGCCGCGCGCACCGCAGTCCCCCGGGTACTGGCCGCCCGGGCCTTGTCCGGTGCTGGTATCGAGGAACGCCCCCCGGCGCCTCCCACCGCTGGTCGCGACGAAAGGTTCAACTGGCAGTTGAGTTCTTCGGTGGCCGAGTCTAGACTGGACTCCGTCGATGTTCAACTCTTAGTTGAGATGATTTCACGTTGAGTGATCATCTTGCAGGTGGTCTGGGGGTGGTGAGCGGTGTCGGACGCTCGGCTTGCCGCCAGAGTGGACCGCCTGTTCGACGTCATCCGTCCCGAGGGACGTGCCGGGCGAAGGTACACCAACGAGGAGGTGGCTGCGGCCATCAGAGCCGCGTCCCCGTCTGTACGGGTGAGCGGCGCGTACCTGTCGGCAATCCGCAAGGGCACGAAGACCAACCCGTCTCGTGAACTGTTGGCCGGGCTAGCCAACTTCTTCGGCATCAAGCGGCTGTCGTACTTCGTGGACGACTTGACCGCCGAGCAGGTGGAGGCGGAGATTGCCTTCGCGCAGGCGTTGGGTGACGGCAAGCCGGTCGGACGAGTCGACGCGGAGGCGACTCTCGCTCGGGCACTCGAAAATCACGACGTCAGGATGCTCGCGTTGCGCGCGCTGGCACTCTCACCGCAGCAGCTCGCTGAGCTAACGAAGGCCGTCGACGACTTCCTCAACGAAGATCAAGGTGATGCCGATGATCACGGCAGGGCGGGCGGACATGATGAGGCGGATGAATAATGCCGCTGACAGTCGCGATCTGGCGGGCCCGAGGCACGACGGGAGGTGGCTCAGTGAATTTGAGAGCCATGAGTAGGGCCTGCACCGCCTTGATCAGCGATCTAGACCTGCCGACACCCACTGAGCCACAGCAGGTGATCGCCAGGCTGTGCGAGCGCATGGAGCAGCGGCTTGGCCGTCCCGTCCGGCACCGCCTGGTCCCCTTCCCATCCGGCGTCAGCGGCCTATGGGCAGTCAAGGGCAACGCGTATTACATTCTGTGTGAGAAGAACACCAGCCCGTGGCATCAGATGCTCATCACCGGTCACGAGATGTGGCACATGGAGGCCGGCGACATTCTGACGGCAGTTCCGGCGGAGAGCGTCTTGGATGCACTTTTCACGACCCTGCGCCCTGATGCTGTGGCCCGCATCGCGGCTGCCCGGACCGACTGCACCGGCTCGGGACCGGTTGGCCTGAGCGGAAAAGAGGACGTTGAACGACAACGGGCGGAGCAGGAGGCAGAACTCTTCGCTTCGATGCTGGCGGCCAGGGTCAGCCGTTGGCTACCTCATCGAGAATGGACAATTCCGCCACATGCGCGCGGCGTTGTGGACCGCCTGGAGTCGTCGCTGGGCCCCGGCATCAACACCACAGAGCACAAATGAGCGGCGGGTACTGGGTCGGGTCGGCCCTCCTCTTTGTCGCGTTCCTCTATAAGCTTGGCGACCTCCTTGTCGACCCGCGAAACGCGAGCCGGCGAGCCCTGTGCGCGATGCTCCTGCTTGCCTCATGCACGCTGCTAGCCGTGGCCCCGACGTCGATCGCTGCGGTCAACGCATGGACAGGCGTGCCCAACTTCGCCGCCGTGCTCGCCTACTGCCTAATCGTCGCGGTTGCCGCCTCCATTCAAATCCTCGTCGCATTCTGGCGGTACCCGCCGGCGACGGCTTGGCGCCGATCACGCTGGTGGCTACTCGGTTACGGCACTGTCATCATCGCGATGATGATCCTGTTCCTGCTCGGGGAAGCGCCTATCGAACGCCGAGTGGACTTCGATACCTACTATGCTCGGACGCCCTACATCTCCGGGCTGATTCTTTCTTATCTCGTCGCCGGCAGCATAGCCTACGGCAACATTTTGGTAGCCACGTGGCAGTGGTCGAATGTCGCCGGTCGTCCCTCGCTACGACGAGGGCTGCGGTTGATTGTCGTCTCAATGTGCCTTGATCTGGCATGCAACACCTGCAAGCTTATCGCCGTGTTCACCCGCTGGCTCGGCCACGATCTAGACTTCCTCAGTTCGTCCGTCGCCCCCGGCCTGTCTGTTCTCGGGGCAGGCACAGGTGCTATCGGATGTGTGTTTCCGGTGGTAGGACACCGCCTAGCCGGAGTCTCCAGCTGGATTCGCCGTTATCGGGCATACCGAGGACTGTTTCCGCTTTGGGACGGGCTCAGGGCCGCCACCCCGCAAATCGTTGCACCGATACCGCTGCCCTGGTGGGATCTCGACTTGCGCATCACGCGCCGTCTCGCCGAGATACGCGACGGGATCCTAGCCGTACGCCCTCACGTCAATCCGGACGTGGCCAAGACGGCGATGCGGCATGCACAGCGGTCCGGACTTGAAAGAGCCGACCGTGATGCGGCCGTCGAAGCTGCCTGCCTCGCCTATGCGATCGGGGCGAAAGCTCGGAGGGAATCATTTCCTCGCGGCACAGGGCAGGAGACGGAACCGGTAGCCGGCGGCGTCGACGGCATGGACGAGCTCGACTGGCTCGTGAAGGTCTCACGCGCCTACGCCACACTACCCATGGCAGCCCACGCAATCCCCGACGACAGCACCCGTGATGCCCCTGTCACTTCACATGAGGGCCAATGAACCGTGACAACACTAAGGCATGCCATAGTCCTTGGGTCTGGACTAGCCGGCGCGCTCGCGGCGACGGTGCTGGCCGAGGACGGATACGCCGTCACGGTCGTGGAGCGTGATCGGCTGCCGACCGGACCAGTCGCTCGCAAAGGGATCCCCCAGGCCCGCCATGCTCACCTCCTCTGGTCCGGTGGAGCGCGGACGCTGGACTCCGTGCTGCCGGGCACGATCGAGCGGTTGATCGCCGCCGGGGCGCACCGCCTCGGAGTACCCAGCAAGCTCGTGTCCCTGTCTGCGCAGGGATGGCTCCAGCGGTACCCCGACCGGCAGTTCCTCATCACCTGCAGCCGGGATCTTCTCGACTGGGTAATCCGTGACCATGCCCTGAGCAGTCGCAACATCGTCATCCGCGACAGTACCGATGTCCTGGAGCTGCTTGGTGACACCGCCCGGCTCGCTGGTGTGCGGGTGCGCGACCAGCAGACGCAGGCTGTCGAGGATCTCCACGCCGAGTTCGTCGTCGACGCCACCGGCCGCGGATCCCACGCACCCACGTGGCTGTCCGAGCTTGGCCTACCGGCAGTCGATGAGGAGATCGTTGACTCCGGCCTCGCCTACGCCACGCGACTATTCCGCGCCCCGGGCGCCGCGACCCGTGACTGGCCTGTAGTGAACGTCCAAGCCGACCCTCGGGCACCCTGTCCTGGACAGACGGCGACCCTGCTGCCGATTGAGGGCGACCGGTGGCTGGTGACGGTGTCCGGCACCCGGGGCGGTGAGCCGACCACTGACGAGCACCGATTTGTTGAGTTCGCCCGCGCGGTTCGCCACCCGATCGTGGGTGACCTCATCGCATCCGCTCAGCCATTGGGACCGGTCGTCGGCTCCCGGAGCACGGTAAACCGGCGGCGCTACTTCGAACGATTGCCCCGCTGGCCCCAGGGGCTCGTCATCCTCGGCGATGCCGTCGCCACCTTCAATCCCGTCTACGGACACGGGATGTCGGTGGCCGCACACAGCGTCGCTGCCCTACGCGACGGCCTGAGAAAGCATCATCGCGATCCACAGGCCGCCCAGAACCTGCAGCAGGCGATCGCCCGAACGGTTGAGCCGGCGTGGCTGATGGCCACCGGGCAAGACATCCTCTACCCGTCCGCCATCGGCCGCCGTCCACCCGCCACAGCCCGGCTCGCACAACGCTACTTCGAGCGGATGATGCAGACCGGCATCAGCCGACGTACCGTCGCGTACCCACTTCTCGACGTCTTCAGCCTGTCCGCGCCCATCAGATCTCTCCTCTCGCCGCGAATCGTCCTGGAAACGATCCTGGGACCCAAGCAGCCGCCGCCAAGCGAACCGCCACTCACCGCCGAGGAACTCTCAGTCTGGCGCTCGGCGACCCAACACCCGGACTTCCCCTAAAGCCATATCAACCGTAGGGGCTCACGCAACGCTAACCGAGGGGTGTAGCAGCAGAACCCACCGCTAGATAGACGGCAGCGGTCGCGCGTATGCCGCACGACCGCTGCCCCTCCTGACGCTGTTGCAGCGGCTCTTAGAAGTCCAAGACTCCTTCACCGCCGCCGGTGGTGACGTCCGCGTTCCCCCCACGCGGAGTTCATGTTAGGTGTTGTCGATTCTTATCCGATCTTCGTAGCAGGCCATCGAGATCTGCGCCCTGTAGCTGCCGTAAAGGCCGCCGATCCGTCTGGTCATGTACCCCCCCGATGGTGTTCTCCCGCTGGCAACGGTCGCACCGGTGCCGGTGTCCCACACCTTCCACCGCGTGTCACGGCAACCCCAGTAGGTGACGTCGATAAAGCGGCCAGCGGAGTTGGCTGGTATGACGCCGGTAGTGCAGCCACGGGTTCCCACGGTAAACAGCGGTGCGGTGCATTCAGCACTAGCAGCCTGAGCTGGAGTGACGATGAGAACGCCGCTGAGCGTGATGAGGAGCGCGGCTGCGCTCGCGAAAATCCTGGTGCGCATGTTGTTTCCCCCCTACATGCGATTCCTGTTCCTTCTCGTTGTCCTCAGATGTGTGGGTGCCTACCGATCACCCCCTTCCCCGGTCGTTAGAGGTCCGCCTGTCGACGGGGATCAGGTGCGCTGACTGGAGCGCGCTTGAGTGACGAGGAGCGTTCGATGCGCCCGGAAGGCCAGGTTGGGCTTGAACCGTGACTGGTGGCCACGGGCGAGCCGCAGCTCGGGCATCGCCTCGGCGAGTCGCACCAGAGCGATCCGGGCCTCCAGGCGGGCCAGGGCGGCGCCGATGCAGAAATGTGGCCCGTACCCGAAGGAGAGGTGGCCCCGGCCCCCCATGCGTGCCGGGTCGAACCGGTCTGGATCGGCGAAGGCGGCCGGATCCCGGTTGGCCGCCCCGATCAGCAACAGGCACCGGCCGCCGGCCGGGATGTCCACCCCACCGATCGTCAGCGGCCGAAGGGCGACCCGCAGCCAGCCGTCGATGGCCGGACCGAACCGCAGCACCTCCTCCAGGAAGGCCGGCACCGCGGCCGGGTCCGCCGCGATCCGCCCCCAACGCGCCGGCTCCGACAACGCCCGGTCCAGGCAGTGCGCGAGTAGCCCGGCGGTGGTCTCGTGCCCGGCCACCAGGAGGTTGAACGCCAGGCTCGCCACCTCGGCCGGGGTCAGCACGGCGTCGTCTCCGTCGCGGTGGCGCAGCGCCCGACTGACGAAGTCGTCGCCGGTAGCGCCCTCGGCGGTCCGCCGCGCGACCAGCGCCTGGCAGTAGTGCCAAAAGTCCAGCAGCCCCTGGGCCAACCGGACCTGCTCGGCCGGCTCCGGCTGGCCCCAGATCAATGCGATCTGCCCGTCGGCCCAGCTCCGGATACGCGGTACGTCCCGCTCAGGTACACCAAGGATGTCCACCACCACCAGCAGGGGCAGCAGCACGGTGAACTCCGGCACTAGATCAACCACCCCGCCTCGCCGGTCGGCGATCCGGGCCACCAGTTCCGTTACCCGCCGGCCCACGATCGGGCCGTACCTGTCGGCCACCCGAGGACCGGTGTGGGCGAAAGTGGCCCGCAACGCCCCCCGGGTCCGGGCGTGCACCGGCGAATCCGCCGCCGCCGTAGTCGGCGGAACGTCCAGGCGCATGACGACCGCCAGCGCCTCCGGACACATCTCGTAGACCGGGGCCAGGGTGAGCGCACTGCCGAAAGCCTCCGCATCCGCGAATGCCCGGCGCACGTGCTCGTGCCGACTGATCACCCACAGCCCGAGATCGTCGGCGAAGTGCACCCCCTTCGGAGCGTTCAACAGCTCGCGCCAGACGACAGCCGGGTCGGTGAGGTAGGTGCCGGCGAAAGGCCGCAACTGCATCATGAGCCTCCGTTCAATGTGTTTGTTGAGGGCGAACGGCTCTGCCGCTTAAGACGGCAACCGGTGAGCTTCATCGAGCCGACTTCGGTCGCCTTCGTTCCAGGAACGTAGCGGGAAAGGCGAGCTGCGGCTACGTGCCGCCGTGGGACTCGCAATCAGGTCCGATGCTCCTATCAGGGAAAACGGTAAGCACGACGCGGCACGACGCGGCACAATGCGACACACCCCGGCACACCTAGTCACCAGCCGTCATCTAGCCACCGGCATACCGGGTAGGGCAGATTGCGAAGGGTGAGACCTGCGAGACGCACGATGGGGTCGAGAGTGACCTCTGTGAGGGGGGACCGTGCGCGCGGGAATCGCAGCCGTGTCGGGTGCCTGCTCCCGGTACCCGACACGGCTCATACCTGGCCTGATGCGGCAGCGATACGAGTCCCGGAGGTGGTTGTTGTGGCAAGAGACGGTGATGGGTCCGACGAATTCCGGTCATCCGTTGAAGGGTGCGGTTCGGCCGAAGACGCCAGTCCGGGTGATGAGACAAGCCGCGACAATGAAGGGTTGCCGTTACCGCCGGTGCCGCGGCGCTTCCGATCCGATGGCGCCGATGTTCTGTGGCTCCGTGCAGCGTGGCTTGCCCCGCCGTGTGCCGTGGTCGGCGTCGGATCCGCCGATGGTGGCGTTGGCCGGTCGGCTATTACCGCAGCTGTGGGCGGGGTCTTGGCGCTCGCCTGTCCCGATCCCGTTATAGCCATCGACGCCACCGGTCGCGCCTGGGGCGGACTCGGGACCCGAGTCTCCACCGCGTGGCCGCGCAGTGTGTGGGATGCCGTAGACAACGAGGACTCCCTGATCGACAGGCAGTCCATTGAGCGATTCGTGCAGCAGGGCCCCACTGGTCTACACGCACTGGCAGCGGAGGAAGCAGTGGTCGGGGGCGCGCGACGTGCCCCGATGCTGCACGAAACGTACGCCCTGGTTGAACGGATCCGCCAGGTCTACTCGATCGCTCTCCTCGACCTCCCGCAAGTCGAGTTCCGAGGTACTTGGTCACCGTTGGTGGGATGCACAATTCCCGTCCTCGTGTCTCGCGCGACGCGCGAAAGCGTGCAGCACACACTGCGCCTACTGACACAGCTCCGCGAGGTCTCCGGCGGGTTTGCCGATCAGGTCATCCTCGCCCTGGTCGTTGGCCGGCCACACAACCCGCGAGAGCTACGGCTCGCCCAGCAACAAGCCACCGATGCCGTGCATGCTGTCATCACCGTGCCCTGGGACCCCGTACTAGCAAGGCCCGAACCAATCGACGTACGGCAGATCGGCGCCGCAGCTCGGCGAGCGGTAGTCAATCTCGCCGCAGAGATCGTGACCAGATGTCCATCCGTTCGGAGTGTGGCGCGCACACATAAAAACGTCCAGATGGCGGGCACGTCGGCACCGGAGGCTTGAGCAGTCGCCCGACCTTGCTGCCGTAGTCGTGAGCGGATGCCCATCCACTTCCTCGATGAGGGCGATATCGCAAGCCCGTGGAAACAGCTAGCACCTAACCCGAATTGGAGCGACGTCTATGTCCAGCCCTGCCCCGGCTCGCATGGGCCAGTCCGCCACCGAACGGCATCTCCACGACCAGTACGTCGCCACGCTTGCCCGCATTGAGGCCGCCTCCGTCACCCTCCGGGCCACCATCAGCAGGGCGCGCCGCAGCCAAGAGCAACGGGCGAATCTCGTCGGTCTCCACAACCTCGTTCGCGGCATGGGCATGGACCTCAACCGGGCGCTCGGCGGCCGGCAGCTGCCAAGTGACGCGTCCACGGATCCGTCATCAGGCGGAGACACCGGCGGCGAATGATGGCTTCCCCTGCACCGACCGAGAAGTAGGTCAAGGAGATCACCATGTTGCGTCCCAAGCCGGCCAACGAAACAGATTCCGTCACAGGCGCCGGCCATATGGCCCTACGGCCGGCGGTCAAATCGCGGCGACGGATACCTCTGACCATCCTTGCCGTTGTCGTCGCCATTGCTGTCACATCCGTGATCACTACGGCAGTCATCTACTGGCCGAACGTGTCCCCGACGGAACACCTGCTGGCGCCATCCACCGAGGCGCCACCGGACCTCGGACAGATCGGCATATCCGTCTCTCCGAAGGCGACAGGCGGCAGCTATGAACCCGTTATCCGCCCATGCGCGGCGGTCGGGTGGGGACCAATCGCAACGCACGTCGGTCGGCCAGCCAGCGTTGCGCAAGAGAAGCTCTCGGCGTCGGGCCCAATCGTTACAATGGTGTGCAGCACCCCGCTCGGCGACGGCGACAGCCGAGGCGTCGCAATGGCAGAGATCACGCTAGTCGAGGACGGTAGCGCGGAGGACATGTTCGAAGGTCTCCGGCGCGCGATTCAGGCTGATGTCGTGCTGACGCCAATATCCGGGCTGAGCGCCGCCGCGTATGCCTATGTCGACGAGGATGTCGGGCCAGCGGTTGTCGCCTATGACGGAAACCTCTACCTGAGGCTCGTCTGGGTACCGATGAAACCTAAGATGCTCCCCATGTATAGCGGTATCGTGCGAGCGCTCGCAGAGGTTGCTCGCCAGACGATGGATTCTCTCCGCGTCTGAATAACGCCCGCCGGCGAGTTCTGGCGATCGATTCCGCTAGACAGGCCGCAGCGGCAGTGGATCCTGATTTTGTAGTCACGCTCGGGGGTGTCACTCGTGAGCTATGTGGTTCCGGTCGAGGTTGTCGCCTCGTTCACCTGCCCTAGCATGTTATCGGAGCGGGACTTTTGGAGACTTTGGCCGGCTCTTCATTTGGCCAGCGCGCTCGTTCTGCTGGTGGTTGTGATTGGCGGCGCTGTGGTCGCATGTATTTTCGCTCGAACTGTGATCAACCGGATCGTCTCGTCCTTAGGTGTAGTTGGTCGCCTACGCCATCTAGCGAAAAGACCTCATCCCCGTCGACTCCGACGAGATGGCAGTCAAGGCTAGTCACGTGGTGTCAACGCCTGTCCTCTACCGCTGCCGGTGACCGCGATGCAAGATCGGAGACAAGACCTGTGATGGCGTCGAGGCTGGGAGGGAGTAATGGTACTTAGAGGCGGCACCCCGTGGCGGAGAGCTGGGAGTCCGCATTCGCCTCCATTGTTGCCGACGGCGCTAGGCGCTGTTACGGCGGAGAGTAGTCCAGTGGCCGATGATCCTCGAACCGGCGCCGCCTCTGCTAGCGCGCCGTCCCACCGAAGGAAACGGCAGAGACAGCGGCGATGGCCCTTGCCGCCTACAACGGCTACCGTGAGGCGTACATCGCCGCGCGGCCGAGCGAACCTGGCACCGGTTCTAACCAGGTACGTCGCTAGTCCGTTGCTGCAGCAGTTCCGATTGGCGCCGCAACGGCCCGCGCCAAGCATCGCTTCCCGAGGAAATACCCTCAGCCTGGCCTGGCCCAGCGGGGAGAAAACCACCCCACCGCAGGCTCTCGCAGAATTGCTGACAGTGAATGCTTTGCCAGTCTTGAGGAATCTCGTAAGTTGGGGTTGCACACCACCGGGCGGCGCCCTTAGTGCGTTCCGTCGGCGGGCCGGAAACGAAACGGCGAGCGCGATGCGCGCGCCGACGTTGCTTGCCAAGTTTCGGTAGCGGAGGAGTCAAGGTCATGGAATTTTCACGAAGGCGTCCCATCCAGATTGGCGGAGGGTACGCCGCGCGAGCGTCATCCCCGAGGCTGCTCGCTTGCACGGTGGTCGCGTTGTTCACGGCCGGGTGCAATGACGGCGACTCGCCACCGACGCCCTCACCCTCGGTTGTATCGCAGGTGCCGCCGTCTGCGACTCCGTCCTCGACGCGGGTCGTCGGCGGGGCGCCCACCGCGGTGGACGCCTACCGCGGCATGTGGAAGGCGTACATCGAGGCGGTCCGCATCCCTGACCCTCGATATCCCGATCTTGCCCGCTATTCGCAAGGTCACGCGCTCGACCTCTGGGTGACGGGTCTGACCTCTGCCGAGGAGAAGGGTCTTGTCGGGCAAGGCGACGTCACGTCGAATCCGGCCGTTACTTCCGTCAACCCGAACGCCACGCCGCCGACGGTGCAGATCAGGGACTGCGTCGAGACCTCCAAGAGCCGCCTGGTGAAACAGGACGGCTCGCCGTATCAGGACACCCCCGGTGGCAAGCGCTTGACCACGGCGACCGTCGCTCAAATCAGCGAGGGAGCCTGGAAGGTCACTCAGGTTGCAATTCACGGGGTGGGAACATGCTGAAGGCGATGCAATGGTTTGGGACCACGAGCGGCTCCGTTGCCCTGTTCGCCGTCGCTCTCGCGGTTCCGGCCCGCGCCGACGTCGCTGACCTTGTCAACTGTGTCACCAACCCAACGCACCCCTCGTGCACCATCGCGATCGAGGAGCCTGGTGGTTCCGAGGGTGGCAGCGGAGGAGGCAGCTCGGGCTGTCGAAACTGGCAGGGGCAGGCGATCCCCTGCAACATCCCGGGCAAGGGCTGGTACGGCGGTGACGGCTGCTGGTACAAGCGCGCGGAAGGACTCGATCTCGCCGCAGCCGAGGCTTTCGGTGGCAAGGTTTCACCGCCAGACGCCTGGTACGTGGGGTCCTGCGGTGACCCGATCACTAACTTCTGGCCGGCCAGCTACATCCGATACAGGGTGTTCGGCGGCGACCCTGCCATCGAGCTGCTGGCGCAGGAGGCGGTGCGGCACCTCAGGTTGCCCGCCCCGCAGATCCGGCTTAATCCCGCCACCGATTTCCCTCAGGTTGTGTACGTCCCGACGTGGATGTGGGTCGACGAGGCGGTGTGGTCCCCGCGTAGGGCGACAGCGAGTCTGGCCGGGCTGTCGGTGACCGCGGTCGGTACGCCGACGGCGGTGACGTGGTCGACCGGCGACGGCGGGTCCCGGCAGTGCGGGCGGGGTACGCCGTGGAGAGCGGGGACGAACCCGGCTAGCGCGTCGCCTGACTGCGGTCACACCTACACCTCGCCGTCGCGCGGCGGGGCGGGCGGCGCGTACACGGTGACGGCGACGATCACGTGGCGGGTTACCTGGTCGGGCGGCGGCACATCAGGTACGGAGCCGGATCTCACCTCGACCGCAGGTGTTGCGGTCCAGGTGGTCGAAGCCTCGGCCGTCAACACCAAACCGTGAGGAGCCCTCGGCGATGAGCACCACTACGTCCACCAGGTCCCTGGGCCGCAGGACACCACTGGAAGACCGACCCGTGGTGGATCCGCCCGGCGTGCGCCGCCGGCGTTCGGTTCCCCGTTTGCTGGGTGGCGCGTTGCTGGTGGTGCTGGGCGCCGTGGCGTTCGGGGTGATCGGGCTGCGTGCTGATCCCGGCATTGACGTGCTGGCGATGGCGCGTCCGGTCACCGCCGGTACCCAGCTGGGCGACGCCGATCTGCGGGTGGCGCGCATCGTGCCCGATCACGCGCTGCGGGTGGTTCGGGCGAGCGAGCGTGGCACGGTGGTGGGCCGTACCGCCGCGGTGCCCCTCGCGGCGGGTTCCCTGCTGACCGCCGATCAGCTCGGCGCGGTGACCGATCCACCACCGGGCCAGTCCGTCATCGCTGTCGATGTCAAGACCGGCCGGGCACCGGCCGGGCTGGCCCCCGGCGCGTCGGTCCTGATCGTCATCGTGCCGCAGAGCGGTGCCACCGACGCCCCGCCGCAGGCGCCGGCGGTGGTCCGGGCGGTCGACCTGACCGACAGTTCCGGAATCACCGTCGTGTCGCTGCAGATGTCGGCCGAGTCGGCGGTGCGGATCGCCTCCGCGACCGGGGACGTCGCGTTGGTCCTGCAGAACCCCGGGCGGTGATTCCGGCATGCTGCTCTGTCTTGGATCTGCGAAGGGGTCGCCGGGCACCACCACACTGGCTGTCGCGATGGCGGCCCGCTGGCCACATCCGGGGATCGGGCCTGTGGTGGTGGAGGTCGACGCGGCCGGCGGTGATCTGGGCAGCCGTTGGGACGCCTACGACGAGCCGGGACTGGCGAGCCTGGCGTCGGGCGCCTACGGCGGCCCAATCGGTGACGGCGCCGCGTTCGTGCAGCACCTGCGGGTCGGTGCGGATGTGATCCTGGCTCCGCCGAGCGACGCCGCCGCCGCGACGGTGGATGAGCTGCGGGTCAAGGGCCCCAGCATTCTGCGTGACCTCGCGACGGTCAGGCCGGTGTTCGCCGACCTCGGCCGCCTCGACCCGCGGTCACCGGTGCTCGCGTATCTCGATAAGGCGCACGAGTTGCTGCTGGTCGCGCGGCCGGAGTCGGCGCAGCTGCGGCATCTGCGAATGCGAGTGCCGGTCTTGCGCCGACACTGTCCCGCGGTGCGCCTGGTGCTCGTCGGTGACGGTCCACATCACCCCGAGGAGATCGCCGACTACCTGCAGATCGAGGTCGCGACCACGGTTCCGCACGACCCGGTATCGGCCGACATCCTGACCGGGCGCAAGCGGCCCCGACAGTGGGGGCAGCCCGGCGCCCAACGGGAGGCTGGCTGGACGCGTCGTCCGCTGCTGGCGGCGGTCCGCAGCTTCGCGCTCACCTACCGTCCCACCCGCCCTGCGTCGGAGGTTGTGACGGCCGCCGCCGGCCGTAACACCACGCAGGCCGTTCAGGAGAGATTGGAGGCGACGTCATGACGACGAGTCCGATGCCGGCGCAGGCTGTCGCGCTGCGTGACGAGCTGCATGCAGAGGTGTCCGACCGGCTGGCCGCCGCGGTGCGCCGTGGTGAGGTCGATAACCGGGCGGCGTACGTCGAAGCCCTGGTGACGGATGTGGTCCACGACTACACCGTGAGCGCGCTGCGGCGCGGCCAGCCGGCGGTCGCGAACGAGATCCGTGACCAACTGCGCCGATCGCTGCTGGACGCCTTCACCGGTCTGGGTGACCTGCAGCCACTGATCGACGACCCGAACGTCGAGAACATCGATGTCAACGGGGCCGAAAACGTGTTTGTCACCTACGCCGGCGGCATGCGGGTCCGGGTCGGGCCGGTCGCCTCCTCCGACGAGGAACTGACCGACACGCTGCGCAAGGTCGCCGCCTCGCTGGGGGTTCAGGAGCGGCGGTTCGACCCGGGCCTACCCCGGCTGAACTTGCGCCTACCCGGCGGGGCCCGGCTGTTCGCTCTGATGTCGGTGACCGAGCGGGTGCACGTGTCGATCCGCCGGCACCGGTTCATGCAGCTGACCCTGGCCGAGCTGGCCGAGTTGGGCACCATCACCCCGGCGATGGCGCAGTTGTTCGCCGCGATGGTCACCGCCCGGCTCAACATCGTCGTGTCGGGCGGCATGGACACCGGGAAAACCACGATGGTGCGGGCGCTGTGCTCGGCGATCGGCCCGCACGAGCGGATCATCACCGTCGAAGACCCGCACGAGCTGAGCCTGCACACCGATCCCGCCCACCCCGACGTCGTGCCGATGCAGCCGCGCGATGCGAACATCGAGGGTTCGGGCGGCATCGACATGACCACCCTTGTGCGGTGGGCGACCCGGATGAACCCCAGCCGAGTGATCGTCGGCGAGGTCCGCGGACCGGAGGTCATCCCCCTGCTCAACGGCCTGAACCAGGGCACCGACGGGTCGATGACCACCATCCACGCCTCGTCAACGCGGGAGGCGTTCAAGAAGATCGCCGGATACGCCCGCCAGTCCAAGGAACGTCTCCCGTTCGACGTCAGCTACCAGCTGATCGGCGGCGGCGTGCACGTCGTGGTGCAGCTGGGCAAGACCGCCGACGGCGCCCGGGTAGTCACCGGTGTCCGGGAGGTCGTCGACGCCGACGCGACCCAGGTCCGCAGCAACGAGATCTACAAGCCGGGTCCGGACCGCCGGGCCGTGCCGGCCAGCCGGTTCAGTGACGTCACCATCGACAAGCTCCTCGACGTGGGATTCGACGCCACGCTGCTCGGCGGAGAGCGGTGAGACGTGACTGGAATCAACATCCTGTGCGGTCTCGCGGTCGGCGGCGGCCTGTGGCTGGTCGGCACCGGGATCCGCCATACCGAGCGCCCGAACCGGCCCGCAACCTCCCCGTGGCTCCGCAACCTCGTCACCGGACGCAACGGCTACCGGTTGGCGACGGCCGTCGTGGTCGGCGCGTTGGTCGCGGGGTTCACCCGCTGGCCGGTGGCCGCGCTGCTGGCCGCCATGTTCACCTACGCGGCCCCGTCGATGCTCGGCGGCGGTCGGGCCGAGGCAGCTTCCCTCGCCAAGCTGGACGCGATTGCGTCGTGGACGGAGGCGCTACGCGGCAGCCTGCGCTCCTACGCCGGGATCGAGCAGGCGATCCGGGACAGCGCCGACCTGGCCAAGCCGCCGATCCACGCCCAGACGACCGCGCTGGCCGCGGCCCTCGACGCGGGCGTGCGGCTGCCGGCGGCAATGACCGGATTCAAACGCGACGTTGATCACCACGCCGCCGACCTGGTCGCCACCGCGCTACGCACGGCGTCCGGTAGCCACAGCGGCAACCTCGCCGCCCAGCTCGGCTGGCTCGCGCACGCGGTCCGGGAACGGGCCGCCGCGGTGCAGCGGGTCGAGACCGCCCGGACCGAGGCCAAGGCCAGCGCCCGCCTGGTGATCATCATCGTGGTCCTCGTCGGGGTCGGCCTGTACCTGTTCAACCGGCCGCTGCTGGCGCCGTTCGACAGCCCCACCGGACAGGTCGTGCTGCTCGCCGTCGCCGCGATCTGGACCCTCGCCACCGTGTGGCTGCAACGGCTCACCCGCATGCCCGAGCCCACCCGGGTGCTGCGGGACGACCCAGAGACGAGCACGCCATGAGCGACGCCCTGACCGGCATGGTCACCGCCGGCGCTCTGGTCGGCGCGGGCGTGGCCGTGTTCACCTCCGGGCTCAACCCGCCCCGCCCGGCCCTGACCGAGGCACTGGATCGGCTGTCCCGACGGCCCGTCGCCCCGCTCGATCGACGCCGTCGACTCGACCTGGCGCTCGCCACGCCGCTGCGCCCGTTCGGCCTGCCCCGCGACCGCACCCGACGCGACCTCGCGATCCTCGACCGCGACCCGGCCGAATATCTGGCCCAGCAGGTCGTCATCGCCATCGCCGGCATGCTGATCCTCGGCGCGCTGCCGGTGTTGTGGGGACTCGGCGGGCAACTGCCGCTGTGGCTGGCGCTGCTCGGCGCCGCGATCGCCGTCCGGCTCACCCACGGCCGCCTGCACGCCGCCGCCGAGCTGCGCCGGGCGCAGATGCGCGAGACCCTGTCTGCCCTGCTGGATCTCGTCGGCGGTGGCCTGTCCGGCGGGGCCGGCGTTGAGCAGGCCCTCGACGACACCATGGACGAGCTGTCCGGCTGGGCCGCCGTCCGCATCCGCCGCGAACTGGCCGCTGCGGCGCAGACCCGCGGCCGGCAACGCATCCACGCCTGGACCGCGATGCGGGATCTGGGCGCGCAGATCGGCGTCGACGAACTCGCCGAGCTCGCCACCGCGATGGAACAGGCCGCCGCCGGGGCACCGGTCGCCGAGACCATGTCCGTGGTAGCGCGCTCCATGCGAGCCCGGACGACCGCCGAGATGGAACGTCGCGCACACGCCAACAGCGCCCAGATGGCCATCCCCATCATGCTGTTCGGCCTCGGCTACCTGATCTTCCTTCTGTACGCGGCAATGGGCGCGATCAGCGCCAGCCTGACCCAATAAGGAGGCCCTACCCATGCCCGGACCCATCATCCGGCTGCTGGCCAAAGGCAGCGCAGCCATCCACACCCAGCCCGAACGCGGCTCCCAGCAGACCGTGGAGGTCCTGCTCTGGATCGGGGCGGTCATCGTCATCGTCGGCACGGTCGGCGCCCTTCTGCGTGACGACCTCGAAGCGTTCTTCAACAACATCTCGTACACCATCGGCTTCACCGGCGACGAATGACCATGCCTCACCCGCGTCAGCGACGACTCGACGGTGACCGCGGCGCGGTCACCGTCGAAGTTGCCGGCTACACGCTGCTGATGCTGCTGGCGCTGATGATCGGCGTCCAGGCGGTCACCTGGTGCTGGGCAGCCCTAGGCGCCCGGTACACCGCCAACCACGCCGCGCAGCAGACCCGCGTGCACGGCGGCACCGTCGCCGGCGGCACCGCCGACGCCCACACCATCCTGACCTCGGCGGTCGGCAACGCCCTCAACGGTGCACACGTCGATATCGACCGCACGGCGACCGAGGTCACCGTCACCGTCCGCGGTAGGGCCACCTCGATCATCCCGGGGATCCGTCCGCCAGTGACGGTCACCGTCCACGCACCCGTGGAACGGCTCAGCTAGATGCCCAACCAGCCGACCACCCGCCGGTGCCGCCGCCTCACATCCGCGGCGCGCGGCGACCGCGGCGCGTGGTCGGTGGAGGTGGCCGGCTTCTTCCTCCCGTGCATGCTCCTGGCCATCATCGTGGTCGCGGCAGCGTTCCAGCTGGCCATCTCCCGCCTGGACCTGGAATCCGCCTCCGCCGCCGCAGCCCGCGCCGCGTCACTGCAACGCAGCTCCGCCGCGGCGACCACCGCCGCCCGGCATGCCGCCGAAACCGACCTGGCGGGCCGGTCAATCACCTGCGCCACGCTCGCGATCGAGGTCGACACCAGCCGGTGGCAGCGCGGCGGTTCGGTCACCGTCACCATCACCTGCACCGCCAACCTGTCGACGCTTGCGATGACAACCGCCATCCCCGGCCAGCTGACCGCCTCGTCGACCTCCACAGCCCCCATCGACAACTACCGTTCAGTCGCGCTGCCGGACGTACCCGACCGCCCCGATCCCGGTGGTGCCGCATGATCGTCTCGCTGGAACCGGAACTGCTGCAACGGCTGACCAGGCTCGACCCGCAGTCCACCGCCGTCGCGGAAGAGCTCGACGACGACCTCGCCGCAGCAGTGCGACGCACCGCGTCCATGCGGCGACTCTTCTACGCCGCAGTCCTGATCGTCGCCCTGTACGGCACGGCCACCGGCGCGGTCACCGAATTCGACCTACCGTGGTGGATCGCGATCGGCGGCATCTTCGCCCTCGAACTCGGCGGCGTGACGTTCCTGTCCAACGCCGACGTCCGCCGCCGGCTCGGCGAACACGCCGCCACCTCCCGCCTGCTCGGCGCGATCATCGCCGCAGCGGCGGCCACCTTCAACATCGTCACACACGGCAACCGCCTGCTCGGCGGGTTCTTCGCCTTGATGAGCGTGCTCGGCTTCGTCAGCTGGTGGCTCGACGTCGAAAACAAACGCCGCGACAGACTGCGCGCCCGAGGGCTGCTCCCGGCACGACCACCGACGTACGAGCTGTGGACCCACTGGCTCCGTCACCCGCTGATCACCACTCAAGCCCGCAGCCTCGCCAAGGCATACCCGCAGTTGGGCCTCTACGGCTCGCTGGAAGCCGCGATCATCGTCCGCCGCCGGGAACGACGAGACGCTGCCCTCGCCGACGTCCTGCGCGCCCGCATCAAAGCCGCCGCCGGCAAGGAGATGGCCGACATCGCCGTGCTCACCTACGACATGGACCAAGTCGCCCGCAGGCTGCGCACCAACGCCGACTACGACGGCCTGACCGCCCTGCTGGCCGCCGAACTGACCGCCGAGCACGTGCTCCACGGCCGCGATGACCAGGCGGCAGTCGCGGCCCGCGCCCTCCTCGCCCGCAACGCCCAGACCCACCTGCCGCTCACCGCGGCCAACCCGGGCGCCAATGAGCCTGCATCGTCACCCGACCGCAAAGAGCCCTCTGACACCGATACACACCGCACACCCGGCCAACACGGCTCGCCGGTGGACGACACGTCGCGGCGAACGTCGCCCACTCTCAACGGCGGGCCGCCACCGGCCGAAGGCCGTGCTGTCCTCCCGCCGGCCGGCGCCGGGCCGGGCCTGCCGCCCGCGCGGCCAGCGACGGGCCGAGGCAACACACTCAGGCTCGTCGAAACCAGCGAAGGCCGCAACTCGGACCAGGTGGACACTCTGCCGCCTGGTCCAACGGCCAACACGTCAGCCAGCGCACCCGCAGGTTCCACTCCGCCGCCGGGTGGCCGGGTCCGCATCACCGTCATCGGCGAACCAGCCATCCTGGACAGGGCCGGCCAGCCGATCCGCGGCCTACGCGCCAAGAGCATGGAACTGCTGGTCTTCCTGGTCGTCCGCCGCGACGGCGCCCCGCTGACCGAGATCCTCCACACGGTATGGCCGGACGTCACCATGCAGAAGGCGAACCAGCGGCTGTCGACCTGCCTGAGCAACCTGCGCGGCATCATCCGTGCCGTACTCGACGCCGTCGAACCCGCCGACCGCGACGAGACAGCCGACAGCCCGCGCCCCGAGCCCATCGTCAACACCGGCAGCCACTATCACCTCGACCCCGCCATCGTCACCGTCGACTGGTGGCAACTGCTCGACGAGCGGCGAACAGGCAAGCCGGCGACGACCGAGGCGGTCCTCGGCGCGGCACGTGCTCGCATCGCCGACGGTTACGACTACCCCTGGCTGGACGCCGACTCCGACGAGCCCTCTGCCGACCGGCCCGGCCCGCAACCCTGGGAGAACCGGTGACGCTACGTCGACTCCGGACAGCACTGCCAACCGCAGCGGGTGGGGACCGTGGCTCCGCCACCGTCTTCGGCCTGTTCCTCATCATGGTCGTCCTGGTCTTTGCCGGCGCCATCCTCGAAGTGGGTGTGGCCATGAGCGCCCGGGGTCACGCCACCGACATCGCCCAGCAGGCCGCCCGCGCCGGCGCCAACCAGCTCAACCTCGCCGCGCTGCGCGAGGCCGGCGTGGTCCAGATCGACCCCACCGCCGCGCAGGCCGCCGCCACGGCCTTCCTCACCCAGATGGGCGAGCAGGGCACCGTCACCGTGACCGCCGAAGAGGTCCAGGTCACGGTAACCGTCACCAGACCCGGAATCCTCGTGCCGCTCCTCGGCATCGAGACGCTCACCCTCCGCGCCACCGCCAGCGCCGCACCGATCACCGGATAAGGCAGGAGACGCGCATGCGCACAGCAGTCGCCCGCATCGGTCAGCGGCTCGTCAACGCCGCCGGCCTGCTCCTCCTCCTGCTCGCCGTACCGGCGGCGCAGCTGCGCTACATCGGCTCCCCCCTGCCGGCCCACATGCCCTCCCTGGCCGAAGCCCGCACGGTATTGACCAGCCGGGACTGGCTCACCGACACCACCTACCTCAACGGGCTCTCGATCCTGCTCTGGGTGCTGTGGCTGCTGTTCGCAGTGTCCGTCGTCATCGAGATCTGGGCCGCCGTCCGGGGCGTGCGAGCACCCCGCTACCGGTTGCTGGCACCCGCCCAAGGGCTGGCCGCCGCGCTCATCGCCGGGATCACCGCCAGCATCGTCATCGCCGCACCCGCCGCATCGCTGACCGCCTCACTCACCGGCCCACCCACCCACGCCGCCCCGGCCACGGCGGCCCTCGCGCAAGCGGACACTCCACCCCGCACCACCATGACGATCTCGACCACCGCCGCCGCGGAACGCCTCGAAGGAACGCCACGCCTGCCGGCGTTCAAGCCGGTCGGCAAGGTCACCCTGCTAATCGACGGCGAACCGGTCGAGCACACGGTGAGTCGAGGCGAGTCGCTCTGGCGAATCGCCGATGAATTCCTCGGCGACGGCGACCGGTGGACCGAAATCTGGGAATTGAACAAGGGCCGGTACTGGTCCCACATCTCCGGCCGCACCACCTTCACCGACCCCGCCCTGATCTTCCCCGGCTGGGTGCTGACGATGCCAACCACTCCCCCACCGGCGAGCACAGCACCGAACAACCCGACTGCCCAGGACCCGGCGGACGCGACAACAACACCACCGAGCGCTGGACCGACGACGCCACCGAACACCGGCAAACCGGCCGTGCCGGGCACGGCGGCTCCGGCCACCCCCGAGCCATCGACCCCACCAGCGACGCCGGGAGACGATGGTGTCTTTGTGCCGCCTGCGGCGACGACGCCCACATCGACACCCACCTCGCCCTCGGCCGGCTCGACGACGTCGTCGACCACATCGAGTCCGCCCACCGCCCACACCAGCGATGACGCGCCTCCGCCAACCGAAGACCGGGATGCGACCGCCTCGCCGGACTGGGTCGTCATCACCGGCGGCGCGATGAGTGTCGGACTAGCCGCCGGCCTGGTCTACGCCGTCGCCGCGGTCTGGAAGCGACGCCGTCACCGCTACCGGCCCACACCCATTACCAGCCCCGTCCTCCAAGATCCAGACCTGGCACCACCGCTGGCAGCGATCGCCCGGCTGCGGCAAGGCGTACGCCGCGCCGCGCCGCACCTGCTGGACCGCAAACCGGACCGCGGCCCAACCGTCCGCGAGTATGTCAGCGCCCAGGTGAAGCCCCCGCTGCCGCCTCCTGGGCCCAGTGGCGCTGAGCTGGCCGGCGTCGCCGCGCTCCCGGTCACCGCAGGCCTCGGCCTGGACGGCCCCGCCGCCCTGGACGCCGCCCGCGCCCTCCTCGTCGCCACCCTCACCGCGGGCGACGCCGATGATCCGGACGCGCAAGGCTGCGCCATCATCCCGGCCTCGACACTGGCCACCCTGCTCGGCGTCGCCGCGGTCGACCTCGACCCGATGCGGCGCCTCACCGTCACCCCGACCTTCGCCGCAGCGCTCGCTCTCCTCGAAGAAGAGATCATCCGCCGCAGCCGGATCGTCGCCGACCAGGAGGCCACCACCGTCCACGCGCTCCGCGAGAAAGTGCGCTGCGGCGAACCGCTGCCGCAACTGCTGCTCATCGCCGATGTCCCCGACCAGACCTGGCACACCCGACTGGCCACGACGGTCCGGCTCGGCACCAGCGTCGACATCGGCGCCGTCCTGATCGGCCGCTGGCCCGAAGGCACCACGCTGACGGTCGCCGACGACGGCACCACCACCGGCGGCGACGGCCAACGCGTCGCGGTCCTCGACACCACCGCGACCACCGACATCCTGACCATGCTCGCCGAAGCCCACGGCGATGCCGAACCCACCACCACCCAGCCCGCACCCACCAGAACTCAACCAGCGACGGCCACGCCCACCGCCGCCGAGACCGAAGGCGCTGACTCCGCACCCCAGCACGTTGACCCGCGACCCGAGCCCGGCACCCCAGCCGAGGCAGCAGAGCCGGCACACGACGCTTACGGCAGGAGGGTGCACGCCCGAGTCCTCGGCGAACCCGCAATCCTCACCACCGACGGCAATCCCGTCCGCGGCCTGCGCGCCAAAAGCCTCGAACTGTTCGTCTACCTGGTCGTCCACCGCAGCGGCGCCGCCCTCGCCGACATCATGGAAGCGCTCTGGCCCGACGTGCCCTTCTCCCGCGCCGGGGACCGCCTGTCCACCTGCGTGGCCAACCTACGCACCATCATCCGCTCGATCGCCCAAGCGGACACCGAACCGGACGACGCACGCAAGATCGAACCGGTGATCAACACTGGTGGCCACTACCACCTCGATCCGCACCTGCTGCACGTCGACTGGTGGACCGTCCAGGACGCCTACGCCCAGGTCGCCGCCGCGGCCGACGACGCAGCCCGCCTGACCCACCTGCATGCCGCGATCGCCGCCGCCAGCGGCGGCGGCCTCGCCGACGGCAGCGACTACGAATGGATCGACACCGACCGCGAACATGCCCGACGCCGCCTCGTGAAGGTCTACGCCCAGGCCGCCGCCCTACAGGCCGCGCGCGACCCGGCCGCCGCGCTCACCCTCTACGACGCAGCCCGCGCGCTCGACCCGCTCTCCGACGAGCTGACTCGCCGCACCATGCGCACCGCCGCGCGTCTCGGCGACGCCGCCGGCGTACGACAACGGCTCTCCACCCTCCGCCGCGAACTCGACGACGCAGGCATCGACATCGACCCGGACACCGAGGAACTCGCCACCAACCTGCTGCGCGACCTGGCGAACCCGTGACCCTCCCTGCCCCGACGCCACAGCTGCCCGATCCGCACGCTCACGCCCACCGGGACGGGTGGGCATGACCCGCACGTGGGTCACGGCCTGCGCCGTTGCCGCACTCGCCCTAGCCGGACCCGTCCGAACCTGGATCCGGGCATTCAGCGTCCCGTATGACCATCCTCCCCGACCGGCCTGCCCTGCCTGTCACGCCGCCATCATCCCCGCCGGGCGAATCGGGTTGCTCGGATGGCTGCCGCCCAACGGCCGGTGCCGCACCTGCGCAACCCGGATCGGCCCACCCCCCGGCACCGTAGAAGCCGTCCTCGCTATCGCGGCCGGTGTGCTCGCGACCGCCACCACCACCCCGGCCGCAGCACCCGCCCTGGTCATCCTCACCGCCGCCTGCGTCACGCTCGCGTTCGTCGACCTCGCCGTTCGACGTCTCCCCGACCCGTTCACCGCAGCGGCGTTCACCGCCGCGGCGGTAACCGTCCTGCTGCAGACCCTCAACGGCGGCAACTGGAGCCACGCACTCCGCGCCGTCGCCGCAGCGGCTATCACCGCCAGCTGTTACCTCGTGTTAGTCCTCATCGCCGACGGGGGTCTCGGCGACGTCAAATTCGGACTCACCACCGGCCTACTGCTCGGCGCCCACAGCTGGACCGCAGCCTGGATCGGCGGACTCCTCAGCGTCCTGATCACCGCTGCGATCGGCACCACACTGCAAGCCACAGGGCGACGGAAACCCGGCGAGGACATCGCCCACGGACCCTCAATGCTGGCCGGCGCGGTGATCGCACTCGCCTCTGTCACCTAGCTGGGATCGTCACTGCATACGAACCGGACCAGCCCCGCACTCACCGAAACCGTTCAACAGCAAAGAGTAGTCAATCTGAAGACAGAAAAAGGACTGTCACGCTTTGCGGGCGCGTCGCGGACGACGGCGGGCAGCCGCCGGCTTGGAGCTCAGGCTGATCTTCGTAGCGAACCCGGCATGCTCTGGGACGCCAGCCGCAACCCGTCGATCCAGGTGTACTGCCTTTGCATGCCGACCGTCCACAGGCCCTTCTTCAGATCGCCAGTGTCGTCCAGGATCAGCACGCCGCCGGGGTCACCCAGCACGTCGACCACATAGCCGCGTACGTCGTCTCGGACAGCGTCGGCGTCCCACACCCGCCTCCCCGAGCAGCCGCCGCATCACATGCGGCGACACATCACCAGCCTGCTCAGCCAACTGCCAACGCGAACGCCAGTCCACACCGGACAAGAGGCCGAGCAGGAACAAACGCGCCTGCCGGCGCGGCTCCACCCGCCCGAACCGGGCCGCGACCGCCGCGAACCCGGTGTCGAACTCCGCCAGCCGACCCGCGGCGTCTACGCTATGGCCAGCGGGCCGCCGCACGATATTCGATTGTCTCCACAAGTCACCGATGATCAACCGGCGGGCCGCCTCTACGCAGGCAGGCGCGCGCCCACCCCATTAGGATCGCGACATGGCCCTTGACCTGTACGCAGGAATCCCAGTCAACGACTACCCGGCGGCACTGACCTGGTACGAAAAGCTGTTCGGCACGCCGCCGACGTTCATCGCCAGCGACACCGAGGCCGTGTGGGAACTTGCCGAGCACCGGTCAGTGGCCATCGAGCACCGGCCCGAGCGCGCCGGCCACGCCATACACACCATCTTCGTCGACGACTTCGACGCACGCCTCGCCCACATCGCCGGCAAGGGCATCGAGCCCTCCAAACAAGAGACCTACTCCAACGGTGTGCGCCACGCTACCTACCACGATCCGGAAGGAAACGAGATCTCGTTCGGCGGCGCCCCACTCTGATCAAGCCAACGGCTGTCGCAGACCTGGCCATCCATCAACCAGCATCTACATAACGAACCGGGCTGCTGTATTAGCCTGCCGGTGCTGTCGCTGTCAGGGCGCCCCTGCGTCCGCCGACCTCGTACGCCATTTGAGCGGCGACTGATTCGCGCTTGGGGTAAGGAGCTGCCGCCATGCCGATTACGACCCGGGTTCGCTCCGCTCGGGTACGCCCGATCCGCAGCAAATACCGGAAGTTGCCCGGGTGGCGCACTTTACGAGCGCCAATGGTACGCAGCGCTGCCGCCAACCACTGTGCCGGATCCTCCCCGACAGGCTGCGCGGCGCCGGCGGCGACGAGTCGGGCAACGACCCCATCGCGGCCACGTTCCCTGCCGGTCACCTTGGCCGCGGCCCGCGCCGGAAGGGATGTCCCGTCCGGCAGAAGGACGAGGGTCCGAGCGGTCGAGCGCCCAGCATAAATAAAATTGGATGCTTGATAAACCGTTCCTACGTGGCCCGGCATTATCAATTCGGATCCGCGCCATCTCGCAATCGGGTCACTAAACGCGACTACGCCGCGAATGCCATCCTGAGCCGCAACTTCGAACGCGCGAGCACAGAACCAACTTTCCTGGCGGAGTGTACGGATTCGTAGGTGACGAATTCGTACCGGCAGAGGCCAGCAAGCACGACCGAATCGCGTTGACCCGAGGCGTCGGCTCGATCTGATCGGCCGTGCGATCGGCTGGGCGGCAAGAACCAGAGAGTGCCACGTTCTTGCAGCGATGGGGGTTCGGCGGGTGAGCCGCGGGCAGCCAAGATTCGGGGCCAGCGACCGGCGCGGCCGTCACCGAGGGCTGACGGCAGGCGAGCCCAGGGCGACAGGGCCAGCTTCGCGGTATGGCGCCAGCCACTGCGGACTTTGCCGGTGACGGCGCTGCACTCGATGGTGCGGGTCAAGTCAGAACGGCGCGGGTGCATAGAGTGAAAGCCTCAGTCGAGGGCCGACCAACGGCCCGAGGTGCGACAGGGGGCAGGATGGTGGGGGTCGCAACGGGGTTCGAGGCACAGGGGCAGGCCGAGGCCTTGCTGTGGGCCGCGCCGTCTGGGCCGCTTCCCGTGCCGCCGGTCGAAACCAACATTCAGGTACTGCCTGTCAGCCAGCTGAACTGGCCCGACGCCGAAAAGCTCTTCTTGCGGCTGTTACAGACGGTCCGGCCGGTGACGTACGCCAAGCTGTTCGGCACACCCGGCCAAGCCCAAGCCGGCATCGACGCGTACGCGCGATTGCCACTCGATTTGACGGCGGCTGACGCCACTGGCCGTGACTACATCACGCTGCAGTCACGTCGGGTGCAGGCCCTGACCGCCACCAAGATCAAGAACGCAGTGGACGACTTCCTTGAGGGCGAGTGGGCGGGCAAGACCCGGACGTTCTACTACGCGACCTCATACGACTTACAGGAGACCAAGCTCGACGAGGCACTCCGGACGCAAAGCGACCGTTTGGCCGCGCTCGGGGTGACCTTTGTTCCCTGGGGCGTGCAAGAGGTTTCCGCCCTGTTGAAGAACCATCCGCGCATTGTCGACGACTTCTTCGGCAGGAACTGGGTCGAGGCGTTCTGTGGCCCGCAGGCAGCCCAGGCCCTGGTCAACAATCTACCCGCCCTGGAAAGCAGGGAACTGCGCACGCGTTTGCGACACCTCTACCAGGCGGTCTTCTCCGCTCAGGGTGGCGTCCAGCAAGGTGAGGACCCTGCGTCCGAGTCGCAGTTCGTGATCGTGAACGTCGATCCGCAGCCTCAGCAGAGCAGCGTCCTCGACGTCGAGCAACCGCCCCCAGAAAACACGACGCCGTCGGAACGGCCGGAGGAGGGCTTCACCCACGTCGCCTCGCGGCTGGGTGCCCGCCGCCAGTCGTTCCGCTCAGCCCAGAAACTCATCCGCGCCGCCGCCACGGCAGACCTGCCGAGCGAGCAGGGCTTCCTACCGGCCGACGCCTGGCTAGCTGGTGGCAAGTACCGCCTCGTTATCGGCGGCCCTGGCGTGGGAAAGTCCAGCCTGCTGCGGTTCGCGGCGGCGGACCTGCTCGCTGAGCGGCCGCAGTCGGTCGCGTTGCACCGTGAGCACGGCGGCGACCTGCCGGTGTGGTTGCCCTTCGGGTTCCTGTGCCGGCACCTAGACGCCTCAACGGAGAACTCGCTGGTCTCCGCCGTCGAAGCCTGGCTACGGTCGCAAAGCGCCAGCGATCTCTGGCCGTTAGTTCAACGAGCGCTGCGGGACGACCGGCTGGTGCTCTTCGTCGACGGCATCGATGAATGGAATGACATCAGCTCAGCCGAACGTGCTCTCGGCATACTGGAGGCGTTCCTGGGCCACACGAATACTGCCGCTGTCCTCTCGACCCGCCCGTACGCAGTCGATCGGCTCAACTGGCGGCGCCGCTGGACGCACGCGCGCATCACGCCTCTGACCGACGCGCAGCGCCGCAGTATCGCCGCTGGCATCTTGCAGTCGAGTACGGCAGCGGGGGCCGAGAGAGAACCGTGGCTGCAGTGGGGGGCAGGCGTTGAGACGTTCCTCGATCAGCTCGAAGCATCCACTGAACTCGCTCAGCTGTCCCGGTCGCCGCTGTTCCTCACACTGCTCGCGACGACCTGGCAAGGCGAACCGCTGCCACGACAGCGATTCAAGATCTATGCCCGGCTCGTCGAGCTATTGATCGAGAAGCATCCGCAAATGCGGCAGCGAGCCTCTCTCGCACAGGTTGGACCGCTACCGGCTGTCGACGCGAGCACGCTGTTCGCCGCGGTTGCCCACCGGCTTCGTCTCAAAGATGCGGCCGGCATCGCGACCAAGCAGGAGATGCGCAAGATCATCGTTGAATCGATGGTCGACGATGAAGTCCTCGGTTACCAGCAGGCCGAGGCCCGGCGGCTGGCCGACACGGTCCTGGCGATGGCCGAGGACGAGTTCGGGCTGATCGTCTCGCACGGCGCCGGATCATATGGCTTTCTGCACCGAGTCGTGCTCGACCACCTGGCCGGTCAGCACCTCGCGATGCTGCTGCCTGCCGCGCAGCTCGACACAATCCAGCGGTTTGTCCACGACCCGGCCTGGCGCGACGTGCTGCTCGCGCTGCTTAGCGCTCAAGTCAGCCCTCACGCGACCGAACCCCTGCTCACAGCGGCCCTCGACGCCGGTGAGCAACTCTGGGGGGACATCGACGGTTACGAGCTGCTAGCAGATGCGCTTGCCGCTGGCGTCAAACTCACGCCCCGCGCCCAGACCAAGTACATCAACGACCTCGTCGAACGGATCGAGACCCACCCGTATGCACGGCATCGCGCCAACCTGATCACCGCGTTAGTCGGAACGCTCGCGAGCCCCGCCGCCAGCAGCCACCTTCTGCCGATCATGAAACGGTGGCTCACCGCGTCCCACCCCGAGCCGTCCCCCATCATGTGGGCACTGCGAGACCTACCCATCGCCGACAACGACGCCGCCAAGTACCTCATCTGGGGCGTGCGGCATCCCAGCGACGAGGTGAAGATCAACGCGGCAATCGCCATCGCCCGCCGACTTGGCGGGCAACCACATCTCGTTTCTACGCTGGTAGCACTCACCGAGACCGGCCCCACCTCCGCTACCCAGGCCGCCGCAATCTGGGCGCTCGGCGAGGGATGGCCGGACGCGCCGGATACCGAGCGCCTGATCGACTGGGGCCGCCGCCAGCCATCCGTCGCTCTGCGGCTGGTCGCTCTGCACCTGGTACACAAGGCAGCCGAGGAACGAGACAGCTCCATGTTCCGACCAGAAGAGTGCGCCTGGCTGCTGTCGCTCCTGCACAGTGAGGGACACCACGCGGGCCCCTGGCCAGTGGCGGACATGGTGGGCATCTGTGCCGCCGGGAAGACGGAGGTTGCGGACTTCGCGCTGGAGACTCTCAAAACCAACGGACGAACCGGCGGCGACCGGTATCTCGCGTGGAGTCTGGCATGCACGGTCTTCGCCCAGGACGACCGCTTCAAGGACTGGGTCGCCGAGCAGCTCACCAAGCCGGACAAGCACGGGTTGATCCTCTATAACGTCAACATGATCCCCGAGCAGTGGCGCGATGACCCGGTCTTCGCCCAAGCTCTGCACCCGTACATCGAAGACGATGTAACGAATCTTGGATCCTTCGGAAGCGCTGGCCTTGCCGTTGCGCTGCCGCCCGTCCAGGCCGCAACGTTGCTTCTTCGTGGCCTGGACGGCTTTCGCCCATACGGCGCGGCCCATGTCCTGGCTGATAGGTACGGAGACGATGAGCGAGTTCGTACGGCCCTAACCGGCAGGCTGCGCGGCGCATACGAACAGGCGGCGCCCTTGGCCGGCGTGGCCGTCGACGTGCTCGGCCCTGAAGAGGGATTCGCCCTCCTCGTTTCGCTGCTCCGCCAGCCCGCTGAGGCTCGGCGTGCCCAGGAACGTGTCGTCGTTGCGGAGGCTGTCGCTGAGGCATGGACCCGTCTTGCGACCGCCGCTGACGAGCCTGGTAGCGGCCCGGCACAGTCGATTCTCGCCAGCTACGACCCGGCTGAATTGGCTGCCCTGTGCACAGCGGTCGATCCGCATCCCTTTACCTGGCACGTGGCCGCTGTCGTCAACGCCTGGCCCACCCAACCCGCCGTACAGGACTTCGTCGAGCAACTCATCACCGACATCCGACCGCTTGGATCCGGAATCCCGGACACCATTCCGGCCATCATTCTCCGCGCCTACTGCGCACGCGACGACGCACGGTCACAGCACTTCTGCGACAAGGTGTTGGGCCAGCTCCGATACCTTGAGCCGGAACTTCGTGAAGTGCTCGCATTCGAGCTCGCGCGCAGCTCGCTCGCCGTCCCGGAGCTCGTTGATGTGCTGTCCCAATGGGAGAAGGAACCCGACTCTGAGGTTCGCCGCACCGCCTTCATCGGTCTGGTGCAAGCGATCAAGGGCTACCAGCAGACCCTCGACCAGATGGCCGGAAGCGGCGTTCTCAGCGACCAGATGCAGTGGCTGCGCCAGAAGATCAGCGATAATCTCTGTGCCTATGGCCCTGACCTCGACGAGCTGCGGCAACTAGCATGGACCGGCATGCTGATGCTTGGCGACGTGACGCTCAGCGATGGCATCACCGAAGGGCTCGGCGAGCCCCGGCCGGTCAGCGTCAAGCTCACCGGGCTCCCGGACGGCGTCGTCGACCCGATTCTTGTCGACCTCGTCGCCGAGAACTGGGAGCGCTTGCGCGAGCACTTCGGCGACGACATCTACTGGCGCTTCGACCGCAGCTCGGGCGATCGCACTGCCACCATCGCCGAACACCGACACGAGCTCATGTCGGCCCTGTCAACGACAGCCATCCGATTTCCGGCCATCGCTGAGATGCTGCGGGAGGAGGCCGACTCCGACCCGAAACTGCGCCAGGACCCGAACTTCCTTCTATGGGCCAAGCATGAGAATCGGGGCGACGAAACCGTCCTACGCGCGCTGGTCGGCAAGCTTGGCGGCACCACGCAGAGTTGGGCGAACCAGGTCCTCGAAGCGGTGCTTGACAGAGAGAGCTGGACAGTCTCCGACGACAGTCTCAAAACTGTGCTGACCGACGACGGACCTACCAACCGTTCCGGCCACCGGCGCCGCAACCCCGCGAAGCTCGCCGCCTACGCGGAACTCTTTCCGGAAGATGAGGTATCCGTCACCGCCTTCCGCGACCTTGAGGAATGGTTTCGCGACGACCACTCCCGGCGCATGCCGCGGGAATGGGACGACACCCTGGCGCTCGCTCTTGCGCTTGCGCCGTCACAGGATTTGCCTGCGATCTTCATCCGCGTCCACGAACGTTTCCGCCAGATTGGAATGGCACATTTGTTTCCCACCTTGATCAACCCCTTGCTGCGGCGCCTGCGACGGGACGCGACCGCAGTCAACGCCTTCAGAGATGCCGTGGACGATCCGACGGGAATCCTCGACGCGACTCCAATTTTCACCACCGCGCCGGATCCGATTTCCGATCGGTGGCCAGACATGCTGCCGACACAACGCGTCTATCTTTTCGCTTTGATCTTGCGCCTGGCAGGCGGACTGCCTGAGCTCAAGGCCGCCGATGTAATGCAGAGGTTGGCCTCCATCTCGCCTGACACCGTTGTGCGTAATCCCTTTACTGAACACGAAGGTCCTCTGCGCCTCGCCGTTCTCGATCTAACGCACAGCTAAGGCGTCATGTCGGCACCCTGTCCCGGCCCGCCGCCGCCCGGGCCGGATCGTTGCCGGACAGACCCAGCGCGGCGCAGACCCGGGCGGTCAGTGGGGTGAGGTACCCGTTGGTGGTCAGCACCGTGCTCGGTCACCGAAGTCTTCGTTGTATACCGACGGCCGTCGCCGCCGTCGCCCGACGGCTTGGTAGGTCACTGTCCGCGACGGACGCTGTGGATCTTACCGGCTTTCAATCTCCGCTTCCGCCGAGAGTAGTGCTCCGAAGCATTCACGATCATCCTGATGACAGTGCCCCCAGGTAGCGACCTCTCATGCCGCCGGTCACGTGCTGCCGAATCGGAGATGCGCTACCGAGAGAGAAGGTGCCGAATCTGTGGCAGGGAGACTCACATCTTCGGCACGTGAGTTCTGATCGAGGGGCATCAGCAGCACGTAGCGGCTTCTCGTTCTGCTTGACTATTGCGTAGCGTCGAGGACATGGTTCGCTGCTGCGCGCACCACGGCGGATGGGTGGGACACGAGGATCTGAGCGAGGGGGCGAACGCGCTGGTCGGGCCGGTCGGGCCAGCAACTGACAACGTGTCGGGCGAGGAGGGTGCCGTCGTCGGCGAGCAGTTGCAGCAGTGTTTCGGTTGCCGTGGTGGCCGAGACGTCTTTGGTTATCCAGTAGCTGAGTGCTCCGGCGACGGCGGCTCGGATGCGGGGGTCCGGGTCTGTGGCCAGGGTGACCAGGGTGTTGGTGTCGTCGGGGTCGGCTCGCCGGGCGAGGTTGAAGATCATCTTCTGGCGCCCTTGCCGGTCTCGGACTGTGAGCCACTGCGTGAGAGGAGTCGGTGCCGGGGCGAGAGCGTCAATCGCGCTCGTAGCGGCCGGCCGCGGGTCACCTCCCCTGGACAGAAGAGCTGATAGCGGCTTGCGTTGAAGGACTGTGGTGAGTGCGTCCAGAAGCTGCGCTCGGGTGCTGTCGCCGATCCTGTCCGCGTTCCACTCGATCGTCTGGATCGTCTCGTCGAGCAGGTGGTTGTCGGCGAGGGGCTCCGTGAGCAGCTCAATCACGGGATCCCAGTCGGGGTTGTCTGGGAAATGCGTGTTGAGAAGCACGAGCGCGCGTCCAGGGTCGAAGCCGGCATAGAGGGGGTATACACCGCTGCGAACCGTGGCCAAGCGACCGCGAATCGAGTGCGCCAGTCCGGTGACGAGCGGCGCAACGGCTTCTCTGGGTACGTTACTGATCGAGCCCACCCAAGTCAGTGCGTCGATCGATCCGCTTCTTAGGGCGTCGTTGTTGGCTGCCCGCCAGGTTGGATTGCGCTGGACACCGATGGCCTTTATCGCGTGTTCGAGTTCCCAGTGGTCACCTGCCCGGTGCAGCAGTGCATCCACCTGGGCCGTCGTCCACTCACCTTCCGGGACGGCGCCGATGACCTTTGCCCATGCGTTCGCGGATCTTTGGTCGCCTAGTTGCGGAAGGGCGACAAGGTATGCGCGTACG
Source organism: Plantactinospora sp. CA-290183 (assembly GCF_050936375.1). Lineage (NCBI taxonomy): Bacteria > Bacillati > Actinomycetota > Actinomycetes > Micromonosporales > Micromonosporaceae > Plantactinospora > Plantactinospora sp. CA-290183. The sequence goes on along the minus strand of NZ_JBNJMX010000003.1, from coordinate 454,629 downwards.
AGCGAGCGGATGTCTGGTGACACGACCGGTAGGAGCGCTTTGAGCAGGTCGGCTTGCCGGCGTTCGACGATGAGGCTGGGGCGGACCCGCTGTTTCCATATGGACAACTCGTCTGGGCTACGCATCGCCCAGCGGGCAGCGGCGTCGGCAGTCGAGGTTCTCAGCACGTCGGCGCCCTGCGTGAGTAGTTCGAGCGAGGCTCCGGCCTCTGTGTGAGTGGCACGGTCGAGGTCGATCAACTCTGCGCTCTGGCGGACCGCGATAGCCGGCCCGGCCTCGATCAGGTGGGCAACTGCCGCAGCCACGGCCTTGGAATCCCCGGCGCGACGAAGGTCGGTGAGGCAGCCGGAGGCATCGTCGACGCCAAGCTTGGTGGACATCAGTTCCCACTTCGCCAGTAGCGACGTGGTGTGACGCCAGCTGTCGTGTAGCGCCGTAAATCCTTCGACCAGCGAAACTCCGCGCAGCCGGCCGGTTGGTTTGCTATTGCCGATTACGATCTCGTTGTCGTTCCGTGTCCAACGGCGGAACGACTCTTTAAAGACGGAGTTCAAGCCCCAGGACGTTGCCTGGGCGTTCCACCAGGATGTTTCTGTGTCGCTGGCGGTGATAGTTGTCGCGACATCGCCCTTGAACAGGTTCGAGGCTCGGAACACCAAGGCGGCTCCGCTGCCAGCTATCGCTGCAGCGGTGACGTCATGAGGCAGCACTTTCGGAATAGCCTGGACGGACACTGCGAGCTCGATGGCTGCCGCCGGTTCGCCGAGTTCTGCGAGGCATCGTGCCTGGTGCACTTGCAACCAAGCATGGTCGACTGCTGTCGATCTGTCGGAATCGAGCGTTTCACGGACAATCTCAAGTGCCTCGTCGTAGGCGCCGTGCTCTGCCAGTGCTGCTGAGAGCGCGATGGTTGCGGCCACCTGTTCATAGGGCTCGGGTGCGCTCCTGGTGCAGGCACGAAGAGCATCGACTGCTCCTGACGACACGAATGTCGTCAATGCTGCGAACAGTTCCCAAGCCCAACCCGTCCGTGTGGAGTCCTCTTCGAGAAGGCCGTATCTGTCGAATTCACCGAACCGGCCAGCCGCGAGCAGCGCAATCGCTTGGGGTGCCTGTAACGCTCTGACGCCAGCGTTCGGATGCGGGGCAACGAGCCGAGGAGCCAGCAGGGCGCGCCTCAACACGTCGGCCGACGCCAGGTCGCTGTCGCCATTCCATACCGATCCTGCCCATCGCGGTGCGGGCTTGGCCGCTGCGGCGATGTCGACCAGCGCAGAGAGGGCGCTGGCGTCAAGCACTTGGTCTTCGGGTACGAAAATCTTGCCGTTTTTGCCGGTCCGTTCCACGGCGTTGCGGTTGACGTGTACCCAGTAAGCCTGCCTTAATGTGGGGTTGCGGAGTACGAGGATGTGTGGAACTACATGCCCTGTCCAGTAGTCGAAGTGTGCATGATCGTTGCGGTGCCACCATCCATTGCGGCTGTCTCTCACGTGTGCCTCGGAGAACCACGACTCGCCGTTCTTGACCTGGGCGCCAAGCATCAAACCAAGATCGATGCGTCGTGCGTCACGTGGGGAAATCCATAAGTCGGTCCCAAGGTCGTGCTCGGGATTAGGAACGACCGCCCATCCGAACTCCTCAAGTATCGCTTTTACATAGGTCTGACCGGAGGTTCCAGTTGCTTCAGTTGCTCCGGCTCGCACTTGGGCCTCCTCGAACGCGTTGATCAAGCCGCCCCATGCGGTCACCTTCGTGTGGTCACATCGTCATGCGCGGAGACTGCAAGGGGTAAGAATAAATCTTACATAACGACATGCTCCGCCTGAACCGTGCCGCGCCAGGACGCCCTAACTGCGCGGTCGTGTCGCAACCTCGCCGTCGAGATTCAGCCGCAAGTCGACGAAGCCAGACAACTGAACGGCCCGCCCAGCGCGCCGCGGTCATCAGGTCGACCTCTCTGTAGCCGCTCGCTGTCCCACCTCTAAGCCCGCCTCCCTGGACGACGGCAAGTCAGAGACCGGCTCTAATCAGGACGAAGTACTACGAGAGCGATGGTCGGGACGGTCTCGGAGTGCTTCGCTCCACTGCAGGGCCAACAAGTCCACGGCATGCAGGGCATTTGAGGTCCTCGGTCAGTGGTCCAACCGAAGTCATCGCCCATCTGACTTGCCCATGACAGCGGCGGCTGCCAACCTTTCGCCATGACCATCCGTCTCCCCGCTGTTGAAGCCCGGCTTGGCTGCCGACTGGATCAAGTGGACGAGGTCGCTGTCGGCCGGCTCATCGGTCTGCGTGAGACCGATGATCTTGACTTCAAGAGTCTGCTCTATAAGCCTGGCGCAGAAGGTACATCCAGTCTCTCAGGCGATGTCGCAGCCATGGCCAACAGTGGCGGCGGCGTTGTAGTGCTCGGCATCGAGGATGATAGAGACGCCCAGGCTATCCGCCTCACGCCCGTAGCCATGAGCGATGGCGAGGAGCGGCGAATGCGCGAGCTGATCGCTTCTCACGTTTTTCCGTTTCCCGCTTGGGACATTATCCCGGTGCGATTGGCGGCCGGTCGTACCCACGGCTACTACATCTTGGCAGTCGCCGCGAGCGATCTAAGGCCCCACGCTGCGAAGCGCGGCCATGGCTTCGCCTACCCCGTTCGCGACGGGGCCAAGACCAGATATCTCAGCGAGCACGAGGTTGCCGATGCCTACCGCAATCGCTTCCGCTTAATCGAGTCGCGAATCGAGCGGCTGGACGATCTCGGCAGCATGATCGCTGATCCTAGCAACCCCTGGCATTCCGCGCCCTGGCTGACCTGCACGCTTGTGCCAACAGTTGGGACTCGACTGCGGGTCTCCCAGAACCTCATCCGGGACGTCAAGGATTGGACCAGGTACCTGTTTGATGAGCTTCCGCCCTTCACCCCGCTCCGTGAGGTCACGCTTGGTGTCGGAACCGGTCTCCGTTGCCTCCTGCTCACAAGCACAGAGACTGCACCGGTACGGGGCGAAGTCCGGCCGATCGCCCAAGCGGTGCTGGGCCTGGACGGCTCGGCCGCGGTCAGCGTCAACATCCTGGTGGGTGAGCGGGCCGAGAACGTCGTAGGCGAAGACGACCTTTTTAGCCAGGTAGTCGCCGGAGTTCAGTTCGTGGCAGGCTACGCAGCGAAAGTCGCCGGCGCGACCCATGACGCCTTGCTACGGGTCGACCTCTGGACGCCGCCAGGGTTACCCGCCGCAAACGCGGTAGACCGGAGCGTTCGTCTCGGCAGTTGGTCGCACAACGATCTGCGCCAAATCCCCGGCACAAGGCGTGCTCGCGGGCTGATTCGCAGCGAACACACCATTGACCTAGACGCCGCCGCATCGTCAACCGGGTCAGCGGTAGCGGCTGCCGTGCTGCCGTACGGCGATCTCGTCAACTCGTTCGGCCTGCCCGAACCGGCGGTAGTGTCAGCCGACGGCGCGCTCCAGATCAAAGGCTGGCAGGCCGACGGACAGCACCAACTACGGGAGTGGGCGTTCTCGCGCGGCGTGCCAGCCGAGGGCTGACCCACGATCATCGGCAGTCAAAGGATGGCTTCGATGACACCACCCGCCGGGTCGAAGCGTGTCTGCTGACGAAGAACCGAAAGGAAGGAAGGACCCGACAACCGGCATCCTGGGCACCCACGACGAAACCGCCACCTTCGAACCCAGTCCAATCGGTGGCGATGCAGGCGGCGTTGTCCACTATCCCCCTGGCACCCGGATCTAGCCGCGATCCGCGCTCATCCCTCCGTCCTCCGGTGACCCAAGGTAGTTGAATCAGGTAACCGTCCTGGTTGACGACGACATTTCTCGACGCGCCCCGACGTCGATCCGTCGGCTTGTGGATCTTTGAAGGTCACCGTGTACCTGGCTCTGCACTCCAAGCCGTACGCCGACAGATGCTCCGGCTATTGAGCGCGGAGGCCGACGTAAGTGCCGCGCGTCGCGGCGATGGCCTTGGACCACTTCGCGGCGGCACCAACCGACAAGCCGATCTGGTCGGCGAGCAGTGCTGGTGGCAGTTGGGCGGCGAGGGCCGCGAGCGCGCCGTTGCGGGCATGGAGTGCGTTCGTCAGTCCGAGCTTGGCGGCTCGGTCGCGGAGACGTTCCCCGGATAGAGGCCGGTTGCCCTGGCTGCTGGGGAACAGCCAGCGTGAGCCGGTCCTGCGGGCGTGGCCGGCAACCTCGCGGGCGAGTCCGGCGAGGGGTTCGCGGAGCCGGATGGGGGTGATGGCCAGAGTCAGGGTGGTCCGGCTGTCGGTCACGATAACGGCGTCGACGTCGAGGGCAGCCAGGCGGGTGATGCGTTGGCCGAACAGCAGGACGAGGACGGCCGCGAGGCGTGCGGGTGGATCGTCGAGCTGGTCGCGCAGGAGGCGCTGGGCCAGGGCGAGGCGTTCCTCGTCGTCCAGCATCGCGCGTTGTTCCCGGCTGATGCTGGCGGGGACGTCCAGCTCAGCGGGCACGTAGTCGTGGTCGACTGCCCATTTCACGAACGATCGCAGAGCGGGTCGATGGCTGGGCAGTTCGGTGACCCACGCGTCAAGTTGTGTCTGGGTGACGCTGGCCAGGCTGCCTGCGTCGGCAGTGACAGCGGCGGCGAACAACGTAGCGGTCCTGACCCGGACCAGGGGCCAGTGCAGGAGATCGGACCGGACTGCGGCGCCGTCGCTGACCTTGCGCTGCAGAGGACGGGTGACGGCCCACCGCACGTAGCGGCGGATGACGAGCCGGGCCGGTTCGGGCACTGCGGCCAGCAGCTCGTCGACGCGCTGGTGGTAGGCATCCAGGGTCGGTTCGCGGTCGGGTTGCCGCGCGTTGATGAGGTTGCAGGTCGGGCACCGGCCGGCGCGCAGACGTCGGGTGAACAAGCCGCAGCCGACGCACTGGTAGTGAAAACGTAGGTCGGCGCAGGGAGGGCATTGTGGCGCGTCGCCAGCCGCAGCGACGTTGGGTTGGACAGCGCGGCAGGTCGCGCAGGGCTCCGGGTTGGCGAAGGCCAGGTCAACGCACGGGCCGCAGATCGGGCCGGCGGGCCAGCGCAGTTCGGCCGTGGTCGTCGTGCCGCAGCGGGCGCACTCAAGCTGCTCACGGGCCCAGCAGCGGGTGCAGCGAGGCGGACCACTGGCCCCACCGACTTCGTGGTGGCCGACGCGGCCGCACTCCGTACAGGCAACCGGTGGCTTGCTCTTGCGGTGACAAACGGCGCACAGCGCGGTGCCGTCGTCGCGGCGGGCGACGGGCCTGCTGGTCCGGCCACAGGCCGAGCAGGGTGCGAGGTGGTTGGCTACCCAGCAGCGGTAACAGCGGCTCGTGCCGTCCTCGGCGCGAGCGACCACCACCGCCTCTGCTCCGCAGCCGCCGCATTGTTCTGGGCGTCGGCGACGCCCGGCGCAGGCGGAGCAGACGTGCCCGCCGTCGACCGACGTGTGCGGATAGCGCTGCTTGCCGCAGTCCCTGCACTGGATACGACTGCGCCGCCGGACGGCGCACCGGGAACAGACTGGTCGGCCTTCCTCGTCCGAGCCGCTAGGCTTGCGGTGGCGCCCGCACGCGGCGCAGTCGACCGCTGGTCGTGCCGCGTGCCAGCATCTCCCACAGTGCGGCGGGTCGCTGGCACGGTTGACTCTGGGCCGGACCTGGGCGCAGCCGGAACAGGTGACCTTGTTGCGTTGAGCCCAGCAGGTGCCGCACACCGGTCCGGCGTCGAGGATCTTGTGTGGCCGCTGCTGCTTGCCGCAGTCCATGCAGGTGATCCGGGGTCGGCTGCGGTCGTAGCAGTGCGAGCAGCGATTACGGGCGGCGATCCGGCAGTCCTTGCGGCCGCATTCGACGCAGGTGCCGATCATGGCCCGGGCCTGCCGAAGAACGATGGCGGCACGGCCGATGGTGGCAGCGCTGTCTCGCCGACAGCTTTCTTGCGGGCTGCGCGTTTGGCCGGGCGGGCGGGCTTGGCCGGGTCAGGTGTGGCAGCGAGGTCGGTGAGCTGGCAGTCGAGAATGTCGCAGAGCGCCAGCAGCAGTGGAATGGTGACCCGTTCCGGTGTCTCGGCGACCAGCCGGTAGACCTGCGAGCGCGACAATACGATGCCGCGGTCGGCCAGTGGATCGATGAGGTCGGAGGTGGAGAACATCCCGCGCACAGCCATGAGCTCGCGCAGCTTCCACTCGAACGCGGGCCCGCCGGTCATGAAATCGCTCCCTGCTCGCTGTCGTCGTCCCACTCCAGCCCCAGGCTCTGGTAGAGCACCCGGTCCTTGAAGTCGTCGGACAACGCGGTGTAGACGGCTGTCGTGGCCACGTGAGTGTGCCCGAGCTGGTCCTGCACCAACGCCATCGGCCACCCCATCTCGATCAACGTCGTCGCGTACGTGTGTCGCAGACAGTGCGGGTTGAGGTAATCGGGCAGCCCCGCCTCGTCCCGGATCGCGGCGAAGCGCAGGTTGATCTGCCGTGGTGTGATTCGGGCCCGCCGCTCGGTCGGCAGCAGCACCGTGCTGTCGACCTCCGGGTAGCAGGCCGCCCGCCCAGTTTCGACCCAGTGCGCAGCAGCCTCAGCCGCCCACGGGAACGCCGTCAGCACGGTGCGGCGTCGTGGCGGTCCGCCCGGGAAGCTCTTGGCGTTGCGCACGACGAGCGCGCCGTATCGGGTGAACTGCGGGCTCTTGGCGTTGCGGCGGAAGTCGCTCACGTCGAGCCCGGCCGTCTCGGTGCGCCGGGTGCCCCACGCCAGCATGATGAGGAACATCGTCGCGTCGCGGTGCGCCGACGCGGCTCCCTTGCGGTGAAACGCCGCAGCGTTACGCGCCCGCGCGTCGACCGTGCCGAAGAACTTGTCCAGCTCGGCCCGGGTCAGCGGCCGATTGCCGTCCGGGCGGCCCTCGTAGTCGCCCTTGTGCCGGATCAGGTTCAGCTCGTGCGTCACCCGCGCCGGCGTGGCGTCGAAGAACCGCTGGCAAACCGTGCCCCACTCGTAGCGCGGATCGGCGACGAACCCGGTGAACGCGACGATGGCGTTCTGGTAACCGCGCATGGTCGCCTTCGTACGACCAGCCCGCAGATGAGCGGCGGTCCAGGCATCGAAGTGCGCGGGCGTCCATTCCCACGGCCACGCACCGGAAGCAGCCCGAAGTTGACGCACCAGCCGCTCCCGACCACGCCGGGTGTCCGTGGCGAGCCCGCGCGCCGCCTGCTGGCGATCGAAGCCCTCCAACATTGCGTCGAACACCGCCTGCGGCAAGTCCATGTGCACAACGGATGAGTCCATAAACGCCGCAGCGCCGAGGTTCGGCCCGGACGCGCGCTGCGCCCGAGCGACGGTCAACGGCGACGCTCCTCGTACCATGACACGCATCGTTGTCGCATCTGATGCAACAAGCAAGTGTGATCGACGGTTTCGGGCTTCTGTGATCTACTTGCGACGACTTACGCGCCGGACCTGTGCGGCGCGGTCGAGTTGTTGCACGAGGTGCAACAACGCCTAGTTTCCGCGTTTGCCGGAACGGGATCCAATAGGACAAGTCTCGACAGGTCGAGGCTCTCATCGTACGGGACCAGCGCGGGAAATGGGCCGGTAAGCACTTTCTGTTGCATGGGTATTCCGAGAACGAGCACACCGACCAATTGCCCCCAGGGAAGCCATGACGCAGAGGGGATGGCGGTGTATTCGTCGAGCGGCCATCGATCGATAAGACCGTACCGCAGTTTCGCGGCCGGCCAACTGAAACTGTAGTGGTGGGCCTCTACAAATTCTCGCGCCGGTCTTTCGGCCAGCGGAATGACGATGTAACGGTTCGGGTCGAAACCGCCCTCGCTGGTGTGCCGCCAGCTGTGCTGGTGCTCCCGCCACCGTTGCGACCAGCCGCCGCCGTTAGCGTCGGGCGTGTCTGCGTGGCTGGTGACGGTTCGCGGGATCGCTCGCGAGGGCGTGGACGTGACAGGTGTTGCCATTCATCGCGTCTCCTTGCGCGTACGCAAGAGGCACTGCCCACGGCCAGGGCCCACCGCCCCGACGCGGGCAGCGGACCCTGGTGGGTGCGTGCCCCGTTTGCGGGGTGGGCGTGGTTGCGGCCTTCCGGGCCCGCGCGGGTGCGGTCGGGAGGTGGGATGAGCGGGATGTCAGACCGGGGCCGGCTCCGGCAACACCTAGCCCTGGTCAGTCGTTGTGGCGCGTCGGCCGTGGCGTGGCCGGGGCGGAGTGTCGCTGTCACGCGCGGTGGTTGTCTGGTCCGGGCCGCTGTCCGCTTGCTTCCGGTGCAGCGTGCTGAGGACGGCCGGGTGGACGCGATGCGGAAGCAGCCGGGCGCAGCACGCTCTGATCTCGTCCGGTGTTCCGCCGGTGAGCAGGGTCATCCTGATGCGGGCGCGCATGAGTTTCGCCGAGAACTCTTCGGCGCGGCGGCGGAGGGTGGCGTCCAGGTCGCGGGTTGCGAAGAGGAACGGCATCGTGTGCAGCATCGCCGACGTGGGGAGGTATCGACCGCGCGGCCCTCCGGTCGGTGGCAGGACGTAGGCGGCGGGGTCGGTGGCCTCGTCGATGGTCAGGTCGCGGGTGATGGTCCGGGTACCGCCTTCGAGTGCTGTGAGCACGGCGAGGCGCCGGTGCCCATCGAGGACTCGCCACCGTTCGCCGGCGCTCGGGCTGGCGGCCCAGAGGAGCAGCGTTCCGGTAGGCCAGCAGGCCTCCAGCGAGGACAGGAACAGCGTCTGCTTTTGGGTGGTCCAGTCCGGGCCGCCGGGCGGTCCGACGGGCCGCAGTGCCTGGTCACGCAGGGGTCCCAGCAGGGTGGTCAGATCCCACGACAGGTTGGTGCAGGTGATCGTCATTGCTACCTCGTTTTCGTTTGTCAGCAGGCAGGGCGGAGCCGGCTCCGTGGGTGGGTCCGGCCCGTATCGAGTAGGGCAGTGAGTCCGCGCCGCAGCTGCGGACCCCGGCCGCCTTGTGCGGTCTCGGGGTCCGCGGCGAAATCGGTAGGTGAGCGGGATGTCCGGCCGGTGCCGAACGTCGGCAGCGCCTAGCCTCGGGGCGTTGTATGCGGCGCGTCAGCCGGACGTCGATGTGGTGAATCTGCTGGTCGGCGGGTCGTGCGGTGGTACAGCGCCGTGTTCACACCGCGGTCGGCGTCAGCCGGCCTACCGCCCCCAGCTGTCGCCGCTTAGCCGCGAGTCCAGAGCCGCCGGGGTGTAGCAGAAGCAATCCTGGGGCAGTTCGCCGCAGTCGAAGCACCAGCCGCAGTACCAGCAGGCGCCGTCGTCAAGGTCGACCAGTGCGTTGCACTGCATACAGCGGTCGAGGTCGGCGACTGCTCGTCCCCACAGCGGCCAGTCCCACCGGCTGTTCGCCCAACGCGGGTCGAGCGGCAGGTAGCTGTCGTTGGAGTACCAGATGCCGCCGTCCCAGATCCCCGAGTCCTCGTTGAGGATGTACGCGCGCTTTTTGAACCGGCGGTTGACGGTGAGGATCACCATCTTGTTGTGCGGGGTCATCCACCGCTCGAACAGCAGCCGGTTGCGCCGCAGGTGCAGGGATCCGATCTGCCGGGGCAGGAAGTCCTCGGCGGTGATCCGCGTATCCGAGCGGCTGTCGCCCATGGCCGGTTGAACGTTGTGGGGCAGCACGCCGTTGTGCGCCAGCACGGTGCGCCGGTCACCCCCGACCTGGAACGGGTGGCAGTTGTCGACGTTGGTGCGCCCTGCGGTGGTGATCCGCGAGTGGAACAGGGCGGGACCGTCGGGATGCTCCTGACGCGCAGCGGCGAAGGCGTCGACCATCGCCTCACCGTCCATGCCGTGCCGGACCAGGATCTGGTTTTCGGCGACGATGGCGAAGCCGTGACCGTCGCCGTTGGTATACGTGCCGTTGATCAGGGCGGACGTTTCCGGTAGCACTCCGGCGGGGAAGAAGGTCAGCAGACACATGCCAGCGCCTCCAACTGCGCGGTCAGCGGCGCGTAGACGGGCCGGGCGGCGAGCCAGTCCACGAACGATGACCAGGCCCAGCCGCCGTCACGGGCGATTTCGTGGAACGTCAGGTCCCGGGTGTACTCGACCGACGCGGCGGCGAACCCGAGCGCGGCCTTCACCTCCCCCGGGTCGAGGGAACTGGCGAAGATCCGCAGTTCGAAGGTGTCCTCGTTACCGGTGTTGATCGCCCGGTAGCGGGCGTAGCCGCGGGTGCCCTTCGCGTAGTCCACGACCGCCCGCCGGTCGTCGTCGGTGAACGCCGCCCACTGCGGTGACTTGCGCCGCGCCAGCGTGATGACCTGCTGCTGGTTGCGGTAGATGAACTTCATCCACCGGTACACGTGCGACGGTGAGACGAACGCGTCCCGCGAGACGTGCACGTGCAGGCCGGTCCGTCTGGTGGCCGCGCAACCGGCAGCGCGCAACTGGTCGAGGAACTGCCAGGGGCAGTTGTCCAACGCCCACTGGTAGGACATGGGGTGGGTGACGACTTCGAAACCGCTATTGCCGATCGAGCTGTCGTTCTTCAGATAGCCGATATCGCCGAGCCGATCGTGGACAAGCTGCGCGCACGCCTGGTCGCGGTTGTACGGGGTTTCGACCTCGATTTCCAGGCCGAGATACAACGGCCCCGCGCCGTAGAAGATCGGGTAGGGCTTGTAGTCGTAGCTGTGGACGAGGACGTCGTCATCGTCATCGCTTTGGTCACAGTCGTTGCCGCAGTCGGAACCGTCTCGGTTCCAGCCGTCACACTCGCCGCACTGCCAGTAGTACTCGTCGAGGCAATCCTCGCAGATGGTAGAGCCGCGGACGGTCTCGGTAGTTTCGCTGTCGAGTACGACGCTGTCGCAGCGGTCGCAGGTGGTGCAGTCGTCGCAGGGCGACCCGTCGATGGTCGGGTCACCGCAGCCATCGCAGGTTGGCGTGCTCGGCGGCGCGCAGGTGTCACATCCGATGCATTCATCGAGAGTGTGGTTTGCCCCGCTGATCGTGGTTGGCATAATGGCACCTCCTTGAAGACGTCACGGAGGTGCGGACCCGTCCCTTTTCCGCACCTCCGTCAGCCGAATAGGCAAAGAAATGAGGAAGCGGAACGGGACAGGTCGAGTACTCGCGGCGGACGGCTTTCAGCCGGACATCACGAGCCGTGCAATGAGCGCCGATTCGACAATCACGCGGTAATTGCGGATGAATCAGCCGTGCGTTCGCAGCGGCATATGCGCCCGAACCGGAGGGCGGCATGCCCGCCAGGGCTGTTCCGCCGCGGGCGGCTTAGGCCGCGAAGTTGTGCGGGTGGACAGCGAAGCGGGTTGCTACCGCAATCGCGGGTGGTCGCGCCACCGACGGCGTGCTTCGAGGTCGTGGATTTCGCCGCGCAGCAGCCCGACCGCGTCTTCAATGGCGGCGTCGACGGTGTGGAACGACGCGGCGCGGGCGCCGCCGTCGGCGAAGGACGGGAAACCTACTCCGGTGACGCGGTTGTGGACCGTCACGGTCCGCTCGAAGCGTCCGGTGGGCGGCTGGAGGTAGCTGGTCGCGTCGATGACCCCGTCCGGCGCGTCGATCGCGATGGCGTAAAGCGCACCACGCATCGCCTGGTGTGTGCGGGCTGACCAGCCCTCGGGTAGCAGCTCGTGGACTCGGGCCAGGTGTTCGTCGACCAGCCGGATCGACGCGGCGATGGCCTGTTCGGTTTCGGCGGCGCGCTGGCGGTACTCGCGTTCTGCGTAGCTGACCCACTGTCCGCTGGGCTCGTGCAGGACGAGCCAGATTCCGCAGGGGTCGCACCACGGTCGGCCGTTGCGGCTGCCGCCTGGGTTGGTGCACGTCGCGCACACGATGGTGGTCATGCTCTTCTCCGTGGGCGGAGTCGTCCAGCGGCGGCGCCGGTGCCGGCTCGTGCGGTCATCGCGGCTGCTCCGGCTCTCGGGACAGTTCCTGCCGCTCGCCGTGTCGGCTCCTGGGTGGGGGTGGGATTCGGTTTGCCGGGTCGGCGAGGTGGGCGGGAGCGGTCCGCAGGGCGGGCAACCGGTCGTGGAGCCACTCGGCGATGAGGTTCTGGACCTCGCGGATGAGTTCCGATCCCGGATCCGGTGTCGCTGTGCCGAGTTCCGGATAGCGTGCGGCGACGGCCCAGACCATGGCCCCGGCGGCTGCCGGCGCAGCGGCGGCCAGCCGGGCGCGCCGTGTCTCGACCTCGTCGATGGTGGCGACGATCAGGGCGGCGACCTCGGCTGTGGTTGTGTGCTCCGGAACGGAGACGCTCCAGCCGTGCCCGTCGTCGTCCGGCCCGATGGTGAACTCGCTGGTGTCGGCGAACGGCTTTCGGTGGTTCGGCGCCTCGAACCAGCCCGGTCCCGCGGCAACGGCTTGTTGCGTGTCGCCGTTGCGGTCGGTGTGTGTGGTGCCGGCGTAGATGGTGGCGGTGTTGCCGCCGGTGTGGTCAATCTTGGCGGGGTGACCGCGCCGGGTTACTTCGGCGATCACCGCGTCCATGTCGATGCGGTGGGGCTGGCGGCCGTGGTTGAAGGCGTCGCGCAGGTCGTCGAGCTGATCGATGTCGACCTGCTTGGGCAGGTCGAGGGTGCGGTGGCTGCGTGCCCACGTCCATAGTTCGTGGTCGGTGGGCAGCGGGGTGTCGTTGCGGCGGCTGGCTTCGCCCCACGCCTTCGTGAGCTCGAGAAGATTCAGCCAGTCCTTAGTTGTGTCCACTTCACTCCCTTGTGGAGTTGTTCGGTGTGGTTGGTCAATGGCGGGCGCCGGTGCGGACCCGGGCGGGTTCGCAGCCCAGCGATGCGGCCGGCCGGAAGGGGTAGCTAGGTGGCCTGGTCCTGCGTCGGCGGTTCGGCGAAGTTCCAGCTCCAGCCGTCGAGGCGGTAGTAGCCGTCGGCATCGGCGGCGATGATGTCGGCCGATTCGTCGGGCGTGCCGGCCCGGCGGGTTTGATGGACGGCGCCGTCGATCAGGCGGATGCGGGTGGTCTCGGCGGCTTCGCCGACCCGGGCGGCGAGGCGGTCGCAGTCGGCCGCGATCCGGGCGATCGTGTCGGCGTCGAACCGGGCGATCGCCCATCCCTGCGGGCTGAGCAGGTCGGCGACGAGCGCCGGGTAGGGGCCGCCGACGCCGGGCAGCGCCACCCAGCCCGGTCCCCAGCGGGCCACCAGCTCTTCAGCGCGGGCAGAGTGGTGTCCCGGGCCGTCGGTGAGGTTCGCATCGATGTCAGCGGCGTCGCGGACCAGCCGGACGCGCGGATTGTCGCGCATTGCCTGGTGGCAGCCGGCGGACTGGACGGAGGTGACCGGACCGGGTACGGCCATCGCGGGCCGGCCCAGGGTGAGCGCGTGCGAAAGGACGCCCCGCGCGTCGCTGACCAGGGCGGCCTCGACGAGAACCGTGGCGCGGGTCAGGGCGGCAAGCCAGGTCCGGTTGACCGCGAAGTGGTGGCGCTGAGGTGTCCTGCCCGGCGGCCAGGCGCTGATGAGGTCGAGCCGTTCGAACAGCGCCTGATGGCCGGCGGGGTACGGGCGGTCGAGCCCGCAGGCGGGCATCGCCACCGCTGGGTGTCCGCCGGTGAGTGCGCCGCGCAGCGCTGCGGCGTCGATGCCATACCCGCCGGCGTTGAGGACGGTCCAACCCCGGTCGGCGAGCCCGTGGCCGAGGTTTTCTGCGACGTGCTGGCCGTAGGGGGTGGCTGCGCGGGCCCCGACGACGGCTATCGCACGGTCGAGCAGGTGGGGCAGTGGCCGCGCGGACCGTACCCACAGGCACAGCGGCGGGGCGGGCAGCTCCGGGGCACCGGCGGGGCGTCGGGCCGGGGTGAGGTCGTCCAGGACGCTCGGCCATTCCGGGTCCTGCGGCGTGACGATCCGGGTGCTGATCCGTTCGGTGTCGGCGATGATGCGCGCGGCGAGCTGCGGCGCGTCGAGGTAGTCGCGCAGCCGGCGCAGGATGGCTTGTGGCCCCTCGTTCTGGACCAGGGCGTGGATGTCGGGGTCTCCGGGCTTCGTCAGGGAGGCGAGGACAGCTCGGGCGGTCGTGGGGTTGTCGATGGAGGTCATGTCAGATTCCGTCTCCGGTGTGAAGGGTGATGGCCTCGGCGACGTGGGCGGTGTCGGGCAGTGCCCGGCCGGCGAGGTCGGCGAGGGTCCAGGCGAGGCGCAGCACCTGCACGCCGCCCGGGTAGGAAAGGCCACCGGCGTCGATGGCGGCGTTCAGCGGGGCCAGCGCCCGTGCGGCCGAGCGGCCCAGCGGCTGCACCAGGTCCCCTTGCCGCGCCTGGGCGTTGGTTGGGTACCGGCCGGCCCACCTGGTCGCGGCGGTTGCCCGCGCCTGCGCGACCCGGGCGGCCACGGTCGCGGTCGCCTCGCCGGGTGACGCGTCCGCTCGGGGTGCCGGTAGCGGCGGCAGGACCGTACGGATCGCGACCCGGTCGAGCAGGGGACGCAGCCGCCGCAGGTAGCGGGCCCGCCGTGCCGGTGAGCAGCCGCACCGCCCGTCGGTGTCGAAGCAGGGGCAAGGGCGGGCGGCCAGCACCAATTGCGGGTGCGCGGGGTACTCGACCACTCGGGTTCCGTCGGGCAGCTGCACCCGCCCGGTGTCCAGGGGCCGGCACAGAACCTCGATAGCCCGGGTGCTGAACTCGGCGGCATCCGCGAGAAACAGCACGCCCGCGTGGGCCAGGCTGACCGCGCCCGGACGGCGTGAGCCGCCGAGCAGCGCCGGAATCCAGGTGGTGTGGTGCGGAGCCTGCCATGGCGGCCGATGTAAAACGGTCACCGGTTCGGGCACGAGCCCCGCCCGCCGGTACAGGTCGGCGACCCGCTGACCGGTCTGCTCGTCGAGGTCTGGCAGCAGGCCGGGCAGCCGCTCGGCGAGCATCGTGGCCCCCGCCGTCGCCGAGCCGACCAGCGCCAGGCGGTGCCCACCGGCGGCGGCGATCTCCAGGACCCGCCGCCCGTGCCGGTGCTCGGCCGGCAGGTCCGCGAGGTCCCCGACCGGTACCCCCGGCGTCGGCCACCGCGTGCCGTCACCGGCGGCCACCTTCAGAAGGTCGACCAGCTCGCGCAGGTGGTGCGCGGCCCAGACGGTCACGCCGGGCACCGACGCGGCCAGCTCGCGGCTGCCCGCCGATACCACCGCGCGGCCAAACCCGGCCCGGACCGCGACGGTCAGCCGCTCGGCGAGTGCCCGCGGTGTGCGCAGACTGCCGTCCAGGCCCAGTTCAGCCAGGAACACGGTGTTGTCGAGGACCGGGGTGGGTGCCTGCTCGGTGGCGATCAGCAGAGCGACCGCCAACGCGAGGTCGACACCGCTGTCGGCCGCCTGCAATGGGGCCGGGGACACCTCCAGCGCGACCGTCTGGCTCGGCCAGCGGAAGCCGGCGTTGACGACGGCAGCGCGGACGCGGTCCCGGGTGTGGATCGCGCTGTCGCCGAACAGGCCGCTCAGGACGACCGTCGGCTCTCCCGTGGTCAGGGTGGCGCGAACGCGGATCATGTGGGCCGTGGCGACGGTGGCGGCCACCGTAGGCACTGTGGTCCCGGAAGGAATCGTTTCGGTCATTGCATTCGTCCTTTCTTCGGTAATGGCGGCCAATTCGCCGGCCGCGGGGCAAGGTGCAGGGCAGGCGCGGGGCCGCTCGCCCAGGTGACCGGGTCCCGGCCAGAGCGCGGGCCGAGAGCTCCGGCAGGGAGTCCGGCGGATGGCTGGCGGGCGAACGGGTTACTGGCCGAGGTCGTTGTCTCGCCGCCGGCGGGCCATGTGTCTGCCGACCTGCTTCACGAGCGCGAACGACCGGTCGTGTTCCTGGTCCCACACCTGCCGGTCCGACAGACCGGAGGTGAGCTCACGCGTCGCCTCGATCCGCCACTGCCGCAGCAGCGCCACACGGAAGGCGACAACGTTCGGCTCGGCCTCGTCCTCGGCGACACGGGCCGTCCGGGCCTCGCCGTGCACGGCGTACTCGGCGGCACGCTTGCCCAGCAGGTAGGTCCGCGCGCTGACCCGGCGCCACGCAGGCTCGTTAGCCACGTCCGGATCGGTCAGGATCCTGGTCACATCGGCCCGCCACGCCGGCAGGTGCGCGGTCACGTAGTCCCAGAAGCGTCCCCGCTGCTGATCCGCCTCGCTTGCCTCAGCGTCTGCCCCCGTCGGCCGTCGGTGTGGCTGGTCGTGCGGGCCGATCGTCGCGGGCGCTGGCGATCTCGCCGTGCTCGGCGTCGCGTCGGCGGTGCTCATGCTCGCCAGGCCTGGCGCACCTTGTGGCGCAGCCACGCCTCGTTCTCATCGATCGCGGAGCCCGCCAGTGCCTCGTAGTACGCACTGCTGTCGCTCATTTCCACCGGGGGAAGACCGGCGCGGGCCCACATGCGGACGTAGAGACCGACGGCGCTCGTGGTCAGCGGCGCCCGCAGGCTGGTCTTGCACAAGGCGATGCAGCATTCGGCTGCCGTTCCGGGCCGGGTGTCCTCGCCGGCTGCCACCCGGTCCAGCACCTCTCGGCAGTGCGCCCGGTACACCGACGCGGTGCTCATCAGGCCGTGAGTGGGGGTGAGCAGCCGGGAGCTCTTGCAGATCCGGTCGGCGCCGTCGGGGTGCCGGCGCTGCGCCGCCATGATCTCCTGTCTCGCCCAGGTGTTGGTGGTGAAGATTGAATCCACCAGATCTTGAAGGTTGTTGAAGTCGGATAGGGACACGGTTTTCCTCCTTCGGTTGTGGTCGATTGGGTCGGCGATGCCGAGAGACGACGAACGGGCCGGACCCCAGGCGCGGTCCGGCCCATTCAGATCGAGAGGCGATCGCCGTGGCTCGACGGCTGGGCGAGACGTTCACGCCCAGCGGTGCCGTGGTCAGGGCACCCGGCGCTCGGGATTGGGCGGGCGCGGTTGCTCGGACTGCGACTGGTCAGCGCCCAGCGCTGCGGTAGGGCACAGCCGGCGCTCGACCGCCCGGAATTGCCACTCCACGTGCGGGTGGATGTTGCCGAACTCGGGCGGGTTCCGAACTGTCCCTCCTGACTCAAATGCGAAACGCCACCCGGGCGGGTGGCGTCAGGTGCCGTGCGGTCAGGCCGCCACGGGCAGCGGCGGTGCGGGTTACAGGTTTCTGACGGCCGTGACGAGCCGACTCAGCGCGTGAGGGACGGCGCCGAGTTCGGGGGCGACCCTGTCGTGGATCGTCGCCCGCCGCCGATCCTCGCCCCGAATACGATCCACCTGGTAGTAGCGGCCGTCGGTGTCGACGGCGCAGACGAGGCGTACCTCGGCTGTCGCCTTTGCCGGCTCCCGGTTGATATCGCCATGGACGTAGCCGGGATACGGGATGTACTGGAATCCTTCGAACACCAGCCCAATCCCGACGAATGTCCGCTCGCCGCTGTGGAGCCAGTCCTTGATGGGCGATGCGGCCTCGGGCATGGTGACGAAGTCGACGAGCAGGTTCAGCACGCCGGCAATCCCGGAGCTTGGAGCGGGGTCCAGGTTGAGCGTGAACGGCATCGCCGCGACGTCGATCAGGTGCACCGGCAGGTCTTCGGCGAGTTGCCGGTGGAACAGCGCCAGCAACACGGGTGGGGCGTCCCACCCGTGGGTCTGGGCTTTGTCTTCGATACCGGCGACGACCTCGCGCAGGGCAAGGCGGATGTGCGGGGACAGCATGGGAATGATGCTCCTTCCGATTCAGGGCCGTGCAGGATCCGCGTAGAAGGTGTGGGCGCTGATCCGACGGTGGTTGATGTAGGACGGCCTTACGGCCGGTGGATGAGAAAGCAGTCGGCCGCGGCGGGGTCGTCGTGCCGGTAGTCGGCGATGCGGCTGTCGTAGTGGGCCGGCTGGCCGCAGTGTCCGCAGCGCATGGGAATCGGCCCGTCCAGCTCACGCCCGTCCGGCCCTTGCCCCGTGGTGTGGTCGTGGCCGGCGAACGTGCAGGTGCCGTACGTGCACATGGGCCGTCCGGGCGCCTGCAGCCGGCGAGTGATGTCCCGCTTGATCTGACCGATCGCGTCCTCGCCGAAGCGGACATCGTCCGTGCGGGGGGCTATCGATTCGAGGTAGGCGTCGAGGTCGACGTACCGGACCACGTCACATACGCTCCCGATCCCGGGCGGCAGCGTGTGCGCCGCGATGTGCCGGTCGATCCACCGCATCGCCAGGCCGGCAGGGTCGACCTGGCCGGAATCGGACGCCGGCGCGACCGGTTGAGCGCCACCGTCCAGGTGGCCGGGCGGCACGGTGCCCTCCGGCCTACCATTCGCGCTCGGCAGTGGCTCCTGCAGCGTCCATCGCCACCAGTGGGCGCCGACGGTGAAGTAGCCGTCGGCGTCGCGATCGACGCGGTCCTCCTCGAAGTGATGGCATCCGAACTCGCCCGGGTCGTATCTCTGCCGATAGACGCACAGCTCCTGGTCCGTGTGGGTCAAAGTCGGGTAGTCCCCGGGGGTGTCGCTGTCGTTCAGGTCGGTGAGGATGGCGCGCATGCGACGAACCTGCGGTAGCGGGAACCGCGCCAGGACAGCGCCAAGGGTGGAGTGGTACCCGTCCGCGATGAGCGCCTCGAAGGAGGCGCCGTCGACCGCCTCGCAGGTGACGGTCGCCGGGATCCAGATGGCGTCCGGCGGAACGACGTCCGCTCTGCTCCGCGAGACCAGATACCGGCTGCTCGTCTCCTCGCTGGCGGGATCGGGGTCGAGTCCGAACCAGTTCAGCTCGTGCCGGGCGGCGTAGCGCAGCAGGTCGAGCAGTGTGCGGCGACCCTTGAGGTAGCGACCTGTCTTCAGTGGCAGGATCCCGTGTGTCTCGGCGACCTGCGCGGGATTGCCTCTCGCGCCGGTACGGATGTGTATCCAGGTCTCTGCGCGGGCGTGATGGACGGTGCCGTCGCGGTCGTACCAGTCCGGGATTCCGTTGGAGAACAGTAGGTCGCCGTCGGGCCGGCTGACCCAGATCAGGGCCGGGGCGTCGCCCCACCAGTCGACGTTTCGTTGGAGGTCGTACGTACGGTGTCGCCGTGTGGCGACGGCATGCTCGGCCAGTGGCAGGACGTCGGTGACCCGCCACCAGAGTCTTCTGGTCACGCTATCTACTCCCTTTGGGTTAAGGCCCACGAGTCGGGACACGGTGAGGAACCCGGGTCCGGGCGCCGCAGCCTGGCTGCGCGGCCGGGCGGGCGGCGGTGCGAGGCGCGATCGGCACAGCGCCTGCTACGCGGGCTGCGATCCGACGTCGAGCCCGGTCTCGGCGACGGCACTGCTGTCGGCGTCGGCCGGGGTGAGGTCGAACAGGATCTTCTTGGACACCCGCAGGATGGTTTCCGCGCACTCGCGGATCAGGTTGAGATCACCGTTGGCCCAGCCGAGCACGTACGCGTCGGAGTAGACATGTGTGTCCAGTCCGAGTGCCTTACACACGAGGTGCGCGACGCTCTCGGCCTCGGTCTCTTTGCGTCCACGGTGCAGGTCCTCGCCGAGACGTGTGCCGGCGGTGTGCTCGCAGCGGATGTGCGCGAGTTCGTGCGCGGTGGTCTTGACCCGCTGCGCCGGGTCGACGTCCTCGCGGACCTGCACGAGCCGGGTGGTGGGTCCGGTGACGGTGACCCCGTTTGCGGTGCCGAGATAGCCGCTGCGCGCTGGCGCCAGCTCGAACGCGTAGCCTTCGTCCTTGATCAGCTTGACCAGGTCGTCGTAGGCGCCGGTCGGGTCGTCCCCGGTCAGCAACCGCGGCAGCTGACCGCCGGCCACCTTCATCCGGCGCACGCGCTGGACGGTCGGCGGCTCGAACGGCTCACCGTCGGTCTGGGACAACTCAAACACGCTGATCAGTTGGAAGCCGACGACCTGGACTGCGGGGCGGCCTTTGTCGTCCCGCTTGACCGTCCGGCCGGCTGCCTCCCACTCCTGGGCCTGCTCTTCGGTCGGCCGGCGCCGCACCGGCGCCCACACCTTGAACGCCTGCTCGTCAAGGCGGACCTGGCGCCCGCGCGCCCGCCACCCAGACGTGCCGGCCCGGTTGCCGTACGACAGGAAGTAGCGCGGCTCGATGCCACGCTCGTGTGCCTGCACCATGAGCAGGATCTGGTTGGTCAGGGTGTACCGGGCTCCGAAGACGGCCGCCCGCTCCACGAACTCGATCCACTGCTGCGGGTCGGCCGCGAGCCGCGCCAGCCGGTCATCGAAGTCCGCTTTGATCTTGGCGAGGAGTTCGGTGTGCTCCTCGGTCTCCTTCTTGGCCATCGTGGCCTCCTGTCCCCGCCTCCTGGCGGCGGGCAGGCTGGGACCGCGCAGCCCCAGCCTGCCCGCAGGCATGAGGTGAGGCTGCGCTGTTGGCGACGATCCACGCGGATCGAGGCAGCGCCGAGGGTCAGTCAGGCCGTTCGCGCAAGACGTCGAGCAGCGGCTCCCCCGTCAGCGCGGGATCATCAAGCCAGCCGCTGGCGACGAAGGCGTGAGCGGTGCTGGTCACCTGGAACATTCCGCGCGGGTCTCGGTCCAGCCAGTGCAGCCGGACCAGACGGCGCAGGGCCGACTTCACCGACCCGGCCGACATGCTGGTCAGGTCGACCAGGTCCCCGGGATGGCAGCCCGAGTACACGCCGCCCGATGCGGCGACCCAATCGGCATGCTGATGAACAGCGGCGAACACCAGCCGCTGAGCCGGTGTCAGATCCTCCGGGTGCAGGCCCCGGCCCGCGCGTCCACCAGACAACACCCACCAGCCGTAGGCGGTATAGGTACATATCCGGCTGATCGGACCGGCCAGCGCTCGCAGCCGCAGCGCACGGCTGATCACCGGCCGTCTCGATCCGAAACTGATCGCTGCCGGGCGATGCTCGGGCGGTACCGCGCGTCGAGCACTGCCCGACCGCGCACACCGATCGAGGCACTACGGTGTTCCCGCAACGCCAGGACAGCGTCCAGCTCGCCGCCGGCCGATCCTTCCAAGTCAGCCAGCGTGACCCGGTCGGCGCCGTCGTCGGCCGCGACCGCGTTGAGAAGCTCGCCGCGTGGGATGGTCGCCCTGAACTGTTCGGTGACCTCCCACACCACCTCGACACCGTCGTCGGCAGCTGCGGATTTGAGGCGACGGCGTAGCGGCCAGAGCGTGACGGCGCAGGATGCGACCGCCAGGCTGGACCAGCCACGCGGTCGGATGGATCGCAGCAATGCCGTAGGCGATATCAATGAGTTCTCCTAACGTCGAGCGGTCCCGCCGGTGAGGGCAGGACGGGATGGAACGAGCGCGGGGAATGGGTCGGCGGACAGCCGCAATCGACCGGCCGGAGCAGTGCTCGCCCTGCGGGCGAACTGCTCAGCCAGCCCCGGTCGCGACTGGCGCGGGATCGTGGCCGCCCGCCGACCCGACATCAGCGGTGCCTACTCTTCGTCGTCTCGCCTCTGCGTAAGGCAGTCCTCCGCGGCCAGGTCCTGCGCCTCATCGACGCCGGTGGACTCGACGCTGATAGCCCACAGGCCGACGTCGAACGCGGAGTCGTCCCCGCCATGAACCTCGTGCTCCCCGACGATGACCCCGACCGACACCGGCTGCTCATCGGGCCACACGCCAAGCACGGTGTAGAGCGTCACGAATCCACCCCCCTGTCTGGGAGGGATCGGTGCCGGCAAGTTGGACCTCCACGAGATCGAACTCATGCAGCGCAAGGACCACGGACCGGAACGTGCCGCCCTGATCGATCTCATCGGCGGCAACCCGCAGCGGCCGGAAACAACTCGGCAGCAGGTTCAGGATGGCGTCGTCCTCGCCGTCCAGATCGTCAAGGTCGTAGACCATGCGCCAATCCGCACCCGCGACGTCTGCAACGGACCGGTGCTGCCAGGCCCACCGGGCACGTTGACCGTGCCGGGCGGCGGTCAGGTGAACGGGTAGGTAAAGCCTGGTGGGCAGCCGGATGACATCGTCCTGACGCAGGTCGACCACGCGGCGAAGCCCGATGACCACGACAGCGGGGGCCGGCTGTGGCTGGATCATGGCTGGCTCCCCTGCGGGTCAAGAGTCGCGCTGATCCGTCCGGCGAGGTCCGCGTACTTGGCCACCTCCCCCTGGGCCAGTGCCCGGATGCGGTCGATCCCGCCGCCGGTAGGTGCGACGTCGATCATTTGGTCCACCGGGGCCGGCTCGCGGGATTCGACGGGCGCGGGTTCGATAGTGGCCGCCCACCGCTCGTGGGCGATCCACAGGGCGTTGACGATCGTCTCCGCGTCGGCCGTCGAACAGACGAGCCGGACTAGCGCGGCGGATCCGTCGGCAGAAACGAGGATGTCCCGGCCAGGCTTGAGGTCGCGGCGGCGTACCTGCACGCGGGTGCCGTCTGCCCGTGGTGCGCCGTCGCGGTCCGGGTCGTAGACGAGGGTCTGATTGCCGGCCCGCTTCGCGGTATACATGGCCGCGTCTGCCTGGGCGAGGGCGTGCCGAGGGTTGGTGCCGTTGCTGGCGGCGACGCCGACGCTGGCACGCGGCGACGTCCAGCGTTCATCACGGATCGGTTCGGCGAAGGCGGCCCGGATCGCGTCGGCGAGTTCCCCCGAATCGGTGTCGGGTGCCAGGATCACGAATTCGTCGCCGCCGGTACGGGCGATGAGCGCATCGGCGGTGACGGCTCTGGCGGCGGTGGTAAGGCGGTCCGCGATCGCGATGAGGTACAGGTCGCCGGCCGGGTGCCCGCCGTCATCGTTGACCTTGTTGAGGCCGTCGGCGTCGGCCAGGGCGATCGCCAAGGGTTGTCCCTGCGCGGCGGCAGCGGTGATGGCGTTCTCGGCGACGGTGCGGGTGGGAAGGCCAGTAAGCGGATCGGTCAGGGCCGCCGTGAGTTCCCGCCGGAGGTCGTTCTCCCGGACGTCGGCCTCCGCGAGTTTGTTGCGCAACTCCTCTGCGGTCGTCATGACGTGCCGGCGCCGGTGGGCTAGCAGTACAACCGCGCCGGTGCACAACAGGGCCCACACTTGCAAGGCGATGATGGCGACTGCGGCTACATATGCGCGGTCCCCGGGCAGGGCCAGGGCGTAGATCGGGCCAACGACGATAGCGCTGCTGATGGCGTCGAACACGACGGTTTTGATCCGGTCGGATTGGCGGCCGGGTGGCCGAGGGGTGAACATGAAGTGCTCCTTCGATGCAAGGAGCACCGGGGGCGGGCCGCTGTCGAAGGCGAGGCCCGCCCCCGGGCCCACGACTGAGGCAGCCCAGCCGGGTGGCGGAGCTGCCGGGGTGGTTCCGGATTTGATGCGGGCCGTGCCTTGGCGGCCGAGCGCGCGAGCGGTGCGGCCAGACGCAAAGGGCGTTACGGGTGGTACACGCTCAGATGCTGATGGTGGTGACGGAGGAACGCGCGTGGGAGCAGCGCGGCAGCCATCGGCATGCCCAACTGGTAGTGCCCGACGGCTGCCTCGACCTGATCTGGCTCGGCGACGGGGAGTTGGTGGTCGCGGGTGGTGATACGGGCCCGCGGCTGGTCGACCTGTCGGCGAACGCCGAGGTGGCGGGGGGTCCGCCTCAGTCCCGGAGCTGCGGGTGCTTCGTATGGCGGGCCGCCGGGGTGCTACGGGCTGAGGTTGCCTAGCCCGTCGGAGGGAGGGCTAAGGACGGCAAGGTCGGCTGCCACCTGGGCGGCTTCTGGGACGCCGAGTGCCTGGTACAGGTGCAGGGCCTGCCGTAGGTGGGAGGCGGCGGAGGCGGTGTCGCCGAGGTCGGCGGCGGCGCGGCTGATTCCTTCGGTGGCGCGTGCTTCTTCAATGCGGTGGCCGTGGTGGTGGGCGATGGTGAGAGCTTCCTGATGCAGGGCGTGGGCCTGGTCGGGGTGTCCGGAGAGTCGGCGTAGGGTGCCGAGGTGATTCAGGGCTTCGGCCTCGTCGTCCGGAGCGCCTACCGCACGCAGCGCGGTAAGTGCCTGCTGCAGCAGGTTTTCGGCGGCGGGGTGGTCGCCGGTCAGATACCGCACCACCGCGAGCTGGGTTCGGATATTTGCCTGACCATGCCGATGGCCGAGTATGCGGTAGAGGTCCAGAGACTGGCGCAGCAAGTCGTCCGCGCCCGGGTAGTCCCCAGTCAGTGACCCCAAGACCCCCAACTCGCGGAGCACGCTGGCCTGGCCGAGTCGGTGGCCGAGTGTGCGGTAGAGACCCAGGGACCGGCGTAGCAGGCTGTCCGCGCCCGGACTATCCCCGATCAGACGCCGCACTATCCCCAGCGCTTCAAGGACATGGGCCTGGCCTGGCCGGTTGTCGAGTGCACGATGCAGAGCCAGAGCTCGGCGTAGCAGCTCGTCTGCGCTCCGGTAGTCCCCGGTCAGGCGTCGCACAATCCCCAAATCGCCGAGAGCGTGGGCGTGGCCTGGCAGGTTATCAACCGTCTGGTAGAGGTCTAAAGCTTGGCGTAGCAGGTCGTCGGCACCCGGGTAGTCCCCGGTCAGGCGTCGCACGATCCCCAGCTCGTGGAGAGCGTTGGCCTGTCCGAGCCGGCCGCCGAATGTGCGATAGAGGTTTAGGGCCTGACGTAGCAGGTCGTCGGCGCCCAGATAGTCCCCCGTCAGCCACCGCATAACTCCCAACTCGCCCAGAGCGTTGGCCTGGCCCTGCCAGCTGTCGAGTGCGCGGTGCAGGGCCAGGGATTGGTGCAGTAGGTCGTCGGCGCCCGAGTAGTCCCCGGTCAACCAGCGCATAACTCCCAGCTCGCCGAGGGCGTTGCCCTGGCCAAGCCGGTCACCGGCTTGCGCCGCGTGGTTGGCGGCGTACTGGTGCAAGTCGACCGCAGTGGCCCAGGGACCCTCGTTACGTAGCAGGTTGGCAAGGCCGGCGGTGAGGCCTACCACGCGGTGGTGCTGGTTGCGGGCTGTCGCGCGGTGCAGGCAGGCGAGCAGATTCGTCCGTTCGACGCGCAGCCAGCCGGCGGCGGCGTGCCAGCCGGTCAGGTTGGGTGTGGCTGCCAGCGTCACCGCCGCTGTGGTCGTGGGTCGGGTGTATCGGGCGATCAGGCGATCGGCGCGGACGGCGGTGTGCTGGTAGTAGTCCAGTAGCCGCTCCACGGCCTCACCGCGTACCTCGGGACGGTCTGTGGTAGCGGCGAGGGTACGGGCGTAGGCACGGATGAGGTCATGCATCCGGTAGCGGCGGGGTGCGGGTTCGTCGAGGAGATGGTCGTTGTACAGCTCATCGAGCTGCTCGGCGGCGTGGTCGAGGGCGATGCCGGTCAGGGCGGCTGCGGCGTAGGCGTCGATGTCGACGCCCGGGTGCAGGCCGAGGAGCCGGAAGAACCGCTGCCGCTCGGGCGGCAGGTGGCGGTAGGACAGGTCGAACGCGGCCCGCACGGTCGCGTACTCCCCCTTGACCGTCAGAACCCGCTCGCCGGTTACGCGGAGCTCGGCGAGCAGGTCCGCCATGCTCCACGCGGGCCGGGCGCCGAACCGGCTCGCGATGATGGCGATCGCCAGCGGCAGGAACCCGCACACCTCGACCAGTTCCGCAACCAGGTCGGATTCGGCGTCGGCACGGGGAACCAGCCGGACGAACATCGCCGCCGCGTCGTTCGGGCTCAGGAGATGCAGGTTGAGGTGGGTAGCCTCGTGCAAGTCGGCCAGGCGGACCCGGGAGGTAATGAGCACCAGCACGCCGGTGGAGCCGGGCAGCAGCGGCCGCACCTGTGCCGTCGACCGCACGTTGTCGAGCACGAGCAGGGCACGTTTGCCGTTCATCCGGTCCCGCCACAGAGCCGAGCGGGCCTGCACTCCGTCGGGGAGCTGGCGAGGGTCAAGGCCGTCGGCACGCAGCAGGTCGGCAAGCGCGTCGGCCGCGTCGGTGGCTTCGTGTCCGGGGGTGTGACCGTGCAGGTCGACGAAGAGCCGCCGGTCCGGAAACCCGTCGGCCAGCTGGTGAGCGGCGCGCACCGCGAGCGAGGTCTTGCCGATGCCGGGCATGCCGTCGATGGCGTGGATCGCGATCACGCCACTGTTCGATGCGGCGTCGGCGTCAGCGACGGTGGCGGTGATCCGCTCCAGCTCAATGTCCCGACCGACGAACACCGCCTGCCCGACCGGCAGCGTGTCCCGCGCCGGCCCTCCACCGGCGTGCAGGTCGAGTTCGGTCAGGGCGTGGAACACCTCGTATTCCAGGCGCTCCACCGTGGAGAACGTGCGTAGGATCAACCCCGCGTCGCTCAGCCGGCCCCGGAAGCCGTCGATGCGTGACCGGTCGGTGTCGACCAGCCTGGCCGGCAGGTCGGGCCGCTCGTCGAGCAGGAACACCAGCCGCGGAAGCCCGACCTCCGTCGCCGTGAGGAACTCCAACTCGGTGTAGGACACCGACGTGTCCGGGACGATCGACCCGTACCGGAATCCCACCACCGCCACGTACACGTCGCACGCCCGGACCAGCCCCTGGCAGTACCCAGCCGGCTGGCCATCGCGTGCCGCGAAGTAAGCCTGGTCCACTGGCACTAGCCGCGCCCGGTTCACCGCGTCGATCACCCCCCGCACGAACGACACCGCCTGACTCGGGTACCCGGCCATGTCCGACGTGTGACTGATGAACACTTGCACGCCACCCGCCACGACACCCCTCCGCACGCCACTCCGCAACCCCACCCCGTTGTGGGCAGACTGCTCACCGTCGCTGTTCCCAGCAAACCATCCGAGACGCCAAGGTCACCGCCCCGAATATGGAGGTTCTCATCGAGAAGAGCCACACCGGCGCCCCATTCAGCACGCAGGCGGACCCACAATCAGCGAAGAAGGCAAGTACGGCTGATCGGGTGAGACGGCTAAGGTACACCGAGAGCCCACAGGGATTTCTCATGGAAAAGGCGCAAGCGCCAACCCGGGCGCCATATCCGTAAGATCGCGCCACGGTGAACGAGAACCTACAATTCAGCTCGCTTCAGTCAGGTCGACGCCGCGTATGACGAAGAAGCCAACGGGGTCGACGGCGTTGGATTCGGTCGCGGGCTGGCCGGTATGGGTTTCGAGGTGCAGGTGTGGGCCGGAGGAGTGGCCGCTGCTGCCGACCTGGCCGATGACCTGACCGACGGCGACCTGCTGGCCCACGTCGACCGGCGGGCGGCGCAGCATGTGGCAGTAGCGGGTGACCGTTGAGTCGGGATGCTTCAGCTCTACGTACCAGCCGCAGCCGAGGACGTTGACCGGATGCCCGTCCACGTCGCAGGAGTAGGGGCTGCCGTCGGGCCGGTGGGCGTTGCAGACGACGCGGATGACCAGGCCCGAGGCGGCGGCGTGGATCGGGGTGCCCTTGGGTGCACCGATGTCGACGCCATCGTGCTTGGGTCGGCGGTCGGTGCGGAACCCGGACCCGACGGTTCCGCGGACTGGTTTCGTCCAGCCGTCGACGCTGATGCACTGCTCACCGGGGCCGCCAGGGGTGGTCGGTTGGCCTGAGACGAGCGCGACGAGGACGGCCGCGTCGCTTTCCCACTTGGCGTAGGCGTCGGGATAGGCCGAGCGTTGTACGGCCTGCGCGGCGACGGTCAGCGGCATCATCTGCCAGCCGGGGATGGTGACGAGTTTGCGGTAGAATGCCGCCGCCGCGTACTCGGGATCCATAATCTGCGCAGGCGTGCCCCATCTCTGGCTCGGTCGTTGCTGGAACAGCCCAAGCGAGTCGTGGTCATTGCGGTCACCGAGATGCCCGAGGTTACGCAGGCCGGACTCTTGGAGCGCGGTGGCCACCGCGATGACCTGGCCGCGGACAGGGATGCCGTTCTGGACGCCGACGGTGACGATGACCTGGGCGTAGTGCCGTTGTTCGGCGTCGTAGCGGCCGGTGGTGCCGCTCGGGGTGGTGACCACCGAGCAGGCCGATGCGGCTCCGGTGAGTGCGAACAGGCCGGCGACGCACAGGAACGCGACGCCGGCGATGACGGAGACGATCAGAGCGATGACGCGGCTGTTCACGGCAGCCGCCGAGTGTGTATGGGCATAGCGTTTCCCTTCGAGATGGACGTGCCCGCGGCGATCAGCCGTACGGGGGGTCCCGGCGTCGGCCTGGAAAGGGGTGGTGCGGTGGCGGGACATGGGTCTGTGTTTCGCCACCGGCAGGCACGCGGCGTTTACGAGGCGGATGCCGGGTGCTGCCGGGCATGGCCGTTGTTCCCGCCCAACTGCGCAACCCGGTCGATCAGCGTGAGCGGCGAGTCGAGCAGGCCGCTGGCTCCGATACGGCTGATCCGCTGGACCTGCCGCAGAGAGATGTTGTGCCGCTGGGCGAATTCGGCCCGTTCGAGGTCCGGGTTGGCTTTGAGTTCGGCCCACAGCTGCCGCCACCGGTCGTAGGACGCCTGGTCCTGCGGCACCCGGCGCAGCACGTCGGCGGGCGGCATCGGCCCGACCGGAAGAGCCGCGGGATTCCGCTCGGCGTCCGCGTCGACGTCGCTGTTTGGGGTTGGGGGCGTCAGGTCAGCGCCGATGACGCGGGCCCAGCCCGGCACGTCGGCCTGGGCGGTGAGCGTGGCGGCGACCGCGTCGAGGTCGAGCGTGGTAGCGGCGATGTCGGCCCGGACCGGGTCGTCGTGCCGGGAGCGGATCAGCGTCTCCACGTGGCTAGCGAGTGCGGCGCGGCGCTTCTCGTCGCGGAGCTGCTGACGGGCGATGTCGAGGGACTGGTGCAGTGGGAGCCGCTGCGCGACGGCGAGGGAGCGGGCGCGGCGGGTGACGGCCGGTTCGCGCCACCACTGCCCGATGCCGAAGGCCGGTGCGGTGTCGGCGAGTTTTCCGGCGGCCCGCAACGCGTCACGACGTCGGGCGGCGCTGTGCATCAGCCAGATCGCGTATGCGAAGACCCCGAGGCCGCCGAAGACGACAGCGAGGTACGCCACGTCGGCGTGGCCGACGATGTTGGTGGTGACGCCGACGGTGACGGTCGCGGCGGACAGGATCCGCCAGCCGTAGGCGGACTCGCCGAGCCGCTGGCGCCAGTCGGCGAAGGCGGCCGTGACGGCGCCGCCGAGGTCGATGACGATCGCGAACGGCGCGACGAACGTGGCCCGCCACCACCAGTGCAGGGTGTCGGGCCAGGGTGGGGTCTGCACACCAACCCAGATTTGGCCGATGGTGGAGCCGATGGCGGCGACGGCGTAGAAGACCCAGGCGGCGTGTTCGACCGTCGGGCGACGCGAGTGCCTCGTGCGTTGCCCCACCCGCTGCTGCCGGTGGCGCTCATCAAGGGTCATGGGCTTCTCCTTCAAGGAAGAGGAGGCCCAGCACCCCGACGCGGGACGCTGGGCCTAGATAGGCGTAGGCGTTCCGCCGTGACGAACCACCGGGGTGGGTGTCCGTCAACCGGGGGGATGGTGTTTCAGGTGGTGATGCGGAAGCGGGCAGGCCGCTGCCGGGTACGGGTCACCGTGCCGGTCTCGGCAAGGCGCAGCAGGGTACGACGGATGGTGCCGTGGGAGCGGCCCAGCGCTTTCGCCAGTTCGTACGGGCTGAAATCGAGGTGCGGCCGGGTGTGCATGTGCTTCAGCACCAGGGCGGTGAGTTGGCCGTAGGCCAGCCGCCGCTGTCCGTTGCGGTTACGGCTGGCCGACGCGTGGGTTCCTGCCGATTGACCCGTCGGTGGACGCGCTGGCGCCTGCTGTCCGCCGCTATCGGTGATCAGCATTCCGTCACCGGCGACGAGGGAATGCAGGGACAGTTCGCATACCGGGTGACGAGGTGTCGAGGTACTCGACGTAGAGGCGGCCGAACGCGCCGCGGTCGCCGTCTTGGGCGCCGCGCAGCAAGGACGGTGGCGGGCGGGGTCTTACTGCGGTGCCGAGCGGATTGGCGTGGGGCTGCCATGCCGAAGCTCCCTTTCTCAGGCTCGAAATTGGGTCCGGGCACGGCCAGATGGCCGTGCCCGGACGTGGTGCCGGCGGCCGGGCGATGGCCAGGGGCGAAGGGGCGAGTTGGATGAGGTGAACCAGTGGGCGCCAGGCGTTGCGATGGCGGTTGCTCAGCCGGCGGCGAGATTCACCTGGTGTGTCGTACCCCCACACAGGCCCTATTGGGCCTCGGAGCAGGGTTGAGGCTGAGGACGGTCCGCCCGCGGTGGCTCGGATCACCCTCGCGCTGGTGCTGGGGGTCGATGACCGGGCGGTGCCTGCGCGCTAGTCCCGCGTCGCTGCGGGAAGCGTTGCCGCCAACACAGCGGTCTTGGGTGCCGTTCGAAAGATCGCGACCGCGTTGGCGGCGATGTCCGCGACGCCGTCTGTGCGCTCCTGCGTGGTGAAGGGCAGCCGTGCGTGGGGGCCGACGCGGAACGCGGGAAGCTCGTTGTGCTCACACGCGACGACGATCCCGTCGGCGGTCGCGTACTCGTCGAAGAACCTGAGTTCGAGATTGCCGATGTCTGTTTCCCGGTTGCCGGTACAGACAACGACGAGGTCGTATGTGCGGCCGTCGATGAGGCCCGCGTCGGGCAGCGCGATAGGTCGTACCCGGCGAGGCAGCACGGTCAGCCGCCGGACACCGAACCGGTCCGGCCGCAGGTAGCGGCCGATGGCCTGGTACCTGCCCCGGACGTTGTCCTGCCAGTCGTCGCACGTCGTCGGCACGTCAGCGGCGTACCAGTCGACCCGGTCCACCTGGTCCAGCGCGACTGCGGCCATGAACGGCTGTGGCCCGATACCCAAGCAGGACTCGACGGCGCACTTACCGGAATCGCCGCCACCGATCACCGCGACCCGACGCACTGCGCGTAGCGGCCACGCACCGGCCATGCGCTGCATGAACTGTGGGAAGGTGAGAATCCTGACGCCGTCGGCAACGCCCTGATCGTTCGGCTCGCCCAGGCCCCGGGCGTCGATGACCCGTCCGGCGGGCAGCGACGTTCTGCCCTCAATCTCGATTTCCACCCCGGGGTAGTCCCGGCTCACCGACACGACATTGGCCTTGGTCACCACGTCGGCGTACTGCGCCAACGCGAGGCGGACCACGAATGCCATGTCGGCGTTCGTGATGTATTCGAGCATGGACACGTTCGCTGGCTGGATCGGTGCGCCCGGCAGGTAGTTCAGGCTGGCCCCCAGGTCACCGGCTAAACCTCCGGATCCTGCGCGGTTGCGGGAGTTCAGGTGGAACGTCGGCCGCCGCGTCATGGCGAAGCTGCCGCCAACCCGGTCGGCGCGTTCCAGCACCAGCGGCTTGGGATAGCCGCTGAGGACGCGGATCGCGGCATAGGTGGCCGCGTGGACACCGCTGCCGATGATGACCTCACGGTCGCTGCTGCTGGAGCCGAGCAGGTCCCGCTGGCGCTGCTCACCCGACCAGTAGGCGTCGAGGACTCGATCGGCGTATGCGCGGCCGTTGGGGTCCAGCGCGACACCGGTGAGCCTGGCCTGCGTCGGGCTGGGAAAGTCTTGCTCGCGTTGCATCATTGCCCGCAGCCCTTCGGCGGCGGAGTCCTTCACCGCGACGGCGGTGAGCAAGGAGTCGATCTGTGCGGATGGCTCGAACATGGCATCTCTCCTCGGTTACCCGGGGACACCACGTCGGGCCGCGTGCCCACCCCGGGACGCCCCCGGGGTTGCGTCACGCGGCCGGCGCGATCCCCGGAAGGGTCGAAATGGGTAGGCGGCTGGGCCTGGCGGTTACCAGTCCCAGTTGGGCGGTCGCCGAGCTGGTCGGCGTTGAACATGGCCGTCGCCGCCCGGTGCGGGCGCCGGCGTAGCGCCTGACAGCAGGTGGGAAGCCGGGCACGGCCACATGGCCGTGCCCGGGGTGTGCGAGGTCGCACTGCGGTCGCCGAGCGTCGGCCGTAGGTGGTACAGGAACAGCGAGTGCGGCGGACGGCGACGTGGTGGTGCCCTCAGGCGGTGGCCGCGAGGGGCCGGATGCATAGCGGCGGGATCCGCTGCCACGACGCGGCGAGCGTGCCCGGCCGGGCGGGGTGCTCGATGACGTCGTAGTCGCGGATCCAGACCGCGTACCAGGGTTCGGCGGGTGCGGACTGGCGTAGTAGCTGATCTGCGGCGAGCGGGATACCCGCCAGGGCGGGGTGTTCGCTGGCCCGGTACCGGGACCGCCGGGCGGCGAGCATCGGGCAGGCTCGTCGGCTGTAGGCCGCGCACGGTGGGCATGCCGCCGGTTCCGCCGTGCACCCGTAGAACAGGTCGGATTCGCGGGCGAACATGACCGCCCGCCGACCCAGCCGCTGGCCGCAGACCTGGCACAGGCTGCGGATCAGGCATTGGTACTGCACCAGGTCGGTGATCTTGCCGAAGAGGTACAGCCCGTCGCGGGTGGCCGGGGTGATCATCGGAACGACCAGACCACCGGAGCTGGGTCGCCCGGCCAGGTGCACCGGAATGTCAGGAATTGCTCTCATCGGCTGCCGCCCCCATCCGGCTCGCCGGCGCCTCTGGACGCACCTGATCGACGTCGGCGACCGGCCGCAGACGCGGGTCGCTACGCAACAGTTCGTGGCAGTCGGCCGACACGGCGGAGGGGACCGAGCCGGGCACGACCATGCCGACGCGTCCCACGTTGACGGCGCGGCGCGCCTCATCTCGTGCCCCGGTAGGTGCTTGGCCAGCGGCGGCGTCGTCCTGGTGAATCAGACGGGCGATCAGGCACGTCGCGGTGCTCCGGTCCGCGGCGTTCCAGTCGCCGGGCAGGGTGACCGTGAGGGTGTCGCCGTGCAGGGTGCCGTCGCCGCAGGCGCGACCGGCGGGATCGGCCAACATGACTCTGGTCAGCCGGCGCGCCGGCCGGTCGGCCCAGACGGTGACGACATGGGTGCCGATTGGCAGGCGGCCGAGGTGCACTGGCTGATCGGTGAACGGCGGCAGCGGTGCCGCAGCGAGGCTGCCTTGCTGAGGCTCGGTCATCGCGCGATCACCACCTCGTCGACGAGGATGTCGAACCACGGGATGGCCGTCGCCTGACGCAGCAGCGTCAGCCAGTCGTCGATGGCCGTGATCGGGCCGTCGGGGTCGGGTAGCGGATGCCGGTCGGTGAAGTCCGGGGCGTCCCCGGCCAGGCTGCCCTCGGCGAGGAGCGTGCTGGCGAAGATTCGGATCGCTTCCCGTGTGACCGTCTCAGCGGTGCTACCGACGATCAGGATCTGCGAGCCGTCCCAGTCGATGAGCCCGTACACGTCGCCACCAGGTGCCGCCACGCGTCGCGCTGGGGTACGGCAGGTGATTGATCGGCGTGTTTTCATCGAGCCTCACCACCATCGGCGGGGCCAAGCATGGTGGCGGGATCGAAGACCGCGGTGCTGCCGCGGCCGGCTTGTTTCGCCGCGCGCATGGCCCGATCGGCGTGCACAAGTGCCACCTGCCGGTCGGCGTGCACGTGGGGTGCGAGGGAGGTGACGCCAGCGCATGCGGTGACGGTGACGGTGATCGGGTGCCGGCCGAGGTGGATGTCGGTCCGCTCGGCGACGGCCTTGACCAGCCGCACCGCGTGGCCGGCGGAGTCGAGGCGGTCATCGAGGATGACGACGAACTCGTCGCGTCGCAGTCGGAACACCCGCCCGCCAGCGGCAGAGGCGGCGTGCTGAAGGCGACCGGCGGTTTGGACGAGCAGCTGGTCAAGTGTGTCGTCGCCGAAGCGATCCGCGAACGCTCGCGTGCTGTCGAGGTTGATCAGGATCAGCGCGACTGGTCGCCCGGCGACGGCCAGCGCGGCGTGGAAGCCGGCGCGGTCGCCGAGGCCGGTCAGGTCGTCGCGGTGAGCATGCATGGCGGTGGCGACCGGCGTCCGGTGGCGGGCGGAGGCGCGTAGTCGGATCAAGTAGTGGGTGATGACGGCGGTGATCGCTATGGCCGCCAGGAATGCAGCGATTTGCGCGGGGGTGGACACTGGTGCCCACACCTCCAATCCCAGGTTGGGGAGGTGTCGAGGGCAGCCGGGTGCCACCGGCTGCCCTCACCTCGATCGGTGTGTGAACCTCCGGTCGCGGAGATTCGCGGGTATGCCGGCGGCGCCCTGGGCGGGCACCGGACGTACAGGCGGTTAGTTGGTAGTGGTCCCGGTGGTGGTGGCCTGCCACACCTGCGGCGGCACGCCGGCCCGCAGGGCGTGGCCAAGCAGGTGGGCAAGCCGGTAGTCCGGTTCGGCGAGCAGGGCCCGGTCCACGGCGATGTTCGCCATGGCGACGTCACCGGCGAGGTAGGCGGTGATGGCGAGCAGGCAAGCGGGGGCGGCGCTGAGGTCGGGCATCGCCCGGCGGGTCACGTCGATCCAGAGCTGCCGCTGGGCGTCGCTGCCGTCGCAGGTGATCCAGGCGTGGTCCCGGACGGCGAGCACCATCAGCGCGGCGGTCAGCCACCCCACGTCGTCGTCGGACAGAACCTGGCCACGGGCAGCGGACTCGTACGCCTGCTGCACCGCCGCGATCCCCTCGCGCACCACGTGCGCGGGCGGCTGTCGGTCCTCGCGGGCGGTCGAAACGGTGCCGTCGGCGACCATGCCGGCGAGCCGAGACAGGGCGGCGAAGGTCGTGGCGCGCATCCGGTCACGCTCGGGCCCGGTTACCGGTGTGATCAGGTGTTCCAGCGCGGTCCGGTCCGGCAGCGGGGCGATACCCCGGTAGACCGCCTCCGCCGGGAACATGCTGGCAGCGGGGTCGTAGGCGATGCCGTCGGCGCAGCGGATATCACCGCACAGGCACCAGTAGCGGCCGTCATCGACCCGCAACACCTGCTGAACTTCGACGCCTGCGCTGGTCAACGCGGTGGCGAACAACGCGGCGGCGGGTTCGACCCGCTCGGCCGGGCCGTAGCCGACCAGGAACGCGGCCGAGCCGTACTCCGCCATCATCGTGGCGTTCTCCGCGGCCGGCACCGCCAGCTCTTCGAGTTCGGACGGTTGGGGCAGGTCGAGCCGGGCGGTGAAGCGGATCCACCCGTCGTCCAAGACCACGACGAGCAGGCTGTCGGTCGGGGTGAACCCGACGATGTAGGGCATTGCGACGACAAGGTCGTTGCGGGTGGTCAAACGAAACTGGCCAGGATCTTCCACAGGTTGGTCCTCCTTCAAAGGGCCCGTTGGGGCGGCCCGGGGCCGCAGATATCGGGTCATCGACAGTGGGTCAGTGCGGCCAGTACCGCGTCAATTTGGGCGGGGGTGAGGCTGACGGCAGTGCCGTCGCGGCGACCGGTGATAGCGACGGGTCCGGCCAGTGGCGTCCGACCGCCGCCGAGGCGGGCGACAAGTAGCCCGGCGACGAGGTTGGGGCGCCGGGACTTCGCGGGGCCGTCCTCGTCGCACCACAGGTGGAGGTTGCTGGCGCCGGTCGGGATCGGGGCCGGCCAGCCGCCGACGGCGCGGCGCAGGACGGTGGTGACGTCGCCGCCGCGTAGCCGGCTGTGGTGCTCGTGGCTCATGCCGTCCTCGGCGACCACGATGAAGACGAAAGGCGTGTGGGTCACAGGGACTCCTCTCGGATGGAGTCGCCGGGCATGACCGTCAGACCATGCCCGGCAAGCGAGGTGAGGGTGGCCGGGCATCGGCCAGAAGGAACCGTGCGGTGCCCGACGCGTGCGGCGCCGAGCGGTCAGACGGGCTGGGTCAGCCCTGGAACACGATCCGGCCCTCGACGGTGACCTGCACCGGCACCGTGCGGTCACGTCGGAGCAGCCAGGGCTCGGCCTCGTCGAGGTGTGCGGAGATTCGCACCGTGCCTCGCCAGTCGACGTAGGCGAAGACGCGGACACCGGCGATGTGGATCGCCGGGTGTGGCGCGTCGAACCTCCCCGGTACCAGCCGGGCGTCCAGGTTCGCGCCGAGCGCGACCACCGGCGTTGATGCGTCGAGGCGTCGGAACCGGGTCGCGTGGCGCCGCCACACGTCGGGACCGTTGCCAGGTGGCGGGTGGCCGCCGTGGCTGTCGGCCCATCGCTGAGCGCGGTCGGACGCCCTGTCACACAGCGCCGCCGCCTCCGCGAACAGATCCGCCCGGGTCAGCTCAACGAGCAACCGGGGTGCCGGTTGGCGTGCCGGTTCGCGCACGCGGTACACGCGCAGCAGGACGCCGGCCGAGTCTTCGTGCAGGTACAGCTGGTAGCGGTAGTCGAGGTCAGTGTCGTCAGCGGCCTCGGTGCCGGTGACCTCATCTCGCGGCAGTGTTCCGGGAAACGCGTCGGCGTAGGCGAGCCACGCCGACGTGACCAGCCGGTGACCGCACTCGTCGGCCCAGGCCAGGACGTGAGCCACGACCGGGATCAGGTATTCCGGGTTGGCCCACTCGGACCGGAACGCCCGACTGGTGCCCGACTGGTCGGTGATGGTGACCACGCCCCGTGTGCTCGTCACAGGATCGTCGTCCGTGCTCGACGACAGATGGAGCGGACGGCTGCCGTGGGTGCCGTATTGCTGGTCGTTGGTCGTCATTCGCTGTGGGCCTTTACGTCGACCGTGACATCGAACGCGAGCGTGTCCAGGTCAACGTTGTCGACCTGGTCGGTGTCGAGGCCCAGGTACTCGCGGACGTCGTCCTTCGTGTAGCCGGTGCTGGCGTCGTCGTTCGGTTTCACGTAGAAGCTGCCAGTGATGGTGAACTGCACCCGGTGCAGCGGTTGGTAAGGGTCGAGGTCGAAGCGGGCGAGGAACTTGTCGAGCCCCTCCCGGCAGATGTCACCATCGCGGTGCCGGTCGATGGCATAGGAGCGGATCTCCGCGAGCTCACGGGTGTGCCGCCGCTGCTGCTCCTCGTCCTGCTCGACTAGACCACTGACCCGGTCGGCGGCGGCGCGTTCAGCCGTCAGGGCCCAGGCCACAGCCTGCTGAGCCAGGCGCAGCGCGGTAGCGGGATCGGTTACCGGCACCGCCCTGATGTCGGCGCGCAAGCTGCGGTCTTGTCCGTTGATCAGGACCTGGACCGTGCCCGTCCCCTCGGCCTGGCGCAGGACGACGGCGTTGTCGCGGCGGTCGGCGTCCAGGATGGTGACGGCCCGACCGGGCGCCGCGGACAGTTCCGCCAGCGACTGCGGCTGCTGATGTGGGTAGGCGGTGAGAGCAAGTGGCGCCCGGGAACGGTCGGATGTCAGGACACGTTGCTGCATGATGTTGGTCATGCCAGTTGCCTCTCTGGAAGCCCGGCGGACCGCCGGGACACGGATGTGCAGACGTGCGTCGAACGGCGCTGCATCAAAACTGGTGCACCGGCCAGATGAACGAGATCGGCAGCACTGTGGCCTGTGGTGACGCCAGGCAGGCGGTGGAACGGCGTCACAGGGTGATGCCGTTGACGGTGACCGTCGGCGTCGGGTCGACCAAGCGCAGAATCGCGTTCGGCGGCACCGTGGCGCGCTCGCCCGTGGTGTAGTCGATGACCCACCAGCGGTCGCGGCCCTGCCACGCCCCGGCGACCGTGAGCGGAGTGCTGTCGAAGGCGACCACGTCGTCGTCGACGCGCACCGCGTGGACCGGTTGCAGACGCAACCCATCGGCGGGCCGGACCACCCACGGGGCGACGGAGCTCGCCAGTGGCCCACTGGCCCAAAAATGGGTGTCGTAGTCAACGCCTATGCAACTGTGCGTGATCGACGTCACGGTGGCGGGTAGCCATACGGTGCGGACGTTGACGTGCACGGCCTGCCCGGGGTGCAGATCGGCGGGCGGGACGGCAGTGACGCGGGCAGCGAACAGTCTGTTCATGCCGAACTCCTGTGTGGATGGTTGGAATCCGGGCAGGGCGGAAGGCCGTGCCCGGGGTTGCGCCGCGGAGACGCGGGTGCGAGGGCCGGGCGACGGCCAGGTACGGCGGCCCAGGACGCGGGCCGCTTCAGGGACGCAGGTGGCTACTGGTGGCGCCAGATGGATCAGCAGCGGGGGGCGCGTCACGGGGCGAGCCGTCGACGCGGTCGGTGCGCAGATACACCCCGCACTCGGCGATGGAGAGCCAGCCAGGTCGCAGGATGTGGGCCCGGGGATTGCGCCGGCAGGTCTGCCCGAGCGTGACAACGGGCCGCGGCGGTTGACGACCGGCGGCGGCAGGCCAGCGGCGCGGCGAACGCCGGCCATGCTGCGAATCTCCGTGCCAGTCCCGTCCGAACCTTCCGGGCGATCGGAACGCCAGGTGACGTCGAAGGCGTCGGTCTCGCGGTGAAAACCGTGCGGTCGTCTCGATGCGGCGATGCCGGGCGGCGACGTGACAACCATCGGTGATCGTGACCGCTAGTGGTCAGGGTGAGTCGTCTCCGTCCGGGGAACCCAGGTCGAGGTGGAGATCCCCGTCGATTCCGCTCGCCACCGCGTGCACGAGCACCGGGTCGTCGTAGCCGACCTCGGTAAACACGTCGCCCGTCCTCAGGCTGTGGACTGAGACCTCCACGCCGTTGCGCAGCACCCCGTGGTAGCTCTCGGTGTAGATGGCGCAACCGTCGTCCTCGGGGTGTGTCCCGGCCTCGTACTCAGCGGCCCCCGCCTTCGCCTTCGCTTCGGTGGGAAACCACCCGACGCGGGGCTTTCTGCCCGGGAGATCACCGGCCCTGACCTGCTCGACCTTGACCCCGCCGGCCGATAGACGCGCGACCTCGACCAGTTCGTCGTCGGCCTCCTCGGATCGCTCGCTGTCCGGCATGTCGTCCGGAATGACGAGGTCCACCACCCATCCGCCGCCCTGCGGACGCAGCACGTAGTAGCCGCCGTCTACGAGGCTGCTCACCGCGCGCAGCTCGCCGCTGTCGACGGCGTTCCACTCCAGGCCCCGGCGGCCGGCGTTGAAAGCGGCTCGCAGTTCGGTGAGCAGCGTGGGGTCAATCTGTTCGGGCAGGTTCAGGTCTGCTCGGATCCGGCTAATGGCCCACAGTTGCTGGTCGGTGGGCGGGTCGGTCTCGTTGCCGGTGCTGGCTTCGCCCCACGCCGTGATCACGTCGAGGTGTTGGAGCCAGCGCGGATCATTCAGGTCCATGCGTGCGTCTCCCATCGAAAAATTGGAAAGGTGGGTTGGTGCACCGCTCATCGGCCATCCCGTAGCGGCTGTCCCGCCCCGTCAACCAGGTCGCAGTCGCGCACGGGGTCGCCGATCAGGTCGGCTTGACTGGCGTCGTGACCGGGCTGTGAGAAGCGAATGCCGGCAGACGAACCGGGGGTTTGACCGGTTCGTCTGGGCGGATGCGGCGCTGTGGGTTCAGCGGGTGCTGAGCGCGACGAGGATGTCGCGCTGGTGCAGCGTGGTGATGCGGTGGTTGGCGTGTGCGAGGTAGGCGATGTGGGTGGCGTACCGGTCGCTGGTAGCCGCCAGGTGGGTGCCGTCGAGGGAGATGACGTTGCTGCCGGGGACGGCACAGAGCCAGCCGTAGTGGGCGTAGCTGTCCGCGCTGGTCTGGAATGCTTCCAGGTGGCTGGTGGGCAGATCCGTGAGTCTGGTCGGCAGGGCGTTGTAGGTGAGCATCGTGGCGATGCGGGGCTGGGCGAGGTAGTGCTGCTGGGCCTTGGCGATCGGGTACTTTGCCGGGTCGGCGAGGTGCCGATCGAGAAAGGTCCAGTAGGGCTGGGCGGGCCGGGTGCCGGCGACGACGGAGTTCCAGATGTGCCAGCGGTACCAGTAGTCCCGATGGGCGGTGGCGCGCATCGCGTCGAGGTCCAGGAGTCGGACGGGTCCGCCGGCGGCGGTGTCCCTCCACGGCTGCAGCAGGTTGCCGCGGCGCAGGCGGGCGGTGGTGATGAAGTGTCCGGCGCTGCCGAGGTTGATCAGCGGTGTGGCCGCGAGGCGGGATGCGGCCGTGGTGGCCACCTGGTCAATGGGGGTGTCCTGCGGCAGGCACACGATGGTCAGGGACGTCTGGGGCACGGTGTCCTCCTTGAGATGGGAGTGGCGAGACACGGGAATGCCGAAAACGGCTACCCGCAGAGCGAGATGGAAGCGCGACCGTGATGCGGTCAGCAGCACGCGGAACGAGGCCGCGGCAGGCGCCTGGACGGCGCGGGGTGGTGCGGTGGGGTGGGCGAGGCGCCTACGGGCGGCGCAGGCCGACCGGCCGGTTGGCGGGTGGGCGGTTGCGACCGCGGGTCGTGGGCGGCGAGGCCCGGATGATGGTGCATAAAGGGTTCAATGAAATTGAGCCCTCACCGTAGCCCGATTACCCAACAGGTCACGGGCCGCGCATAGCCTCCTCATACCCCTGCTGGCCTGCGCTGTTGGATGCATCGCGCGTTCGAGGGCGCAGCCCGTCGTGGCCCTGTTGGGTGGCCGTGAACGCATGTTGCTCACCACTACTAACCGCCGCATGGTTGTTGGGTAACCGAATGTGACGTCACGGGGTCGCGTCACCGGTCCCGGCTCTGACCGCCGCCCCCGAGGACGCCGCACGGCGAGGTATCAGGCGGTGGGCCGGCGCGCCGCGGGTGCGGCGGTGCCCGGCGTGGGCCTCGGGAGCCGCCCGCGGCGGTGGACGCCACGTTGGGTCTCGGCCTGCCAGGTGCTGAACCGGCGTCCGGCGAGCCGGCGTAGGAAGGCCGGGATGCGGTTGGCGGGAATGCCGACCAGCGGAGGCCCGAGGACGGCGAGAAGGTCGGAGGCTTCCTGCGACGCCCAGCCGGCCTCGCTGATGGCCGCCTCGTCGGGGAAGACATCGGCGACACGGTCCACGGTCGGGTCAAGGGCGCCGTCTTGAGTACCGCCGTAGGAGTACACCCAGAACAGGTTGGCGGGCGGGTCGGGTTCGACGAGCCGCCGGAACCGGTCGACTTCCTTGGTATAGCAGTAGAAGCGCACCTCCGGCCGGGCGTGGCAGATCCGCAGCCAGGCCGCGAGGTACTCGTCGCAGAAGAAGTCGCCACTGTCATGGATGCGGATCCAGCGGCCCTGCGCCGCGCGGCGCCCAAGTTCGGCGGTCATCACGGCTTCCCAGCCGGGCAGGTCGTCGAGGACGAACATCAGGTTGGCCTGGTGGCGAGCGCGTACCGCAGGCCACAGGTAAGTGCCGTTGCGGGCGTAGCAGACGCGGGCGCAGATGCCTGCCGATGGGCAGGTGTTGTAGGTGCGGCCGTCGGCGAGCCGGCCGGCCCAGGCGGGCAGGGTCCAGTTCCACACGCCGATTGCTTTCATTTCACGGTTCTGGGTGAGCAGGCGTCTGGGGCGTACATCGCCCGCTGCGTGCGGCCCGGTGTCGGGATGGCTTGCAGGCATACAACTCCTCGGTGTGTTGGGTGGTGGAGTGAGTGCGGCGCATGCGGTGGCCCCGTCCCCCGCCGCGCCGAACGGCGTCGGGGCGCGGAACCGAGAACGGCCTCGGGTCCGTCTCCGCGCGGTAGGCGCGGGAAGACGGACCCGAGGCCGTGGGGTCGCGGCGTGAGGACGCCGCCGGGCCTCAGCCGGTGGCGTCGAGGATCAGCCGGAGGGGGTGGTCGTCCGGGCCTGCCGGTCCGGGGGTGAGGGGGCCGGGTTGGCCGTGGCTGCTGGGCAGGTCGGCCAGGGTGAGTCGGTGGCGGCCATTTCCGGCCAGCCGCCACACCGGGCCGGCCGGCTCGGGCCCGGATTCCGGGCAGGTGGTAGCGACGATCAGGGTGGGTTCGGGCCGTTCGGCGAGCTTGCGGTGCAGGTTCTGCTCCCGTAGCCGGCTGGGCAGAACGAACAGGATCGGGTACTGCGGGCCGCCCTCGGCGCGCAGTTTGCGGTGAGAGGCCAGCTTGTCGACCAGACGCCTGATCGGTTCGGTGCCGCGGTCGAGTTCGAGGAAGAACCCGGTTTCCTGGCTGCCGTCGGTCCAGACGCCGTGGCCGTCGGGTTTGATCCGGTGGCCGAACGCCGCCGCCGTGGTGCGTTCGGACCACCAGCGGGTCAACGCCGTGCCCGGCCGGTGGCGGGCGTGGACGAGCAGAGAGACGAACACGTCGTTGACGGCGAGGAGATGGTCCAGTGTCGCGCTGGAGTAGACCCGATCCTGCCGTTCCCGCACGGCTTTGATGCTGGGTGGGCTATCGCCGAGTGCCAGCGCGGTGTACCTGGCGGAGAGCAGGCCGGGCAGCCAGCACATCGGGTTGGCGCCGGGCCGGTTGCGGATGAAGCGGTCGATGAAGCCGAGCCGGCGCAGTAGCTGTAGGCGATGCCGACAGGTTGTGGAATTGGTGAACAGGATCGAGGTGAGGTGTTCGGTGGTGAGAGTGGTATGCCCGTCGAGGAGAAAGGCGATGGTGTAGTCGCGGGGGCGAAGACGGTGGGAGATGTCGATGAGGGAGTGGGTGGCTGTGGAGCGAGAGCTGGTCGTCGGAGGCACGCCTACTGGGATGTCCCCCGTAGAGAGCTCCCCCAGGGGGGAGTGTCGGGTTTTGTTGTTCGCGGACATGACGGCTCCTAGCTGGGCTGTTGGGTGGGTGGGGTCGGCCGGGGCTCGGCAGTACAGCGCCGGGCAGTGGCCGGGTCGGTGGCTGGTGCGATGACCGGGTTCTGGCCGGGTCTGCAGAGGGCGATCAGACCGGCGCCACCGGGATTCCGATCTGGTGACGGGCTGATAGCAGGGCGTAAACTGACGAAGTCCCCCAGCGGCTTCCCCCGTGGTCGCTGAGGGACCTCGCCACTTATCGCGAAGGTGAACGAGCACCGCTTACGGCCGGCCCAGAGGCCGGGCGGCCTCGTACCCGGGCGTTGCCGAACACGTCTGGTGGGTTACGCAGGATCCTGTTGGGTGGCTGTTGGGTCGTCTGAGTCCGGATCGTCGCCGGCCGGTGGGGCGGCGACGCCGGCGAGCTGGGCGATCGCCGACTGGTTCCCGGCGGTGCCTGCGACCGCGTCGGCGACGGCCTGTCGGACGGCGGTGGCCTCGCCGACGATCGGCCGTGACGGGTTGGTCCGCAGGGTGAATGCCGCGGTTTCACGGCTGTTGACGACGAGCCGGCACGCCGCCCGGTAGGCGTCCATGTGGGACACGTCGTGCTCGTCGAGTTCGGGCATGGTGTGCCGGGCCAGCTGGTGGGCGTCCTCCGGCGCGCAGGAGAAGAAGACCTTGTTGCGGGCGTTCGCGGAGATGGCCAGCTGCGTCTCCCGCGGCATCTGCGACAGGTTCTGGTGCGCCAGAACGAGGCCGAGGTGGTAGCCGCGCGCCTCGGCCAGCATGTCCCCGACCGAGCCGGGCAGGTTTAGGAAGTTGTGGGCCTCGTCGATGTATGCGAAGGAGTCGCGCCGGTCCGCCTCTGGTAGCCGGGTCCGGCCGGTGGCGGTCTGCCAGGCCGAGGCGAGGACGAAGCTTCCCATCAGCCGGGCTGTTTCTTCGCCGATCTGGCCTTTCGGTAGTCGGGCGAGCAGGATGCCGCCGTCGAGAACGCGGCGCATGTCGAAGCTCGACCGCGGCGCGCCGAGGGTGCGGCGAACGAAGTCCCGCAGCAGGAACGCCCGCAGCCTCGACAGCACGGGGCCGATCACCTGCGCCCGCAACGGTGCCGGGGTGGACTCGAACCATTCCCAGTAGCCGCGCAGGCCCTCGGGGTCGTCGAGGTCCTGGGTGAACGCGTACCGGAACTTCTTGTCGTTAAGCAGGGGCGGGATCAGCGTCAGCGTGGCGTTGGCCTTGCGTAGCAGCGTCAGACAGGCGACCCGCAGCGTGTCGTCGATTCGGGGTCCCCAGTGCTTGGCGAAGATCCGTCCGAAGATGCTGACGATGTTGTCCACGACCAGGTCGTGGTCCTCGCCTTGCAGGGGGTTGAGGGTGGTGCCGGCCGGCTGGTTCGGGTCGATGATCGTCAGCCGTTTGGCGTGGCTTTTTGGGATTCGGTCGAGCAGGTCGAGGACCAGGTCGCCTTTCGGGTCGATGACGACGGTGCCGCGACGGGCGTGGATGTCGTCGAGGATCATGTTCATCAGCAGCGTCGACTTGCCGGAGCCGGTGGAGCCGAGCACGTGCAGGTGCTGGCGGGCGTCGACGACGTGTAGGGCGACGGAGTGGCCGCCGACGTCGGCGCGGCCGAGGACCTTCGTGCCGCGTCCGCCGGCGGCGACGGCGACCGGGGCGGGCATCGGTTTGGCGCGTGCGCGGTCCAATCCGGGTACGGCGATGTCCTGGGGCAGTGCCGCGATCGTGGCCAGTTCGGCGTGGGACAGGAGGAAGCCGCGGCGCAGTCTGCGGCCGGCCAGGACCGGGGCGGGGTTCCTGATGGAGCGGCGGCGTAGCCGGTTGCGGCCGGTCCACACCCCGTAGGCCGAGGCGATGCCGTGGGTGAGGATGACCAGCCGGGGTTTG
Organism: Plantactinospora sp. CA-290183; assembly: GCF_050936375.1. Lineage (NCBI taxonomy): Bacteria > Bacillati > Actinomycetota > Actinomycetes > Micromonosporales > Micromonosporaceae > Plantactinospora > Plantactinospora sp. CA-290183. The sequence goes on along the minus strand of NZ_JBNJMX010000003.1, from coordinate 410,532 downwards.
AGGTCTTCGGGGTCGCTGCCGCGGGGGTTGGTGTGCGCGACGCCGAAGCGAAGCGCCACCTCCCACTGGGCGCCGGCGAGCTTGTCGACACCGAAGCGGCCGTCCCGCTCACGCTGCGGGTCGTTGCCCGGCGGTGCCGTGTATCGGGCAGGCTGACGGGTTTGCCGGCCCGTGCTGAACAGTTCCGTCACCAGATCGAGGACGGCGCGTAGCCAGGTGGCCGGGTCGAGCAGGTCGCGCGGTGCCCGGCCGGTACGCAAACTCTGGACACCGTGACGCAGCAGGCGTACCTGCCGGGTCGTCGCGGGCCGGGCCAGGACCTGCACGCAGGCCGACTCGGCGGCGTGCAGTCCCGATGCCGCGGAGATCAGGGTCCGCAGCGGGTCGTTGTCGTGGTCAGTCTGCAGCGGGTACCAGGCCGGCAGGATAGGGGCGAGCGCGCCGCCGACGTTGAAGGCGTCCCGGGGCAGCGGCGGGTCGGCGTCGGTGACGGTGCACGCCGCGCCGGGCCAGGCACCGCGGATCGCGGCCTGAATCGGGCCGTGCTGAATGGTCGCCGGTACCCAGACCGCGATCGTCAGTTGCCGGCCGCCCCACCGGTACTCCACCGCGAGGTGCGCTCGGCCGTCGCGCAGGCGGCGACGCCAGCCGGTATGCAGGATCTCAGCGAGGGTGGCCCAGAAGGTAGCGGCGCCGTCCGGGTTGACCTCCGGCGGTGGGCTGATGGTGATCAGCTGCGCGTTTCGGGCCATCCGGGCGTGTCGGCGGCGAGCCACGACGGTGCCTGCGGCGTAGCCGCCGGCGACGATGAGCAGGCCGACGAGCGCGAGCCACGGCCGGTCCCGGCACCAGCCGACAGCGGTGGTCACGGTGTCGAGGAGCCATTGCGACGGTCCGGGCAACGACGGTGTCGTCGGTACCGGCGGGGTCGAGGACGGTGCGGGCGTGGGAGCGAGCGTGGAGACGATAGAAGCGGGTACGAGGCTGGGGTTCACGGGTTAGGCCCTTCCGGAGAACAAAAAGGGCCGCGGGCGGCCATTGCTGGCGACCCACGGCCCTCGGATGGTTTGCTGATGCCACGGTCGTTTCCAGCCGCGGCAGGTGTGGCGGGGTTACTCGTCGTCGGGCAACTCCAGGTCTCCGAGACACAGCCGATGCTCCTGGCGGGAGGCCACGGCCTGGAAGCCGACTCGGTGGGTCCCGGACATGAGTAGGCCCTCGCCGCGGCGGGCGGCGAGCAGCACCCGGGCTTCACCGGTGGTCAGGCCGAACACGTCCGCGACGACGTCGATCGCCTGCGGCGCCTGCCGCAGCAGGATCTGGGTGGCGGCGTTGGCGATGACGATCTGCCCGAGGGCGGAGCCGAGCAGGTCACCGACGTCCTGTGTGATGACCGCGAGCCCAGCCCGGCGCTTCCGTGCTGATTTGGCGAGGTGGGAGAGGAATTTGGCGCCTTCGCCGTCGCGGAGCAGTGTCCAGGCTTCGTCGACAACGACCAGCCGCCTGGGTGTGTGCGCCGAGCGAATGGCTGGGGTGTCGACCTCGCGCCAGATCGCGTCGAGCGCGAGGAGCATGCCGGGGGCGCGGAGCTCGTCGGCGAGGTGCCGGGTGGACCAGCACACCAGCTGCCCTGACGGGATCGTCGTGGTGGGGCCGTCGAAGAGGTCCCGGAACGATCCGGTGGTCCACGGTGTCAGCCTGGCGGCGAGGGTGTCGCCGGCCTCGGTGCGCTGCGCGGTGAGCGCGGTGGCGACGTCGCGTAGCAGCGGTGCCTGGCGGCGCCAGGTGTCGGGGTCGTTGGAGATCCCGGCCTGGTCGTAGGCGTCGTTGATCGCCTTATCGAGGGCAGCTTGCTCGGAGGGTGGTGGCTGCTCACCCAGCAGTACCGAGATCAGGGTGTGCAGGAACATCGCCCGGTAGGTGCGTGCTTTCGGTCGGCGGTCGGCGGGTGGAATGTCGAGCGGGTTGAGCCGCACCCCGTTGGCGCCGAGCGCGATGGTGACGCCGCCTACCGCGTCGGCGAGACGGATGTACTCGTTGTCGGGATCGATCACCGCCACGTGCACGCCGTCAGCCAGCGACCTGAGTACTTCCAACTTGACGAAGTACGACTTGCCGGCCCCGGACCGGGCGAGGACGACGCTGTTGGCGTTGTGCTGCGCCCACCGATCCCACCAGACGACCCCGTTGGAGTGGGGGTTGAGTCCGTAGAGCATGCCGCCGGTGGCGCCGGGCTCACCGGGCAGCGGCGCCGGCAGGTCCGACGACGCGAGCGGGAACGCCGAGGCGAGCGCGTCGGTGTCCATTATCCGGCGCATGTCGAGCCCGTCGGTGCCCAGTGGGAGGGTGCTTGTCCAGCCCTGCATCTGGCGCCAGGTTGCCGGCTGGGTGTCCAGCAGCACCGAGGCGGCGGTGGCCCGCACGTGGGCGACCGCTTCGTCGAGTTCGTCGAGGGTGGTGGCGTGCACGCACAGGTACAGGCCGACGCGGAAGAGTTTGCTGTGGCCTCGGGCGATCCGGTCGGCCAGCTCCGCGGCGTCGTCGGCGGCGGCCTCGGTGATCGGGTCGATCAGGCGGCCCTTCTCGGTGTCGGTGCGTCGGTTGGACTCCAGCCGGGCTCGCTGTTTGCGCAGCCGGGCGGCGGCGATCTGCGGGGCGAGGGGGTCGATGTGGACGGCGACGTCGAGGCGGCCCGGCCAGGCCAGCAGCGGGTCCAGCCAGGCGGGGCCGACCTCGGCGGGGTATCCGGTGACGATCAGCGTTGCCGCGTAGCCGTCGCCGAGGCGCAGGTAGCGAGGTGTGTGGTCGATCGCGGCCGGGCCCACAACGGCCGCGAGCCCGGCCGGATCGGCCGGGCTCGCGTCAGCGGCGGTGGTCGGCTTTTGCCGTTTCAGTAGGGGCATGTCAATCTCCTGGTCCAGTGACGGCCGCGTCGGGCAGGGCACGGGCCCAGGTGACGTCGGTCGGGGTGTAGGGGTCGGTAGCGCAGGTGAGCACCGCGGCGGCCCGGCCGCCGTCAAGGACGGCGGCCTCGGCCCCGAGAGTGGACAGCGCGGACGCGGTGTGTTCCGCCCGGCGCAGGACCTCGGTGTCGCGGCCCTTGTCGCCGGTCGCGGTGACCGCGACGGTCACCGTCCGCCACAGCGGGTCCCGGCGGGCCGCGAGGTCGTCGAGAAAGTTGGCGTAGTCCCGGGCGGCGTCGGCCAAGGCAGGGTTGCCGATGGTCTCGGCGCCTTCGGCGATGCGGTAGGCGTGGCTGGACAGGTCGACCCGCTGCGCGGAGATCACGATCTGTACCGGTCCGGACAGGGAGTTGAGCCACCGCCCGTAGCTGCCGATCAGGGCGGCTTGCTCGTCGCCGGTCCGCAGCCCGATGTTCACGGTGGTGCAGGCGACCAGGGCCGCGGCGTGCGAGCCGGCGTCGATGACGCCGGTGTCGCTGATCGCGGTGGCGGGCAGCCGCAGCACCGACACCGTCGCGGCGGGTGTGGTGGTGGCTGGTGCCCAGGTCGGCGCCGGGAGCGGCCTGCCGCCTGCCGCCGGCGTCAGCTGTTTCGAATTGCGGGTGTGCCGTACCGCCGCGAGTAGCCAGGCGTCCATGGACAGGCCGTCGCGGCGGCCCAAGGCCAGCACGATCGCCGCCCCGGCGAGGGGGACGAGGATCGCGATCAGCATCGGCTGCGGCAGCAGGTCGCCGACCGCGCGGAAGATGCCGTAGCCGATCACCCCGGCCGCGGCCAGGATGGCCAACTGCCGGGCGGTCAACCCGTAGACGATCTTGTCCGGGGTGTCGACGTCGGCGGGAATTCGGGCGTGCGGGGTGAGGTCATCACTCGGGCGCATCGTCGCCTCCGGCCGTCCGCGCGCCAGCAGCGCGGGCTTTCATCGCCCGGGTGTAGACATCGACGCCTTCGGCGATCTCCTCCGGGGTGTAGGCGTAGATGGGGCGGCGCGTCGGCCAGGCGATCGCGACGATCTCGGCGCTGCTGGTTGTGAAGTTGCGGGGCGGTTGCTGGGTCATCGCTTCGTCAGTGGTGTCCTGTGGCGCTGTCATCTGGTTTCCCTTTCGCCTTGGGTCGGGAGGTGCTGCCCGTCCACAGCGCGGGTGAGGATGTCCCCGCCGTGGACGAGAGGTTCTTTGGGTGGCCCGGTGATGGGCGCAGGTCAGCGTGTGTGGTTGGGCCGGTTCCATGTGCCTTTGACCGGTGGGCGTACCGGCCGGGTGCGAGGCATCGCGGTCGCCGGGGTGACCCCGGGCGGGACCGATCGTGGGGGTCCTGACCGCGGTGGATCCGGGACGACGCCAGCGGCCCGGGTCGGCGGCCGTGTCGAGCGGGGAGTCGTTGGTGCCGCGCGTTTCGCCACGGTCCGCGTGTAGAGGTCGACGCCGCCGGCGATTTCGTCGCGGGTGTAGGGGCGAACGGGGCGGCCGGTTGGGTAGGCGGTGCCGGTGCGGCCGGGACCCGCACCCGATGGCTGCGGCAGTGGTCGGGGCGCGGAACCGCCAGAGCGAGGTTGGCCGCCGCCTCTGCCGCTCGAATGCACCGGCCACGGACGGTTCGCTCCGGTCGCGCCACCGCCAGTGCGGCTGGCGGCCCCTGCGGCGCTTCGACCGCCGCTGAACGCGCGGGATAGCCCGCGGGTTAGCTGCTGCACGAGCACGACGCGCAGGATCATGCCCATCGGGTTCGGCGGGGTGCGGGTGACGTATCGGCTCATCAGTTTGGGGATCTTGACGATGCCCCACAGCAGGCACACCACGATGAGCAGATTCATGATCGCGGCGGGGTCGCCGGTGGGTATCGGCAGGCCGAGCACGGCCAGGTTGCTGGCTGGGTTGAGGAAAACCGTCAGCGTGGTGTGCAGGGCGACCGCCTGTAGGACCACGATGCCGTTCGTGCCGAGGACTGCCCGCCACCACAACATGGCGCCACCTTCGGTCTGCTCGGTTCCGTGCAGCGCCAGGGCGATCGGTGAGATTCCGACAGCGACGACGAGGAACCCGAGCCGGATGATCCACTGCACGAGGAGGGTGCCGGTGAGCACGGCGATCAGCATTCCGATGAGCAGTAGTAGGAAGCTGACCGCGGTCGCGCCGGTCGGACTGCCCAACGCGCCGACCGCGATGTCACGCAGCTGCCGCATCGAGCCGGGCGAGGTGATGTCCTGGTCGGTTAACGCGGCGGTCAACGCGTTGGACAGGTCGATGATGGTGGAACAGATCGGGATGGCGAAGTTGGCGCCGATCAGGCCGATGACCAGGCGAGGGATCAGCTCACCTGGCCCGACCCGGGATTGGATGGTGTCGCGGCCCATCACCATGATGGCCGCCCACAGGAACGCCAGCACGTAGCAGACGTTCACGATGCCCAGTGACGTGCTGGCGAACGTGGTGACCTGCGGCAGGGTGGTCACGTCGGGGCTGACGAACGCGGTGACGGACAGCAGTTCCCACAGGGCATTCAGCACGCCGATCACCGTTTCGGCGAACCACTGCAGGATGGAGCGGATCAGCTGCTTGACGTACCAGTCGCCCACGTCAGCCGCCGATCCAGCCCTGCACGATTGCGAGCAGGATCGGCGCGAGGACTGCCAGGGCGTAGCCGAGGAGGGCGTTCTTGAACGCGGAGTTGGACTTCTCGATCTCGGTCGGGTCGCCGCCGGCGGCCAGACGGCGCAGGCCGCCGATGGTCAGGAACAGGGTCGCGACCCCGACCAGCAGCCCGACGATCCAGGCCGTGATGCGGCTGATGATCACGGGCAGCGGGTAGGGGGCGGCCAGGATCTGCGGCTCAGCCGCGTGCGCCGGGGCCGAACCGGTCAGGGTCGCTAGGACCACGAGGGTGATGGTGATGGTGATGATGCGGTGAACGTTGCGGCGGAACATAGCGCGCACCTCCCGCCCCGCATGCGGGGCTGAATGGGGTTGAGGTGCGCCACCAGGAATCGGGGCAGGGCCGTGGGAGCGTCGCTCCTTCCAGCCATGGGTGATCGGGTGCGAACACGGCCACTCAGGCCGGCCGCGCCCCGATCCCCGGGGCGCCGACACCGGCCGCGTCTCGGTCCGATGTCTTGCCCACGAACGCCCCCTGTTGGGTGGCCAACACGACGTCCGCCGCCACCCCGCGACCCAACAGCGACCCAACAGCGCGTCGCTGTTGGGTCGCGTCCGCAGCAGCGACTCGCTGTTGGGTCGGCGCCATTCGTTGTTGGGTCGCCGCGACCAGATGTTGAGTCGCGCCGTCAGCAGAAGGGACGTCCTCCCGCGTGTCGGGCCGTGCGCTGTTGGGTCGCGGTCATCGCTGTTGGGTGGCGGCGACGCGTTGCCGAGTCGCGGCGACTTTCTGGCGGGTCGCAGCACTATTGCGGCGGCGCGGACGAGGCCGCAGCGGCACGAATGCGAGGTCGCCGTCGCGGATGGCTTCCCGGAGCCGGCGTTCGGCCTTTAGACGCCATGAGGAGGCCAAGCTGGAGGTGATGCCGAAACTCGCCGCAGCCTGCGCGAGAGTGGTGTTGTCGAGGCGGGTGGCGGCGATCAGGTTCGCCTCGTCGGCGTCCAGCACACCGACCGCGACGGCACGGGCCAGCACCAGGTCAGGGTGGTCCCACGGGTGGATCGGCGCGATCGGGTCCGGCCCGTCGGTGTGGATCAGATGTGCATCGGATTCGGCGTCCCGGGCCTTACGCGCGGCACGCAGACCGGCATCGATCAGCCGGCCGCAGATCCGAGTCGGCTCCAGGTCGATGGTCTTGAGTCGCGCCACAAACCCGACCAGCAGTTCGGCGTCCAGATCGCTGGTGTCGCCCCGCCATCCCGCAGCGAGCGCACCGGCAACGTGCCGCAGACCCGGCATAGCGATCCCCACCGCGGCGACAACCCAGGCCGGGCCGTCCCGACGGGCGCGGATGACCAGCTCACGCCACACGGCATCGCGCACCTCAACGCCGGTCTGCGGCGACAGCAGCAGGGTTCGTAGCTGCTCCAACGGCAGGATGTCATCCGGCAGACCCTCGAAACCGCGACCATCGAAACTGAGGTGTGTGGGCGGCTGAACCAGAAGTGTGAAGGCACGTTCGGCCGCGGCTAGCGGCGATGACGGCCAGGATCGAGCAGACATGTCAACCTCACGAGGCGATCGGCGCCGCATCCGACAGCGGCGCTGCACCCCTATCCGCACATGCCGACCCAACGGTCCATGAGCGTGCGAACCTGCGCCGGAAGCTGTTGGGCCTGCTCAATAGCCATGCCCGCCCAACAACCAACAGCAGCCGCAGATGTCGTTAACGATCCTCGCGAAGGCCAACACCGCAGCTCACCGGCCTGTTGGGTACCGTTGACTCAGAAGATCAGCACGAGAGTGGATTCGCACCGCAGCGTCCCACGAGATCATGAGATTTCCGCGCAAGAAGCGCCCGGCAGACACACGTCGGTGCACGACTCCGCCTACCAGCACCCCGACCATCCGCGCGAGGCTCAAGCACTGGCCATGTGGGGCGCATCCGGCCTGGTCACCACCGCGCCGCCCGCTCGCTTCTTCGCGATCACCACGCCGTATCGCTATCCCCGTCCACGGACTCCTGGCGGCTCCGGATCACGGCGTCCGTCCCCTCGCCGGTATCCGTGCTCGACCTGCCCTCTGGTCGCCATCTGTGGGGGCAGCTACGGCCGCGACGCGCAGAACTGGACGCAGCCGGCGCCGAAGCCGTCGGCAAGGTCAAGGCCCCGCCACCGACGCCCCGCCCCGTCGACCAGGCATACCAAGCGGCCGTCTCGACAAGGGCGGCGTGAGCGCCCACCACGTGCACTCACTGTTGGCTACCCAACAGCCATACACGGAAAACTGTTGGGCCAACGATGATCATCTGTTGGGTAAGCCGACCCAACAGACGGCACGCGCTGTTGGGTGCTGTTGGGTTCCGGCGTGTGAGAGACCGCGCTGTGAGCCGGTATCCCGGGGCCATTCGTAGGTGCGAACACGGTCAGCCAGCGCGGGAGCTACCCGCACATGACTGCTCTGCCGAACTCCGTCCCCGACGACCCGCCCCGCCCGAACCCATCCACCCTTGCGCCGAGCATCCACGGCGACGCGATCCTCGTCGGCGGCGACGTACCCATCGCCGTCTGGCGACTCGACGACCGCGACGACGACGTACTCACCACCGACCCCACCGCCCGTCTTGCGTCGCGGCTGGCCCGGCGACTCATCCTCGTGTACACCCGGCGTGGCGAGGCGATCGTCGACTTCGACAGCGACCCACATCTGCAAACCGCCAGCGCCGACACATCCCGTTCGTACCTGCCCATCACCGACCCCGGCGAGGTCGCGGACCTGGACTCACTTGCCGAGCCCGCCAGCCTCGTCGTCCTGCGGTGGCCTCCGCGGCACGCCGACCGAACGCGGGCCAGCATCGCAGACCTGTTCGGCGCGTGCCGGCTCATCATGACGGCAGACACATGCGCGATCGCGGCCATCAGCTCCACAGCACCCGGCCAGCCCGGAACCACGTACGCCGAGCACCTGAGCGAACTGCTGCCAGCTGCTCGTGCCGCGGGCCTTACGCACGTCCTGCAAATCGTCGCGGTCATTGGTCCGGGCAACGGCGACCAGTTCGTGTACTACGCCACCCACGCCGAAGCCGAGGCAGCGCGACAGGATCGGCCGACCGGTCACGGCGACCAAAGCTTCCACGTCGACCTAATGGTCTTTACCGCCCCAGGAGTCGCGATGGCCGAATCCGACCCAACTCCGACCGACCGCGACCCGCAGCGACTCACAACACAACGCCACCACGATTCCCGCGACGTGACCCAAATCGCGGAAAACGACGTCACCACACGATCGACCAACGGCGCTGAGTCACGCTACGGTGCCGCCGCGCCAACAGGCCCTACCAGCCACAACGAGCTTGACCAACCCCAATCCGAGGTACGCGCTGAAAGGACGCCCGATCTATGCCCGCCCTATCCGCACCCCACACCGGTGTCCGTGCCGCACGGCGAGTCGCTCCCCCAGCCTGGTCCGTCCGACACGGCAGGCCGGCGATGAGCGGGTCGACCGCCCCCGAATGGCGGCCCGACCCCCTGCTCACCATCGACGACGTCGCCGCCTGGCTCGGCAAGCCGAAGAACACCCTCTACGCCTGGCACAGCCGGGATAAAGGACCTCGCGCCATCCGGGTCGGCAACACGCTGCGCTACCGGCGCAGCGAGGTCGAACGCTGGCTCGACGACAACACCGACCCGGAGCGATGAACAATGGCCCGACCTCCACTCCCCATCGGCACCTGGGGCAACATCCGCACCGAAAAGCTCGGCCCCAACCGCCACTGCGCGCGAGCCCGGTTTCGCGACTACGACGGCAGAACCCGCGACGTCGAGGCCACCGGCACCACCGGACCCGCCGCCACCCGGGCGCTGAAGGAGAAGCTGCGCGACCGCGTCGCCCCGAACGACGACGAGATCACCAGGGACACCCACGTCAGCACGCTCGCCAACCTGTGGATCGAGGTCGTCACCGCGGAGGAACGCGTCCTACCGCAGACCATCAACAATTACAAGACCAGCCTGCGCACCTCGATCGTGCCTGCCCTGGGTAACCTGCGCATCCGAGAGGCCACCGTGGGCCGCCTCGACAAGTTCCTCGGCGATGTCGCCAAGACCCGGCCGGCAGCGGCCAAGAACGCGAAGGTCGTCCTCGACCAGATGTTCGCCCTAGCGGTACGCCGTGGTGCGCTCACGACCAACCCCGTCCGGGAAACCGGTCGCCTTCGCAAGCCACGCCGCACCGTGCGCGCCCTCGAAAGCGAACACTTGGAAGGCGTCCGCTCGGCGATCCGCCAGTGGCAACAGCCCACTGCTGGCAAGCCGGGACCTCGGCAGACCGGCGACCTGGCCGACATCGTCGACCTCATGCTCGCCACCGGCGCCCGCATCGGCGAGATCCTGGCCGTGCGGTGGGAAGACGCGGACCTCGCCGCCGAACACCCGGCCGTGACCATCTGCGGCACCATCGTCTACCTCAAGGGCAAGGGCTTTTTCCGACAGGAGTGGACCAAGAGCGACGCCGGTTACCGGACGGTCATCCTGCCCCGATTCGCGGTCGGGATGCTGCTGGCCCGCAAGCTCACCGCCGCTGACAACCCCCACGATGCGATCTTCGCTTCCCGGCGCGGCACCTGGATGTCCCCGCACAACGTGCGCCGCCAGTGGCGCCAAGCCCGCGCTGAGACCGGCCTCGAATGGGTCACCCCACACACCTTCCGCAAGACGGTCGCCACCCTCATCGACAAGCAGGCCGACGCCAAGAGCGCCGCTGCCCAACTCGGGCACGCCAGCGAAGACGTCACCAACACCTACTACATCGTCAAACCCACCCTCGCCCCGGACAGCTCTCACATCCTCGAACAGCTCGGCGCCAGCCCGACGACAACCGACCCCGAACGCCGCGACCATGGGCCGTCCCGGGCAGCGTAGCCCCGGACAGAGGATCGCCTGACACCCTGCAGCGCGGACAGACCCATCCCGCCGACGAACGTGGCCGCGCCCTCGCGTTTGTGGGGGGTTTTCGGGGGGTGATTCAAAATCGCATAGACAAACTTAAGGCCCTGACCGGCGTTCTCGCTGGTCAGGGCCTTAATTATGTGGAGCTGAGGGGATTTGAACCCCAAAGACCGTGGGCGGGGTAGAGATCATCCGGAACCGGGCAGATCTGACCCCTCACCAGGGCCGCGACCCTCAACGTCTCTCGACGTCTTACACGGCTTTTCGGTCTCAGTTGTGCCGGATCTGTGCCCGATGATCATGAAGCGGCCATCGTGCCGTATCGATTTACGCCATCCCTCACCGTGGCTTGACGAAGGTGCCTCGCTGCGGCACCACGAACAGCACGCCTTGTTCCACCAGGACGCCAATCGCTCGCCGCACGGTAGCCCGCGCAAGCCCGTACTCCTGCACGAGCTGACTCTCGGACGGAATCGCTCGGTTGGGCTGCCAGTCGCCACGGCCGATCCGGGCGGCGAGAATGCCGACCAGTTGCCGGTACGGCGGCAGCGGCGCCTCGTGGTCGATGCGGGCGTCCGGGTCGAACTCCATGGCTTGACCGTAGAAGTCTCGACATGGCCTCCCTCGACCTTCTACGTACCTAGACGTATGTGAACCAGCGTTGGTACGGTCGGTTAGCCCGCTGTGCTGGCCGTGGAGGACCCGAACCCGCCCCGGTACGGCGGATGCGCTCTGCCCGGCCGGGCACCTCCGAGCCTCGCCGGGCAGAGCGACCGCCAAGCAGGGGAGCCCCATGCCTGTCGTGCAGCACGGCCATATAGCGGTCAGGCCGCAATCACGCCTACCCGAATCCGGCGACGAGCTGTGGATCAGCCGCGAGGCTTCGGTGCAGTTCGCGGGACAACCGCGCTTCGTGTTCCGCGTCATCTCGGTGTCCCGGAAGCCCACCTACCACGGATGGGTCTGGCTCAGCGGCTATCAGCTCGACAGACAGGGCAACGCCGTAACGAAGCGAGAGATCTTCGTGCAATTGGCCGGTCTACGTCGCGCGATGCGTCGTCCGGCGCAGCGAACATACTGACCTACTGCCGTCCCGTCACCGTCGTCCCACACCCTGTGGAGCGGGTCCGCCCTCCTGGCCCAAGGTCGTTCAGTCGTGGAGTGCTCCACCTTGGTCCAGGAGGGCGGATCTGCTCGGCTCCGCCTGGGACGACGGCGACGGGACGGCACTCCCCAGCCACTCACCCCACCGCAACCGCCGAGCCTTCCCCTGCCATCCCGGAGCCTGAGGCCCCCGCCGGAGGCATCTCGACCTGGCACACTTCCCCGCTTTGCGCTTGCCGATCACCAGCTCCCCCATCCCACCTCGGGCGAGCCCAGCCACCGAATGACGACCACGGCGGACCCAGCGGTGTGCGTGCCAGCGTGAGGGATCATCGCGAGTTGGCACACGGGCGACCACTCTTCTCGGTCCTCGAAAGCCCAGCTCCCTGCGCAGCCTGACGTCCGGAGCTGCGCGTGCTCCTGGTGGTGGTCGGCGTTGGCCAGATCCGCCCGCGGTTGCGCCTACGGCTTCCAATGGCCCGCCGTGCGCCGGGGCGTGACCGGCCGCCAGGCCGCACGCGCGCCCCGGCGCGACACGGCGGCGGGCCGAAGGCCCGCCCTTGAACAAGTAAAGAAAGTCTGAACACGCTCAAGCTACAACGCATGTTGGCGGCAATAGCAAGGTGCCCACCGCGCCGTTCATGCTGTGGCGGTGGGCACCTTGGAAACGATGCGATAAAGAGCCTGGCCGTGCGTGGTGTGGTAGTGCTGTCCTCAGAGCTTCGGCAAGGCTGGATTGTAGCCTGGCCCGAACTGTTGACGCTTGTGGTTGTCAATCTCGATCAGAATCTCCGTCAGGCTGTCACGAGCCCTTTGTACTTCGGCGTCCAGGCGACTAAGCACTTCATTGTTTGCCGCTCGAATCATCCCCGTGTTGTCGCCACCATCCGAAACGCCCGTGGGCTCGATGTACAAGCCGTCTTCGTCGTAGTACCGCGTTATCACATTCCTCAGCTCGTAATACACCTGCGTCATGATGGTATGCGCTCGGGCGCGTACTGCTCGGTCGTCGGCTGGATCGGGATTTGTGGTAGACATTTCATCCTGCCCGCTCTGCTGCGGCGCTCTCCGCAGTCTTTGTTGCTGGCTGAAAGCGCGTACCGCGCCATCTCCATAGGTTTCTGCCATAGATGAAGACAAACGCAACGGAGAGTGCGATCATCCCGGGTTGATCGGTTGCAGCTCCGTAGGCGACCCATACGCCTTGGTTCAGGATGCCATAGATCCATCCATATCGCGGGTTGATGCCACCGATCCACAGCCCACTTATCGATACCGCTGCCGCGATCCACGACCAGGCAGCCGGGCTCATGACCGAGCCTCGCCCAGGTCGACATTGAGCGTGTAGGCCACCCGGTCACCCGGAACGATGGCCGTAGATACTTCGACCGGCACTCCGTCCTTGCTCATTACGCGCCAGTGTTCGTAGACCGGGGTACCCCGACTGATTGCCAGTTGTTCGCGTTCATCGGTGGTCGGCATCCTGGTTTCCAGATTGATGGATACGCGGTCAGGAGTGGAGCCGGCTTTGCGAAGCTGTGCGATCGTGCCTATGCCGGGGCGTTCTGATCCAGGTGAAGTCAGCTCGGCTTGTCGCGCAAGCTCCGTCGTCATGAACGAGCGTGTCAACTGGTGCGGCTGTCCGGCGATCGTGTACCGAAACGTTCTTGCAAGGAGTGGCGTCCCGGCCTGGACTTGGAGCAGCTCCGCTACGCGGTCCGCTGCGTCAACAAGCTCGTAGGACGTAGCTACGTCGAGGCCATTTGTGCCGGTCATCGCCTCGAATAGCCCACCAGTCGCTACCTCGTCTCGGACGGCTCGGTCGTACTCCATGTGCAGCCCAGCAACCAAGTCTCGGCGCACCACCTGCCGTTCCCGAACGTAGATGCCCGAGCCCTGACGACTGACAAGCAGGCCGTCGCCGACCAGTGCCCGTATGGCTCGATCCATCGCCCCTCGTGACCGCACGCCGTACTCGGCCATGAGGTCGGTGAGCTTCGGCAGCTGCGCCCCGGGACGGAATTCGCCCGATTCGATCCTTCTACGTAGATCTTGTTCGACCTCCGTAGCTGCTGTGCTACTCACAGTGCCACACCTCCTCTTCAAGATCCTCAGATTGTCCCGGGACAGTGGTTGCACCTGTTGTTCCGCCATGCCATGATAGTCCCATCGAAGTTGGCCCGGGACAATAGGCCAACGGAACGATCTGGGGATCGGCCTAAGGGGCCTGAGCAGTACGAAGAGGAGCTGTAGATGCGGAACATCCCGGTGAACCTGTCTGGCTACAAGCTGCGGGTGGTGGAGGAGCCGTCGGTGAAGGCGGATCAGGAAGGGAAGGTGATCACGGCGTACGGCACGAGCGACCCGCTGTTCACGGTCGCGGTGTTCGCGAAGCCGATCGCGACCGAGGAGGGCTACCGGGGGAAGGGCGAGGAGCTGAAGGTCACGCTTGCGACGGACCCGGGCCAGGTCGAGGAGGGTGAGCTGGTGGAGCTGATCGGGCCGACGGTGTCGCACTGGGAGCGGGACGGGCGGTCGGGTCTGACCTGGAAGGCACAGGGACTCAAGACCGCTCGCTGATCGGACCTTCGGCCCCGCCCCTTTCTGGTGGGCGACCCGTTCGAGTCGGGTCGGGGCGCTCATGCCGGTGGCAATTCGGTCCTCGTGGGACTGCATCCTCGGCAGATTGTTTGTTGATAATTCCACAGTGGATACCCCCTTGCCTGAAAACACCATTTATTTGCTATCGGATTGCTATCAGGATTTGAAGGGAGGTTGTTGTGTCGAATTTTGACCTGATCGTTTCTGGCCTCCTGCTGGTTTCGGTTTCGATCAACGTTGGTCTGATTCGCCGTGAGACTCGACGTTGGCGGCGCGTGTGGCGCCTGAGCGGTCGGGAGTAGCCCGCCGGTCGGTGCGTTCTATCCGCCCCTTGGGTCTGGCTACCAGGGGCGGGTGGTGCTCACCGAAAAGGCGAGCAGACCGTGCGGAAAGGAGGGGCATGGATATGGTTCCGGAGATGGTGAAGTCGTGGACGGGTCGAAGTCGGTACGAGGCGTTGATGGGCAATGTTCAGGGCTTGGCGCTGATGCTCGATGCGGCGAAGAGCCTGATCAACGCGTGTGAGCCGCCGCCGGGGGCGCTGTACCAGTTCGCGGCTCGGATCGAGGACTTGGAGGACGCGCACAAGCAGGCTGTCGAGACGCTGCGAGCGTTCCACACGCGGGTGAAGACGTACGAGGCCGATTTGCTCGCGAAGCCGTGGAAGGTGGGCTGATGTCGTACCGGGTGAGCGACACCTACGACGGGATCGACAAGGCGATGCGCTTGATGCGCGGTTCGATGAAGGGAATGCCGGAACGGTACCGGTACATGCGGCACTACGACGAGCTTCGCCGGTCGGTCGCGGTGCTACTGGTGCTACTCGAAGAGGCTGCCCCGTGGCTGGAAGAGACGCGGGAAGCGAAGAAAGCCACGACTCGGGCGAAGGAAATGTTCAACGCCGTGCGCTGACCGGCGGTCTCGGAGGAGGCCCGGACTGGTGATCCGGTCCGGGCTCTCTTCTGCCCAAAAACAGGACATGACGAATTGCACACGAATTAGTGAGGGTAGGTGCGGGAGATGGGTAAGCGTACTCAGGGGTGGGAATGGCGGGCGGCGGGTTGGGCCGCTCGGCATCCGGGTTTCGTGGCTGCGCCGACTGCTCTGACCGCTGGTGTGGTCGAGTTCGGGCCGGTCACCACGGGTGGTGTGGTGGCGGGCGCGGTTGCGGCCGGTGTCGGTTGGTACCGGGGTCACCCGGACTCCTGGTCGCGGTTCGCCGCTCCTCAGCTTCGGGCGGTGCGTCGTCGGTGGCTGTCGCGGACCTACCTCGGGCCGTGGTGGAGGCGGGTGACGGAGGCGTGCGGCCTGGTCACGGTCCAGCGGATGACGGGTGTGATCAACGTTCCCCGGATCGTGCGTATCCGTAGCCACTCCCCATCGACCGAGACGGTCTACGTCCGGCTGTTGCTGGGCCAGACTCCGAAGCAGTGGGAGGAAGCGGCTGAGGCCCTGGC
Source organism: Plantactinospora sp. CA-290183 (assembly GCF_050936375.1). NCBI lineage: Bacteria > Bacillati > Actinomycetota > Actinomycetes > Micromonosporales > Micromonosporaceae > Plantactinospora > Plantactinospora sp. CA-290183. Next base: position 394,869 of record NZ_JBNJMX010000003.1, on the reverse strand, counting down.
GGTGGCGCTGCGGGCGGAACGGGTCGGGGTCGAGCGGGTACGGCCTCAGGTTATCGCGTTGATCGTGCAACGCTCGGAGCCGTTCACGCAGGTGATCGTTCCACCGGACATCCCGGCCGACTCCGACGCTGTGAGCCTGGCCAACGTCTATCTGGGCGAGACGGAGCACGGGTCGGACTGGCACGCGCCGCTGATCGGTCAGCACTGGTTGATCGCGGGGGCCACCGGTTCGGGCAAGAACTCGGTTACCTGGATGGCGCTTCGGGCGTGCGCTCCGCTGATCCGCGACGGCCTGGTCCGCCTGCACGTGATCAACCCGAAGGGCACCGAGTTGAACGCGCTGCGTCCGGTGTCCTACCGGTACGCGGAAGCCGACAAGGACATCGTGGACGTGATGGGGTCCTTCTGGGAGACCATGCAGGCCCGGAAGCGAACCCTTGCCGAGCAGGGGCGGCGAACCTTCGAGATGTCGCGGGAAACCCCGCTCGACCTCCTGGTCATCGACGAGCTGGGCGCCGTGACCGGCTACGGGGACCGGTCGTTGACCCGTGGCGCTCAAGCGGTGCTGCCGCTGATCCTCTCGCAGGCCCGCGCGTTGGGCGGCAGCGTGATCGGTGCTCTTCAGGAGCCCACCAAGGACGTGATCCCGCAGCGGGACCTGTTCTCCCTGCGGGTGTGCCTGCGGGCTACCTCGGCCGGTCACGTGGACATGGTGCTTGGTGAGGACATGCGCCGGCGGGGCGCTCTCGCTGACGAGATCCCCAACGTGCCCGAGTCGGCCGGTATCGGCTTCGTGGTCAAGCAGCGGTCGCGTACCCCGATGCGGGTCCGGGCGGCGTACTGCGACGACACCGACATTGCGGAGCTGGTCCGGGTCGCCGGGTGGCCGGTCTCCGAGCTGTCCCGTACGGGGCAGGGATGACCGCCATGCCTGAGCAGTCTCGACCGACCAAGCCACCCCGGCCGGTCCGGAAGCTGTCTCGCCGGCTGGATGTGGCGCGGCAGCTTCACGACCTGGAGCAAGACACCGCGTTGGACATCGTGGAGATCGAGCGGCTGCGGGTGAGCGTCACTCGATCGCTGTGGCTGTTCCTGGCCCTCGGGTCGGTGTTCACCACGACCGGTGTTCACGACTTCCTTGCCGGGCACCTCACCCCCGCCGACCCCGTGTGGTGGGGCTGCTGGGGAGTGGAACCCTGCCTGGTTGGAATCCTCATCACGGTGCTCCGCTGGGAAGCAGCGATGATCGCCCGGGGGATCGACATCGACTCCCGTGCGGTCGACTGGCTCAAGCGGTTCCTGCTCGGCTGCACCCTGATCATGAACGTGGTACCGGCCCTGTTCCCCCGGGACGGCGGAATCAGCGCGGGCATGCTCGCCGCTCACATCATGGTCCCGGTTCTGGTGTTCTTCCTGGCCGAGGTCATGCCGATCGTGCAGGCGCGCTGCACCCAGGCGCGCCGAGCGATCACCCTCACCACAACTACGGCCCCCGCGCCTGAGGACACCATCCCGGCGCCACCTCCGGCGCCTCCGGTCGCGCCATTGTCCGCCCCGGCCGCCGTCGTAGAAGCCCCCACCACCCCGGTCCCGGCTCCGGCGCCGCCGGTTGTCGACACCGCCCCGGCGCTCTCGCTGGAAGGGCTCGGGATCCCGGTCGGGATGCAAGACCAGATCCGGCGACTCGTCGCGGACCTGCCCCGGCCCGTGACCGCTGTCGACATCCAACGGGCCACACGGCTACCGCTGCCGATCGCGACGCGGGTGGCAGACCGGCTAACCCCGGTCGGGGTCAACGGCTCCACGCACTGACCCCCCGCTCGTCTTTCAGCCGTCCAATGTGGCCGGTCGCTGACCGTGCCCGTGGGGCATCCCGCCCATATCCGGGGTGCCCTCGCGGAGACAGCCAGCACCGATGAACCCCTGCTCAGAGCATCGGAGGACCCGCGATGAAACGCCCCACCGGTCCCGCCGCTGCCGTCCGCGCACTCCGTCCCGGACACGTCATGTGCGCGGCCGGCTGCGGCTGGCCCCTCGACCCCGCCGCTCGCGTCGGCTGCAACGGCCACCCGGCCGCGTTCGATCGGCACCCCGGATGCGACGACACCACGAACCGCACCCCCCGATCCCGGAGGAACTGATGCCGCTGACCAATCGACAACGACCGACGTACGACGGTGAGGCGGCGCTTGAACAGTGGATGCGGACCCCTGCCTACCGCGAATGGCGGACCGGCGTCGAGAGCGTCAAGGGCTGCCTCCGGCCGGTACGCCTGATCGGCAAGTGGGAGGCTCGGCACGCCGCCACCGGACACGTCATCGCGTCCCGGTCCGGTCGGGTCTGGGCCTCCTGCGGCACCCGACGCGCGGCCGTTTGCCCCACCTGCGCCGACCGGTACGCCGCTGACGCCTGGCACCTCATCCACGCGGGCATGTCCGGCGGCAAGGGCGTCCCCGCCACCGTCGCCCGGTCAACGCGACTGTTTGTCACCCTGACCGCGCCGTCCTTCGGCCCGGTCCACAACCGGCCCGGGAAGCGGCCCTGCGGCTGCGGCAAGTGGCACCCGGACGGGCATCCGCTCCTGGGTAGCCCGATCGACCCCGACTCCTACGACTACCCCGGCGCCGTCCTGTGGCAAGCACACAGCGGCCAACTCTGGCACCGGTTCACCATCGCGCTCCGGCGGGCCGCTGCTGCCGCTGGTGGCCTCACCGTCCGGGCATCCGGTGCGCACCTGCGGATCTCCTACGCCAAGGTTGCCGAGTACCAGCGGCGGGGCCTCGTCCACTTCCACGCCGTGATCCGGGTCGACGGCCCATCCGGTCCGGACTCGGCTCCCCCGGTGTGGCTCACCCCCGACGTTCTGGCCGACGCGGTGCGTTCCGCGGCAACCTCCGTCCAGGTCGACACCGAACGACCCGACGGCACAGGGCTCGCCCTCGGCTGGGGCGCCCAGGTCGACGTCAAGGACATCACCGCTACCGACATCGACGTCACCGCCGACGAAGAGGGCGACGGGGACCAGGTGGTGAGTGACACCCGGCTCGCCGGCTACATCGCCAAGTACGCCACCAAGGGCACCGGGGCGACCGAAACCGGAGACCGGCGCATTCGCTCGCAACTGCACATCGACCAGCTCCGGGTATCGGACCACCACCGGGCGATGATCCAAGCCGCGTGGGACCTCGGCGGTCTCGACCAATACGCCGATCTCAAATTGCGCCACTGGGCGCACATGCTCGGCTTTCGGGGTCACTTCCTCACCAAGTCGCGGATCTACTCCACGACCTTCAAAAATCTGCGCGCGGAACGTCAAGCTCACCAATTACAAACCGCGCTCACCGAAGCTGGCCTACCCGCCGACGCTGACGTCCTGGTCGTCAACGACTGGCAAATCCTCGGCATCGGCTACGACACCCCCGAACAACTCGAACTCGCCACCGCGATCGGTGACCGAATCCGAGCCTCACGACAGACACGAAAGGAAGCCCAATGAGCGCCACCCCCACCGAACGCCTATGGAGCATCACCGACGTGTCGGCGTTCCTCGGCATCCCCGTCGGCACCCTCTACCAATGGCGCCACCGCCGCACCGGTCCCCGCGCTTCCCGGGTCGGCCGTCACCTCCGCTACGACCCCGCCGACGTACGGGCGTGGTTCGACCAGAAGGCAGCCTGACATGCCCATCGATGACCTGTGGTACCTGACCAAGCGTGGGCCGGACAAGAAGCGTTTGCCGTCAAAGCGCCACGGCCGGGGCAAACGCTGGCGGGTGCGCTACACGGACGCAGCCGGAGAGCCCCGAGAGAAGTTGTTCGAGCGCAAGGTCGATGCCGAAGAATTCGACCTGAGCGCCCGTGCCGGTATCGCGGAAGAGACCAAGGTTGACCAGGCAGAGCGACAGGCTACCTTCCGCGAGTACGGCGAGCGTTGGCGGCTCTCGCGTCAGATCGGGCAAGCTCTCGATTACCAGCGCCACACGGAGTCACGTCTACGCCATCATCTTTATCCGCACGTCGGCAAGAGGCAGATGCGCGCAATCACCGTAACGGATGTATTGGAATGGATTTCCCTTCTACTGCGAAACAATGTCGCGCAATCCTCAGTGAAGACATACTTTGATCTGTTCAACGCCATCATGAACGCGGCTGTAGCAGATAAGGTAATTGCCAATAACCCGTGCAAGGCGGTACGACTTTCGGCAATCCTGCGGGGCTTTTCTCGCGCGCCGAAGTGGGTACCCACCGATGACGACATGCTGGCCCTGGTCGACGTCGTCCCGGACCGCTACCAGGCGGCCATCTGGTGCGGCGCGGGTGAAGGTCTGCGACTGGGCGAAGTCCTCGGCCTGGAGGATGGCGTGCGGTGTGTCGACCAGCCGCGCCAGGAGCTGCACGTGGTCCAGCAGCTTCGCTTTCACCGCGAGGCTTACGGCGGCTTCTACATCGCCCCGCCCAAAGCCGGCTCCGTCGGTGACGTGGACCTGGACGACCACGTGGCGGCGGTGCTCGCGGAGCACGTACGGAAGTACCGGCCCGCGCTGGTCGAGCTGCCCGACATCACTGCCGGCACTCCGGACCCCGGCAAACAGCCGAAGCGGCGGGCGGTCCCACTCCTGTTCACCGACGAACAGGGCAGGCCGATTCATGATCAGCGCTGGTCCGACCTGTGGCGAGGTTGGCGCAAGTCGGCGGGCTGGCCGGAGGAAGGCACCTTCCACTCCCTACGCCACTACTTCGCGACGCGTCTGATCACCTCGGGCGCCGATCCCACCGACGTCCAGAACGCCTTACGCCACTCAAGCCTGCGGATCACGTTGGAGACCTACGTGCACTGGTGGCCGAAGAAGAACCGTCGTCGCAACATCGTCAGCACGGCGCTTCGGGAGGCTGCGGGAAACCGCCCCGGCCCGGCTCTCCCGGGCTGAGTTGTGCCGGATCTGTGCCAAATGATCAACGACCAGCGTTTCCGCTGGTCGTTGGTGTTATTGGTGGAGCTGAGGGGATTTGAACCCCTGACCCCCTCGATGCGAACGAGGTGCGCTACCGGTCTGCGCCACAGCCCCCTGGTCGAGCTTCCGACCACCAAGCACCCGCCGCCGTCCGAGACACCGGCGAGCCGGCGCCAAGGCTAACAGGTCGGTCCGGCTGGCCGCGAGCCCGCCCCCGGCGTGCCGGCCGTCGAACATCGGGGCCGGGCGGCCAACGCGAGATCCCGCAGGGGCGGGCCCGAGACCGACCCCGGGCGTCGATACGGATGCGTACCGACGCCGGGACCCGGTCACTGACCGGCGGTCGGGCCCCGGCCCGCCTCGTACGGCCGTCCCCGCAGGCCGCCGGCCCGCCGGTAGGAGACCGAGCCGGCCGCCCGGCCGCCCCCGCTGGCCGCCGGCGGCAGGTCCGCGATCCGGTCCAGGCCGAGCGCGGCCCGGCGTACCAACTCGCGCTGGGCCGCCAGCCGACGCTGCGTCTCCCGACGGGCCTGCGCCCGGCGGGCCTGCTCGCGGCGCACCTCGGCCTGGCGGGCGGCCAGCCAGGCCGCCTCCCGGGCCTGTGCCCGACGCCGCCGGCGGTCCCCGATGGCCCGGCTCCGCAGGTGTACGACGTACACGACCAGCATCATGCAGGTGACGGAGAAGCCGATCCAGAACCCGGGGCTGACCACGATCACGCCGACCAGTTCGACCAGGTTGAGCAGGAGCAGCGCGGCGAAGACCCGACGGCGGCGGTAGACCGCGGGGGTGTGCCGTCGCGGCGGCGGACGGCGCCGGGACCGGCCCGCGTCCCGGGGCACCGAGCGCAGCCGCCGGCTCCGCCGGGTCCGGGCCGGCGGGGCGGAGCCGGCCGGCTCCCCGGTCGACGCATCGACACTCAGCGTGACGACGAGGGAACGGGGCGGGTTGACCGGCTTCCGGCCCGGGACAGTACGGTGCCGCCGGCGGCGCTGGAGCACCCGCGCCGTCGACTGCGCCCGCTCCGCGGCCAGCCGCTCCGAGGCGTCGTACCGGCGAACGAGCGCCGGCGCGAGGGCGAGCAGACCGGCAGCGGCGAGGACGGCGAGGAGCACCGAGGCCGGCACCCTCATCCCTCCCGTCACCCACGTCGGGCAACCGCCGGCCGCCCCGATCCCGCGATGGAATGTCCAATCACGCAGATCGTGCGGGGCTGGCGCGACGTTGCCGCACGTCCCAGTTACTTCAGGTTACGGGCGGGGACCAGGAAAATCGTGCGCCGCGCCGACCGGGCGGGGCCGGAGGGGATCGCCCCGAGGGCCCGGCGAAGCGTCAGGACGCGGCGGTGCGCAGCCGGTGCCAGCGGGCCAGCAGGCCACCCTCGGCGGTGAGGTCCTCGCTGGTCATCGCGTATCCGATGTGGTCACGCCAGGCGCCGTCGATGTGCATGTACCGCGGGTGGTACGCCTCCTCGCGGAAGCCCAGCTTCTCCACCACCCGCCGGGACGGCCCGTTCTCCGGACGGATGTTGACCTCGACCCGGTGCAGTCCACCGGGGCCGAACGCGTGGTCCACGACGAGCGCCAACGCGGTCGGGACGATGCCGCGCCCGGCCACCCGGGCGTCCACCCAGTACCCCACGTACGCCGAACAGAACGCCCGCCGCACGATGTTGCCCAGGTTCAGGTGCCCGACCAGCCGCTCCCGCCCGCTCTCGCTCAGACAGACGGCGAACGGCATCCCCTCGCCCCGGCGGGCCTGCCGGCGCTGGTCCTTGTAGACGTAGCGGAACGCGACCGGCGAGTTGAGCTCGTCCCACCGGCCCGGCGGGGAGGACTCCCAGGGGGCCAGCCAGGCCTGGTTGGCGCGGCGCACCTCGGACCAGGCGGCGGCATCGGAGCGCCGGTACGGTCGCAGCAGCACCGGCCCGTCGCCGAGCACCACCGGCCAGCCCGGCGTGCTGCCGAAGTTCATCGACGCCGATCCAGCAGCAGCACGTCCACCGTGGAGCCGGCCGCCGCGCTGGTCACCCGCTCGCCGAGCACCACCAGGCCGTTCGCCTCGGCCAGCCCGGAGAGGGTGTACGGGCCGCCGCGCAGGGGCTGCACCGTGTAGCCCCCGCCGCGCCGCTCCGCCACGTGCGCCGGCCGGAACTCGCGCAGCCCGGCCGGCGAGGAGACCGTCTCCAGCAGATGGGCCCGTACGCTCGGCCGGAACACCGGCTCGGCGCCGGCCAGCAACTGGATGGCCGGGCGGGCCAGCACCTCGAAACCGATCAACGCGGCACCGGGCTCACCGGGTAGACACACCACCGGCACCTCCTCGGCACCGACCGTACCGAACCCGAGGGCGCTGCCGGGATAGAGGGCGACCTCCATGAAGGTCACCGGGCTGGCCCGGCCACCGTCCCGGCGGGACAGTACCCGGCGGACCATGTCACCGGGACCGATGCCGGTGCCGCCGGTGGTGATGATCAGGTCGGCGCGCAGGGTCTGGTCCTCCAGCAGCCCGCGCAGCCCTTCCGGATCGTCGTCGCAGATCCCCACCCGGTACGCCAGCGCACCCACCTCGGCAGCCGCCGCGGTGAGCGCGTGTGAGTTGATGTCCACCACCTGGCCCGGCTGGCTGCCCCGGCCCACGTCGACCAGTTCGTCACCGGTCGCCACGATCACCACCCGGGGGCTGGGCCGCACCACGACGTGGCCGATCCCGGTCGCGGCGAAGACCGCCACCAGGGCCGGCGAGATGTACGACCCGGCGCGGGCCAGCAGCGTGCCGGCGGGCAGTTCCTCCCCGGCCCGGCGCAGCCCGTACCCCCGCTTGGGGGTCCGGAAGATCTCCACCGCCGCCATGCCCTGGTCGGTCCACTCCACCGGCACCACCACGTCCGCGGCCAGCGGCAGCGGCGCCCCGGCGGCCACCGAGAAGCAGGCCCCGGGCGTCAGGCGGACCGGCCGCCAACTGGCCGCGCCGAGGTCGCCGACCACGTTGAGGCGTACCGGGCGGGGGTCGCCGAGGCGGGCCGGGCCGGGCGAGCTTCCCCCACCGGCCCGGCCCGCGCCGGAGATGTCCTCCCAGCGTGCCGCGTACCCGTCGACGGCGGCCTGGTCGAAGGCCGGAAACGCGTGCGGCGCGACGACGTCCTCGGCGAGCACGTTGCCGTACGCCTGGGTCAGGTCGAGGTCGAGCGGCGGCAGCGCGCGTAACCTGCGCAGCACGCTGCCCAGGTAGTCCGCGAGCGGCGTCAACTCGTTGGCGGCCGCCTCGGCGTCGGCCGTCGCTGTCACACCGTCACCTTGCCATGGATGGTCATGTCCGGCGGCCGGCGTCGGAGGCGACGAACTCGCCCAGCCACTGCCGGAACTCCGCACCAAGATCCTCACGTTCGCTGGCGATCTGCACCACCGTCTGGAGGTAGCCCAGCGGCATGCCGGTGTCGTACCGGGTGCCCCGGTAGACGATGGCGTGCACCGGGGTCCCCTCCTTCAGCATCAGCCCCATCGCGTCGGTGAGCTGGATCTCGCCGCCGCTGCCCCGCTCGGTCCGCCGGATCGCGTCGAAGATCCCGGCCGGCAGCACGTACCGGCCCAGCACCGCGAGGTTGCTCGGCGCGTCCTCCGGCTTCGGCTTCTCGACCAGCCCGGTCACCCGGACCACCTCGCCGAGGTCGCCCAGCTCCGGCTCGGCCGGCTCCACCGACGCGATCCCGTACCGCTTGGTCTCCTGGGGCGGCACCTCGAAGAAGGCGAGCACGATGCCGCCGGTACGGGCCTGGAGGTCGAGCATCGCCGGCAGCAGCGGCTCGGCGAGGTTCACGAACTCGTCCCCGAGCAGTACGGCGAAGGGCTGGCCGCCGACGTGCGACTCGGCGTACCCGACGGCGTGTCCCAGGCCGAGCTGTTCGGGCTGGCGGCAGGTGTAGATCTCGGCCAGTTCGCTGGGGCGGCGGACGGCGGCCAGCAACTCCTGGTCGCCCTTCTCCTCCAGCCGCGCCTCCAGGTCGGGCCGGCGGTCGAAGTGGTCGACCATCGAGGTCTTGCCCCGACCGGTGATCAACAGGACGTCGCCGATACCGGCGTGGGCGGCCTCCTCGACGATGTACTGCAACACCGGGCGGTCGACCACCGGCAGCAGTTCCTTCGGCACCGCCTTGGTGGCGGGCAGGAAACGGGTGGCCAGGCCGGCGGCGGGGATGACCGCCTTCACCGCCCGCCGTGCCGTCGTCGACGTAGGGGTTTTCGCTTGGCTCGCTGCTTGCTCCGGCATGTCGCGAGACTATCGGCCGCGACCCTGACGCGGCGGTTGTGGCCCGGATAACGCGCCGTTCTCGGCGGCCACGCCCCGGGAGAGGCCGACCTCGGCGGGCGTCCCGGGCCGGCCGCGCTCGGCCGCCGTGGCCGACCGCCCGTGCTCGGCCGCCAGCCCCGCCCACCCGTTCCGGGCACCCGCCCAGGGCAGGCCGTCGTCCAGTGGTGGGCCGCCGGCCCGTACCGCGATCTCCTCGACCGCCGGGCGCGCGGCACCGCCGGTCGCGGTCCGGTACGTGTCCCGCCCCGCCGCCTTGGCCGCGTACAGCGCCTCGTCGGCGGCGGCCAGCACCTGTGCACCGGTGGTCGCGTGGTCGGGATAGACGGCGACCCCGATCGACACGGTCACCGAGACGAGCGCCCGGACCGGGGCGAGCGCGCCGGGCCGGGGCCGGATCGCGATCGGGGTCTCCCGGACGGCGGCGCCGAGCCGCTCGGCGACGATGGCCGCGCCCCGGGCGTCGGTCTCCGGCAACAGGACCACGAACTCCTCGCCGCCCTGCCGGAACGCCAGGTCGACCTCCCGCATCCCGCCCCGGATCCGCTGGGCGAACTCGGCGAGCACCGCGTCCCCGGCCGCGTGCCCGTAGGTGTCGTTGACCTCCTTGAACCGGTCGAGGTCGAGGGCGAGCACGCTGAGCACCCGGCCGAACCGGCCGGCCCGTTCGACCTCGCGGCGGATCGACTCGTTGAGGTACCGGTAGTTCCACAGCCCGGTCAACGGGTCCGTCAGGGAGAGCCGCTGGACCTCCTCGTGCACCCGGACGTTGCGCACCGCGATCGCGGCGTGCCCGGCGAACGTGCGCAGGGTGACCAGGTCGGCGTCGTCGAACTCGTCGGAGCCGAGCCGGTCGTAGAGGGCCAGTACCCCGACCGCCGGCGGCTGGTCGGCGGCGTCCGGCGGCGCGGTCGGGGTTGCGGCAGCGCCGGGCGGGGCGCCGGGGGCGGTGAACGGCACCGCGACGTACGTCCGGCAGCGCGGTTCGTGCGGATGCAGCGCCGGCCGGTCCCGGTCCAGCCGTCCCCGCCGCGCCGCCCCGGTCGCCGCGACGGCGCCGAGCAGCCCGGCGCCGAACGGGACGCGCAGCAGCGACGGTCCGCCGGCGTCGCCCGGGGCCACCTCGGCGTCCGGCCCGTCCGGCGCCGCCCCGGCCCGCACCGTCGCGTCCGGCACAGGTTCATCCGGCAACATCCCGTCCGGCGGCGGGGCCGGGCCGTCGAGCCCCTCGGCGCACTGGCTGACCAGCATCCCGGTCCCCGGGTCGAGCAGCAGCACCACGCCGGCTCGGGCCCCGGTGGTGGCCAGGGCGGTCCGCAGGATCACCTGGAAGATCCGCTGGAGGTCGTGGGTGCTGGCCAGGGTGTCGCCGAGCACGGTGAGCTGGTCGCGGAGCTGGTGCCGGCTGATCACCAGCGCCCGCAGGTACGACTGCGTCTCCCGGGTCACCCGGTTGAAGCTGTCGGCGAGCCGGCCGACCTCGTCCGGGGCGAGGACCGGCACCCGGGCCGCCAGGTCGCCGTGGGCCACCCGGTCGGCCGCCCGGACCAGCTCGGCGAGCGGCCGGGTCGTCGAGCGGGCCAGCCGCCAGGCGGCCAGCGTGGCCAGCAGGGCCGCGAGCAGGACCGCCGCGCCGAGCAGCCCGTACCGGACCGGCGGTGGGTCGCGGGGCACCGAGAGCACCAGCGGCAGCGGCTGGCCGGGGGCGGGACCCACCCGCCGGACGTACCGACCGCTGTCGGTGCGGGCGACACCGTCTCCGGTGATCCGTCCGGCGGCGGCGAGCACCCCGGCCCGGGTGCCGGTCGACTCGGTGCTCTGCGCCGCCGCTGCCCCGCCGGCGTACCCGCCCAGCAGGGTCACCGCCGTACCGCTGGCCGCCGCGAGGCGTCGGACGAACGGGGCGTCCAGCGCCTGGGCGGCCCACACCTCGCCGGTCACCGCACCGAGCCGGTCCCGCAACTCCACCCGTACGGCGAGGGCCACCGGCGCGGCGTCGGCGGAGACCGGCCCCGCGCAGGGCACCCAGGGCCGGGGCGGCGCGCCCGGGGTGACGTAGCCGGGTACCCCGCCGGGGTCGGTGATCAGCACGGCCCCGGCCAGTCCCCGCGTGACGACCTCGGCGGCCGTGCCGATCCGGCCGGCCGGGTCGGTGACGACCGCCACGGCGCCGGCGGCGGCGTGCAGTTGCTGGCAGAGCGCGCCGATCGAGGTGCGCACGGCGGTGGCGGCCAGCCTCAGCCGCTCCTCGGACTGGTGGCGGCCGACCGCGGTCACCGTGAGGCCGACGAAGAACGCGCCGAGCAGCACCGGTCCGAGCACGACGGCGAGGAAAGCTGTGGTCAACCGCCCGCGCAGCGTCACTCATCCCCCCGGAAGCTTCGCACCCGATGCTGCGATGCTGACCCAACCGAAGTGGTTAACCGGCGTCACGGCAGGAGTGTTACGTGCCGGATTTTTCGGATGAAGCGGTCAGGTTGGCCAAGGTCGATCTCCGGATCACCCTGCTGGCCCGGCGCCGGGCGCTGCCGGGTCCGCTCCGGCGGGCCGCCGCCGAGCGCGTCCGGGCCGCGCTGGTCGATCTCGTCCAGCGGGTACGCCCCGAGCTGGTCACCGGGTACGTCCCGGTTGGCAGCGAGCCCGGTGGCCCGGAGCTGCCGGACGTACTGGCGGCGGCGCTCGCCCCGGCCGGCCCGCCGTTGCTGCCGGTGCTCCGCCCGGACCTGGACCTGGACTGGGCCCCCTACGGCGGGCCGGGATCGCTGGTCGCGGCCGGCCGGGGGATGCGGGAGCCCTCCGCCGGGCGGCTCGGGCCGGGTGCGATCGCGGCCGCGGGGCTGATCGTGGTGCCGGCCGTGGCCGTCGACCGGCGTGGCGTACGGCTCGGGCGCGGCGGCGGCTCGTACGACCGGGCGCTGGCCCGGGTCGGCGAGGGCGTCCTGACCGTGGCGCTGCTGCACGACGGTGAGCTGGTCGACTCGGTGCCGAGCCGGCCGCATGACCGCCCCGTGCGCGCGGTGATCACGCCGAGCGACGGCCTGCGGATGCTGGCTCCCCCGCCGGGGTCACCCGGCACACGTTGACTGGACGAAAACGGGTTCGATGGCGCACCATTGGCACTCGGAACCGTCGAGTGCCAAAAGGCTTGCAAGATCCGGAGGAGATCGTGCCCACCTACCAGTACGCCTGCACCGAGTGCGGCCACCAGCTCGAGGCGGTGCAGTCCTTCACCGACGAGCCGCTGTCCGAGTGCCCGGCGTGCGAGGGTCGGCTGCGCAAGGTCTTCAACTCGGTCGGCATCGTCTTCAAGGGCTCCGGTTTCTACCGCACCGACTCCCGGGCCAACGGCTCCGAGGGGGGCGACGGCAAGCCCGCGCCGGCCAAGTCCGAGCCGGCCAAGAGCGACTCCGGCTCGACCAGCGGCGGCGACTCCGGCTCCGGCTCGACCTCCGGTGCTTCCGGCGGCAGCGGCACGTCCGGCTCGACCGGCGGGACGTCCGCGAACGGCTCGGCCAGCAAGCCGAAGGCGGCCTCCTCCTCCACCAGCACCGGCGGCAGCTGACCCGGCTGATCTGGCGGCTCTTGCCGACCCGAGGGGCGGCCGGAACCGGCTGACCTGGGCGGGTGGCCGGCGGAGTTTTCCACAGCCACCCGAGTTATCCACAGGTGGCCGCCGTCCGGCCCTTCCGGGCGCGCTCCCCGCCTAACCTCCTGCACACCGGACGACGCCCGCGTGGGGCGGCGTCGCCGGTCGAGGGAGGCAGGCCATGGCGCTCGACCGTACACTCAGCCGGCGCGACGACCCGTTGCGCCCGAGTCGCTGGCCGTCGCGCCCCGCCGGCGGTCCACTGCTCCGATGGGCCCTGGTCGCCGCCCTGCTGCTGCTCGCGGGCGGCATCCTCTACCTCAGCCAGCCACAGGTGTCGTGCTCCGACGGACGAGCCGGGGCGGTCCGGCCGGCCAGTTCGACGGCGCCGACCGCCACCGGTGTGGCCGGGCCCGCCACGCCGGCACGCCCGTCCAGTGCCGGTCCCGGCACATCGTCCGGGCCGCACGGCGGCGCGTCGTCCGGGCCGGACGGCGGCCGGGGAGGCGCCCTGCCGTTGCCGGCCGGGGCGGTCGGGGTGCCGATCCGGCTCGCCGAGCCGGCCGCGCTGGCCGTGGTGCGGCCGGGAATCCGGGTGGACCTGCTGGCCGTGCCCGCCGATGACCGCTCCGCCCGGTCCACCGCACCGACCCTGGTGGCGGGCCGGGCGCTGGTGCTCGACGTCCTCGACCAGGCCGCCGACGACGCGGTGGCCGGCGCGCTCTACCTGGCGCTGGCACCGGAGCAGGCACGGCGGGCGGTCGGGATGCCAGCACCGACCCGCTTCGCGATCATCGTCCGGCCCTGAACCGCGCCGGCCGACAGATCACCAGCCGTTCGCCGTCAGCCCCGGCCGTCAGCGCTCGCCGTCACCGCTGACCGTCACCGCTCGCCGTCGGCGAACCGTCCGCAGGCGGAGGCACGTGGTCATTCCCAGTGCGGCGGGCGTTCGGCGAGTAAGCGCTCGTCGTTGGAGCGCGAATGCTCGCCCCAGCCCCGGTCGGTGTCGTCCACCGACTGGTCGGGCAGCACCCGTTCCCGCACCGGGCGTGGTCGGGAGGGGTCAGTGGGCCGGGCCGGGTCGACCGCCCGTCCGGCGTCACCCTCCCGGGCCGTGCCGGAGGTCTGCTGCTCTTCGGTCCCGCCCACGCCGGAAGCGTACCCGGCTGGCCCCCGGCCGCCGGGGCGGACATCGGTGGGGTTGGTAGCGTCGGACAGCGTGACGACGCGCAGCGATGACTCCGCCGACGACGCCTTCTGGCGCCGGCCCACCGGACCATCCGCAGGCTCTCCGGCCGACTCCCCCACCCCGGACCCCTCGGCCCCGGGCTCCCCGGCTCCGGCATCGCCGCTGGGCGGCGCACCAGCATCGCCGGCGTCCCGTTATCCGGGCCCGCCGCCGAGCAGCACGCCGCCACCCGGCTGGCGTCCCCCGGTGCACGTACAGCCGCCACCGCCACGCCGGCTGCCAGCGCAGGACCTGGCCGCCCTGGACGCCGCCGAGGACAGCGCCCGCACGCTGACGTACGGGATCGGCATGGTCGGCGCGGCCGCTCTCGTCCTGGTGATCTGCCTGCTCTGTTCCCGGGTGCTCGTCTAGAGCACGCCCTGCCACACCACCTGGGCGCCGGAGTCTCCGGTCAGGTAGACGTACCAGAGGCTGACCGCGGCGAGCACCACGATCACGGCGCTGAGCACGGGAGTGAGCCATCCCGGCAGGGTCCGGCCCCGCCGGGCGGTCAGCACCACCAGCAGCAGGGTCACCAGGCCCAGCCCGAGGCTCCACCAGAACGCCAGATCGCCGTACGCCTGGTGCTCGTCGATCTTCGCGATGATCTCCGGCGGGTAGCTCTTGGCGATCAACACCTCCCGCAGTTCGTCGCCGGAGAGCTTGGCGAAGAGTGCCGCCATCGGCGCCGCCACGGCGAGGGCGGCCGCCGCCCAGTCCAGCCGGGCGCGGAACCGGGGCAGGAGTGCGTACCCCGAACCGACCAGCGCGAGCAGGGGGATGAACACGACCGCCGCGTGTACCAGCAGGGCATGTGCGGGGAGGCCCATGAATTCCCTGAACACTGCCGCCTCCTTGTGTAGGGGTACCGACCCGGTGCGCTATCCCGGTACACGGAGGTAGAGCCGGAACGGTTCACTCCGGTTCCGTTTCACCACAACCGCCGCTCCGGCCCCCCGAGGCGGCGTCATCGACCGCCCCGCCCTGTGGCCGCCACCACGATGGCGCCGCCGTCGCCTTGTTGGACCCCGATCGACGTGCTGTGATTGTGGTATGACGGGCGAGGAGCTACTCCGGTCGAGGGGCCTTCGGGTGACCCGGCCGCGGCTCGCCGTCCTGGAGGTGCTGGCCGCCGGTGGTCACCTGGAGGTCGAGGAGATCACCCAGCGCGTCCGGCAGCGCCTCGACTCGGTCTCCACCCAGGCGGTCTACGACGTGCTCGGCGCGCTGTCGCGGGCCGGCCTGTCCCGGCGGATCGAGCCGGCGGGCTCACCCGCCCGCTACGAGGCGCGGGTCGGCGACAACCATCACCACGTCGTCTGCCGGGGCTGCGGCGAGATCTCCGACATCGACTGCGCCGTCGGCGCGGCGCCCTGCCTCGACCCCGTCAACGCGTACGGCTTCGAGGTGGACGAGGCGGAGGTGACCTACTGGGGTCTCTGCCCGAACTGTCAGCGGCGGCGCGGCGCCGACGGCTGACCCGCCGGCGTACCCCCGTTCACTCCGGCTCGGACGGTCCCGCCTCCTGCGGCAGCAGGGCCCGCTCCACGGCCGACCACGGCTCCCGGCTCGGCGCCTGCGCCCCCGCCGGACAGCTCCGGCGGTAGTCGCACCAGCCGCACCGCACGCCGGGGGTGACCGGAAAGGCCTCGTCGGGGTGGACACCGTCGGCCACCGCCCGCTCCGCCGCCACGATGTCCCGGGCGGTCTCCTCGGCCCGGGTCACCTGCCGGGAGATCGACTCGGCGGTGTGGTCATGGGCGGCGACCGTGCCGGTGGGCAGATGGTGCAGCTCCACCCGGCGGCAGGGGCGCCGGAACACCCGCTCGGCGGCGTAGGCGTAGAGGGCGAGCGCCTGGGACCCCCGGGCGTCGTCGGCGTCCAGGCCGGTGCGCCCGGTCTTGTAGTCCACGATCACCAACTCGGGGCCGTCCGGACCGGGCCGGGAGTCGATCCGGTCGGCCCGCCCGTTGAACGCCAGCACCGCCGTCTTGACCGCCACCACCCGTTCCACCCCCAGCGGGTCGTGCCCGGGATCCAGCGTCTCCACGTAGGACTCCAGCCACTCCAGGGCGCGGCGGAACGCCACCCGCTCCTGCGCCTCGTCGCGGTAGCCCTCGCGGACCCAGGTGCCCTTGAGCAGCCCGCTCAGCGCCTCGGGACGACGGTTCTCCACCGGCAGGGCGTACCAGTTGCGCAGTGCGGTGTGCACGCTCGCGCCGAGGGAGTTGTGCGCCCAGGGTGGCCCCTTCGGCGGCGCGGGCCGGTCGACGTAGGCGTAGCGGTAGCGGCGGGGACAGTCGGTGTAGGTGCCGAGTTTGCTCGGCGTGCAGACGAAGAGGCGCTCGGGCATCCCCTCGAAGCCCAGTTGCTCGGGCGCGGCGCCGCGCGGTCGAGGGGGGCGGTTGCCGGCGTCCGATGGCCTTCGCACGGACCGATCCTGCCACGCCGGTCCGACACCCCCGTGCACCCGACACCCCGGACGGGCACCGGCGGTCAGGCCCGCGCGAGGTACGTGGTGACGAAGGCGGCCACCGCGTCCGCGATCAGCTGTACGGCGATCGCCGCGAGGAGCAGACCGGCGATCCGGGTCAGCACCTCGATGCCCCCGGGTCGGAGCACCCTGACGATCCCGCCGGAGAAGCGCAGCGTGAGCCAGACGGCGGCCATCACCGCGACGATCGCCACCGCGATCGACACGAAGTCCGCCACCCCGTCGGCCTGCTGCACGAAGAGCATGGTCGCGACGATCGCGCCCGGACCGGCCAGCAGCGGCGTACCCAGTGGGACCAGTGCGATGTTCGACGTGGTCTGCCCGCCGGGCTGGTCGGCCTTGCCGGTGAGCAGTTCGAGCGCGACCAGCACCAGCAGCAGCCCGCCGGCGGCCTGCAACGCCGGCAGCTGCACGTGCAGGTAGTCCAGCAGGGTCTGGCCGGCCACCGCGAAGACCACGATCACCCCGAGGCCGAGCGCCACCGCCTGCCAGGCGGCCCGTACCCGCTCGTGGGCGGGCATCGTCCGGGTCAGGGCGAGGAAGATCGGCACCATCCCCGGGGGGTCGGTGATCACGAGCAGGGTCACGAAGACCTCGCCGAACAGCTTGGCGTCCACGCGGTCACCGTAGTATCGGCGACCCCCCTGACCAGGCGGGTCAGCCCACAGACGTGACCGGGACAACCCCGCTGGTGGCGCCCGCCACGATCCGCTCGTACGCCTCGACCGCCGTGGTGTGGGCGCCGAGCCGGACGGTCTTGTGCGTGCCGTGGAAGTCCGAGGAGCCGGTGACGAGCAGTCCCAGCTCCCCGGCGAGGGCCCGGACGTGTTCCCGCTCGGCCGCCGAGTGGTCCTCGTGGTCGGCCTCCAGACCGGCCAGACCCGCCGCGGCCAGCTCGACGATCAGCCGGTCCGGCACGATCCGGCCCCGGCGGCTGGCCCGGGGGTGCGCGAAGACCGGCACCCCACCCGCCTGGCGCAGCAGCCGGACCGCCCGAAAGACGTCGATGTCCTCCTTGGGGAGCCGGTACCGCTCCCCCAGCCACTCGGGCCGGAAGGCCTCCGTGGTGGTGCGCACCAGCCCGGCCCGGATCAGCGCCTGCGCGATGTGCGGGCGCCCCACCGTGCCGCCGGCCGCGCTGGTCCGGATCTCCGGCCAGCTCACGTCGACGCCGTCGGCGCGGAGCCTGGCGACGATGCGTTCGGCGCGCACCTCCCGGGACGCGCGGATCCGGCTCAGCTCGGCGACCAGCTCGGGGGACTCCGGGTCGAAGAGGTACCCGAGCAGGTGCAGCGGGATGGCCGGCTCCGTGCCGTACCACCGGCAGGAGAGCTCGGCGCCGCGCAGCAGGGTGAGCCCCGGTGGCAGGGCGCGGACCGCCTCGGACCAGCCGGCGGTGGTGTCGTGGTCGGTGATGGCCAGCACGTCGAGCCCGGCGGCGGAGGCGGCGCGTACCAGTTCGGCCGGCGTCAGGGTGCCGTCGCTGGCCGTCGAGTGGGTGTGCAGGTCGATCCGGGGCCCGTCGCCGGTACCCGGCACCCCGCCGCCCGGCGGCCCGGAATCAGCGTCAGTCACCGGCCCGACGCTACCGGCCGTCGGCGCCCGGCATCAGCCTGGGCACGAGGCCCCAGCTCTGCTCCACGCCCGCCGGCAGCGGCACGACCTGCCGGCTGCCGTCCGTACGGCAGCGCACCACGGCGCCGTCGTCGCCGGTGACCACCGTCCGGGCGTCCGCCCAGACGGGCGCCACCGGGGAGTCGACCGGACAGGAGACCGGGGGTACGGCGTCGCGCAGGCTGCCGTCCACGTCGACCAGCGCCACGTCCGTGGCCCGCCGCTCGGCCAGCCGTACGCCGTCCGGGGCGAGCCGGCCGTCCGACAGCCCGTCCTTGAGGCCCAGCCCGCAGGCGCCCCGGCGGAGGAGTTTCAGGCCCCCGTCGGTGACGCCGAGCGTCGCCAGGCATCGCCGCGCCCCGTCGCCGGTGTCCCGGACCAGCCCGGTCAGCGTGGCACCCCGCACCCCGTACACCGCGGTCACGTCGGTGTTCCAGTGCGGCCGGGGCGCCTCCCCGGTCAGCTCCACCACGCCGTAGCCGCGGGTCCCGCCGGAGATCACCACGTGTCCGGCGGCCAGCGCCACCGGCCAGGTGTCGGCGGGCACGGGTACGTCGCCGGTCACCGCCAGCCCGGTGGTACCGATCCGGGCGAGGTAGAGGGTGTCGCCGAGCTGGAACGCCAACCGCTCGCCGTCCGGGCTGAGCACCCAGCGGTCGTCCTGGCCGCTGAGCGAGACCGACGAGCCGTCGGTACGCAGGAACCGGACCCTGTCCGCGCCCGCGTACACCCAGCCGGTGGCGACCCGGTAGACCCGGGTGACCTCGCCGACCCCGGCGAGGCTCAGCCGCCGGCCGTCGGTGGTCCAGAGTTGGTCGGCCGCCCAGAGGTCGAGCCCGACGCCGGTGTCCGCGATGACCTTCGGCGGCTCCACCGATCGGCTCGGCTCGGGATCGGCGAGGTCGACGTCGACGGCGGCCACCGAGGATCCGCCCCGACCGGGTGGCCAGCCGTCCCCGATGGACGCCACACCGCCGATGGTGAGCACCAGCGCGGCCGCCACCGCGAGCGCGGAGAGGACGCCCTGCCGACGGCGTACGGACTGGCCGTGCCGGATCGCCGCGCCGGCCCGGTCTTCGGCGGTGGGCGGCGCCTCGACCCGGGCGGTGAACATCTCACGCAGGGAGTCCTCGAGCATGGTCATCGACATTCCGCTCCGACCGCCGGCACCGGCGGGCCGGGCACCGTCAGCGCGGTGGCCGGACGGCGGGCCGGCGACTGCGGGAGCCGGGGAGCCGGCGGCCGGGCCGCCGGGCGAGGCGCCGGTTCGGGCACGGCGCCGGTGACACCCCCGAGCGGTACGGGCACCGGCGCGTCCTCGCCCGGGGCGGTCGAGGCGGCCTCGGCGGCGAGTCGGCGGCGGAGGGTGCCCAGCGCCCGCGAGGTCTGGCTCTTGACCGTTCCCGGTGAGATGTTCAGCATCGCGGCCGTCTGCGCCTCGGTCAGGTCCTCGTAGAAGCGCAGTACGAGCACTGCCCGCTGCCGCACGGGCAGGGTCCGGACGTGTCGCCAGAGCCGGTCACGTTCGAGTTGCTCCTCGATCTGGTCCGGGGCGGCCCGCTCCGGAAGCACCTCGGTCGGCCGCTCGCCGTGCCAGCGCCGCCGCCACCAACTCGTCGCCGTGTTGATCAGCACCCGCCGGGCGTACGGCTCGACCGCCTCGATCTCGCCGAGCCGTTTCCAGGCGAGGTAGGTCTTGGTGAGGGCGGTCTGCAGCAGGTCCTCGGCGGTCGCCCAGTCCCCGGCCAGCAGGTACGCGGTGCGCAGCAGTGCGGCCGAGCGCGCCGCGACGAACTCGCGGAACTCGTCCTCGACCGAGTGCGTGGGCGCCACGGGCGTCGCCTCCAAGCTGCCGTACCAACCGACAGGCTGGCACGGCTGGCCCGTCGAGGTCGACGCCGGTTGGGTGCGATCTGCTCCGATTTTCGGTCAGAAAACCTCAGGCACCGTCGTCGGCCTTGGCCTCCTCGGCCTCCTTGCCCAGCCGCGCCTCGACCGCCTGCGGCTCGTACATCTCCTCGACGACACGCAGGTAGAGCTCGTTGGGGTTGGGGAGATACTTGATCTCCCGCAGCGCCTGCTCCTGGCCGGCCGATTCCAGCACGAAGGTGCCGTAGTTGAGCGTCCGGCCGAGCGGGGACTGCTCGTACTTCATGTCGGTGACCCGCAGCAGCGGCATCATCGCGACCTGGCGGGTGATGATCCCGTTGACCACCATGACCCGCTTGTTGGTCAGGATGAACCGGTCGAAATACCAGTCCGCCACCCGCCAGGCGACCCAGCCCATGATCGCGAGCCAGATCAGCACCGCGACCGTGGTGAGGCCACCGCCGGCCTGGACGGCCAGGAAGCCGGAGAGGTAGCCGAGCACGAAGGTGGCGAGGAGCCCGACCAGGACCGGGGTGGCCAGATAGATCTTGTGCCGCTTCCACTCCCCGCGGTAGCGCTCGGTGGGGAAGAGATAGCGCGCCACCAGCGGCGTCGGCTCGTCCTCGAGCGGGAGCACCCGGCGCGGCCCGAGCGGCATGCCGGAGGCGTCGACCCGAAGGCCGGCCAGCTCCTCCTCGGAGATCTCCGGCCCACCGTCCGGGTCCCGTACCCAGCCGCGGGTGCCGGCCCGGCGTTCCTCGCCCGCGTAGCCGATGTCGTCGGAGTAGGCGGGGCCGTCCGAATAGGAGGGGCCGTCGGAGTAGGCCGGACCGGATCCGAAGCCGGGACCCTCGTCGCGGATCGGCGGGATCGGCTCGGTGTCCCGGTCGCGCCGTCGACGCTCGGCGTCGTCCTCGGGAGGTTCGCCGGACGGATTGCCCATCGGCGGTTAAGCCACGAGGTTGGTGAAGAAGTCGCCGAAGCCCTGGGCGATGTCCATCACGCCGCCGCCCAGCGACTTGAAGACGTCCGCCGCGGAGGTGGGCCGGTAGGCGATGAAGAAAATCAGGAAGGCGATTCCGCCCCAGGTGAGGACCTTTTTAACCATGGCGGGCCATCCCTCCGTGCGGTGCCGGGCTACGAACCGCGACAAAACCCAGAGTATCAGTCGGCTGTCGAACGGTGAATAAAGCGCGCCCCGGATCCGTCCCTGCGAGGTCGGTCATCACACCTTCCCCTGCAGATAGGGCGACGGGGCACCGTACACAAGCTCGGGTGGTGTCCACTCGGTCAGGTCGTGCAGTACGACGTCTTCCGCGAAGAGGTAACCCGCGCTCGCCGGCCAGGCTATCGCATAGAGCCAGATACCCCGAGCTTCTCCGGCGTACGCGCTGCGGTCTGTCGGAGATCTGACTGACCACAGTGGAGTGGGGTGGCCGGCCGCGCGGACCTTGACGTGCGCGATCCGCTCGGCGTGTCCCGGCCCGGGCTCGGTCAGCGCCTCGGCGAGCTGCGGCCCGGGGTCGGGGCCGCGACTGCCCGAGAACCGGGTCCCCAACCCGACGCCGGGCTCCTCGGCGACGAAGATCAGATCGGCGGGTCCACCGCCGAGCGGGGCCGGCCCGCTACAGGCCACCACGCTCGCCCGGACCCCGGTGTGGTCGTCACCGGCCCAGCCGACACCGGTGATCGTCCAGGCCGACGGCAGCGGCCAGGGGCACCACAGGGGCACCGACGACGGCGTGTCGTCCTGCCGGTCCGCCGTGATCCGCTCGACGGTGCTGGCCATGATCTCCGGGCCGATGTGCTCGGCCACGTGCAGCGGCGGGACCGGCCCGCAGCCCAGGCAGCGCCAGGCGGTGTGCATCAGGCCGGGCTCCCGGACCACACCGCCGCACCGCGGACAACTCAGCGCGACACCCACGCAACTACAGTCCCCGCTCTACACCGGCGAAGTCAAGCGAACCGCCCTTTTTCGGTCTTTCTCCACGACGGGCCTCTTCGGGTACCGGCAGGGCGGGTTGTCGACGTACCGGGCCGAAGCCCTCAGTCCGGGTCGCCGGGGGGCGGACCGCCGTAGGTGCGGATCCAGGTGTGCATGGCGATGCCGCTGGCCACCCCGGCGTTGATCGAACGGGTCGAGCCGTACTGGGCGATCGAGTGGACCGCCGCGCAGGCCGCTCGGGCGGGTTCGGACAGGCCCGGACCCTCCTGCCCGAATAGCAGTACGCAGCGGCGGGGCAGCACCGCCGTCTCCAGCGGCCGCGAGCCGGGCAGGTTGTCGATGCCGATCACCGGCAGGTCGTCCGAGTCGGCCCAGGCCAGAAAGACCTCGATCGTCTCGTGGTGCCGGACGTGCTGGTACCGGTCGGTCACCATGGCGCCCCGGCGGTTCCACCGGCGCCGCCCGACCACGTGCACCTCGGCGGCGAGGAAGGCGTTGGCGTTGCGGACCACCGTGCCGATGTTGAAGTCGTGCTGCCAGTTCTCGATCGCCACGTGGAAGTCGTGCCGCCGCCGGTCCAGGTCCGCGACGACCGCCTCCCGGCGCCAGTAGCGGTACCGGTCGACCACGTTGCGCCGGTCGCCCTGCGCCAGCAGCTCCGGGTCGTACCGCGGGTCGCTCGGCGGGTCGCCCGGCCACGGGCCGACGCCCACCTCGACCTCGACCTCGCCACCCTCCACGCGCCGAGGGTACGGCCCGCGGTCAGCCCGCCGGGCGCAGGCCCAGCGCCTCGCCGAGCCGGTCCAGGAAGCGCCGCTGTTCCGGGTCGACGGGGTCGCCGAAGGGGCGCGGCCGGCCGTCGGGACCGGCGGCCCGGCAGACCCGCGCGGCCACCGACTGCACCCACTGCCGGTACGCGGCCGAGTCCGCCGGATCGGCGCAGCGGGTCAGTGCGCGGACCGCCGAACCACAGGCGGCGAGCAGATCGGCCTGGCCGGCGTCGGCGTGCTCGGCCCGGGTGGGCGCGGACCGCCCGTCGTCGGATTCCGCGTAGATCGCGGCCACCACCGCGCGGACCAGCTCGCTGTCGAAGGCGCGGCCGGCGGCGATGCCGTCCAGGCCGGCGAGCCCCTCGGTGACGGCCCGCACCGGGTTGTCCGGACCCGCGGTGGTCGCCGCCACGATGACGCGGCCGGGCAACCGGGTGAGCAGCCGCCACTCGGCGGCGGAGTAGCCGGCGGTGGTCGCCGGCCCGGCGCCGGGCACGGCCTCGGGCAGGTCTGGAGATCCGGTCTGGCTCATGGCGGCCTCCCGGGCCAGCATATGTGGCTACGGCGGGATATGCGGCGACCGCGCCGGAATGTGGCGAGGGCGGGATTTGTCCCTGCCGGCGGCCGGCGTGGGCCTCCTGAGGGACGTCCTCAGCACGTCCACGGATGCGGCACGTCCACGGATGCTGTACCGCGAGACGAGCGGGGGCGGATGGCCGGGCGGCGGTCAGCGGAATGTGCGCCAGCGGACCGGGCCGGGAAGTGCGCTTCGGGGCGGGAAAACCGACCCCGGACGCAATGAGCGGCGGGGCCCTCCCCGGCACCCGCCGCCCACGCTCTGATGGGGAAGATTCTGCCCGATCAAACCCATCGGGCAGAAGGGGGCAGCGAGAGATCGGGGTCACAGTTACCCCTTTGTTATGTTACCGAACGTGAGAATCCGTACGCGCCCAGCCATCCGATTCGTCACCTGTTTCCGCTTGCCAGGTGCCACCTGGGCGGATCACACCCGGATCGGCCAGCGGAAGCACTGGAAACGCTCCCATAACTGGCCGTGACCGCCGGCTGTCACACTTGTTTCGGCTTCGACGGCTTGGCGCCAGGGACTCCGGTCGATACCGGCAACGGCGTGACGCCGCCCACGATGGCCGTTTCGACCCGACCGGACAGGGAATTCCTGTGGCGTCCGACTGGTTCTCCCAGACGTAACCGCCAATCGGTGATCGGAGTGATCAATGGCGACTGTTGAGCTGACCACGGCCAACTTCGACGAGGTGACCGAGCAGTCGGGCATCGTGCTGGTGGACTTCTGGGCGGACTGGTGCGGCCCCTGTAAGCGGTTCGCCCCGGTCTACGAGCGCTCCTCGGAGAAGCACCCCGAGATCGTCTTCGGGAAGGTCGACACCGAGGCGCAGCAGGAGATCGCCGCGAAGTTCGACATCCGGTCCATCCCCACGATCATGGCCGTCCGGGACGGCGTGATCGTCTTCGCCCAGCCCGGCGCCCTCCCCGAGTCGGCGCTCGAGTCGCTGATCGAGCAGGTCGAGGGGTTGGACATGGACGACGTACGCAAGCAGCTCGCCAGCCACCAGCACTGAGCCGGCTGTTCGGCTTCCGGCCGGATCCCCGCCACGGGGGTCCGGCCGAGTCGTCTGCGCCCACGGGGCGCGAGCCCCTCCCGGCCGGTTCGGGTCGCCGACGCCCGCAGGGGTACGCGCGGGCACGCACCACCGCGTAGGGTCACCTCCCGATGGACGCGTTGACGAGCCGAGGTCGGGCGCTGCGGGTAGGCATCACGCTCATCGCGGGTGCACTGCTGCTCACCGGCACCCTCCGGGGCAGTGACGACCACTTCCCGTTCGGGCCGTTCCGGATGTACGCCGGGTCCAACCCGCCCGACGACCCCGCCCCGGACACCCGGGTCGAAGGGGTCGACGCCACCGGTGCGGTGATCGGCCTCGACGAGACGCGCACCGGCATCCGCCGCGCCGAGATCGAGGGCCAGCAGGCCCGCTACGTCGCCGAGCCGACGCTGCTGCGCCAGGTGGCCGACGCGTACGCCGAGCGGCAACCGGCGGCTCCGGCGCTGGTCGAGGTCCGCATCGTGGTCCGCTGGCACGGCGTCCGGGACGGCCGGCCGACCGGAACCTCGACCGACGAGACGGTGGTCCGGTGGCGGGCGTCGTGACGGCGGCGGCGCGCGGCGCAACGATGCTGAGCCGCTGGCTGACCGAGCCGGTGCCCCGGGCCCGGGTCGCCGCCTTCCGTACCCTGGTCTATCTCTTCGTCGCCGCGGACCTGGTGGTGTTCACGCCCTGGGTGCGGGACAAGGCGAGCGTTTCCGGCGAGCTCTACCAGCCGCTCTTCGTCGGCCGGCTGCTGCCGCTGCCCACCCCGACCCCGCTGCTGGTCACGATCCTCTTCTGGGCGCTGCTCGCGCTCGCGCTGGCCGCCGCGACCGGCCGGGCGCCACGGGTCCTGGGCTGGACGGTCTTCCTGCTCTACTTCGAGTGGATGATCGTCGCGATGAGCTACGGCAAGGTGGACCACGACCGGTTCGCCTTCCTGGTGGCCCTCGCGGTGCTGCCCACCGCCGGCCGGGCCCGGCACGCCGACCGCGATCGGACCGAGGCCGGGGGCTGGGCGCTGCGGGTCACCCAGATCGCCGTGGTCTGCACCTACTTCCTGGCCGCCTGGGCCAAGCTCCGCTTCGGTGGGCTCGACTGGATGACCGGCTCCGTGCTGGCCCGGGCGATCATCCGGCGCGGCACCGAACTGGCCGACGTGATCGCGCAGGTGCCGTACCTGCTGATCGCCGCGCAGATCGGCATCGTGGCGTTCGAGCTGCTCAGCCCGCTCGTCTTCGCCGTACCGCCGCGCTGGCGGCAGGCGGTGGTCGCCTTCTTCTACTCGTTCCACCTGGTGACCGTCGCGACCATCACGATCTCGTTCGCCCCGCACCTGGTGGCGATGACCAGCTTCCTGTCGCTGGAGCGGGTGCGCCCGCTGTGGCGGCTCCGCCGGCTGCTCCACCGCCCCGGCGGCGCCGACCGGCCACCGGAGGAGCCGGACGCACCGGAGGTGGCGGCGCCGCAGGACGCGCCGCCGGTTCAGCCGTCCGCGACGGTGCCGTAGAGCCGGTCCCGGGTCGCCTGCGGCAGCGAGCAGGCGGCGGTGCCGCCGGGCATCCGGTGTCGGTTGCGGGCCACCCAGCGGTACGCCGGCCAGGCCAGCGCCCGCACCGGGGGCAGTCGCAGCCCCGCGCCGAGCAGCCGCCAGCCCGGCCGGCTCGCGCCGAGCAGCCGGGCGATCGCGTCCGGGCCGGCCCCGCGTACGCCGTCGGTGCCGACCCACTGGACGGCCTCCTCGCACTCCGCCTCGGTCAGCCCGAGCGCGTCGAGGTCGGCGAACTGCCACGGCACCACCCGGGCACCGGTCGGGATCCGGCGGCCGATGAAGTCGGCGCACATGGTGCAGAAGGCACAGTCGCCGTCGTACACGAAGGTGGGCTGGTCCATGGCTCCATCCTCCCCCGGGCGGAGCGGCCCGGCTAATCCACGTGGCCGAGATAACCGGCGAGCGTGCGGTCCAGGATCTCGGCGCCGGGGCGGGCCCAGAGACCGGCGTGGAACACCTCCACCTCGATCGGGCCGGAGTAGCCGGCCGCCTCGACCGCGTCCCGGAAGCGGCGCAGCTCGACACAGCCCTCGCCGGGCAGCCCGCGCCCCAGCAGCACACCCTCGGGCAGCGGCGTGATCCAGTCCGCGACCTGGAAGCAGGCGATCCGGTCCTCCCGTCCGGCCCGGGCGATCTGCGCCCACACCTGGTCGTCCCACCAGACGTGGTACGTGTCCACCACGACGCCGACCGCGTCGGTCGGATGCGGCGCGGCCAGGTCCAACGCCTGCCCGAGGCTGGCGACCACGCACCGGTCGGAGCAGAACATCGGGTGCAGCGGCTCGATCGCCAGCCGCACCCCGGCGGCGCGGGCGTACGGCACCAGCTCACCGATCGCGTCGCCGATGTGGGCGCGGGCACCGTCGACATCCCGGCTCCCCTCGGGGAGGCCACCGGAGACCAGCACCAGCACCGGCGCGCCCAGGGTGGCCGCCTCGTCGATGGCGCGACGGTTCTCGTCGTACCAGTCGGGGGTGTTGAAGAAACCACCGCGGCACAGCGAGGTGACCGCGAGCCCGGCGTCGCGCATCAACGCCGCGGTCTTGTCCAGGCCATGGGCGGCGGTCTCCTCCCGCCACAGGCCGACCTGGCTGACCCCGGCCGCGACGCACCCGGCGACCAGGTCGGGGATCGGCCAGTACTTCGCGGTGGCCTGGTTGAAGGAGAACCGGGCCGGCACCGTCATGCCCCGCCCTCCAGGTCCGGGATCTCGATCCGGCGGCCGTCCCGGGCGGAGGCCAGACCCAGCTCGGCGAGTTGGACGCCGCGCGCGCCGGCCCAGAGGTTCCAGCTGTACGGCTCGTCGGTGACCACGTGCCGCAGGAACAGCTCCCACTGCGCCTTGAAGCCGTTGTCGAACTCGTCGTTGTCCGGCACGACCTGCCACTGTGACCGGAAGTCCTCGGTCGCCGGCAGGTCCGGGTTCCAGACCGGCTTCGGGGTGGTGGCGCGGTGCTGGATCCGGCAGTTGCGCAGCCCGGCGACGGCGCTGCCCTCGGTGCCGTCCACCTGGAACTCGACCAACTCGTCCCGGTAGACCCGGACCGACCAGGAGGAGTTGATCTGCGCGACGATCCGGGCGTCCTGCCCCGGCCGCTCGATCTCGAAGATCCCGTACGCGGCGTCGTCGGCGGTCGCGTCGTAGCGCTCGCCCGCCTCGTCCCACCGCTGCGGGACGTGTGTGGTCACGTGTGCGGTCACCGCGGCCACCCGGCCGAAGATCTGCTCCAGCACGTAGTGCCAGTGCGGGAACATGTCGACGGTGATGCCACCCCCGTCGGCCGCGCGGTAGTTCCAGGACGGTCGCTGGGCCGCCTGCCAGTCGCCCTCGAAGACCCAGTAGCCGAACTCGCCCCGCACCGACAGGATGCGGCCGAAGAAGCCGCCCCTGACCAGGCGGTCGAGCTTGCGCAGGCCGGGCAGGAAGAGCTTGTCCTGCACCACGCCGTGCTTGATGCCGGCCGCGTCGGCGAGCCGGGCCAGCTCGACCGCGCCGTTCAGGTCCTCGGCGGTGGGCTTCTCGGTGTAGATGTGCTTGCCCGCCTCGATCGCCAGCTTCAGCGCCTTCTCCCGCTGGGCGGTGACCTGGGAGTCGAAGTAGATCTGCACGTCCGGGCGGGCCAGCGCCGAGGGCAGGTCGGTGGTCCACTCGGTCAGGCCGTGCCGGTCGGCGATCTCCCGCAACTTGGCCTCGCTGCGCCCGACGAGCACCGGCTCCGGCCAGAGGCGCCGGCCGTCGGCCAGCGGGAGCCCGCCCTGCTCGCGGATCGCCAGCAGCGACCGGACCAGGTGCTGCCGGTAACCCATCCGGCCGGTCACGCCGTTGAGCACGATGCCGATCGTGGTGCGGGCCATTGCGTCGCCTCCTCGGGCTGCCCGAGCTAGCGGGCGGGTGGGGTGTCCAGCCTGGTGAATGGCCGTACCAGTCTGGTAAGCGCTTTCCCGGCTACGCTACCGACTCGGTTCCGATTCCGGCAAGCCCGGCCGACCGGCCCCCGACCGCCGGTCCGGCACCGGTCTCCGCGCCGCCGCTCGGGCCACCCGGCCGGGCGACCGCGCCGCGCTATCCTCACCTGCAGCCGGCTACCGGGCGGCCGGGGAAGGACTGGACGATGGCCACTCTGGCGGATGTCGCACGGCGGGCGGGCGTGTCACCGGCGACCGCCTCCCGGATCATCAACGGCAGCCCCAAACCCGTCACCGAGGCACTGCGCGAGCGGGTGCTGGCCGCCGTCGAGGAACTGCAGTACGTACCCAACGCGCACGCCCAGCAGTTGGCCCGGAACCACCGCAGCGCCGTCGGCGTCGTCGTGCACGACGTCTCCGACCCGTACTTCTCCGAGATCACCCGAGGGTTGCAACGGGTCGCCACCGAGCACGGCCGGCTCGTCATCATCTGCAACACCTACCGGGACCCGGACAAGGAGCTGGAGTACGTCGAGCTGCTCCGCGCCCAGCAGGCCGCCGCCATCATCCTGGCCGGCTCGGGCTACCACGACGAGGAGTTCACCCGCACGCTGGACGCCAAGCTCCGGGTCTACCAGGCCACCGGCGGGCACGTCGCGGTGATCGGCCGGCACGAGCACACCGGCCACGCCGTCATCCCGGCCAACGAGACCGGCGGACACCTCGCCGGCACCGAGCTGTTCCGGCTCGGCCACACCCAGCTCGGCGTGGTCGCCGGACCGAGACACCTCACGACCACCAGCGACCGGCTCGCCGGGCTGCGCCGGGCCGCCCGCGAACACGGTCAGCGACTGACCTCCCGGCAGGTGGCGTACGCCGACTTCGACCGGTCCGGCGGGGTGGCCGGCACCGCCGCCCTGCTCGACGCGCACCCGCAGCTCACCGCGATCGCCGCGCTGAACGACCAGATGGCGATCGGCGCCCTCGCCCTGCTGCGCGAGCGCGGCATCGACGTACCCGGACAGATCAGCCTGGTCGGCTTCGACGACATGCCGATCGCCCGGGACGTCACCCCGGCGCTCACCACGATCCGGCTGCCGCTGGCCGACATGGGCGCCCGGGCCATGACGCTGGCCCTGCAACCGCCCGACCCGCTGAACACCCCGCAGGTCGAGCACGTCGCCGCCGAGCTGGTCCGGCGGCAGAGCAGCGGCCCGCCCCCGGCCTGATGGCCGGGCGGTACGGGTCATCGCCCACTGCCGGCGTGGCGGAGTTGCGCCCGCCCTCGTACGCATGTTCGAATAACCCCCATGCGCTGGGCGAACCTGTCGTCGGCTCCCCCCGGCAACGGGACCCCGGAGGGGGCAGCGCCAGCGGCTCCACCCCTGCCGCTGGCGCTGCCCGACGCCGTCGTACGCACCTTCGACACCCCCGGTTTCGCCGGCATGACCTTCTACGAGGTGCAGGCCAAGTCGATCATCAACCGGGTTCCCGGAGCGTCCCGGGTGCCGTTCGAGTGGACCATCAACCCCTACCGGGGGTGCAGTCACGCCTGCTCCTACTGCCTGGCCGGCGACACCGCCGTGCTCCTCGCCGACGGGCGTACCCGACCGCTGGCCGAGCTGCGCATCGGTGACGAGATCTACGGCACCGCCGAGCAGGGCAACCACCGTCGCCACGTCCGCACCCGGGTGCTGGCGCACTGGTCGACCGTGAAGCCGGCGTACCGGCTGGTGCTGGCGGACGGCACCGAGCTGACCGCGAGCGGCGACCACCGGTTCCTGACCCCCCGGGGCTGGAAGCACGTCACCGCCGCCCCGCCCGGCGAGCCGCCCCGCCCCTACCTCACCTCGGCCGACAGCCTGGTCGGCACCGGCCGCCCCGGCGACGCCCGGATCGACGGCGGGGGCGGCGGGATCGACGGCACCGTCCTGGCGAGCCGGGACGCGCTGCGGGTGCGGGCCATCGAGCCGCTCGGGCGGACGGAGACGCTCTACGACATCACCACCGGCACGGGCGACTTCATCGCCAACGGGGTGGTCAGCCACAACTGCTTCGCCCGGAACACGCACACCTACCTCGACCTGGACGCGGGTCGGGACTTCGACAGCAAGGTGATCGTCAAGGTCAACGCCGGCGAGCTGGTCCGCCGGGAGCTGTCCGCGCCGAAGTGGCGGGGCGAGCACATCGCGATGGGCACCAACGTGGACTGCTACCAGCGCGCCGAGGGCCGCTACCAGCTCATGCCGCCGATCCTGACCGCGCTGCGGGACTTCGCCAATCCGTTCTCGATCCTGACCAAGGGCACGCTGATCCTGCGCGACCTGCCGCTGCTCCGGCAGGCGGCCGAGGTGACCCGGGTCAGCCTCTCCATGTCGGTCGGCTTCGTCGACGAGGCGATGTGGCGCTCCGTCGAGTCGGGCACGCCGAGCCCTCGACGGCGGTTGGACGCGGTCCGCGAGCTGACCGACGCCGGCTTCGCCGTCGGCGTGCTGATGGCGCCGATCCTGCCCGGGCTGACCGACACCGACGAGTCGATCGAGGCGACCGTGGCCGCGATCGCGGCGGCCGGCGCGGTGAGCGTCACCCCGCTGCCGCTGCACCTGCGCCCCGGCGCCCGGGAGTGGTACGCGACCTGGCTGAAGCGCGAGTTTCCCGAGCTGGTCCCCCGCTACCGGGCGCTGTTCCGGGGCGGGGCCTACCTGCCCCAGGCGTACCAGCGGGAGGTGACGGCCCGGGTCCGGATCGCGGCCCGCCGGCACGGGCTGGTCCGCGCCGAGCCCGGCGAGACCCGACAGGTCCCGCCGGACGAGTCCGGCCCACCGCCGGCCGAACAGCTCACCCTGCTCTGAACGGCCACAGGGCGGATCATCGCCCGCCCAGACCCGCCGCACGGAGCTACAGTCACGGGGTGCGCAACGCTCAACAGATCCTGGCCGACTCCGCGGTGATCGCGGTGGTCGGCGCCTCCCGTGACCCGCACAAGGCGGCCCACACCGTGCCGTTGCAGATGCAGCGGCACGGCTGGCGGATCATCCCGGTCAACCCGCTGGCCGACGAGCTCTTCGGAGAGCGGGTCTACCGTTCGCTGGCCGAGATTTCCGAGCCGGTCGACCTGGTCGACGTGTTCCGGCCCGCCGAGGACGCCGTCCAGGTCGTCCGCGAGGCGGTGGCCATCGGGGCTCCGGCGGTCTGGCTCCAGCTCGGCATCGTCTCGGCCGAGGCGCGGCGGATCGCCCTGGAGGCGGGCATCGACTACATCGAGGACCGTTGCCTGGCGGTCGAACGGGCCGTCGCCGGGATCTCCCGCCGCGGCTGACCTCCGCCGGCCCGCCAGTTCGGCCTACTGGGCGCGCCCCGCGCCGGCTCTGACCTGCCCGGGGTCGCTGTCACCGCGAAGCTGGCCGGTGTGCACATCCGCTGTGCGGAGGTGCACCGGACGGTAGCGTTCCGGACAAGGAGGGCAATAAGCATGAGTTACCCACCGCCCGGCGAACCCCGGGACCAGCCGGAGCAGCAGCCACCGTACGGCGAGCGGCCGGCCGACCCCGGCCCGCCGCCGGGCCAGTACGGCCAGCCGCCCTCGTACGGCGAGCCGAGCCCGTACGGCCAGCCGCCCCCGTACGGCGAGCCGGGCCAGTACGGCCAGCCGCCTCAGTACGGCCAACCGGGCCAGTACGGGCAGCCGCCCCGGTACGGCCAGTCGGGCGGCACGAACGTGCTGGCCATCCTGTCGCTGGTCTTCGCGTTCGTCTTCGCGCCGGCCGGCATCGTGCTGGGGCACCTGGCCCGGCGGCAGATCAGCCAGACCGGCGAGCAGGGCGGACAGCTCGCCACCTGGGGGCTGATTCTCAGCTACATCTTCACCGCGCTCTACCTGATCGGGTGCTGTGGCTGGCTCGCCCTGGTTGGCTGGGCCGGCTCGGACGGCGGTGGCGGGTCCTTCTGACCCGTACCGAGGCGTCCGGGCGGCGCCGCGCGGACCGCCCGGGCCCGCGCGACCCGCATACCCCCTACCGGAACTCGGCCTCCCGCACGCTGTTGCCCCCGTCCACCACGAGCATCTGGCCGGTGATGTACGACGCCGCCGGCGAGCAGAGGAAGGCGATCGCCGCCGCCACCTCGTCCGGGGTGCCGGGACGGCCGACCGGCGTACCGAGGCCCTGCTTGAGTTCCGCCATCGTGGACGCGGCGGTGTAGATCGTCCCCGGTGCCACCGCGTTGACGGTCACCCCGTCCGCGATCGCCTCCATCGCGAGCGCCCGGGTCAACCCGACGACCCCGGCCTTCGCCGCCGCGTACGCCGCCTCGGTCGGCAGCGCGTTGACCGGGCCGGCGGTGGCGGAGAGGTTGACGATCCGCCCCCAGCCCCGCTCCGTCATCCCGCCGATGAAGGCACGGCTGCACAGGAACGCCGTGCTGAGGTTCCGTTCGATCTCCCGGTGCCACTCGTCGTAGCTGAGCTGGACCACCGGCCGGAGCACCTCCGGGCTGGCCCGGCTCGCCAACCCGGCGTTGTTGACCAGCACCTCCACCTCACCGAGCTGCTCGGCGACGGCATCCGCGAGCGCGCCCACCTCGGCCTCGTCGGTCAGGTCCGCGACGAAACCCGTCGCGCCCAGCTCGGTGGCCCGCTCGTGGATCCGGCGGGTCGTCGAGACGATCGCCACCCGGGCGCCGAGGGCGCAGAGGCGGCGGGCGGTGGCGTAGCCGATCCCGTCGGCGCTGCCCGCGCCGGTGACCAGGGCCACCCGGCCGTCGAGGCGCATCGTCACCGGCTCGACGTCGTCGTCGGGTTGGTGGGTCGGCTCGATGCTCTGCGTGACGGTGCTCTGCGAGCCGGTGCGGGGCCGGCGGGCCAGCGTGGGGCGCGTGGCGTCCCGGCGAGGCCGATTACCGGATCTGTCCCCGGCGCGCGCGTCGAATACCATGCCCGCGATCCTGCCCGGTCGCGACGATGCGGGCAACGGCGCAGCGCCGTGCGCGCCACCACGTCGTGCCGCCGGCCCGCCCCGAACCGCTCCACCAGCGCGGCACCGCCCGTTCCGTCGACCCGGGGCGGAACCGGCGCGGGGTGGTGCGGCCGTACCCGGACGGGGCGGACCACCGGGCTGGCGACCGCCGACTACCCTGGCGACGCATCCCGGCATGGACGGAGTGAGAGACCCCCGATGAGTGATCCTCAGCAGCCCGGCAGCACCAGCGACCAGTCCTGGCAAGCGCCGTCACCGGCCCCGCAGCCGGGGAGCTATCCGGATCAGCCCCCGCCCGCCTATCCGGACCCGACCTACCCGACCTACCCGACCCCCACTCCGGACCCGACCTACCAGCTCCCGGCCCAGGAGCAGGGCTACCAGTACCCGGTGCCCGCCCAGGGTCAGCAGCCCGGGTACCCGCCGCCCGGATACCCGATGTTCGGTGCCGCGCAGCCGACGAACGGGCTGGCGATCGCGTCCATGGTGGTCTCCATCGTCGGCATGCTCGGCCTCTGCGCGTACGGCATCGGTGGTCTGCTCGGCATCGTCGGCGCGATCCTCGGGCACGTCTCCCGCAAGCAGATCCGTGAACGGGGCGAGAACGGCGAGGGCATGGCCACCGCCGGCATCATCGTCGGCTGGATCGCCGGTGCCATCGCGGTGCTCGCCATCATCGCGATCGTCGTCATCATCATCGTGGCCGCCATGAACAGCGACAACCCGTCCAGTCTCGACAGTGGCTACTGAGCCCGTCCGGCCGACAGGAGACATGGTGGACCAGACCAGTACGGGCGACCCGGCCGAGCCCGGCGCGGCCCCGGCCGGCGCGCAGAGCGGTGGCGGGGAGCCCGCCGCCCTGTCCGGTGGCGGGGAGCCGACCGCCGGCCCGGCCGGCAACCCCGGATACCCGGGCTACCCCGGATACCCGGCCTACCAGATCCGCCGCCCCACCAACAGCACGGCGATCGCCGCGCTGGTCACCAGCCTGGTCGCCCTGTTGGGCTGTCAACTGGTCGGGGTCGTCGCGATCTACCTCGCCAACCGCGCCCGGACGGAGATCCGGGCGAGCGGCGAGGAGGGCGACGGCCTCGCCACGGCCGGCCTGATCATCGGATGGATCGCGGTCGGCCTGGGCGTACTGACCCTGCTGGTGCTCCTCGCCTACGTCGGCTTCATCGGCGCGATGCTCGCCGGCGCGGCCAGCGCCAACTGACCCGACGCGCCTCGGCACAGGCCGCTACTCCGGGGCAGGGGTGAAGGACCTCGTCCGCCGCAGGCCGGCGGCGCGTCCCTTGGCGGCGATCACCAGCGCCATCTTGCGGGACGCCTCGTCGATCATCTCGTCGCCGAGCATCACCGCACCGCGCCGGCCGCCGGCGTCCGAGGTGTGGTGGGCGTACGCGTCGAGGATCAGCTCGGCGTGGTCGTAGTCGTCCTGCCGGGGCGAGTAGACCTCGTTGGCCGCCTCGATCTGGCCCGGGTGCAGCACCCACTTGCCGTCGAAGCCGAGCGCGGCCGAGCGCCCGGCCGACTCCCGGAAACCGTCGACGTCCCGGATCTGCAGGTACGGCCCGTCGATGGCCTGCCGGTCGTGGGTGCGCGCGGCCATCAGGATCCGCATCAGGATGTAGTGGTACGGGTCCCCCGGATACTGCGGCACCAGCCCGCCGACCACCAGCGACCGCATGTTGATCGACGCCATGAAGTCCGCCGGACCGAAGACGAGGGTCTCCAGCCTCGGCGACGCGGCCGCGATCGCGTCCACGTTGACCAACCCGGCGGCGTTCTCGATCTGCGCCTCGATGCCGATCCGGCCGACAGGCAGGCCGAGGCTCCGCTCCAACTGGGTGAGCGTCAGGTCCAGCCACTCGACGTGGCTGGCGTTCTGCACCTTCGGCAGCATCACGCAGTCCAGGTGGGAACCCGCCCCCTCGACCACCTCGATCACGTCCCGGTACGTCCACGGCGAGGTGACGTCGTTGACCCGTACCGCCCGGGTCTTGCCCTGCCAGTCGCCCTCGTTGAGCGCGGCGACGACGTTCTTCCGGGCGTCCGGCTTCGCACCCGGGGCGACGGCGTCCTCCAGGTCGAGGAAGACCATGTCCGCCGGCAGGCCCTGCGCCTTGCCGAGCATCTTCGGGCTGGACCCGGGTACGGCCAGACAGGAGCGGCGGGCACGGCCAACCGTGGTCATCGTCAGTGCTCCTTCCACGGTCCGGCGGAGGACCCGGCCGGACGGGACGACGGTGCTGTCGCCCACGTTAGGCCGGCCGGCCCCGGGGAACGGCGGCGGGCTCCACGCCCGACGTGCCGCGTCGCCGTACCGCGCGGACGACGAGCCAACCGGCGACCGCGACCGCCACCGTCAGCAGTGCCCACCACCATTCCGGCCACGGCCCCCGTTCGGGTCCGCCCACCTCGGTGACCCGCAGGTCCGGGAGCAGTTCGCCGGCGAGCTGCATCCGGTCCACCCGCGCCACCTGCCCCAACCCCTCCGGAACCCGGGCGACGACCCGGGACGCCGTACCGTCGACCGGCTGCCGCACGATCTGGTAGTCCCCGTCGTCTGTCCCGATCAGCATCGTCCGGTCGGCGGCCCAGCCCAGCAGCTCGATCGGATGCGCCGGCGCCGGCGTCCAGGACCCGGCGGCGGATCCAGGACGCGCAGCGGGACACGACGGCCCGCCGGGGGTACGGCACCGGCTCCCGCACCTCATCCACAACCGGAGGCCTTCACCTACCTACGACATCAGATCGTGTCGTCACACAACTCGACCAACCTCCCTGGGCAGTACACCTAGCCGGCGGGACCGGCCTCGGGTGGCATCGGCGCGGCGGCCGGCGGCCCGGCCCCGGTGGCCCGGTCACCGGCCGGGCCGCCTCGCCCGCCGCCGCTGCGACCGGGGTCGGCGGCGTCACCGGGACCCCCGCCCTGCCGGCGGGTCCGCCAGCCCCGGGCCTCGCCGCGCAGCACGATCGCGACACCGGCCAGCAGCAGGGCCAGGCCGGGAAGGGCCGCCACCGGGGGCGCCTGGCCGAGCCACGCCCACGCGATCAGCGCCGCGCCGGGCGCTTCGAGCAGGAAGAGCACGCTGATCGTGGTGGCGGAGATCCGGTGCAGCGCGTAGTTGA
The DNA here is from genome assembly GCF_050936375.1 of Plantactinospora sp. CA-290183. NCBI lineage: Bacteria > Bacillati > Actinomycetota > Actinomycetes > Micromonosporales > Micromonosporaceae > Plantactinospora > Plantactinospora sp. CA-290183. The sequence goes on along the minus strand of NZ_JBNJMX010000003.1, from coordinate 358,416 downwards.
ACATCGAGTGGCCGAGCAGTTGGGCGCCGGCCACCAGCCCCAGTACCGCCAGCCAGGTGCCGGTGTCGAACCCGGTCAACCGGACCCCGCCGACCAGGCAGACGGCGAGCAGCACCAGCGCGCAGACCCCGTAGCAGATGGTGGTGTAGGTGACCGTGCTGATCGTCGTGCGGGCCCGCTCGCCGAGAGCGGTGTAGACCGCGCCCGCCACGCCGCCGGCGAGCGCCAGGAGGTCGCCGAGCACCGCCCGGCCGGAGACCCCGAAGTCGGCCCCGACCGCCCAGATCGCGCCGGTGACGGCCACCCCGATGCCGACCCAGCCGAGGACCGGAAGCGTTCGGCCCTGGCCGAGGGCGATCAGCGCCTGCCAGACCGGTTGGGTGACCACCAGCGCGGTGGCGGTGGCCACGGAGGTGAGCTGCGCGCTCGGCATCCAGGTGCCGAAGTGCACCGCGAGGGCCAGGCCGGCGAGGACGCAGTACGTCCCCTGCCGCCGGCCGGCGCCCCGGGTCAGGGCCCGGAGTTCGGCGCGCCGACGCAGCAGCGAGAAGGGCCCGAGCAGGCCGACCGCGATGAGGTTGCGCCAGAAGGCGATGGCCAGCGCCGGCGCGGTGGCGAAGGCGATCAGCGGCGCGGAGGACGACACGGCCGCGATCGCGAGGACGACCGCGCCGGTGGTCACCGGGTCCACACCCGCCAACCCCGAGCCGCCCGGACCGGACCCGCCTGTGCCGGACCTGCCTGTGCCGGACCTGCCTGTGCCGGACCCGGCTGGACCGGACGCGGTTGTGCCCGACCCGGCTGGGCCGGAGCCGGCTGCCGGCGGGACAGCCGGGCCGGACACGGCTCGGCCGGCAGCGGCTCGGCCGGCAGCGGACACGGAAGAATTCTCACATGTCACTCGGGGCCACCATCATATTGACGATTCGTTACGCTCACCCGGTCCTGCCCCTGTCGCACCTGCCTGTGGAGGCTGTTTCACCGTGCCCCGGTACCGGGCGGTGCTGTTCGACTTCTTCGGCACCCTCACCTGCGCCGTACGGCGGGGCCAGCAGCACCGGGCGGTCGCCGACCTGCTCGGCTGCGCGCCGGAAACCCTCACCGACGTCCTCAACGAGTCCTTCTACCTCCGGGCCAGCGGCGCGCTCGGCGATGCCACCGCAACCCTGCGCTGGGTCTGTGACCGGGCCGGGGGTCAGCCCTCCGCCGCCGGGCTCCGCGCCGCGGTCCGGGCGCGGGTCGAGGCGGTACGGGCGGACACCCGACTGCGCCCGGAGGCCGTGACCGTGCTCCGGGCGCTGCGCCGGCGCGGTGCGCGTACCGGACTGGTCAGTGACTGCACCCACGAGCTGCCCGCCTTCCTGCCGAGCCTGCCGATCGCGCCGCTGCTCGACGTACGGGTCTTCTCGGTGCAGGTCGGCTGCTGCAAGCCCGATCCGGCGATCTACCTGGCGGCGTGCCGCCGACTCCGGGTCGCCCCGGAAGACTGCCTGTACGTCGGCGACGGCGGAAGCCAGGAGCTTTCCGGCGCGACCCGGGCCGGCATGACGGCGGTCCGGCTGGCCGCCGCCGACCTGGGTGAGCACCTCGTCTTCAACGACGACACCGGCTGGACCGGCCCCGCCCTCACCTCCCTGACCCAACTCCCCGACCTCTTCGACGCCCCCACCCCCCACCCCCAAGATCGCGGTGATCAGGGAGTCTTTTCGGCGTGTCGCCGGCGCGCCGCGATACCCACCCCCTGATCACGCCGATCTTGGGGCGGGGCGGGGCAGCGCGGCGGCGCGGCGGCGCGGCGGCGGGGCGCGGCGGCGGGGCGGTCTGTCTACCGTGGCAGCCGGGGGTGGGGCAGGATGCGGGGTGTGAGTGGCGAGCGCGGTGTTCCACCGCTGGTGGAAGAGGCGATGAAGAAGGCCGCCGTGGCGTGGGTCGGGGTCGCCGACCGACCCGCGGTCGCGCTCTGGTGCGTACCCCTGGACGGCGGGCTGTACGTCGTCAGCGGTCCGGGCGAGCAGTCCGCACCCGGGCTCGCCGACGCCGACACCGCCACGGTGACGCTTCGCGGCGACCACGGCGGGCAGATCGTCACCTGGCCGGCCGAGGTGAGCCGGGTGACCCCGGGCAGCGAGCAGTGGACGGCGGCCGCGCCGCAGGTGGGGACGAAGCGGCTCAACGCGTCCGGCGGCCTCGGCGAACTGGTCGAGCGGTGGGCGGCGGAGTGTGCGCTGAACCTGCTGAGGCCCGCCGACGCGCCGGTGCTCGCCGGGGAGTCGCTTCCCGCCGACTCGCTGGCGGCCCCGCCCCGGCCCACCGGCGCCGTCCGGCAGACCCGCCGGCCGTTCCGGCTGCATCGGGTACGCCGCCGCTGACCTGCCGCAGGCGACCGACGCCGGTACCGGCCGAGAAGCCGATCCTGCCGGCCAGCCCCGCCACGGCCGGCCAACCCGGCCCCGGCCGCCCAGCCCAGCCCGGCCTGGCGCGCGCATGATCACCGTGATCAAGGGGTTGGCAGGGCGACACGCCGTAGGACACGCGGAAGCACTCCCTGATCACGGGGATCTTGGGGGTGGGGTGGGTGGGAGGGTGGGCGAGGGCGGGGAGGCGGGAAAGGTCGGGCGCCTAGGCTGGGCATCGTGACCACGCCGACCCGGGTTTACCTCGCGCGACTCGCCGGCCTCGCCGTATTCGACCCCAACGGTGACCTCGTTGGCCGGGTACGGGACGCCGTGGCCCGGATGCGGGGCGGAAACCGGCCACCCCAGGTCGTCGGGCTGGTGGCCGAGCTGGCCATGCGGCGCCGGATCTTCCTGCCCATCAACCGGATCACCTCGATCGACGCCGAGGCGGTCGTGCTCGGCACCGGCACACTCAACCTGCGCCGGTTCGAGAAACGCCCGAACGAGCTGCTGGTCCTGGAGGACCTGCTCGACCGCCGGGTGCAGATCGAGCCGATCGGCCGCCCCGGCAGCGTGGTCGACGTGGCGATGGAGTCGAGTCGTACCGGCGAGTGGACGTTGACCCGGGTCGCCGTACGGGAGCAGACCGGCCGGCTCACCCGGCGGGGCCAGCTGCACCAGCTCGACTGGGACAAGGCGAGCGGGCTGCTCGGCCTGCCCGAGACCCGGGGCACCGCCAACCTGCTCGCCGTGATGGAGAACATGCGTCCGGCCGACCTCGCCAACGCCCTCCAGGAGCTGCCGGACAAGCGGCGCAACGAGGTCGCCGCCGCCCTGGACGACGAACGCCTCGCGGACGTGCTCGGCGAGCTGCCCGAACGGGACCAGGTGGAGATCCTCGCCGCGCTGGAGCGGGAGCGGGCCGCCGACGTACTGGAGGAGATGGATCCGGACGACGCCGCCGACCTGCTCAGCGAGCTCTCCCAGGGGGAGCGGGACGTGCTGCTCGACCTGATGGAGCCGGACGAGGCCGACCCGGTACGGCAGCTGCTGCACTACAAGCCGGGTACGGCGGGCAGCGTGATGACCTCGGAGCCGGTGATCCTGCCGCCGGACGCGACCGTCGCCGAGGCGCTGGCCCGGATCCGCGAGGAACAGCTCTCGCCCGCCATCGCCGCGCAGGTCTTCGTCACCCGCGCCCCGCTGGCCACCCCCACCGGCCGGTACCTCGGCATGGTGCACTTCCAGCGGCTGCTCCGGGAGCCGCCGGCCGAGCTGCTGGGCGGTGTGGTCATGAACGACATCGACCCGTTGCGCCCGATCACCGCGCTGCCGGAGATCACCCGGCGGATGGCCACCTACGACCTGGTCGCGATGCCGGTGGTGGACGCGAACAACCGGCTCGTCGGGGCGGTCACCGTCGACGACGTACTCGACCACTCGCTGCCGCGCGACTGGCGGGACCGGGACCTGGCGGCCCGCAACGTGACGGCGGGCGGCGAGGGATCGTCGACCAACGGCCTTCTCCAGGCCGGTGACGGCCGCCGCAGCGGGACCGCCGAGAGCGACGCGGCGCCGGCGGCCGAGCCCGAACCGGGGCGGCCCTCCGCCGGCGGGCGGGGGCCGGGCGACGGGACGACCGGTGCCGGCGGCCTGGCGGAACCGGGCGACCACGATGGCTGAGCCGCGCCGGCCCGAGCGCCTCGACCAGCCGCGCGAGCCCCGCCGGCTCAGCATGCCCCGCCTCGACCCGGAGGCGTTCGGCCGCTGGTCCGAGGGGATCGCCCGCTACATGGGTACGGCGAACTTCATCGTCTGCATGACGGTGGTGATCGCGATCTGGCTCGGCTGGAACACGCTGGCCCCGCCCGACCTGCGGTTCGACCCGTACACCTTCACGTTCCTGACCCTGCTCCTCTCCCTACAGGCGTCCTACGCGGCGCCGCTGATCCTGCTCGCCCAGGGTCGGCAGGCGGCCCGGGACCGGCTGGCCATGGAGGAGGACCGGCGGCGGGCGGCGATGCAGAAGGCCGACACCGAGTACCTGGCCCGGGAGATCGCGGCGCTGCGGATCGCGCTCGGCGAGGTCGCCACCCGCGACTTTCTCCGGTCGGAGCTGGCCCGGCTCCTGGAGGAGCTGGACGAACAGGCCCAGCGCCGGCAGCGCTCGGACCGCCGGCAGGGCCGCCGGGAGCTGGAGCGCGCGTCCCGGCCCGGCCGGACGGCGGAGATCTCCGAACCGGCGGACGAGGTGGACGGGGACTGACCGGCGGCGGGGCGCCCGGGCTCCGCGCGGCGGCGGTAGCGCGGGTGCCCGCCGACCCGGGAGGGAGAAGAAAACGCCGCGCGCCTCAAGGGGCTAGGCGCGCGGCGAACTCCAACGATCGTCGCACCCTGGCGGGTACGGCGTCTACCGCCGAATCGCCAATTCCGTACGCCCGGCCGTACGCCCGGCCTGCCCGCCGCGCCGTACGATTCGGTCACACCGGCTCCCCGTGCGCGGCTGGTCGCCGCTCGCGGCGACGTAGCATTGCGGCATGTCTGCCCCCGCCGCTCCCGGTCGCGCCGCCGCCTCCCCCGTCCCCGGTTCGGAAGCCCGGCCCGGGAACTCCGTCGAGGAGGCGATCCAGGCCGCGCTGGCCACGGTCGACGACCCCGAGATCCGCCGCCCGATCACCGAGCTGGGCATGGTGCGCTCCGCCGTGCTCGGCGCCGACAGCACGGTACGGGTCGAGCTGCTGCTCACCGTCGCCGGCTGCCCGTTGCGCGACAAGCTCCGCTCGGACATCACCTCGGCCCTCGCGGCGGTTCCCGGGGTGACCGGGGTGGAGATCGACTTCGGGGTGATGACGCCGGAGCAGCGGCAGGCACTCCAGACGCGGCTGCGCGGCGGTGGCGGTGCGACCGAGGAGCCGGTGATCCCCTTCGCCCAGCCCGGCTCCCGGACCCGGGTCTACGCGGTCGCCAGCGGCAAGGGCGGGGTCGGCAAGTCGAGCGTCACGGTGAACCTGGCCGCCGCGCTGGCCGCCAAGGGCCTGTCGGTGGGTGTCGTGGACGCGGACATCTACGGCCACTCCGTGCCCCGGATGCTCGGCACCGAGGCCCGGCCCACCCGGGTCGAGGACATGATCATGCCGCCCCAGGCGCACGGGGTGAAGCTGATCTCGATCGGCATGTTCACCGCGGGCAACGCCGCCGTGGTCTGGCGCGGGCCGATGCTGCACCGGGCGTTGCAGCAGTTCCTCGCCGACGTCTACTGGGGCGACCTGGACGTACTCCTGCTCGATCTGCCGCCGGGCACCGGCGACGTGGCGATCTCGCTGGCCCAGCTGCTCCCCAACGCGGAGGTCCTGGTCGTCACCACCCCGCAGACCGCGGCGGCCGAGGTGGCCGAGCGGGCGGGTGCGATCGCCCTGCAGACCCACCAGCGGCTGGCCGGCGTGGTGGAGAACATGTCCTGGCTCGAACTGCCCGACGGTTCCCGGATGGAGGTCTTCGGCTCCGGGGGCGGCGCCACCGTCGCCGAGTCGCTGACCCGGGTGATCGGGGCGCAGGTGCCGCTGCTGGGTCAGATCCCGCTGGACACCCGGGTACGGGAGGCGGGCGACAACGGCATCCCGATCGTGCTGGCCGATCCCGACGCACCCGCGGCGCAGGCGCTGAACGCGGTCGCCGACCGGCTGGCGGTCCGGCGCGAGACCCTGCTCGGCAAGTCGCTCGGCCTGCGCCCCGTCGGTCGCTGATCCGTCCCCACCCTGGCTGACCGGCCGGCGGCGGGCCACATGACCGGCCGGACCGGGGCCGCCAATTGCCGTGCCCCGGGTCAGGTGGCGTCTGCCGTGCCCCGGTCAGGTGGCGTCGGCGTCGAAGGCCCGGGGCTGTGCCCCGACCGGCGGAGCGCTGCCGGCGGCCGAGCCGCCGGCGCCCGCCGAGCCGCTGACACCGGCCGCGGTCGAGCCGGCGGCACCGGTGGACGCCGCCGACGCGCGGATGTCGGCGGCGGAGGCGACCTCGCCGAATTCCCGCTGCACGTCGGTCAGATCCGAGCGGATCTTGTCGTACGTGCCCTGCAGCGGCTTGCGGATCGCCTCCTCGTCCTCCTCGCTCAGCAGATGCTTGCGGATGAACGCCTTCGGGTGCAGATCCTCGAGCTGGATGTCGGTGCCGAGTTCCCGGCTCAGGTCGCCGGTCGCGTTGCGGGCCATGTCGCGCAGGTTCCGGAGCATCCGGAGACCGTCACTGATCACGTTCGGCAGCCGGTCACCGAAAATCAGCAGGGCGACCAGCAGCAGCGCACCGATCTCCCACCAGTTCAGATTCTCGAACACGCCCGCCTCCTCATGCCACTCCCGGCAAGAGTACGCACGTCGGCGCCACCGACGGGAGGGGGAGCGACCGGCTACTTCGCATCCGCGGCAAGCGTTACCGACGCCGACTGCTGGGCGGACCCACGCCGATACTCGACGTTCACCACCGAGCCGGGCGCGTACTTGCGCACCAGGGCGATCAGGTCGCTCGGCTCCGCCAGCGACCGGCCGTCGAGCTTGACCACCACGTCACCGGCGCGCAGCCCCGCGTCGGCCGCCGGACCGGCCGGGTCGACCGAGGCGATGCGTACCCCGCCGGCCCCGCCCGCGCGGGCACCGCCGACCTGGGCGCCGATGATGGTCCGCCGGGCCCGGCCGGTGTCGATGATCTCCTGGGCCAGCCGTTTGGCCTGGTTGATCGGGATCGCGAAGGCCAGGCCGACGTTGCCGGCCGTCTCCTCGTCGGCGGCCGGGGACTGGATCACCGAGTTGACGCCGATCACCCGGCCCGCGCTGTCGACCAGCGGTCCCCCGGAGTTGCCCCGGTTCACCGCCGCGTCGGTCTGGATCGCCGCGTAGTACCGCACCTGCCCACCGGGCTCGCCGTTCTGGAAGGTCCGGTCGAGCGCGCTGACGATGCCCGAGGTGACCGTGTTGGCCAGCGAGAGCGGGGTACCGAAGGCGAGCACCGGATCGCCGACCGCGATGCCGTCGGAGTCACCGAACTCCACCGGCGCCAGCCCCGTCCGGGACACCTTGATCACCGCGATGTCCGACTCGGGGTCCTTGCCGACCACCTGCGCCGGAGCGGTGGAGCCGTCGTTGAAGACCACCGTCGCGGTGTCCGTACCACCGCCGACGACGTGGTCGTTGGTGATCACGTAGCCGTCCTGGGTGACCACGAAACCGGAGCCGAGCCCGACCCCGCCGCTGCTGCTGACCCGTACGGTCACGACGCTGGGCAGCAGCCGCTCGGCGACACCGGCCAGCGACTCGGGGGGTCGGCGGGCGGCCGGTGGCGGCTCCGCACTGCCCGCACCCAGGCTCACCGGTCCCGCAGAGCCGCCCCGCACCGCGAACGCGTAGCCCAGGGAACCACCGAGGGCGCCGGCCAGCAGCGCGGTGACCAGCGAGACCAGGAACACCGGGGCCAGACCCCGAGGCCGTACCGCGTCCGGATCGGTGACCGGCTCCGGCGCCATCGCCTCGCCCGACGGCGCCGCCTGCACCACCACGGCGGCCGGGGTGTGCGGGTCCCGCCACGGGTCGCGCAGCGCATCGGACCACCACGGGGACGATCCCGGATCGGGGCCGCCGGCGGATGCCGCCGACGCGCCCACGGTGGGGGCCACGGCCGGCGGCGTGTACGCCGGCGTCGCGGACCCATCGGGCTGGCGCCAGTTCCAGCCGTCCGTCACGTTCGCTGCCTCCCAGTCCGTCCCCTGGAGTCCGGGCGCCGCGCGGCAGGCGACCGCTTCCGGCCGCGGCGTCCGGGTTCCGCCTCCAGGATTGCACGAATGGCTGAATACGGGTCAGGGGTTGTCCGAGGCGTGGATCGCATTGGCCGACACGTGGCTGCCGATCACGGCCCGTCGCCCTTAGGCTCATACCCGCAACCCGCCGCCCCGTTCCGCCCCGCCATCCCCTGCCGCCCGGAGGTGCCCCATCGCCACGGCCGCCCGGTCAGTCGACACGACGACCGCACAGGCGCTCCAGTTCGCCGAAGCGTACGTCGCCGAGGACCTGGTCCTGCGCACCGCTCGTAGCCTCGCCGCCGAGGTCGGCCTCGACGCGGTCACCCCGGGAGCGGGCGCGCTGCTGCGGCTGCTGGCCGCCGCCGGCAGTGCCCGGGCGGTGGTCGAGATCGGCACCGGCACCGGCGTGAGCGGGGTCTGGCTGCTGCGCGGCATGCGCCCGGACGGCATCCTGACCACCATCGACGTCGAGACCGAGCACCAGCGGATCGCCCGACGGATCTTCCAGGAGGCGGGCTTCGCCTCCGGGCGTACCCGGATCATCACCGGGCGGGCCCTGGACGTGCTGCCCCGGCTCGCCGACGGGGTCTACGACCTGATCTTCGTCGACTCCGACGTCGCCGAGTACAGCGCCTGCGTCGAGGCCGCGCTGCGGTTGCTGCGCCCGGGCGGGATGCTGGCGCTGCACGGCGCGCTGGCCGCCGGCCGGATCGGCGACCCGGCGGCCCGGGACGTGGGGACGGTGACGGTACGCGAGATCGTCAAGGCGGTCCGCGAGTCGGAGGAGTGGATTCCCGCGCTGCTGCCCGCCGGTGAGGGAGTGCTGGTCGCGGTCAAGCGCTGAGCGGCCACCGGGCGGCGGGTCACCCGGCGCGGGCCGCCAGCCAGCGCAGCAGGGTCCGTACGCCCCAGCCGGTGGCGCCCCTGACCAGTTCGCCGTCGTGATTGTCCGACCAGGACGGTGCGGACATGTCCACGTGCACCCAGCGGTCCCGCAGTTCACCGGTGAACTCGCGCAGGTAGAGGGCGGCGACGACGGAGCCGGCGCCCTGGGCCGGGGCGCTGTAGAGGTCGGCGAGGTCGCTGCCGAGATATTCCACGTAGTCGGCCGGCAGCGGCATCCGCCAGGCCCGTTCGCCCGCCGCGCCAGCCGCCTCGATCAGCTCGGTGGCGAGTTCGTCGTTCTCGCTGTAGAGCGCCGCCGTCCGCTTGCCCAGCGCGACCGCGTTCGCCCCGGTCAGGGTGGCCAGGTCGACGAGCAGGTCCGGCGCCAGCCGCCGCACCGCGTACGCGAGGGCGTCGGCGAGCACCAGCCGCCCCTCGGCGTCGCTGTTGGTCGTCTCGCTGGTCAGCCCGCCGTAGTGCCGGACCACGTCGCCGGGGCGGAACGCCGAGCCGCTGGGCATGTTCTCGGCTAGTGGGGCGAGCGCGGTCAGCCGTACCGGCAGGTTCAGCGCGGCGGCCCCGAGGGTGGCCGCGATCACCGCAGCGGCCCCGGCCATGTCCTTGCGCATCAGCTTCATGCCCTCACGGGGCTTGATCGAGAGCCCGCCGGTGTCGAAGGTGATGCCCTTGCCGACCAGCACCACGTGCCGGCGTGCCTCGGCGGGGCGCCAGCTCAGTTCCACCAGGCGCGGCCCCTGGGCGGATCCGCCGCCGACGGCGAGGAGGCCGCCGAAGCCCTCGGCGGCGAGCCGGTCCGGCTCGCGGATGTCGACGGTCAGCCCCGGCCGGCCCTGGGCCGCCGCGGCCACCTGGCCGGCGAACCAGGCCGGGGTCTTCAACGCGGACGGGGTCATCGTCAGGTCCCGGGCGAACCGGGTCGCCTCGGCGGTCACCCGGGCGCTCTCCAGGGCCGCCGCGTGGGGCTCCGGGTCGGCGATCGCGAGCAGCACCTCAGCGAGGGCCGGCCGGTCGTCCCGCTCCGTGGACGCGGCCGGTATCCGGAACCGGTACGAGGCGAGCCAGAGCCCCTCCGCCAGCCCGCGTACCGCCTCCGGCGCTGCATCGACCGGCATCGCTATAGTGATCGAAGTCTCATCCGCCGCGGCCCGGGCCAGTGCGGCTCCCGCGGCCCGCCAGCCGGCCTCGTCCCCGTCGCCCACTCCGACCAGCAGCAGCAGGGTCGGCCCGCCCTGTGGCCGGATCGACCGGTGGGTGGTGCCGGCGGTGCCGGGGTGCGCCAGGTGGGGCAGCAGCCCGGTCGCCTCGGCGGCCCACTCAGCCCGGAGGGTCGGGTCGAGCAGTCGGGCGCCGCCGCGTCCGGGCGCGGCCGGGCCGCCCGCCGGGCCGCCGTCCGGCTCCTCGGCGGGCTGCTCCCGGTCCGGCCGGACGGGGAGGACCAGCGTGTCGGATCCGGTGGGATCGACTACCAGACGGATCGAGAGCACGCCGAACTACCTCCAGGGAAAGGGCGAGTTGGGGCCCGAGAGGGGGCACACCCCGGCCACGGCCCGACATGACGACCCTGGGCCACCGGCACGCCGGTGGCCCAGGGCTGACGGACCCCTCCGGGCGTCAGCCACCGCCCGGAGCACTTTTCACTCAGCCGGCGGCGGCCTTCAGCGCGTCACCGAGCGCGTTGGCCTCGTCGGGAGTCATCTCGACGACGAGCCGGCCACCACCCTCCAGCGGAACCCGCATGACGATGCCCCGGCCCTCCTTGGTGACTTCCAGCGGACCGTCGCCCGTCCGCGGCTTCATCGCCGCCATCTTGTCTCCCCTCAGACCTTCACCAGGGTCGGTGGGTTGCCCCACATCCATTTCGCAGCCTCACCGCGCTCAAGGCCCGCGGTGCCGACCAACGATTTTCCCTGATGAACACCGCCGGACCCAAACCGAACCACAACTGATGTAACAGCATCTAGCATATCTTGAGAACTGCTGTCACAATGTGCGGTCATGCAGGCACGGTCGGCACTCTTCGACCTGTATGGCGACTATCTCCGGTCCCGGGGTGGTCGCGCACCCGTTGCCGCCCTGGTGAAGCTCCTCTCGCCGCTCGGGATCGCGCCTCCGGCGGTCCGTACCGCGGTCTCCCGGATGGTGCGTCAGGGCTGGCTGCACCCCCTCCGGCTCGCCTCCGGGCCGGGTTATCTGCTCACGCCCCGGGCGGCCCGACGCCTCGACGAGGCGGCCGCCCGGATCTACCGCACCGGCCGGATGGGCTGGGACGGCCGGTTCGACCTGATCGTGCTCGACCCGCCCGTCAACCGTCGGGAGCGCCAGCGGCTCGCCGCCAACCTAACCTTCCTGGGCTACGGGATGCTGGACGAGCGCACCTGGGTGGCGACCCGCGCCGGCCAGGACGTCGACGGTCTGCTCGCCGAGAACGGCGTACGCTACGAGCGGTTCACCGCCGCCCACGCCGGGGGTACCCCGGGCGCGATGGCGGTGGTCCGGCGGGCCTGGGACCTCGACGAGATCGCCGAGGCGTACCAGGACTTCGTGGCCCGGCAGCGCCCGCTGCTCACCGCGGTCACCGTACGCAGCGGTGACGAGGACGCGTACGCCGCCCGCTTCCGGCTGGTGCACGCATGGCGTACGTTCCTGTTCCGGGATCCGCAACTGCCCCCCGCGCTGCTGCCCGAGCGGTGGCCGGGGACCAGTGCGGCGGTGTTCTTCGACCGGCACGCCGCCCGGCTCCGCCCGGCCGCCGACCGATTCGTCGAGCAGTGCCTCGACGCCTCCAGCCGTGTCGCCCGACAGAAGGGTTCGCGACCGTGACCGAGCCGTTGCTCATCGACCGCACCGACGCCGTGGTGACCCTGACCCTCAACCGTCCGGCGGCGATGAACGCGCTCGACGTCGCGCTGAAGGAGGCGCTGCGCGACACCCTGGCCGAGCTGGAACAGGACCGGTCCTGCCGGGCGGTGGTGCTCACCGGCGCCGGACAGGCCTTCTGCACCGGTCAGGAACTGCGGGAACACGCCGCCACCCTGGCCGCCGGCAACACCGATCCGCTGGCCACCGTGCGGGCCCACTACAACCCGATCGCCGCCCGGCTGGCCAACCTGGCCAAGCCGGTGGTGGCGGCGGTGCACGGCATGGCCGCCGGGGCCGGCGCCTCGCTGGCCTTCCTCGCCGACTTCCGGATCGGCGGCCCCCGGACCACCTTCCTGATGGCCTTCGCCAAGGTGGGGCTGGCCGGCGACACCGGCGCCTCCTGGTCGCTGCCCCGGCTGGTGGGGCACGCCAAGGCGATCGAGCTGCTGATGCTCGCCGAGCCGGTCGGCGCCGACGAGGCGCACCGGCTCGGGCTGCTCAACCGTCTGGTGGACGAGGACCAGGTGCTGCCGGCCGCCCAGGAGCTGGCCACCCGGCTCGCGGCCGGACCGACCATCGCGTACGGGGCGATCAAACGGCAGCTCTCGGTCGGCGACGCCGGCACCCTCTCCGAGGCGCTGGCGGCCGAGGCGCAGGCCCAGGCGATCTGCGGGGCCACCGCCGACCACCTCGCGGCCACCAGTGCCTTCGTCGAGAAGCGACGGCCGACCTTCCAGGGCCGGTAGCGGCACCCCGTACGCCCCGCCGCCCGGTCCCGGCGCATCGCCGGGCCAACGGATTTCGCCGCACCTGACCAGGGCGGTAAGCCCGTTGGGCGGTTCTCGCCGTTACGAATCATCTGTATATGTGCCTACAGTGGGCAACATGGCCGATCGAGACGCTGTCGCACACCTGCTGCGCCGGGCCACGTTCGGGCCGACGGCCGCCGAGGTCGACGCGGCCGAGCGGTCCGGGCTACCGGCGACCCTCGACCGGCTCCTCGCCCCGACGGGCGACGACCGCGGCGCAGCGGCCACCGCACCGCCCTCGCTGGGCGCCGACCCGTACGCCGACCTCGACAAGGGGGCCAGCCGGGAGCAGCGGCAGCAGGCCCAGCGGGAGCGTACGGAACAGGTGCGCCTGCTGAGCCAGTGGTGGCTGGACCGGATGGTCGCCGCCGACCACCAGCTGAGCGAGAAGCTGGTCTTCTTCTGGCACGGCCACTGGGCGACCAGCGTACGGAAGGTCAAGTCGGCGCAGCTCATGCTCGCCCAGCTCGACACGCTGCGCCGGTACGGCCGGGGCGAGTTCGGCGAGCTGGTCCGGGCGATGGTGCGGGATCCGGCGCTGATCCTGTGGCTGGACGGCCAGAAGAACACCCGGTCCGCCCCGAACGAGAACCTGGCCCGGGAGCTGATGGAGCTCTTCACCCTCGGCATCGGCAACTACACCGAGGCCGACGTCCGGGCCGGTGCGCGGGCACTGACCGGCTGGCAGGTGGAACGGGGCGCCGCCACGGCGAGGTTCGTGCCGCGCCGCCACGACCCGGGCGCGAAGACCATCCTCGGGCAGACGGCGGCGTTCGACGCCGACTCGTACGCCCGGCTGCTGGCCGGCCGACCCGAGGCCGCCTCCTTCGTCGCGGCCCGGCTCTGGTTCCGGTTCGCCGGCAAGGACACCCCGGTCCCGGCGCAGCTGGCCGGCGCGGGCGGCGGGACCCTCGGCGTGCTGCGGGCCCTCTTCACCCACCCCGACTTCGCGCGGACCCGGGGCCAACTCGTCAAGCAACCGGTGGAGTGGCTGGTCGGGGCGATGCGCCAGCTCGGCATCCGCCCCGCCGACCTTCCCGACGAGCAGCGCCGGGAGCTGGCCAACCGGCTGGCCGGGATGGACCAGGTGCCGTTGCGGCCGCCGAGCGTGGGCGGCTGGCCGGCCGGTGAGTCCTGGCTGACCACGTCGTCCCTGCAGGCCCGGATGCGACTGGCCACCCTGCTGGCCGGATCGGCCGCGCCGGCGGTACGCCAGCGGCTGGCCGCCGCACCCCAGGCGGGACGGCCGGACGCGCTGGCCCGGCTGCTGGTGGTGGACGCCTGGACCGCCCGTACCCGGGCCGCCCTGACCCCGCTGGCCGGCGACCCGGAACGGCTGATCGCCGCCGGGTTGATCAGCCCCGAGTACACGGTCTGCTGACCGGAAGGCGACGAGCGGATGGACATCCTCACCCGACGCAAATTTCTGATCGCCAGCGGCGTCGCCGGGGCGGGCGCGCTCGCGACCGGCGCCACGGCGTACACGCTGTCGGACCTGTTCGACACGGCCGGAGACGCCGACCCGGACAGCCGCACCCTGGTCCTGGTCACGCTCTACGGCGGCAACGACGGCCTGAACACGGTGGTCCCGTACGCCGACCCGGCCTACCAGGACGCCCGCCCCGAGCTGGCGTACTCGGCCGAGGAGGTCAAGCGGCTCGACGACCACGTGGGGCTGAACCCGGCCCTGGCCGGGCTGCACGGGCTCTACGGCGCCGGCCGGCTCGCGATCGTCCGGGGCGTGGGCTACCCGAAGCCCGATCGCAGCCACTTCCGCTCGATGGACATCTGGCAGACGGCCAACCCCGACCGGCCGGAGCCGACCGGTTGGCTGGGCCGCTGGCTGGACGGCGCCGGTGGGGACCCCCGGCTGGCGGTCTCCTTCGAGCCGTCCCTGCCGCCCCTGCTGGCGGGAGCGCGCAGCGCCGGTGCCGCCGTACCGGTGAACGGGCGGCAGGCCCGGCGGGGGTTCGGGGCCGAGACGCTGGCGTCGCTCGCCGTACCGCAGCCGGGCGAACCGGCCGGTCAGGCCCGGGCGGCTGCCTGCTTCGCCGACCTGCGCGCGGTGGAGACGATGATCGCCGAGGTACGGGAAGCCGGGGAGTCGGCCGAGCCGACCGACCCACCGGGCGACGAGCCGGCGGCGACCGCGACCGGCGGTGCCCAGACCCCGTTGCAGGCCCAGCTCGACCTGGTGGCGCAGTGTGTCGAGGCCGGGGTGTCCAGCCGGGTCTTCTCGGTGTCGTTGGGCGGTTTCGACACCCACGCCGACGAGAAGCAGCTCCAGGCGGTGCTGCTCGGGCAGGTGGACCGGGCGCTGTCCGGGTTCGCCGACCGGATGAGCCGGACCGAGGCCGGGCGCCGGGTCGTGGTGGCGGTGTATTCGGAGTTCGGCCGGCGGGTCCGGGCCAACGCCTCGGACGGCACCGACCACGGCACCGCCTCGGATGTCTTCCTGCTCGGCGCGGGCGTACGCGGTGGCCTCTACGGCGAGCCGCCGAGCCTCACCGACCTCGACGACGGGGACCTGCGGTTCGGCACCGACTTCCGGGACGTCTACGCCACGCTGCTGGAGCGAGTGCTCGACACCGACCCGGGTCCGGTGCTCCACGACTGGCCCGGCCGGTTGCCGGACGTGGTGGCCTGAGCCGGGGCCCGGCCCTGGCCCGCCGGGCCGGGATCAGTCGTCGTCCTCCTCCGGGTCCTGGTTGGCCTCGGCGCCGAGCACGAACGCCTGCATCGCCAGCTCGTCGTCGGACGGGGAGACGAAGGCCGGCAGCTCGCGTGGGCCGAGCTCCTGCACGTACGACCAGAAGAGCCGGACCGCCTCGGCCGGCGACGCGGCCTCGATCGGCAGGTCGAGGCTGACCAGCCAGGTGCGCCGGCCCGGCGGCGGGCCGACCCGCCCGGCCAGCTCGCGGTAGAGCGCCGGGTCGACCGGGGTGACCGGGCCGTCGAGGGCGAGCCGGTCGGCCGGCACCGGCTCGTCGAAGACCTGCCGGGTGTACGTCACCGCGAGCGAGCCCGTCTCCGCCGGACCGGACTGCGGGTCGTCCGGGTCCCGCTCGGCGGCCTCGTCGACGGCCGCCACCCGGCCCAACGCCACCACCAGCGGCGGCTGCTCGTCGCGCACCACCAGCACGGGTTCTCCCGGACCGGGCCGGTGCCGCCCCGACAGGCCGGTCAGTTCGAGGATGTCGTGGTGGAAGAGCCGCTCGGCCTCGTAGCGCTCGCCGGGGATGACGACGGCCCAGGCGCCGGGCGGGGCCGGGTCGTCCACGCCGGCGCCCCGCCCACCCAGGCCGACCGTCCCGGTCCGGGCGCTCACGCCGGCGCTCCGGCGTGCTCGGCGCGGGCCCGGGGTCGCACCGCGCCGGGTCGACCGGCCCGCTCGCTCCGCTCGCTCATGCCGCTATCCCATCACGGCCGCGGCGGGCGGTTTCGGGTGGCTGCCGGTCCAGACGTGGCAGTCGGCGAGATGGTCGTCCACCATCCCGGTGGCCTGCATCAGGGCGTAGGCGGTGGTGGGGCCGACGAACCGGAAGCCCCGCTTCTTGAGCGCCTTGGCCATCGCGGTCGACTCGGGGGTGACGGCGGGCACCTCGGCGAAGGAGCGCGGCCGGGCCGCCCGGGGCGGGGGCGCGAACGACCAGAGCAGCGCCGCGAGCCCGTCGGGCAGCGCGATGGCGGCCCGCGCGTTGGCGACGGCCGCCTCGATCTTGGCCCGGTTCCGGACGATGCCGGCGTCGGCGAGCAGCCGGGCCACGTCGGCGGGGCCGTAGCCGGCGACGGTCTCCAGGTGGAACCCGTCGAAGGCGGCCCGGAACGCCGGTCGCTTGCGCAGGATGGTCAGCCACGACAGCCCCGACTGGAACGCCTCCAGGGTGAGGCGTTCGTAGAGCCCGTCGTCGCCGTGCAGCCGCCGGCCCCACTCCTCGTCGTGGTAGGCCTGGTAGTCGGGCGTGCTCGCACCCCAGGCGCAGCGGGCCAGCCCGTCGGCGCCGGTCAGCAGATCTGTCACGCACCAACGGTAGGCCAGCCGTCCGACAACCGGCCGGCACCGGACGGCCGAACCGGACAGCCGGGCCGGGACCGGGACGGCCCGGCCGCCGGATCAGGGCAGCCGGCCCTGCTCCACCAGTCGGGCGAACCGCTTCAGGGCCTGGGTGAGGCCGACCTTCGACCCGGGCCAGAGCACCGGCCAGGCGAACCGTCCGGCGGAGCCGCCCGGGAGGTGGAACCACTCGTGCCAGACCACCTGGGTCCGGTCCCGGTCCATCTGGGTGCAGCGCAGCACGCCGGGCCCCCGCAGGAGCCGACCGCAGTGCACCACCCGGACCTCGTACGGTGCGTCGACCCGGACCACCCGCATCTCGTCCCGCAGCACCGCCGGGCCGACGCTGGTGACCGCCTCCACGAGGCTGCCCTCGCCGCCGTCGCCCTGGACCAGCCGGACCCGGGTGAACGGGATCCAGTCGGACTGCCGCTCCCACGCGGTCAACGCGGCGAACACCCGCGGTGCGGGCGCGTCGACGATGACGGTGGCGGTGACCTCGCCGGCGCCCGGCCGGGCCGCGGTGCGGAACTCCTCGCCGTCCGCCGCCGCGCCGCTCACGCCCGCTCCGGCTGGGTCGCCGGTCCGCTCGGCCCGGCCGCGTCGGCGGGCACGATCCGGCGGGTCGGCCGCTCCAGGTCCGCCCCGTCGGCCTCGGGCGCCTCCGCGTGCCCGTCGCCACCGGTCCGGGTACGGGCCGTCGGCGCGTCGTCGGCGTGCGTCTCCGGGGCGACCGTGCCGGTCGCGTCGGCCGGAACGGGGCCACCCGGCTGGTCCAGCGCGGCGGCCGGCAGCGGCGTGCGGGGCTCGCCCGGGACGGTGTGCGCGGGGGCGGTGTGCGCGGGGGCGCGGTCGGCCGGGACGGTGGAGCCGGCCGGGACGGCCGGTTCGGGTGCCCCGGCCGGGACCGGCGTGCCGGGCTGACCGGGCTGGTCGGGCTGACCGGGCTGGTCGGGCTGACCGGGCTGGCCGGGCGGTGCGGGTACCGACAGCGGTGGGCCGTCAACCGGTACGGGGGCGTCGGTCGGGGATACCGCCCCGCCGCCGAGGGGCACCGCTGCCGCCGGCGCGGTATTGGCTCCGGCCGCCCCGAGCGCGGCCTCCCGCGCCCGGCGCAGCGCCTCGGCCTCGTCGGCCCGCCCGTCGCGCAGCGCCGCCACCTCGGCCTCCAGCACGTCGATCAACTCGTCCTTGTAGCCGATGTCGTAGGCCACCCGCCGCAACGCCTGGTCGACCTGGGCCATCCGGTAGCCGCGTACCGCGGTGTCGAAGCGGACCTCACCGACGTCGGGCTCGCGCAGCGGTCGGTTGGCCGGCAACGACGTCGCGCGGCCGTCGGGCTCGGCGGTCGCCAGACCCGGATCGGTGCCGGTCACGAGCACGGTCACGCCGAAGACCACCGCCGCGACGGTCAACGCCACGACCAGAAGGAGCAGAACCTGACCCATCCGCCGATCGTGGCATGCGGAGGCGGGCCGAGCGACCCCGCCACCCCGCTGTTTCCTCAACAGCCGTCCGCGCCACCGCACCGGCACGGCGGCGCGGTGCCCTCGGGCGTACCGGGAAACGGCGCCGACTAGCGTCAGCGGCGGCGGGAACCGGAGCGGGAGGAGGGTCGATGGCGGACGCGTTACGGCTGGGACGGCGCACCTTCGCACCCGGGGAACTCACCGTGATGGCGATCGTGAACCGTACTCCGGACTCGTTCTTCGACCGGGGCGCGACGTTCGCGGCGGAGAGTGCGCTGCGCGCGGTCGACCGGGCCGTGGCCGACGGGGCGGAGATCGTCGACATCGGCGGGGTGAAGGCGGGGCCCGGCGCGGAGGTCGGCGTGGCGGAGGAGATCCGCCGGACGGTGGACCTGATCGCGGCGGTCCGGGCCGCCCACCCCGATCTGGTGATCTCCATCGACACCTGGCGGGCCGAGGTCGCCGTCGAGGCGGTACGGGCGGGCGCCGACCTGCTCAACGACACCTGGTCCGGCGCGGATCCGGCGCTCGCCCGGGTCGCCGCCGACACCGGGGTGGGGCTGCTCTGCTCGCACGCCGGTGGGCTGCCGCCGCGTACCCGCCCGCACCGGGTGGCCTTCGACGACGTGGTGGCCGACGTGGTGGGCACGGTGAGCGGGCTCGCCGAGCGGGCGGTCCGGCTCGGCGTACGCCCGGACGGCATCCTGATCGATCCCGCGCACGACTTCGGCAAGAACACCCGGCACTCGCTGGAGGTCACCCGGCGGCTGGCCGACCTCACCGCGACCGGCTGGCCGGTGCTGGTGGCGCTCTCGAACAAGGACTTCATCGGCGAGACCCTGGACCTGCCGGTCGAGGAGCGGCTGGAGGGCACCCTGGCGGCGACCGCCGTGTCGGCCTGGCTGGGAGCCCGGGTGTTCCGTGCCCACCAGGTACGGCCGACCCGGCGGGTGCTGGACATGGTCGCCTCGATCCGGGGGGACCGTCCGCCGGCACTGTCCCGGCGTGGACTCGCCTGACCCGGCGCTTGCGCCGCACGGCGGCGCCGCCGGCCTCACTCCGTCCAGCGCAGGATGTTCTTGCGCCACGCGTAGAGGATGCCGAGGGCGAGCACGGCGACGAAGATCGCCATCTCCACGACCGTGGTGACGCCGAACCCGGGCCGGTCGAAGACCACCGCCCAGGGGAAGAGGAAGACCGCCTCGACCGCGAAGAGCACGTAGAGGTAGGCGTAGACGTAGTAGCGAATCTGCATCTGGGCCCAGTCGCTGCCGACCGGGTCGAGCCCGCACTCGTAGCTGGTCCGCTTGCCCGGCGGGTCGGCGGGCCGGGCCGGCCGCAGCAGCCGGTTGGCGGAGAACGCCCCGACGAAGACCAGTACGCTGGCGAGCAACAGCAGCCCCAGCGTCGCGTACGACCCCAGGTATCCGGTCACGTACGGCAGCCTACCGGGCCCGTGATCTGAATTACGACACGAGTTTCCGGGCAGGACAAAAGCGGGCTAATGCTCCCATCGTCGTGTCCCATACGACGGACCTTAGGCAAGGATCACCAACGACCGTCGTAGGCTCTGAAGTGAAAGATTGGAGCGGGGCGGGCCCCACCACCACGCCGACCCGCCACCTGCGCTCAAGGAGGACATGTGGCCGAGCAAGGCGAGGTCACCCCCGAGCTCAGCCCGTCCCCCCGGGCCGAGCGAAGCGGGGGGCCGCTGTGACCAAGCAGGTCCGTCAACTGGACCGGGTGGTCATCCGGTTCGCTGGCGACTCCGGTGACGGCATGCAGCTCACCGGGGACCGGTTCACCTCGGAAACCGCCCAACTGGGTAACGACATCTCCACCCTGCCCAACTTCCCCGCCGAGATCCGCGCCCCCGCCGGGACCCTACCCGGCGTCTCCAGCTTCCAGGTGCATTTCGCGGACTACGACATCCTGACCCCCGGCGACGCCCCCAACGTGCTGGTCGCGATGAACCCGGCCGCGCTCAAGGCCAACGTCGCCGACCTGCCGCGCGGCGCCGACATCATCGTCAACACCGACGAGTTCACCCGGCGCAACCTGGCGAAGGTGGGCTACCAGGTCAGCCCGCTCGATGACGGCTCGCTGGAGGGCTACGCCCTGCACCCGGTCGCGCTGACCTCGATGACCGTCGGGGCGCTCGCCGCGCACGACGTGTCGAAGAAGGACGCGGAGCGGGCGAAGAACATGTTCGCCCTCGGCCTGCTCTCCTGGATGTACTCGCGCCCGTACGCGTCGACGATCCGGTTCCTGGAGCGCAAGTTCGCGGCCCGGCCCGAACTCGTCGCGGCCAACACGGCGGCGTTCAAGGCGGGCTGGAACTTCGGCGAGACCACGGAGGACTTCGCGGTCCGCTACGAGGTCAAACCGGCCCGGATGAACCCGGGCACCTACCGCAACATCACCGGCAACGCGGCGCTCTCGCTCGGCCTGGTCGCCGCCGGCGTGCGGTCGGGGCTGCCGGTCTTCCTGGGCGCCTACCCGATCACCCCGGCCTCCGACATCCTGCACGAGCTGAGCAAGCACAAGCGGTTCGGTGTCACCACGGTGCAGGCCGAGGACGAGATCGCGGCCATCGGGGCGGCACTCGGCGCCTCGTACGGCGGTGCGCTCGGCGTGACCACCACCTCCGGTCCGGGGGTGGCGCTGAAGGGCGAGACGATCTCCCTGGCGGTGGCGCTGGAGCTGCCGCTGGTCATCGTCGACGTGCAGCGGGCCGGCCCGTCGACCGGCATGCCGACCAAGACCGAGCAGGCCGACCTCAACATGGCGCTGTTCGGCCGGCACGGCGAGGCGCCGGTGGCGGTGATCGCGCCCCGCTCGCCGTCGGACTGCTTCCACGCGGCGTTGGAGGCGGCCCGGATCGCGCTGACCCACCGCACCCCGGTGATCCTGCTGTCGGACAACTACGTGGCCAACGGCTCGGAGCCGTGGCTGCTGCCGGACGTCGCGTCCCTGCCCGACCTGCGGGTGGAGTTCGCCACCGCGCCGAACGGCGAGGACGGCACGTTCCTGCCCTACCTGCGGGATCCGGACACCCTCGCCCGGCCGTGGGCGGTCCCCGGCACGCCGGGGCTGGAGCACCGCATCGGCGGCCTGGAGAAGGCCGACAAGACCGGTGACATCTCGTACGACCCGGCGAACCACGACTTCATGGTCCGGACCCGGGCGGCGCGGATCGAGGCGATCCAGGTGCCGGACGTCGAGGTGGAGGACCCGGACTCCGACGCCCGGGTGCTGGTGCTCGGCTGGGGCTCCACGTACGGGCCGATCGGCGCGGCCTGCCGGGGGCTGCGCCAGCGCGGCCTGCCGGTGGCCCAGGCGCACCTGCGGCACCTGGCTCCGCTGCCGGCCAACCTCGGCGAGGTGGTGCGCCGCTACGAGCGGGTGGTGATCCCGGAGATGAACCTCGGTCAGCTCGCCCACGTGATCCGGGCCCGTTACCTGGTCGACGCGATCCCCTACAACCAGGTACGCGGGCTGCCGTTCACCGCCGCCGAGCTGGAGACCATGCTGGAAGAGGTAGTCAAGAATGCCTGAGGCGATGGATTCCGCCGGCGGTGCGAACGGGACGCCGGTGGCCCTCAAGCTCACCGCGAAGGACTTCAAGTCCGACCAGGAGGTGCGCTGGTGTCCCGGCTGCGGCGACTACGCGATCCTGGCCGCGGTGCAGCAGTTCATGCCCGAGCTGCGGATTCCCCGGGAGCGGATCGTCTTCGTCTCTGGGATCGGCTGCTCGTCCCGCTTCCCGTACTACATGAACACCTACGGGCTGCACTCGATCCACGGCCGCGCGCCGGCCATCGCCACCGGGCTGTCGGTGTCGCGGCCGGACCTCTCGGTCTGGGTGGTGACCGGTGACGGTGACGCGTTGTCGATCGGTGGCAACCACCTGATCCACGCCCTGCGGCGCAACGTCAACCTGAAGATCCTGCTCTTCAACAACCAGATCTACGGCCTGACCAAGGGGCAGTACTCGCCCACCTCGGAGGTCGGCAAGATCACCAAGTCGACGCCGGTCGGGTCGGCCGACTCGCCGTTCAACCCGCTGTCGCTGGCGCTCGGCGCCGAGGCGAGCTTCGTGGCCCGCACCATCGACTCGGACCGCAAGCACCTCCAGTCGGTGCTCCGGGCCGCCGCGGAGCACCAGGGCTCGGCGTTCGTGGAGATCTACCAGAACTGCAACATCTTCAACGACGGCGCGTTCGACGAGTTGAAGGAGCCGGGCACCCGGGACGACTACCTGATCCGGCTGGAGCACGGGCAGCCGATCACGTTCGGCTCGCAGGGCCAGTTCTGTGTCGTACATCCGCCGGGCGGCTTCGGTCTGGAGGTGCGGGAGACGTCGACCGTGCCCGCCGGGGAGATCGTCGTGCACGACGCGACCGTGGCGGAGCCGGCGTACGCCTTCGCGCTCTCCCGGCTGCCCGGTTTCGCCCTGCGCAACACCCCGATCGGGATCTTCCGCAACGTCGACCGCCCGACCTACGACGGAGTGGTGCAGGAGCAGCTCCAGGCCGCCCGGGCCAAGGCCACCGGCACGCCGGAGGAGCAGCTCGCCGGCCTGCTGAACAGCGGCGACACCTGGACCATCCTGTAGCACCGCGACGATCCGGAGGACGCCCGTCGGCCACCGCCGGCGGGCGTCGCCGTCTCGCCGCCGTTGCGCCCCGGCCGGCGCTGCGCCCCGAATCGGGTCAGCGGTGCTGCTCGGCGGCGGCGCCGGAGCTGGGCCGGTCGTCGCGGACGTACACCAGCATGTCGCCGGTCTCGATGACGCCCGCGGAGTGTTCCGCCAGCGAGACCACCTTGCCCCGGCGGACCAGCGCGATCACCAGTGTCTTGAGCGTCCGCGGCGCGAGCCCCACCTCGTCCCGGTTGGCCGAGCGCATGGCCAGCGCCATGCCCTGCCCCGGGGTCAGCAGGTCCTCGACGACGTCGATGAGCGGCGGCGCCGAGGTGGAGACGCCGAGCAGCCGTCCGGCGGTCGCCGAGGAGACGATGACGTGGTGGGCACCGCTCTGGCGCAGCAGCGGCGCGTTCTCGGCCTCGCGGGCGGCGGCGATGATCCGGACCTGGCCGGCGGTGAGCTGACGTACGGTCAGCGTGACCAGTACGGAGACCTCGTCGCTGTCGGTCGCGATGATCACCGACTTCGCGCTCTGTATGTGGGCCTCTTTGAGCGTGGCCGACCGGGTGGCGGAGCCCTCCACCACAACCAGTCCGGCGGAGGTCGCCTGCCGTACGGCGTTCGGATTGCGCTCGACGACGAGGATCCGCTGCTTGTCGAAGCCCGTCTCCAGCAGTGCGGAGATGGCGCTGCGGCCCTTGGTGCCGTAGCCGCAGATGATGACGTGGTCCTTCACTTTCCTCCTCCACCGCGTCAAGCGGAGGTTGGTGCGGTACTGCTCGGTCAGGACTTCCAGGGTGGTACCGACCAGGATGATCAGGAACAGCACCCGCGCCGGCGTGATCACCAGGACGTTGATCAGCCGGGCCCCCCTGGTCACCGGCGTGATGTCGCCGTATCCGGTGGTGGAGAGCGAGACCACCGAGTAGTAGAAGGAGTCGAGCAGGGTCAATCCGTCCTCGTTGACGTCCCGGTAGCCGTCCCGGTCAAGGTAGACGACGCCGACGATCAACAACACGAGGCCGAGAGCCGCGAGCAGCCGCACGCTCAACGCGCGCAGCGGCCCCCGGGACACGCGGGGAAAATGGATCACCGCTGAGCCTGCCTCATTCTCGCCCCCGCCCGCACGTGCACAACATAGCCCGGAACGTCGCGCCGGGTTGACCTCGGTCCCCGGTCGGGCGGTTGGACGTGTTGTCACGGGCTGCCCGGCTTGCCATGCATGGGGGGGAAATTTTGCCTGAATGCATTGCGCTGGGTGCCGGCGGTAACCAGGCTGTCACGTCAGGTGCGGCCATCGGCGATGAACCTCCCCCGCGCCCACCACATCTCCCACGTTCACCTGGAGGTGCCGTGAGCATGCTGCCCGCAGTCCCCGAGTTGCCCGCCGGGACGGTTCTCGAACTTCGCACCGAGGACTGGCGCTACGGCGGCCACCCACTCTGCCTCCGGGTCGAGGAGGTCCGGCACGACCTCTCGCACTACTACCGAGAGGAGTGGCTCTGGGTGATCGGCGAGGCCCTCGATGCCGACGGGACGCCGAGCGGCCGGATGGAGGCGCTGGTGAAGGTGGCGGCCCTGGCCGGGCCCCGGACGGAGGCGTTCGCCCCACACGGCGACTGAGGGCCGGGGTGCCCGGCCGGGGGAGGACCGGGCGCCGGAGCCGGGCGGGGACCGCCGGCGGCGGGGTCACGGGGTGGCGTCGGTGTGGTCGAGGGCTTGCGCGCGGCACGGCGGGTGTGAAAATTTCCTACCAGCGGTTTATGGGCGTCGGCACAAACCACCGACAACCGGTCCGCCGACCCACCCGCCCGGGGAGCCCAACGAAGGGACGCACCGCATGAAGCCATCTCGGCTCAGCGCCGCCGGCCTGGCCATAGCGCTGCTCGGCTCGCTCGCCGTCTCGACCGGCGCCAGCGCGGCACCGGGTACGTCGACCGCGCCGACGGCCGCCAGCACCTGCCAACCCGACCCCGCCACCCCGAAACGCCAGTTCCGGGCGATGTGGATCGCGAGCGTGGTCAACATCGACTGGCCGACCAGGGCGTCGTACACGGCCCCGGACCGGATCGCGGCGCAGCGGGCCGAGTACACCGGCTGGCTCGACCTGGCCGAGCGGCTCAACCACAACGCGGTGGTGGTGCAGGTCCGGCCGACCGCCGACGCCTTCTGGCCGTCCCCGCACGAGCCGTGGTCGGAGTACCTGACCGGGGTGCGCGGGCAGGACCCCGGCTGGGACCCACTGGCCTACCTGGTGGCGGAGGCGCACAGGCGCAACCTGGAGTTCCACGCCTGGTTCAACCCGTACCGGATCTCCATGCCGGACGGCGCCGGCGCCGACGTGCACAAGCTGGCTCCGGGCCACCCGGTGCGGCAGCACCCGGACTGGGCGGTCGCCTACCCGATCAACGCGGCCGGCTCCCGGCTCTACTACAACCCCGGCATTCCCGAGGTACGACGCTTCGTGCAGACCGCCATGATGGACGCGGTCACCCGGTACGACATCGACGGGGTGCACTTCGACGACTACTTCTACCCGTACCCGGTGGCCGGGCAGGACTTCGCCGACCAGGCCACCTTCGAGGAGTACGGCGCCGGCTTCGCCAGCCGGGCCGACTGGCGGCGGCACAACATCGACCTGCTCGTCCAGGAGATGGGTCAGCGGATCAAGGCGGCCAAGCCGTGGGTGAAGTTCGGGGTCAGCCCGTTCGGCATCTGGCGGAACGCCGCCGCCGACCCACTCGGCTCGGAGACCAACGGCACCCAGTCGTACGACGCCAACTTCGCCGACACCCGCAGGTGGGTCAAGGAGGAGTGGATCGACTACATCGTGCCGCAGATCTACTGGAACATCGGGTTCGCCGTCGCCGACTACGCCAAGCTGGTGCCCTGGTGGGCCGACGTGGTCGCCGGCACGCGGGTGCAACTCTACGTCGGACAGGCCGACTACAAGATCGGTGACCCGGCCCAGCCGGCGCCGTGGCAGGACCCGGCCGAGATGTCCCGGCACCTGACCCTCAACCGGGACCACCCGGAGGTCGCCGGCAACGTGCACTTCAGCGCCGTCCAGGTCCGGGCCAACCGGCTCGGCGCCACCGACGTCTACGCCGCCGCGCACTACTCCCGGCCGGCGCTGGTGCCGACCATGCCGCACCTGCGGGCCCGACCGCTGATGTTCCCGGTGCTGACCGGGGCCTCCCGGCGCTCCGACGGGATCCGGCTGAGCTGGCGGCAGCCGGCCGACGGGATCGGGCCGTTCGGCAGCGCCGCCTCGTACGCCGTCTACCGGTTCGACGGAACGCACCTGCCCAACGCGTGCGACGTCGCCGACGCCGCGCACCTGGTCGGCACCGTACGGGCGGTCGGCGGCGGCACCCAGTCCTACCTGGACACGACCGCCGAGCCGGGCCGGCGCTACACCTACCAGGTGAGCGCGCTCGACCGACTGGCCAACGAGAGCCTGCCCAGCCCGCCGCGCTTCGTACGCTGACCGGACCGGCTCCGACCGGACGCCACGAATGCTCCGGGGTGCACCCGCACCCCGGAGCATTCGCCTGTTTGCGCGGCCTTCAGCAAAATTCAAGCGCACGTAGAGATCGGCCCGCGACGATTCCCCGAGACTGGTCCCACCCCCGGTGACCCACCGGTAACAACCGCCCTCGGATCGCCCCCACCAGGGGCACCCCCTCGACCCGGAGGAACGTCGTGGCTCGTCGTCGCACCGCCCTGGCGGTCAACGTCCTGGCATCCGCCGCCCTGACCCTCGTCGCCGTCCTCGGCCTGACCGGCCCGGCCGCCGCCGTCACCCCCCAACAGAAGCTCTCCGTCCTGTCGAGTTGGACCCAGACCAGCGCCGGCAGCTACAACGCCTGGAACGCCGCCCGGACCAACCAGGGCGCCTGGGCCGACTACAACTTCAACTGGAGCACCGACTACTGCTCGTCGAGCCCGGACAACCCGCTCGGCTTCAGCTTCGAACTCTCCTGCTACCGGCACGACTTCGGCTACCGCAACTACAAGTCCGTCGGGCTCTTCGAGCCGAACAAGGCCCGGCTGGACAGCGCCTTCTACGAGGACCTTCGGCGCTCCTGCGCCACCTACGACGAGTTCGTCCGGCCGGCCTGCGACAGCCTCGCGTGGATCTACTACCAGGCCGTACACATCTTCGGCAGCGTCGCGGTGAGCCAGGCCGACCTGGACCGGGCGGCGGCGCTCAAGGCCGACGGCGAACGCCGCCGAGCACTGACTGCGGCGTAAGGAGCTGTAAGGAAGGGCCCCCCGTTATCGCTTTTGGTAGAGGAAGGGCCCCTTCTTAACAGCTCCGCGCGGTGACCGCGCGCTGAAGGATCAACCCTCCGACAGCCAGCGGAGCATCCGGCACTCGCCGGCCAGCGCGCAGCCGGGCGGCGGCGCACAGGTGGTTCGGGACCGGCGCCGATTGCCGTCGGCGCCGGTCCCGAACCGGTTCCGGGTGATCTCCAGGCGCGGCTTCACCCAGCCCAGGAAGCGGGCGTAGAGCCGCTGCGGGTCGGGGCCGGGTTCCGGGTTGAGCCGGTGCAGGTCGTCGATCGCCGCCTGGAGCATCGTGGCGAGATAGACGTGCAGTGCCGTCGGGTCGGCGACGTACTCGATGGGCAGCAACGTGCGGGCGGTGAGGCACGGCCACTCCGCCGCGCAGGACCGGCAGAGCCAGATCGGCCGCTGCGGCAGGTGTGGCCGGTGGCACCGGCCCGGTTCCCCTGGCGCACCGCCGCCGGCCGGGGCGTCGGTCACCGCGCGCCCCGGGCACGATCGGCCTGGGCGGGGGTCAGCTGACCGGCCCGCCCGGTCGGGTGACCGGTGGGAACCTCCCAGCCGCGACGCTGGTTGCGGCTCCGGATCCGGTTCGCCCGAGGCTCGACCGGCGCCGGATCCTCCACCGGCTCCGGATCCACCGAGCCGCGAGCCGACCGCGCCAGCGTCGGCCCCGCCTGCACCACCGCCCGAGCGGACGGGGCCGCCGAGGGGGGTGGAAACGCCATCGACGGCGCCGGGGCGGCGGCATCCGGGCAGCGCCACCGGAGGCCGCACCGGCAGTACCGCCAGAGCCGCCGCCAGTCGCGGCGGTGCCGATTCGGCGTACGTCTCATCTCACAACCTCCGTCGCGGTCTGGAAGCGGGGGCCGCCTCGGGAAGGGGAGAAATCGTCTCCGGCGGCCCCCGCGCGGTTCCGCCCGTCCTCGTCCGACCCCGAGCGGTTCCGCCGGTGACAGTCTGGTGTGGATGCGACTACGGTCGATAGGTCTGCTGCCCGTTCGCGCAGCTCAGCGGCGGGTTGCGCGTAGTCGTGAGTGGACCGAGTAGTCGGCGCCGGATTTCGAGTGGAGGTTGCGTAGATGGGCGCAGCGGTGGATCTTCTGGTCGAGGAGTTGATCGAGGCACGGACGTCCCGGGGGCTGACGCAGGAGGAGTGGGCGCGGGCGATCAGGTTCTCGCCGACGCACGTCAGCTCGGTGGAGACCCGACACCGGCCGCCGACCGCGGACTACGTCGCCGCCATCGACAAGGCGTTCAACACCGGCGGGACATACACGCGGTTGTTGGTCAAGCTCTCCGGCTTCGACACCGCGCCGATCTGGCTTCAGGACTGGATCGAGATCGAACGGCAGGCGGTGCTGCTGCGCTGGTTCGAACCGGCGTACGTCCCGGGGCTGTTGCAGACCGAGGCGTACGCCCGGGCGACGCTGGCCGGCGGCCGGTTCACCGCCGAGGAGATCGATCAGCACGTCACCTCGCGGCTGGCCCGGCAGGCGATCCTGACCCGGGAGAGGCCGCCGCACTTCATCGCGGTGATCGACGAGGCGGTGCTGCGCCGGCCGGTGCCGGACCAACCGGGGTTGATGCGCGAGCAGGTCGAGCAGATCGCCGCGCTGGCCGAACTGGAGCACGTCCAGGTGCAGGTGGTGCCGGCGTCAACCGGGCTCTACCTCGGACTCACCGGCCAGTTCATCCTCGCGGATCTGCCGGACGTGAGCCGCTTCGGGCATGCGGACAACCAGCTCAAGGCGCAGCGGGTCGACCATCCGGTCGATCTTGCTAGTCTGGCCAGGACGTGGGAAGTCGTGCGCAACCACGCCCTCCCGCTCCGTCAGTCGCTGGAGCTGATCAAGGAAGTGGCGAAGTCATGGAGCTAACCGGTGCCCAGTGGCGCAAGTCGACCCGGTCCGGCGGCAATGGCGGTTCGTGCGTCGAGGTCGCGGACAACCTGCCCGGCGTGGTCGGCGTCCGGGACAGCAAGGACCCGACCGGCCCCGCGCTGACGTTCGCCCCCGCCGCCTGGCGCGCGTTCGTCACCCTCGCCAAGGACCGCTGACCACAGCCCCATCGATGCCCCCACCCCGCCGGGTACGGGGGCATCGTCGTCGTTCGTCCGGTTCGACCATGTCGCAATGTCTCTATTATTGCGCCATCACGACACGCATCCGGCTAGACTTGTCTCAATCATAGAGACATCGGGACACAGCCATGATCTTCACAGCGCCCGACCTGACGGATCGGGACAAGCAGGTTCTCGCGGAGATCCACCAGATGCGCCTCGAACTGGCCGCCGTACTCCGTGCTCCCCGTCGCTGGCGGGGCGGCCTCCGGCGCACGATGCTGGCCCGCGCGATCATGGGCTCGAACAGCATCGAGGGTTACGTGGTGGCCGAGGACGACGCCGCCGCAGCGGTGGACGACGAGGCGCCGCTGAGCGCCGACGAGCGGACGTTCGCCGAGATCCGGGGTTACCGGCAGGCGCTCGGGTACGTCCTCCAGATGGCCACCGACCAGCACTTCACATTCGACACCACCGTGCTACGGGCCATGCACTACATGATGCTGGCGCACGACCTCTCGAAGAGTCCCGGGCAGTACAGAACCGGGTCGATCTACGTGCACGACGACCGCACCGGCACCCGGGTCTACGAAGGGCCCGACGCCGACCTCGTACCCGAGCTGATGGAACAGCTCGCCACCAGCCTGCGCGATGATTCAGGCCATGATCCCCTGATCCGTGGCGCCATGGCCCACCTGAACCTCGCGATGATCCACCCGTTCCGCGACGGGAACGGACGGATGGCCCGCGCCCTGCAAACCCTCGCGCTCGCCCGAGAGGCCATCATCGAGCCGGAGTTCTCCAGCATCGAAGAGTGGCTCGGCCACAACACCGAGTCCTACTACCAGGTCCTGCTCGCGACCGGCCGTGGGAACTGGCAACCCGACCGGAGCGCCCACCTGTGGGTGATCTTCAACCTACGCGCGCACCACATGCAGGCCCAGACGGTTGCGCGCCGAATGGACGAAGCCGCGGCGATCTGGCGCGAGCTGGACGAGCAGGTGGCAAACCACCGCCTGCCAGAACGGGTCACCGACCTTCTCTACGAGGCAGTGCTCGGCTACCGGCTGCGCAGATCGAGCTACATCAAGGCCGCCGGCATCGAGCAGCGGACCGCCACCCGCGACCTCGCCCGCCTGGTCGAGGTCGGCCTGCTCGATGGGCGTGGCGAAACCCGAGGGCGGCACTACGTGGCCGGCGAGACGCTGATTGAGGTCAGGCGTCGGCGCCAGTCCCTACGCCGTCGCCTGCGGGACCCGTACCCGGCCCTGCCGGCCGTGGTGGCGAGCGAGGCGGACGCGGTGGAACTTTCGTCGCCCTGACCGGCCTCTCCCCCCACCGGCCTCTCCCCCACCGGCCTCACTGCTTTTCGGATTTCTCCGGAGCGTGCCGGGGCCCGGAGCGCTGAGCCGGACTCTCCACCCCGGCGAACCGGATCGAGTCGACGGCCAGGTCCGGGTGCTCCACCTCCAGGGCCACCGCCGCCGCCTCCTCCAGGCTCAGCTCGGCCCCGGCCGCGTACGCGGCGTCGAAGGCCGCATCGCCCAGCAGGGCCCGCAGCGCGCTCTGCTCCTGTAGCCAGTACGCCCCGAAGGTGCCCGGGGTGCAGCGCATCGCCGAACGGGTGAGCTGGGCCGCGCCGAAGAGCCGGGCGGCGGTCCTCGGGTCCCCACCGCCCGCGCAGCGCACCGCGATCGCGTTGACCGTGTCGCAGGCGCGGGCCAGGAAGCCGTAGCTCATCCGGGAGCGCAGCGCGACGACCAGGTGGTCGTGCGCGGCGACCAGGTCGCCCCGGGCCAGTGCCACCATGCCGAGCAGCATGTCGACCGAGCGCTTGCCCCGCTCGGTGGGCCGGGCCGCCTCCACCGGCCGGGCCGCGCCGAGCAGTTCGGCCGCCTCGTCCAGCGCGCCCCGCCGCCAGAGCAGCTCGGCGAGGCTGTAGACGGCGAGCAGCGCGTCGCCGGCCACGTCCTCCTCCTCGGCCCAGGCGATGACCTCGCGGCAGACCCGCTCCGCCTCGGCGAGCTGCCCCATGTCCATCAGCGGCGCGGCCCGTCCGGCCAGCACCCGGGCGAGCAGGCCGGCGTCGCCGGCCTGCCGGGCCGCCGACTCGGCCCGCTGGGAGAAGCGCAGCTCCTCGGCGAACTCACCGTCCGCGCCGGCATGCTGCGAGTGCATGTGGTACGCCGCCGCGAGTTCCGCCTCGGGGATCCGCTCCCCGGTCTCGGCGATCCGCCCGTAGAGCCGGAAGAGCCAGAGCCGGCCCTCGCGGGCGAGCCCCCGCTCCCGCCACCACTCGTCGAGCCCGCTGGCCAGTTGCAGGCCGTGCCGGGCGCTGCCCCCGGTCGCCGTCCAGCGCAGCGCGGCGCGCAGCTCGTCGGCGAGCGGGTCGAGGGCGTACAGGCTGAGGGTGACCGGCCGGTCGTCCGGGCCGAGGTACGCCCGCTGCAACGCGTGCAGTGACCAGGCGACGTGCCGGTCCCGGGCGGTCTGCTCCTCCCCGGCGTCGACCAGCCGCCGCGCCGCGTACGCCCGGATCGGGTCCAGCATCCGGTAGGTGCTGCCGGAGACGTTCGGCTCGGCCTGGATCATCGACTTGTCGACCAGCACCGAGAGCGGGTCGAGCGCGTCGTCGTCGAGCAGCCACTCCACCGTGGTCAGGTCGACCGGGCCGGAGAAGACCGCGAGCCAGCGCAGCAGCCGGGCCGCCCGGGGCCCGAGCGTCCGGTACGACCAGGTGACCGTGGCCTGCATCGTGACGTGCCGCTGGGTGGCGGAGCGCTGCGCCGCCCGTACCCCTGCCGGGAGCGCCAGCCCGCGCGCCGCCGCGGCCAGGTCGACCGTGTCGTGCTGGTTGGCGATCCACCGCCGGCCGACGACCGGGGCCGGCTCCACGTCGTCCCGCCCGGCGTCCAGCGCCCCGAGCACGTCGTCGAGGCGCTCGGCGAGCTGGCTGGCCGACAGCACCCGGAGCCGGGCGGCGGCGAGTTCGATCGCCAACGGCAGCCCGTCCAGCCGGGTCACCACCCGTTGCAGGTCGGCCGACTCCGCCGGGCTGGCCCGGCGGCCTCCCCGGGCCGCCGCGGTGCGGTCCAGCAGCAGCGCGACGGCGTCGCTCGGACCGCCGCCCGGCACCGGTTCCACCGACAGGGGTGGGATCCGCCAGATCACCTCGCCCGGCAGGCCGAGCGACTCCCGGCTGGTGGCCAGCACCCGTACGCCGCTGCCGCCGGTCAGCAGCCGCGAGATCACCTCCGCGCAGGCGCCCGGCTGCGCGTCGCAGGTGTCCAGCACGACGAGCATCCGCCGGGACGCCACGAACTCGACCAGCGTCTCCAGCATCGGCCGCCCCGGCTCCGGCCGGAGCCCGAGGACCGCCGCCACCGCGAAGGCGACCAGCCCCGGGTCGGTGACGCTGGCGATGTCGACGAACCAGACCCCGTCCGGATAGGACTCCACCACGCCGCCGGCCAGCTCGACCGCCAGCCGGGTCTTGCCGCCCCCGCCGGCACCGACCACGGTCACCAGCCGGTGCTCCTCGATCAGCCGGTCCAGCTCGGCCCGCTCCAGTCGCCGGCCGACGAACGAGGTGACCTGGGTCGGCAGGTTGTGCGGGATGGCGTCCGCGGTGCGCGGCCGGGGGAACTGCCGCTCCAGCCCGGGGGCGACCAACTGGAAGAGCCGCTCCCGGTCGTCGAAGCCGCGCAGCCGGTGCAGGCCGAGATCGAGCAGGGAGGCGCCGGGGGGCAGCGGAGCGGCGTACTTGGCGGTCGCCCCGGAGCAGAGCACCTGTCCGCCGTGGGCGGCGGCGGCGATCCGGGCGGCCCGGTGCACCTCGGCGCTGGCGTACTCGCCGGCGAGCGGCTCCGCGTGGCCGGTGTGCAGACCCATCCGTACCCGGGGGGTGGCCTCCGGCGTCGGCCACTCGTGACTGTTCAGCGCGCGCTGCGCGGCCAGGCAGGCGTCCAGGGCGGCCGACGCGTCGGCGAACGCGACGAAGAACGAGTCGCCCTCGGTGAACAGCTCGGTGCCGTCGCTCGCCGCCAGGGTGGCCCGGAGCAGGCGCCGGTGGTCGCTGAGCACCGGTCGATAACCCGCACCGAGCATCTGAGCCAGCCGGGTGGAGCCCTCGATATCGGTGAACATGAACGTCACCAGCCCGCTCGGCAGGTGGATCCGTGACGACATGCGTGGAACCTCCCGCCCCCTGGAAGTCGCGTTCATGCTGCCGCATATTTACGCGTCGGCCCATCGTAGGAACGGACGGGGCACCCCCGTCCCAAGGGGCTATCACCCGACTACGCTCCGGAGCCGACGCCGGGGAATGGGGGCAGGGAACCCCGGGACCGCCCGCGACCAGCGGGTCCACCCGGGACCGGACCGCCGCCGGACCGGATGGGGGTGGCGTCGGCCGGGCCGGAGGCGCCGACAGCCGGCGAGCGTCGGGCTGGTTCGGGAAGCCCGATCAGCCGGAGGGTGTCGGGCCGGGGAGTCCGCTCAGCCGGAGGGTGTGGGGCCGGGAAGCCCGATCAGGCGGACGGCGTCGGGGTGGGTCGGGGCCGATCAGCAGCCGCAGCCGCCGCCGCAGCAGCCTCCGCCACCGGCGGGGGCCGCCGGGGCCGCACCCGCCGCGCCGCCACGGCCGGTCACCGCGACCGTCGACAGTAGCTTGACGGTGTCGTCGTGCCCGCGCGGGCAGGAGGCGGCGGCCGAAGCCTCGGCCATCGGCCGGTTGACCTCGAAGGTGTCGCCGCAGGCGCGGCAGCGGAACTCGTAGCGGGGCATGCCAACAGGGTACGGCCAGACCTGACGTTCGGCCGTCCATGGGTAATACTCGACGGGTGGCGGAGCGCGAGGACATGTCGACGGCTCGGTCCCTACGTCCCGCCGCGCCCGCGTTCGACGGGCCGCTGGCCAGTTCCGGGGCCGCGCCCGACCCGGTAGCCGAGCCGCCGGCCCCGCCCGAGACCCCGGTCGTCCCCCGGACGCCGCCCGCCGGGACGACAGCGGGCGGTACGGCGGACAGCGGTACGGCGGGCAGCGCCGAGGCGGCCTCGGCCGGGACGACCGCCACCGCCGTGCCACCGGTCGCCGTAGTGCCACGGCCGCGCGCGAAGCCCGGGTCGGAAACCGGGCCGGGCTCCGATCCGGAGCGGGCGACGTCGACGCCGGATGCGGCGGAGCAGACCGAGGCGAGAAGCACGGACGCACCGGAGCCGGCCGCCGAGCCGGAGAGCACGGCCGGGCCGGACACGACGGCCGAGCCGGACACGACCGCCGAGCCGGAGAGCACGGCCGGGCCGGACACGACCACCGAGCCGAGGACGACGCCGGCCCCGGTGGCGACGGCCGCCGGGACAGGGCCGGCCGAGTCGACCGGGAGCACGGCCGAGCCGAGGACGACGGCGACCGACCCCGAGCCCGGGACGACCGGAGCCGAGTGGACGGCCTCCGGGGTCGCGGCGACGACCGACGCGCCCGTGACGACCGCCCCGGACCAGGCCGCCACGTCACCGGTGACCAGGGCCGAGTCGACCGACCCCGAGGCCGGGGCCACCGATCCGGCGACGCCGCCGGCAGCGCCCGACAGCCCGACGGCGGAACCCCGGGGCGACTCGACGCAGCCGGCGGCGGCAGCGTCCGGACCGGGCGGCGCCTCGACCGGCACCCTGATCGACCTCGACCGGCCGGCGGTGGGGCGGGCCGGCGTCAAGCGACGGATCCGGGTGCCCTTCGCGCGCGCCGTACGCCGCTGGCCGTCGCCGCGGGAGACCGCCGTCGACGGCGTACGGGCGGCTCGGGCCTGGTCCCAGCGGCCCAGCGGCCGCCTCACCCTGCCCGCGCTGCTGCTTCTCGCGCTGGTCGCGGTGAGCGGCACCGCCGGTGCCGTGCTGATCCCGGCGGCGGCCGGTGACCCCCGACCGTCCCCGACCGGGGCCAGCGCGCAGCCCGGCCCGGACGGCCAGCTTCCACCGGGGCCGACCGGCGTCGTCGCCACCCCGCCGACCGATCCGGCGCTCGGCGGGAGCCTGCCGCCGCCGTTCAGCGTCGGCGGTCGCCCGGCCGACATCCTGGCGAGCTGGGCCACCCAGACCGGCAGCCGGGTGCAGGTCGCCCCGATTGCCATGCAGGCGTACGGCTACGCCGAGCTGACCCTCGGCCAGACCACTCCGGGCTGCCAGCTCCGCTGGACCACCCTGGCGGCCATCGGGATGGTGGAGTCGAGCCACGGGCGGGCCAACGGCGCCACCCTCGGGGCGAACGGCCGGGCCGAACCGGAGATCATCGGTCCACGGCTGGACGGCACTGGCGATGTGATGCGCATCACGGACACCGACGACGGTCGGCTCGACCGGGACACCGAGTACGACCGGGCGGTGGGTCCGATGCAGTTCATCCCCACCACCTGGGAGCAGTACGGGGCGGACGCCGACCTGGACGGCCGGAAGGACCCGCACGACCTCGACGACGCGGCGCTGGCCGCCGGTAACTATCTGTGCAAGGGCGGGCGCAACCTCTCGGTCGCCTCGGACTGGTGGAATGCCATCCTTTCCTACAATGACGTGCGGCCATATGCCCAGGCGGTGTTCGACACGGCCAACAAGTACGGCATCGACAGCAGAACTTAGCGTAATGGCCCATGCACATTGCAGAACTGGGCACTTTCGCCGACGTGCGGTTAGCGGCAAGCTAGACGGGTGATGGTGCGCGAGTGGGATCCCCGGACCGCCCCGGCCGCCGAGATCGAGTCGTTCCTCGACGCGATCAACTCGGTTCTCGCGGCCGACCTACCGGAGGATCCGCTGTGGGAAAACGGCATGCTCCGGGAATACCTCTGCGAGGTGATGCCCGGTGAACGGCGGATCTCCTGGGTCGCGCAGGAGCAGCCGTCGGTGGACGGGCAGCCCGGAGCCATCCTGGGGCACGTCCACGTACTCCTGCTGGGCGACATCGGCGTGCTGGAGGTGCTGGTCCGGCCGGCGGTCCGACGCTCGGGGCTGGGCCGGAAGCTGATCTCCACGGCCGCCCGGCGCACCTACCAGGAGGGTTTCCGTTCGATCGGTGTGGAGGTCATCGGCGACACCCCGGCCGTCGGCTTCTACGAGACGCTCGGCTTCGACCGGGAGTACGTGGAGACCCGGAGCGTGCTGCGCCTCTCCACGGTGGACTGGACCGCGCTGGGCGACATGGCACAGGGGATCGCCGCCGGCTACCGCCTGGAGTTCTGCCCGGGCGGGCCGCCGGAGGAGTTGATCGACGCGTACGCGCGGGCCAAGGCCGAGGTGCGCGACGTCGACGGCGGCGACCTGGAGCTGCGTCCGAGCTCCTACGACCCGCAGCGGCTGCGGGACAGCCTCGGCTGCCTGCACCGTCGGGGCATGAAGCCGTACATCGTGCTGGCGATCGAGGAGAAGACCGGCGAGGTGGCCGGGCTCACCGAGGTGGTCGTGCCGGCCCAGCACCCGACCCGGGCCGACCAGTACGACACCATCGTGGGCCAGGAGCACCGGGGCTACGGCATCGACCGGGCGATGAAGGCGCGGATGCTCTTCGAACTGCGCACCGCCGAGCCGAAGCTCTCCGAGGTGCAGACCTGGAACGCCCAGGCCAACGAGCCGATGCGGGCGGTCAACACCGAACTGGGCTTCCAGGCCGACCGGGAGTGGTACGAGTACGGCGCGGACGTGGCCGAACTGGTGCACCGGCTCGACGCCACCGGCTGACCGTACGGGTCAGTAGCGTCCGCGGAGCATCCGGGCGGCCTCCACCGCCCAGTAGGTGAGGATGACCTGCGCGCCGGCCCGGCGGATCGAGGTCAGGGTCTCCAGCACGGCCTGGTCCCGGTCGATCCAGCCGTTCGCCGCGGCGGCCTCGACCATCGCGAACTCCCCGGAGATCTGGTAGGCGGCGACCGGCACGTCCACCTCGTCCCGGACCGCGGCGACCACGTCGAGGTAGGGCAGGGCCGGCTTGACCATCACCAGGTCGGCCCCCTCGGCCACGTCGAGGCGCACCTCGCGGAGCGACTCGCGCAGGTTGGCCGGGTCCTGCTGGTAGGTGCGCCGGTCCCCGTCCAGGGACGACTCCATCGCGTCCCGGAACGGGCCGTAGAACGACGAGGCGTACTTCACCGCGTACGCCAGGATCGCCGTGTCGGTGTGCCCGGCGGCGTCGAGCGCGCGTCGGACCGCCCCGACCTGGCCGTCCATCATCCCGGACGGGCCGACCATGTGCGCCCCGGCCGCCGCCTGGGCGATCCCCATCTCGGCGTACGCGACCAGGGTCGCGTCGTTGTCGACCGTGCCGTCCGGGGCGAGCAGCCCGCAGTGCCCGTGCGAGGTGAACTCGTCCAGGCAGAGGTCGCTCATCACCACCGTGCCGTCCCCGACCTCGGCGACCACGTCCCGGATCGCCGCGTTGAGGATGCCGTCCGGGTCGACACCGCCGGAGCCGGTCTCGTCCTTGCGGGTCGGCACGCCGAAGAGCATGATGCCGCCGATCCCGGCGTGCACCGCCTCGGCCGCCGCCTTGCGCAGCGACTCCCGGGAGTGCTGCACCACCCCGGGCATCGAGGCGATCGGCCGGGGCTCGGTGATCCCCTCCTTGACGAACATCGGCAGCACCAGGTCCGCCGGGGCGAGCCGGGTCTCCCCGACCAGCCGGCGGACCGCCGGTGAGCGCCGCAGTCGGCGCGGTCGGACGTTCGGGTACGACATGAGGAACTCCCTATCGGAACCGCAGTGCGGTCGGGCCCTGCACCTTGGAGCCGCGACGCTGCTTGGCCGGCATCGCCGCCAGCTTCTCCCGCAACTCCACAGCGTACGACGCGAGCGCTTCCACCAGATCGGGCACCGAGGCGTGTGCCGGCTGGGCGTCCACCCGCAGGCCGAACTCGGTGGCGGTCTCCGCCGTCTTCGGGCCGATCACCGCGACGACCGTCCGGGCGTGCGGCTTGCCGGCGATGCCGACCAGGTTGCGTACGGTCGAGGAGGAGGTGAAGAGCACCGCGTCGAAGCCGCCCGACTTGATCGCGTCGCGGATCTCGGCCGGCGGCGGCGCGGCCCGCACCGTCCGGTACGCGGTCACGTCGTCGACCTCCCAGCCGCGCTCGGTCAGCCCGGCGGCCAGGGTCTCGGTGGCGATGTCGGCCCGGGGCAGCAGCACCCGGCCGACCGGGTCGAGGATCTCGTCGTGCGGCGAGAACTCGGCCAGCAGCCCCTCGGAGGACTGCTCGCCGGCCGGGATCAGCTCCGGCTGGATGCCGAAGGCGCGGACCGCCTCGGCGGTCGCCTCACCGATGCAGGCGATCTTGACGCCGCCGAAGTGCCGGGCGTCGAGCCCGTGCTCGGCGAACTTCTCCCAGACCGCGCGCACCGCGTTCACCGAGGTGAAGATCACCCAGGCGTACCTGCCGTCGACCAGGCCCTTCACCGCCCGCTCCATCTGGGCGGGAGTACGCGGCGGCTCGACCGCGATGGTCGGCACCTCGCACGGGATCGCGCCGTACTCCCGGAGCCGGGCGCTCATCACGCCGGCCTGCTCCTTGGTGCGCGGCACGAGCACCTTCCAGCCGTACAGCGGGCGGTTCTCCCACCAGCTCAGCTTGTCCCGCTGGGTGACCCCGGCGCCGAGGGTGAGCACCACCCGGCCGGTGAAGCCGAGCGCGGCGGCCACGAAGCTGTCCACGGTCGAGGCGGTCGTGTACTGCGTCTCGCCGGTGCCGTCGCCGGTCACCGCGACCGCGGTCGCGCCGTCGACCCCGGCGGCGAGCAGGCCGTCCCGGACCGCCGCCAGGTCACCGGCGTCGACCGCCAGGGCGAGCGAGCCGCGGTTGACCGTCGCCGCCAGCGCCTCGAAGTCGATCGCGCTCACGTCGTCGACGTCGGCCGCGGTCCGTACGCCGGTCAGCGGCACCCCGGCGTACGCGGCGACGCCCTCGGCCTGGCCGACTCCCGGCACCACCTCGAAGTGCACGGCGGTCCGGGCGACCGCCTGCACCTCCTTGACCACGGTCTCGTGCCCGAACGGGTCGCCGGCGACCAGGTGCACCGCGCTCAGTCCGGAGCGGGCGGCCGAGAGGAGCACCTTGGCGACGTCCCCCGGCACCCCCTCGGCGGGGCTGAACTGCGCGTCGGACTTGGCCTGCGCCCGGACGGCGGTGAGCAGCGCCTCGGGGACGCTGCGGTCGTATACGACCTGGTCGGCGTCGACCAGGGCGTCGTGCGCCCGGCGGGTCAGCAGGCCGGGGTCGCCGGGACCGGCCCCGACGAAGGCGATGCGGCCGGCGGGCTTACGGGTGCGGATCATTCTGTAGCTCCAAGATGCTGGGTCCTCGCGCCGGAATCCGTAGGCGTGCCGAGGATCGAATCGGCGCCGAGGTCGAGGAGATCGGCGGCGAGCGCCTTACCGATCTTCTCCGCCTCGGCGGGCGTACCGGTGCGGGACAGCCGGAGGTCACGGGAACCGTCCGGGCTGATCACCGCCCCGCGCAGGTAGATCTCGTCTCCACCGCTGGCACCCGAACTGTCGAGTTCACCCTCGGCGAGGACCGCGTACGCGGCGACCGGGGCACTGCACCCCGCCTCCAGGGTGGCGAGCAGGGCCCGCTCCGCGGTGATCGCGGCCCGGGTCGGCGGGTGGTCGAGTACGGCGAGGAGATCCACCAGATCCGAGTCGTCGGACCGGCACTCCACCGCCAGCGCGCCCTGTGCGGGGGCGGGCAGCATCAGCATCGGATCGATCGTCTCGGTGATCTCTTCGGTGCGGCCGAGCCGGACGAGTCCGGCCCGGGCCAGCACCACGGCGTCGAGGTCCGGTTCGGGACCGGATACGCGTCGGATGCGGCTGTCCACGTTGCCCCGGATCGGGGTGACCGTCAGCTGGAGTCCGAGCGCGTGCAGCTGGGCGATCCGGCGCAGCGCACCGGTGCCGACCGTCGATCCGGGAGGCAGTTCGGCCAGCGTACGACCGTCCTGGGCGACCAGGGCATCGCGCGGGTCCTCCCGGGGCGGTACGGCGGCGATCAGCAACCCGTCCTGACCCGCCGTCGGCAGGTCCTTGTACGAGTGGACCGCGAAGTCGATCTCCTTGGCCACCAGCGCGTCGCGCAACGCCGAGACGAAGACGCCGACGCCGAGCCGGTGCACCGGGGCGCTCGACCGGTCGCCGGCCGTCACCACCTCCACCAGCTCGACCTGCCGGCCGGTGGCGGCCTGCACGGCGTCGGCGACAGCCCGGGACTGGGCGAGCGCCAGCGCGCTGCCCCGGGTGCCGAGGCGTAGCGGGCTCATCGCTCTCCTCCGGAGTGCTGTCGGGGCACCTGGGTGCCGCGGGTCTCCGGCGCACGCGGTTCGGGCCGGGCGTCGAGACCGGTCTGCGGCTGGCCGAACCCGGACACCTCGCCGACCAGTCCGGTCACCTGGGCGCTGCCGAGCATCTGGACGGTGCCGGGCATCCGGGCCAGCTCGGCGCCGGCGCCGAGGGCAGCCGCCCGGGCAGCGGTCGGGGCGGCTCCGGTCGGGGCGGCTCCGGTCAGGTCCGGCACGGTGTCGACCTGCGAGGTGACCGGCACCTCCAGGTCGAACAGCTCGCGCAGCAGCGCGGCGTACTGGTCGCCGCCGGGTTCGGCGGCGAGCTGGCGTACCCGCACGGTGGGCGAGTGCAGCAGCCGCTGCACCACCCGGTGCACCGTGTGGCGTACCTCGGCCCGCTGGTCGTCGGTCAGGTCGGGCCGGCGCTGGCCGAGCCGCCGCAGCTCCACCGCGACCACCTCGTCGGCGCGGGCCCGCAGGGCGGCCACGGTCGGGGCGACGTCGGCGCCCCGCAGCCAGCTCAGGAAGCCGTCGACCTCGCTGGAGACGATCTGGACGACGGCGGCGGTGTCGGCGGCGGCCGGCCCGATCGGCTGGGCGGCGGCCAGGCCGTCGATGTCGATCACCACCACGCCCGGCAGGTCGGCGACCGACGGCTCGACGTCGCGGGGTACCGCCAGGTCGAGCAGGACGAGCGGGTCGGGCCGCCGGTCGGCGCGCAGCCGCAGGGCCCGGGCGACGGTCTCCCGGGTCAGGACCGGCTCGATCGACGCGGTGGCGGCCACTACTATGTCTACTGTGGACAGGGCGTCGGCCAGTTCGGCGATCGGCACCGCCGTCGCGGCGTACGCCTCGGCCAGCCGGACGGCGCGGTCGGCCCCCCGGTTGCTGACCGCCACCGGCCCGGCGCCCAGCCGGGACAGGGTGGCCACGGACAGTGCGCCCATCGAGCCGGCGCCCACGACCAGCGCCGGGCGCTCCTCGACGCCGTCCGGCAGGTGCGTCGCGGCCAGGTCCAGCGCGGCGGTGACCACGCTCTGTCCGGCCCGGTCGATGTCGGTCTCGGCGTGCGCCCGCTTCCCCACCCGCAGGGCCTGCTGCATCAACTCGTGCAGCAGCCGTCCGGTCGAGTCCGCGGCGTTCGCGGCATGGTAGGCGTCCCGCAGCTGGCCGAGGATCTGCGCCTCGCCGACCACCATCGAGTCCAGCCCGGCGGCGACCCGGAAGGCGTGCTCGACCGCCGCGCCGTCGTAGTGCACGTAGAGGTGGTTGGCCAGCTCGGCCGGGGCAGAGCCGGCGTGGCCGGCGAGCACGGCGCAGACGTCGCCGAGCCCGCCGTGGAAACCGGTCACGGCGGCGTACACCTCGACCCGGTTGCAGGTGGAGACGACGACGGCCTCCCCCACGTACGGCTGGGCGATGAGCCGCCCGAGGATCTCCGGCAGTTCGGCGGAGGCGACCGCGAGCCGCTCCAGGGTGGCTACCGGCGCGGTGCGGTGCGAGGCGCCGACGACGAGCAGGTTCAGGTTCATGTGCCGACCGCCTCCGCGTTGGTCGACCGGAGCGGGCCGGTGGGGGTGGACTCGGTGGTCCCGGTGGCCGCCAGGCCACCGGGCAGCGCGGTCAGCCCCGCGGTGGGACCGGCCAGGCCTCCGCCCGGCGTCAGGCCCCCGCCGCCGGCGGCGGAGCGGCCGACCCCCGGCGCGACGGGCAACCCGGTGAGGGCCGACTTGCGGTGCTCGTGGAAGGAGAGGATCTGCAGCTCGATGGCGAGGTCGACCTTTCGGACATCGACCCCGTCCGGGACCGAGAGCACACAGGGTGCGAAGTTGAGGATGCTGGTCACCCCGGCCGCGACGAGCTGGTCGGCGACGCCCTGTGCGGCCGTCGCCGGGGTGGCGATCACCCCGATCGCGATCGACTCCTCGGCCGCCACCCGGGCGAACTCGTCGATGTGCCGGACCACCAGGCCGTTGATCTCCTCACCGACCCGTCCGGCGTCGGCGTCGAAAAGGGCGGCGATCCGGAAGCCCCGGCCCGCGAAGCCCGCGTAGCCGGCGAGGGCGTGACCGAGGTTACCCACCCCGACCAGGGCGACCGCCCGGCGCTGGGTGAGCCCGAGCACAAACTCGATCTGGTCGATCAACAGGGCGACGTCGTAACCCACGCCCCGGGTGCCGTACGAGCCGAGCTGGGAGAGGTCCTTGCGCAGCTTGGCGGAGTTGACCCCGGCCGCCGTGGCGAGTTCCTCGCTGGAGACCGTGTCGTTGCCGGCCTCGGCGAGATTGTGCAGGGCACGCAGGTATTCGGGGAGCCGGGCCACCGTCGCCTCGGGGAGGTCCGGTAGCGCCGGCACCGCCCCGGCGCGGCCGGGCGTGCCTGGGTGGCGGTGCTGACTCATGCGACTCCGTGCCGTGCGATCCTCGACCAGCCGATCCGGCGGGTCGTTGCGGGGCACCCGCTGGCGACCGCTGTTACCGGCTGTGCTAGCAGGGCTCGTCGGAGTATCAGAGTAGGCGCTTGTGAAGACACGCACAAATCGCGATCTTGATAGACCGCGACAGCGCCTCACCAGGGCCTCCATTTACAAGATCAGTTAGACGGGTCGACCGGAGTCGCCCGGCGATTATGTCTCAAGTCCGACTTATCTAGCCAACTCGCCGCGACCACTCCCGGTGGCGGTGCGGGATGCTTGACGCAACGCCACGCCGGGACCGGCCGGTGGAGAGGCGGCCGGACGACCGGCCCCCGGGCACGGACGTCGACGGTGGGGACAGCCCTACCGCGAAGAGACCGGCGAATGGGATGGGGGGGCGCGTGGGCGGATGTCTAGCGTCGACGACATGACCACCACCGCCTCCGCCGTACGCTCGGGCGCCGGATCGGACGCCGGCCGCACGGTCCTGCGCCAGCTCGCGATCGATTCCGGTTACATCCTGCTCGGGCTGCCCCTCGCCCTGGCCGGCTTCGTCGTGCTCGTGGTCGGATTCGCCCTCGGCGTCGGCCTGGCGGTCGCCGTGATCGGGCTGCCCATCCTGGCCGGCACCCTGTACGCCGCCCGGGGCTGGGCGGACGTCGAGCGGTCCCGGATGCCGGCGGTGCTGCTCCAGCCCCGGGTCCGGCCGCACTACCGGACGGCCGAGCCCGGCGCCAGCGTCTGGCGACGCATCCTGGTCCCCATCGCCGACGCCCAGTCGTGGCTCGACCTGGCGCACGGCTGCTTCAAGCTGGTGGTGGCGGCGGTCACCTTCGCCCTCGCGGTCGCCTGGTGGATCGGTGCGCTCGCCGGCTCGCTCTACTGGGCGTACGACTGGGCGATTCCGCGCGGCGGCCCGGACAACCAGGACCTGGCCGAACTGCTGGGGCTCGGCGAGACGGCGGCGGCCCGGATCGGCCTGAACAGCCTGCTCGGCCTCTTCTTCCTGATCACCCTGCCGATCGTGGTGCGCGGCTGCGCGCTGACCCAGGCCCGGTTCAGCCGGGCCCTGCTCACCGGCGTCGCCGAGATGCGCAACCGGATCACCGTGCTGGAGGAGCAGAAGCGGGCGGCGGTCTCGGCGGAGGCGACCGCGCTGCGCCGCCTGGAGCGGGACATCCACGACGGGCCGCAGCAGCGGCTGGTCCGGCTCGCCATGGACCTCAGCCGGGCCCACGAGCAGCTCGCCTCCGACCCCGAGGCCGCCCGGGTGACGATCGAGGAGGCCCTCAGCCAGACCCGGGAGACCCTCGCGGAGCTACGCGCCCTCTCCCGGGGGATCGCCCCGCCGATCCTGATCGACCGAGGCCTGCCGAGCGCCCTCGCCGCGCTCGCGGGACGGGGCGTCATCCCGATCGAGCTCACCGTCGACACCCAGCTGGGCACCCCGCAGGGTCGACTCGACCCGGCGGTGGAGAACACCGCGTACTTCGTGGTGGCCGAGTCGCTGACCAACGTGGCGAAGCACAGCCGGGCCAGCGAATGCTGGCTGACCGTGAGCCGCACCGGCCGGCACCTGCGGATCAGCGTCGTCGACGACGGCGAGGGCGGCGCGCACCTGTCCAAGGGGCAGGGCCTGGCCGGCCTCGCCGACCGGGTACGCGCCAACGGCGGCACCCTGACCGTGACCAGCCCGGCCGGCGGCCCGACGGAGATCCGGGCGGAGCTGCCGTGCTGAGCGCCGCCGAGCCGGAGGTGGTAGACAACGTCATGCGCGTAGTGATCGCCGACGACGCGGTCCTCCTCCGGGAGGGCCTGGTCCGGCTGCTGACCGAACACGGCAACGAGGTGGTGGCCGCGGTCGGTGACGGTGAGGCCCTGGTCGAGGCGATCGTCGCCCACCGGCCGGACGTCTCGATCGTCGACGTACGGATGCCGCCCTCGCACACCGACGAG
This sequence comes from Plantactinospora sp. CA-290183, assembly GCF_050936375.1. NCBI lineage: Bacteria > Bacillati > Actinomycetota > Actinomycetes > Micromonosporales > Micromonosporaceae > Plantactinospora > Plantactinospora sp. CA-290183. The sequence goes on along the minus strand of NZ_JBNJMX010000003.1, from coordinate 313,454 downwards.
GGGCTGCGGGCGGCGGTGGAGGCGCGCCGGCTGGTCCCTCGTACCCCGATCCTGGTCCTCTCCCAGTACGTCGAGGTCTCCTACGCCGACGACCTGCTCGCCACGGTGAAGCCCTCCGGCGGCGGTGCCGGCGGCGGCATCGGTTACCTGCTCAAGGACCGGGTCGCGGCGATCGCCGAGTTTCTCGACGCGCTGGCGCGGGTGGCCGCCGGCGGCACCGTGCTGGACCCCGAGGTGGTCGGTCAGCTGCTGGTCCGGCGCCGCCGCGACGACCCGCTGCGCGAGCTGACCCCCCGGGAACGGGAGGTACTCGGCCTGATGGCCGAGGGGCGCTCCAACACCGCCATCGCCCGGGCGCTGGTGGTCAGCGACGGCGCCGTGGAGAAGCACGTCCGCAACATCTTCACCAAGCTCCGGCTCCCCCCGGACGAGGAACAGCACCGCCGGGTCCTGGCCGTGCTCGCCTACCTGCGCGGCTGACGGTGCCCAGCCCGACGGTGTTAGGCGGGGGCCCTTCCTATACAAAAAGCGATAAGCGGGGGCCCTTCCTTACGGTCAGGCGAGTTGGGTGGCCACCTCGACGGCCTCGGTGAGGGTGTCGGCCACCGGCCAGCCCGAGGCGCGCAACCGGACGGTGTCGGTGAAGCCGCCGGTGTAGAGGACACAGCGGGCGCCGACGGAGTCGGCGGCCTCGGCGTCGTCGATCGAGTCGCCGATCAGCACCGCCGACCGGCCGTCCACGCCGAGTTCCGCCAGGTGCCGGGCCAGGTGGGCGGCCTTCCGGTCGCCGCCGAGGGTGCCGCGCAGCCCGTCCACCCGGCGGAAGTGCGTGGTCAGGCCGTGGCCGTCGACCACCGGGACCAGCTCCTCGTGGAACCACATCGAGAGCAGCGACTGGGACCCCGGCCATGCCCGCAGCGCCTGCGGGGCGTCCGCGGCCAGCTCACAACTGGCCAACCCCAGCCGGTACGCGTCGTGGAAGAGCTTGTCGAGCCGGCCGAACTCGTCGGCGTCCAGCGCCCGGCCGAGCACCTCGGCGTAGTAGTCCGCGACCGGGCGCCGGAACTGCGTCCGGTGTTCCTCGGCGGTGACGGCCGGCCCGGCGGCACCGGCCAGCGCGACGTTCGTGGCGGAGACGACCAGGTTGAGGTCGTTGAGCAGGGTGCCGTTCCAGTCCCAGACCAGGTGTTCACGTGCGGGAGCCATCCCGGAACGATAACGCGGAGCCGCCGGTTCGATCCTCCGGCCGGTCAGTCCCGGGCGGCGGTGAGGTCCCGGCGCAGCCGCTCCTCCTCGACCCGCCAGTAGCCGTGCTCCCGGCCGTCGAGCAGCACCACCGGCAACCGGTCGCCGTACTCGCGTTCGAGCTCCAGGTCACCGGTGACGTCCACCTCGACCCACCGGTCCCCGGTCGCCGCCACCACCCGGTCGACCGCCTCCTTGGCGACCTCGCAGAGGTGACAGCCGGGGCGGGTGATCAGGGTCAGCCTCGGCTCACTCGTCACCACGTCCCCCTACCTGCCGGAGCATCGACCTGCGTACCCTGCCGATCGCGGAGCGCGGCAGCGACCCGACGAACTCTATCCCGCTCGGGCACTTGAACCGGGCCAGGCTGCGGGCGCAGTGCCCGGCGAGGTCGGCGGCCGACACGGTCCCGCCGGGGACCCGCACCACGTAGGCGTGCACGGTCTCGCCGGTCGCCGGGTGCGGCACCCCGAACACCGCCGACTCGGCCACCCCGGGGTGCGCGTCGAGGACCCGCTCGACCTCCTGCGGGTAGACGTTGAAGCCGTTGACCAGGATCAGCTCACCCAGCCGGTCCACCAGGAAGAGGTCGCCGTCGGCGTCGGCGTACCCGATGTCGCCGGTGCGCCACCAGCCCTCGGCGTCCGGCCCGTCCCGCCCGTCCGGCCAGTAGCCGGAGAAGAGGTTGTGGCCGCGCACGACGATCTCGCCCGGGTCGGTGCCCGGCGAGTGCAGATCCAGGTCGAGGTCGTCCTCGGGCCCGGGGTCCCCGCCCGGGTCGTCGTCGCGCCAGAGCACCTCGCCGTCCGGGCCGACGAGGCGCAGCTGCACGCCGGGGAGCGGGCGGCCGATCGAGCCGGGTTTGGGCACCGGAGCGGCCAGAGTGGAGGTCAGCACCGGGGCGGTCTCGGTGAGCCCGTACCCGACCTGGATCGGGCGGCCGGTCGCCTCCGCGTACCGGCTTCCGGTTTCGGGGGGCAGCGGCGCCGCACCGCAGATCGCGGTCCGGACCGACGACGCGGCCGCAGCCAGTTCCGGCCCGCGCCAGGCGGCGAACATCGACGGTACGCCGACGAGCAGGCTGACCCGGTGCCGCTCGACCAGCGCCAGCACCTCGTCGGGCTCGAACCGGTCGACCAGCACCCCGCTGGCCCCGTGGTGGACGACCGCGCCCAGCCCGGCGTTCAACCCGTAGGCGTGGAAGAGCGGCAGGGCGAGCAGCACGGTGTCCTCCGGGCCCACCACCGGCGGCTCGATCCGGCCGATCTGCTCGTGGTTGGCCGCCAGCGCCCGGTGCGAGAGCATCGCGCCCCTGGGCTGTCCGGCGGTACCCGAGGTGTAGAGGAGGACGGCCAGTTCCTCGCCGTCCGCGACCGCCGGCCGCTCCGTCGACCCGGCCGACGCCTCCGGTCCCGACGGGGGCGGCGGGGCGGCCGGCAGCCTGGTGTGCACCTCGGTCAGTGCCGGCAGCTCGCCGGACACCTCGGCGACCAGGTCGCGGACCGGCTCCGTACAGATCAGTACGGCCGCCGCCGAGTCGGCCAGCACGTGCCGCAGTTCCGGACCGGTGAAGGCGGGATTCACCGGTACGGCGACCAGCCCGGCCCGCAGGGTGCCGAGGAGGGCGATCGCGAAGTCGGGGGTGTTGCCCAGGGCGATGGCGACCCGGGCGGGGTGCCCGGCGGCGGAACCGGACGCCTGCCGGCGCAGCGCATCGGCGACCCCGTCCACCGCACGGTCCAGCTCGGCCCAGCTCAGCGTGCCGCCGGTCCAGTGCAGAGCCGGACGGTCGCCACGGGTGGTCGCGGCCCGGCGTAACCGGTCGGCGAGGGTGGCGGCGGGCGGTTCGGTGAGGGCGGCGGGGCGCGATCCATCCTGCACGGTCGCTGAGTCTGGCACAGCCGCCCGACTCCCGCTCGCTCGTCCGGTCCGTCCGTCGCTGGTGGAAGTTGCTCGATTTGTTGTCCGTCGTTCGTGGAAGTTGCTCGACTCCGCGGCCGTCCACGCGGTACCGTCCACCGGACCGCCCGCGTGGCCGCCGCTGTCCGGCCACAGTCGCCTTAGCACCAATCTCAGCGGCACGCCAAGAGCGTGCCGCCTTTTGGCGTGTTGCCGCGTTTTCCCAGGTCAGAGCCCTGCCCCTAGCAGTGTCCGGGATCCGACAACGCACAACCGGTCCGGTCCGGACGGGTGACCCGGGGAAATACTTTGGCCCTGTGTAACGGACTCGCCGCACATGGGTGACGTTGGCCCTATCATCACTCGGGTCGGCTCACCCCTTTTGCCGTGAGTCGACACCCCTCAGCCCGAGGAGGCCGCCGTGCCTGTGAGAGCACTGCAGAAGCAGCTGCGGGGCGTGTGCCGTCGTACGGCACACCCCGGATCTGTCATGGCGGAGCGCGCCCGGCCAGGCGCGCTTCCGGCCACCATCGCGGCCGGGTCCTCGCGACCGGTCCTGTTGACGCGGCCGGCCGGGGAGGTCCAGTGAGTACGAACGACTATGCCGACGAGCTTCTCGGCGGGCAGGTCCACGACGCGCGACTGGCGTTGGCCGAGGGGCTGACCGAGCTCCGGGTCTCGATCAACGACATGTTGAGCCTCGCGGTCCGCGGCGACGGCGGCTCCAAACGCATCCGGAACCGCCCGCATCCGAACGAGGCGCCGACCCGGCAGCCCGCACCGGGCGGCAACGCCCGGCCGGTCGCCGGCGGGCGGGTGGCGAGCCCGACCCGGCCGGCCATGCCGGCGCAGCCCGGGTCGGGCCAGGCACCGGACGGCGGCGGGGGCAACGGCGGCGGCGACACCGAGACGGCGATCCTGCCGGTGGTGCCCGGTGTCGAGGAGTCCACCGGTTCCGGCGGCTCCCCCACCGGCCAGCCGAGCCGGCCGGATCCCTCGGACGTGCCGGCCACCGAGGTCTGGGGGCTGGTGGAGCGGGCCCAGGCCGGTGACGCGGAGGCCTTCGGGCTCATCTACGACCGCTACGTGGACACCGTCTTCCGGTTCGTCTACTTCCGGGTCGGCAACCGGCAGCTCGCCGAGGACCTGACCTCGGACACCTTCCTGCGCGCCCTGAAGCGGATCGGCAGCTTCACCTGGCAGGGTCGGGACCTGGGCGCCTGGCTGGTGACCATCGCCCGCAACCTCGTCGCGGACCACTTCAAGTCGGGCCGGTACCGCCTGGAGGTTACTACCGGTGACGTTCTGGATGCGGATCGCGAGGACCGCGGGCCGGAGGGGAGCCCGGAGGCGGCGGTCGTGGAGCACATCACGAACGTGGCGCTGCTGACCGCGGTGAAGCAGCTCAACCCGGAGCAGCAGGAGTGCATCGTGCTGAGATTCCTCCAGGGCTTTTCGGTCGCGGAGACGGCCCAGGCGATGGGAAAGAACGAGGGCGCCATCAAGGCACTCCAATACCGCGCGGTCCGGGCGCTGGCCCGGCTGCTGCCCGACGGGTTCCAGCCGTGAACCGCTCCCAGGGCCGTCGCCGGTGCCGCGTGACGCCGCTCACTCTTCGTAGTATTTCCGGCCGCCGGCCCGTAACCGCCCGGCCCCGCCGAGCGTTTGTCCCGGTGCGACCGGTGGTTGCCCCGGCAGCTCTCCGGCCGGTCGGTTGGACGTACGGTCCGGCTGCGGCTGCTGCGGTCCGGTTCTGAGCCGCGTCGCACCCGGACGGCGACCACGCCGGCCGCAAGCGCCGTGAGCAGCGAAGGGAGGTGTCGGCGGTGAGTTGGACAACGTTCTACCGCCAGCGAGCCGAGCGCTTCGCGCAACTACTCGACGAAGCCAACGGGGGCCGTCGCCACCACGTCCGGTCCCGTGTCGACACCGAGCTGGCCGGACCCGTGGCGATCGGGCAGCGGCTCCAGTCCGTCCGGTCCTCGGTGGAGGTCGACCCCGACTTCCGGGCCGGCCTGCGGGCGATGCTGGTCGCCACCGCCGAACGGGAGGGCATCGGCGTCACCGCCACGGCTGACCCGATCGACGACACGGTGGTCGAACGACCCGGCAGCGTCCGCACGCCGCGCGGTACGACCCCGTCCGCGCTGAGCGGCCCCCGCAGCCGGGCCCGCGCCCGCGGCGCGATCGTGCTCGGCGTCGCGGTGGGGGCGATCGCGGTCTCCGGCATGTCGGCGGCGAGCGAGAACGCCGTACCCGGTGACGCGCTCTACGGCATGAAACGGTCCACCGAACGGGCACAGCTCGCCCTCGCCAGCTCGGACCTCAGCCGTGGCCAGCTCTTCCTCGACTTCGCCCGCACCCGGCTCGCCGAGGCACACGCCGTACGCACCGACCACGCGGGCGTCGTCGCCGTCCTCGTCGACATGGACGCCGACACCCGGCAGGGGGTACGGCTGCTCACCACCGCCGCGCTGCAACGGGGCGACGCCGCCGCGCTCGACGTCATCGACGGCTTCCTCACCCAGCAGCGTCGACAGGTCGACGCGCTGCTGGTCCACGCTCCGCGTAGCGCCCTGGACCGCGCCGACAGGTCACTGGGCCTGCTCGACGCGATCGAGCAACGCGCCGACGGCCTCCGCGCCGCGCTGAACTGCGCCGCCGGGGCGAGCGGTCGGACGGACAGCCTGGGACCGCTGCCGAAGACCTGCCCCACCGGCCGGCACTCCAACGGCGTGCCACCCGGCGCCACCCGGGACGACGTGATCGGTGAACGGGTTCCGGCCGAGCCGCTGCGCGGCGGCGAGCGCCGGCCGTCCGCCGAGGAGGGCGTCGACACCCCCGGCACGCGGGACCAGCCGGTACCCGGCGAGAAGCCGCTCTCCTCGCCCGAACCGTTGCACCGCGAGCGCCCGCCCACCTGATCCCCCACCGGTTCCCGCCGCCCCGGCCGGCGTACGGCTCACATGAAGTTGCGGGTGTGCAGCGCGGAGAGCGCGGCGGCCTCGTCCGCCGGGAAACCGAGGTATTCGAGCCGGCGCCGCCGGCCGGAGTCCATCGTCTCCTGTAGCCGCAGCACCTCCCGCCACCCGCGCTCGATCGCCGTCGGCGCCCACGAACCGGCAGCCAGGACCACCAGCGCCTCGAAGACCTGCCGGTTGAGCCCGGCGGTGTCGGCCAGCGCGGTGTGCCTCCGCTCGACCGCGGCCCGCAGCCGGTGCAGGAACGCCGGATCCGACCGCACCACGTGCGCCGTGTGCGCGACCCCGAAGGCGACGTGCCGGGCCTCGTCCCGGGCGGCCAGCCGGGTGACGTCGGCGGTGACCCGGTCCGGCGCGTGCCGGTGCAGGAAGTGCAGCAGGTCCAGGAAACTCCCCTCGCCGAGCACGGAGAGCAGGAACGAGGCGAGGGTGAAGTCGGGCTCCTCCAGCAGGGTCTGCAACGACGCCCGGCCGCCGGCCCCGGAGCGGCCGAGCACGTCGCGGTGCAGCAGCGCCCGGCGGGTGAAGATCTCCACGTGCCGGGCCTCGTCGGCCGCCTGCGACGCGAGGAGCTGCATCACCTCCCGGTAGTGCGGGTGCAGCCGGGAGAGGAGCCGGGCCGGGATCATCAACGCCGCCTGCTCGTTCTCCACCAGGTAGGTCATCACCTGCACGACGGCGTCCTCCACGTCCGCCGACACCGGCCCGGCCGCCGTCCAGTCCACCGCGGTCGCCGGATCCCACTGGTTCGCGGTGGCCTGCGCGTACAGCCGGGGCGCGACGTCGGCCCAGACCAGGTCGCGGTCGACCCAGTCCACCGCCAGCGCCGGGCCGCCCGGCTCGACCAGTGCGCCCCGGGCCGCCAACCCCCACTCCGGGTCCGCGTGTGCCACCACGTCCGAGGCGGTACGCCCGGCCCGTCGCGCGTCGCGCCAGCGGTCCAGATCGGCACTGCCCCGCACGACGGTCGGTGGATCGGTGTCCGGGTCGAGCCGGTGCCCCTCGGCCCGGCACCAGGCGGCCAGGTGCAGCCGGAGGGCCGGGTGCCGGCCGCCCACCACCAGCCGGTCCCCCGGCGCCAACCCGGCCAGCGCCCGGTCCAGGAGGATCTGGCCGCCGGATTCGAGGCCGAGGCCCTCAAGGTCGATAGTCGTCGGCACCGGGTGCTCCGTCCGGGTCGTAGAAGCCGCTGTCGGTGACCGCGCGGTCCAGCGCGGCGTACCGGTCCGTACGCCCCGGCAGCCACCGCTTGAGCCCCTCCAGGTCGAGCAGGGGCCGGGTGCCGCTGTCGGCGTACGACATGCCGAGCAGCAGCTTGGCGAAGTGCTCCACCGAGCTGGGATCCCCGCCCGGTCCGGCGGTCAGCGTGCAGTGGTCGTACGGCTCGGTCTGGGCGAGCACCCGCACCGACCCGGCCGGCAGGACGCCCTCCCGGCCGAAGAGCAGCAGGCTCGCGTCGACCAGGCACGCCGCGTCGACGTACCCGGCCCGCAGTGCGGTCGCGGCGTCCCGCTCGCCCCCGACGTGGTCGCCGTGCAGGCCGACGCCCACGTCGAAGCGGAGCACGTCGACGTCGGTGCCCGGGTCGAGGCCGGCGTCGCGCAGCAGCGCCAGCGGCAGCAGGGTCGCCTGCGGGGAGTCGACGGCGCCGGTGGCCACCGTACGGCCGCGCAGGTCGGCGGGACCGCGGAGATCCGAGTCCGCCCGGACCACGATCACCGAGCTGAGGTCGCGGTCGGTGTCGCGCATCGCGACCGCCCGTACGGCCACGTCGCGGGCCCGGGCCAACCGCCGGGCGCGTAGCCAGGCCAGCGGCGAGTTCCAGGCCAGGTCGATCCGTCCGGCGATCAGGTCCTCGACCTGCCGCTCGTAGTGGGAGTAGAGGACGTAGTCGAAGTCGAGACCGCGGTCGCGGAACCAGGCGCGGAAGCCGGTCCAGATGGTCACCACCTTCGGGTCGTACGCGACGGCACCGAGCAGCAGGGGGTCCGCCGCGCGGCCCGCGCTCACGCCGGTCCGCCGTCCAGCAGGGGCAGCCCGCAGAGCGCCCGGCCCACGAAGTCCAGCAGCGCCGGGGTGGTCGGCGCCATCACCCGGGCGGCCCGGGAGTCGCGGAACCGGCGTTCGATGCCCAGTTCCCGGCGGAACGCGGCGCCGCCGCACGCCGTCATCGCCAAGTCGGCGACCTCGGCGGCGCTGCCGTCCGCGGCGGCCTTCACCTCCAGGACGAGCAGTTGGGCGTCCTCGCGCCCCTCCTCCAGCGCGGTGAGCGCGCTCTGCACGAGCGCGGCGGTGCGGTCCGTCTCGATCCGCATCCGGGCCAGGATCGCCCGGGACTCCGGCTGCTGCGCCAGCGACCGGTCCAGGTGCCGCAGCCGGGTCCGGGTCAGGTGCTCCGCCGTCTCCGCGGTCACCGCCTGCGCCAGCCCGACGCTCGCGGACGCGTTGAGCAGCAGGAACCACGGCAGTACGGCGGAGAGTGCCAGGTCCAGTCCGGCGCCGTCCTCGCCCAGCAGGGCGGTACGCGGCACCCGTACCTCGATGCCGTCGACCGGGCGGGAGTCGTTGCCGCGCAGGCCGAGACCGTCGAACTCCGGGCCGAGGCGCAGCCCCGGGGCGCCGCCGCGGACCAGCCAGAGCGTCATCGGCCCCGGTGCGTCGAGCGGGCGACTGGACCAGACGTAGCTGTCCGCCTGGCCGGCCGAGGTGACCCAGCTCTTGCGGGCGTCCAGGCGTACCTCGTCGCCGTCGCCGGTCGCGGTGCCGACCGGTGCCCAGAAGTGGCTGCGGGAGCCGGTCTCGGAGAGGGCGAGGGGTGCTCAGGTGCCGCCCGGCGGCGACCTCGGCCAGTACGTCCGCGCGGCCGGCGGCGACCAGTGCCGCGACCGCGCTGTAGTGCATCATCACCACCATCGCGGTCGATCCGCAGGCGGTGGAGAGCTGCCGGACCACGTCGGCGGCGGCTCGTACCCCCTGGCCGGCGCCGCCGTGCTCGACCGGCACGGTGAGGGCGAGCAGTCCCGCGTCGGCGAGCGCGTCGACGGCCCTGCGGGGAAACTGGGCGGCCCGGTCGGCGGCGCCGGCCCGGGGGGCGACGACCTCCTCGACGATCCGCCCCAACGGCTCCTGGTACGCCATGTTTCCTCCCCCGGTCGGCGCCGGGCCGACCTGTCGCGTGAGATCGGTGGGTGTACGCGCGTGCGCGGTGGGTGTACGCGTGCGATCGGTGGCGCGATGACCGGTGTGGAATGGAGGCTCGCGATGGGCGGCGAACGCCCCGGTCCGGCCCGGCACGGCGGCGGGTCCGGCGGACGCGGGGACGGCGACAACTGCCGAGTGACAGCCTAACCACAGAGAGCGACGCCCAGGAAGAGACGAGCATTGATCGATACCGCCGGACGGGCATCCGTACCATCCGGCCGTCTCCGGGTACGGCGTGCCCGATCCCGATACCCTCGCTGGTGTACCCGGATCCCGGCACCCGGGCCCCGCAGCTCGACGTACCCGTGCCAGACGAGGAGGTTTCCCGCGTGGCCCGCACCCGCAAGGTGACCGTCAGCACCGACGAACACGGTCACACCGCCGGTTGGGCCGCCGCCGAACCGCAGCTCGCGCCGGCCGCGCCGGCGGCACCCACCGACCGGATCGCCGCCGCGTTCTTCGACGTGGACAACACGATGATGCGGGGCGCCTCCATCTACTGGTTCGCCCGTGGGCTGGCCGCGCGAAACTACTTCACCACCGCCGACCTGGCCCGGTTCGGCTGGCAGCAGTTGCGCTTCCGGGTGCTCGCCACCGAGCACGCCGGAGACATGTCCCGGGCCAAGGAGGCCGCCCTCGCCTTCGTCGAGAACTGGCGGATCGCCGACGTCGAGCGACTCACCGAGGAGATCTTCGACGAGCTGATGGCGCCGCGGATCTGGGCCGGTACCCGGGCCCTGGCCCAGCGGCACCTGGACTCCGGCCAGCGCGTCTGGCTGGTCACCGCCGCGCCGGTGGAGATCGGCCGGGTGATCGCGGCCCGGCTCGGGCTCACCGGCGCGATCGGCACGGTCGCCGAGATCGAGCACGGGGCCTACACCGGGCGGCTGGTCGGCGACCTGATGCACGGGCCGGCCAAGGCGGACGCGGTGGTGCAGCTCGCCCGGGTGGAGGGGCTGGACCTCGACCGCTGCGCCGCCTACAGCGACTCGGCCAACGACATCCCGATGCTCTCCGCCGTCGGCCGGGGGGTGGCGATCAATCCGGACGCCGCGCTGCGCCGGGTGGCCCGGGAGCGGGGCTGGGCGGTGCATGACTTCCGTACCGGCCGGAAGGCGGCCCGGATCGCCGTACCGTCGACGGTCGCCGCCGGCGCGCTGGCCGGTGCGGTCAGCGCGGGGCTGGCCGCGCACCGGCGCCGGCGGAATCGGTGAGGCCGGCGCAGCCGCTGAGAAGCGTTAAGAAGGGGCCCTTCCTATACAGAAAACGATAGGAGGGGGCCCTTCCTTACCCCTCAGGCGCCGAAGGGGTCGGGGCGGCGCGCCAGGAGCTGGTGCAGGGTCTGCTGGATCGTCTCCCGCACCTGGTCGGCCAGGTTGAAGACCACCAGCGGGTCGTCGGCGGAGTCGACGAGGTGCGTGGTCGGGATCGGCGGGCAGAACTGGATCAGCCACTTGCTGGGCAGCGGCACCGCGCCGAGCGGGCCGAGCCACGGGAAGGTCGGGGTCACCGGGAAGTACGGCAGCTTGAGCAGCCGGGCCAGCGGCTTGATGTCGGCGAGCATCGGATAGCTCTCCTCGGCGCCGACGATCGCCACCGGGACGATCGGGGTGCCGGTACGCAGCGCCGCGGAGACGAATCCGCCCCGGCCGAAGCGCTGGAGCTTGTAGCGGTCGGCGTAGAGCTTGCCGACGCCCTTGAAGCCCTCCGGGAAGACGCCGACCAGTTCACCCCGGCCGAGCAGCCGCTCGGCGTCGGGGTTGCAGGCCACCGTACCGCCGGTCTTGCGGACCAGCTCGGAGATGACCGGCATCCGGAAGACCAGGTCCGCGCCGAGCAGCCGCAGGTAGCGGTGGGCGGGGTGCCGGTCGTGCAGCACCGCCGACAGGACCAGCGCGTCCAGCGCCACCGTGCCCGAGTGGTTGGCCACCACCAGTCCGGCGCCGTCGACCGGCAGGTGTTCGACGCCGAAGACCTCGGTGCGGAACCAGTCGCGGTAGATCGTCCGCAGGACCGGGTGGAAGAGTTGGTCGGTCAGCTCCGGGTCGAAGCCGAACTCGTCGACCTCGTACTGGCCGGAGAGGCGGCGCCGCAGGAACGCCAGCCCGGCGGCGACCCGCCGGTCCCAGACGTCGCCCGGCTGGTCGGTCACCGCCGGCGGAACCGGCCCGGGTCCGTCGCCGTTGCGCCGCGCCGGCCGGGCCAGGTCCGCGGTCTCCTCCATCGGGGGTACGGCCAGCCGGCGTGCCCGCCCCGCCCGGGCGCCGCCGGTGGCGGTGCCGTCGGACCGGCTCGCCGGCCGGTTGCCGTTGGCGGTGCCGCGCCCGGCCCCCCCGGTGCCGTTCTCGGTCATGGCCGCTCCCGAACCGCGGCGCGGACCTGCCGGATGCCGTCGAGGATCGCCTGCTCGGCGCGGTGCAGCCGATCCGACCCGAGCACCGTACGGTCGGGGTGCCCCCGGATGAAGTCCTCGAAGGCGGCGGCGGTGCTGCGCGGGGTGAAGCCGTACTCCTGGATCAGCCGGCTGGTGTCGACCACCCGGCCGTGCACGAAGAGGTCGACCTGGTCCAGGCCGTAGCGGCCGAAGCCGAGGGTGCGGGCTATCCCGGCCGCCCCGGAGAGTCCCGGTTCCAGAATCGGTACGGCGACCCGGCCGGCCCGGCGGATCGCCTGGGAGAGCGCGAGCACCCCGGCCCCGGCGACGTTGTACGTCCCGGCGTGGTCCTCCACCACCGAGCGGTGCAGGACCTCCAGCGCGTCGTCGAAGTGCACGAACTGGAGCCGGGGATCGCGCCCGAGCACCGTCGGCACGACGGGCTGGGCGAAGTAGCGGGTCAGCGTCGTGTCGGCGGTCGACCCGATGAACGGCGCGAAGCGCAGCACGGTGGCGGTCACGTCGGCGCGCCGCCGCCGGAAGCCCCGGACGTACCCCTCGATGTCGAGGATGTCCCGGGCGAAGCCGCCGCGCGGCACCGCCTGCGGCTCGGTGTCCTCGGTGAAGACCGCCGGGTCCCGGAACGAGGCGCCGTACGCGGCGGTCGAGGAGCGGACGACCAGCTTGCGCAGCCGGGGTGCCCGTTGGCAGGCGGCGAGGAGCTGCATCGTGCCGATGACGTTCTGCTCCTTCATCGCCGTCCGGCCGCCGTGCTGTTGGTCCGGTGCGGTGACCAGGGCCAGGTGGACGACGGCGTCGGCCGCCAGGTCGGCGATGACGCTGCCGACCGCCCCGGCGTCGGCCCGGACCCGTTCGACGCCGTCGAGCAGGGGGGCCAGCTCGGGCGCCGGGTCGGAGACGTCGAGCCCGACGACCCGGGCGATCCGGTCGTCGGCGACGAGTCGGGCCGCGACGTGGGCGCCGAGGAACCGGCTCACGCCGGTCACCACGACCACCCCCGGAGTACCGGGGGTGCCGCCGGGGTTCACCTCGCGCTCCGCGCGGACCGACCCGGGCCGGACCCGGACCGCCGCGACGTCGTCACGTGGGCCTCCGAAGGTCGACAGCTGACCGGTGTCACCACTGGCCGGGCCGGAGCCCGGCCAGGGTCACTTACCGAGACGGCGACGCTGGACGCGGGTCTTGCGCAGCAGCTTGCGGTGCTTCTTCTTAGCCATGCGCTTGCGGCGCTTCTTGACCACCGAGCCCATACGACAGCCCTTCCGATGCAACGTGCGGGTCGGCCCGGAGCCACCCACGGGTGTAGCCGGTAACCGAGCTGGACAACGGACCGGACCCGCACGGTGGGCGTCACACACACCGGCATGCGGCCACGGTCGCGCTCCAGCCTAGCCCGCGGGCATCGGCCGGACCAACGCACCCCCGTGCCAAGCCGGCGCGACCGCGCCCGGCCTCCGGAAAGCGCCGTCGGCGCGGGCGTCGGGCGACACCGTTCAGACCTCAGGCGGTCTCCTGAAAGGCACCGCGCAGGTACTCGTGCACGGCGTGCTCCGGCACCCGGAACGAACGCCCCACCCGGACCGCGGTCAGCTCGCCGGAGTGTACGAGCCGATAGACGGTCATCTTCGACACCCGCATCAGCGTCGCCACCTCGGCGACGGTCAGGAACCTGACCTCCGGCAGCCGGCCGTCGGACTGTGGTGATCCTGCCATGGCTCACCAACCCATCCCATTCCCCGGCGCGTGCCGCCCGGCCGGATGGCCCCGCGCCGCGGCGGGCAACGCGCGTGTTACCAGTACGGTAACGGGACGGCTGTGACCGGCGCGATCCCTTCGTGCATTTGATCATCGTTGGTGCCATTTTCGACGGCTCGGACAAGCCGGCCGTCCCCCGCCCGGCTCCGGCCGGGCACCCGTCCCCGGCCGGCCGGGGACCGCGCGGTCACTCGGCGCGCAGCGCGACCACCGGGTCCAGCCGGCCGGCCCGCTGCGCCGGTACCACCCCGAAGATGATGCCGACCGCCGCGGAGACCCCGAAGGAGAGCGCCAGCGACCACCAGGTGATCACCGCCGGCACCGGGGAGAGGGCGGCGACCAGCAGCGCGGCGCCGACGCCGAGGGCCATCCCGGCCACCCCGCCCAGCGCGGTGAGCAGCACCGCCTCCAGCAGGAACTGGAGGCTGATGTCCCGGGGCCGGGCGCCGACCGCCTTGCGCAGGCCGATCTCCCGGGTCCGCTCCCGCACCGAGACCAGCATGATGTTGGAGACGCCGACGCCGCCGACCAGCAGCGAGATGCCCGCGATCGCGGCGAGCACCCCGGTCAGCACGCCGAGGATGTCCCCGAGGACCCCGAGGATCTGCTCCTGGGTCACCGCGCTGAACTCCGTCTCGGGATGCCGGCGGGACAGCTCGGCCACGATCTCGGCACCGAGTTCGGAGATCCGTTCCCGGTCGGGCGCCTTGACCGCGATCCCGTCGATCCGCTGGGTGCCGTAGAGCCGGTGCGCGGCGGTCACCGGAATGTGCACCTCGTCGTCCCGGTCCACGCCGAGGCTCTGGCCCAGCGGGGCGAAGACCCCGATGACCCGGAACCGTACGCCGGCGATGGCGACCTGCTGGCCGATCGGCTCCCGGTCGCCGAAGAGGGTACGGGCGACGGTCGAGCCGAGCACCGCCACCCGGCGGGAGGTGTCCACATCGGACGAGGTCAGGTAACTGCCCCGGCCCAGCTTGCGGACGAAGACCTGCGGGGTGGTCTCCAGCACCCCCTGCACGGTCGTGAACGCCGCCCGGGTGCCGGCGCGTACCGTCTCGCCGGAGGTGACCGTGACCGCCACCCGGCGCGGGTCGCCGACCACCCGGTTCACGGCCTCGACGTCGGCCAGGGAGAGCCGGGACACCGCCGGCGCCGCGCCGAAGTCGAGCCGGCCGGGGACCACCACCAGCAGGTTGGAGCCGAGCCCCTCGACCTGCTGCTCCACCTCGCGCTTGGCCCCGGTGCCGATGGCCACCAGCACCACCACCGCGGCGACGCCGATGATGACGCCCAGCATGGTGAGTCCGCTGCGCATCCGGTTGGCGCGCAGCGCCCCGAGCGCGACCCGCCAGGCCTCGGCGAGCCTCACGGCCGGCTCTCCGGGTCGGCCCCGCGACACTCGGCCCCGCGACACTCGGCCCCGCCGGAACCGGGACCGGGCCGGTCCGCTCCGCGGCGCCCGGTGGCTCCGGCGGCGCCACCGGAGCCACCGGACGGGTGCCCCGAGTCGCTTCCGGACGCGAGTCGGGGCTCCGCGCTGGGAGCGGGATCTACTATCTCAGGCCCCGCTGGCGTCCCCGGCACGGCCGTCGCCGCAGCCGCTCCGACCGGCGTGCTAGCCGGCCCACCCGCGTCGCCGGCCGCCGCCGCGCCGGATGCCGGGGCGACGAGCCGGCCGTCGCGTACGACGATCTGCCGCTGCGCCCGGGCGGCCACCTCCCGGTCGTGGGTGACCAGCACGACCGCCACCCCGGACTCGGCGTTCAGCTCCTCCAGCAGGCCCAGCACCGACTCTCCGGTGACGGTGTCGAGGTTGCCGGTCGGCTCGTCGGCGAGCAGCACCACCGGGTCGGTGACCAGGGCCCGGGCGATCGCCACCCGCTGCTGCTCGCCGCCGGAGAGCTGGTTGGGCCGGTGGTCGAGCCGGTGCCCGAGTCCGACCCGGCCCAGCATCGCCGCGGCCAGCGCCCGCCGCTGCCGGCCGCCGACGCCCCGGTAGACCAGGGGCAGCGCCACGTTCTCCACCGCCGAGGTACGGGGCAGCAGGTGGAAGGACTGGAAGACGAAGCCGATGGTCTCGTTGCGCAGCCGGGCCAGTTCGTCGGCGGTCAGCGCGCCGACGTCCCGGCCGCCGATCCACAGCCGCCCGCCGGTCGGCCTGTCCAGCCCGCCGAGCAGGTGCATCAGCGTCGACTTGCCCGAACCGGAGGGGCCGACGATCGCCACGTAGTCACCGGCGGCGATGGTCAGCGACACCCCGCGCAGCGCGGCCACCGACACCCCGTCCAGGTCGTAGCCCCGGGACAGGTCCACCGCCTCGATCACCGGTGTCCGGTCGGTCTCCGGCTCCCCCGCCGGGCCGGGTGTCGCAGCCGCTGTCCGGTCCGTCGCCCGCGCCGCTGTCCGGGCGGTCACCCGAGCCGCTCGCCGGTGCTCACCCGGTCGGCGCCGCCGACCACCACCCGCTGGCCCGGCTCGACGCCGGTGACGATCTGCACCAGGTCCTGCCCCTGCACGCCGACCGTGACCGGCACCCGCTCGGCCCGGCCGTCCCGTACCACCCAGACCGCGTCCCGCCCGTCGGTCGAGAGCAGCGCCGCGGCCGGCACGGTGACCGCGTCGGCGGCCTGGCGTACCCGCAGGTGCACCACCGCGCTCATCCCCGGGCGGGGGTCCGGGGCCGCCCGCCCGTCGTCGAAGCGTCCCGGGGCGAGGGAGAGGCGTACCCGGTAGGAGACGCCGCCCCGGGTGGAGGCGGTGGGCAGCACGTCGACCGAGCGGACCTCGGCCGGGTACGAGGCGCCGGTGGCGGCGTCGAGTTCCACGTTCGCCGGTACGCCCGGCCGGACCAGCAGCACGTCGGTCTCGTCCACGTCGGCGACCAGGCCCAGGTCGGTCAGGTCGACCACGGTCAGCACCGGGGTGCCGGCGGTGACCCGACCCCCCACCGGTACGGCGGCGTCCACCCCGGGTACCGGTGCGGCCGGCCCGGCGGAGCTGTCCGCCCCGGCCGCGTCGGCTCCGGGCAGCGGGCCGAGCCCGCCGGCGGCGCCGAGCAGCCCGGCCAACCCGGCGGCGGGACCGGCCGACGAGGAGGTGCCGCCGAGCTGCACCACACCGCCGATCGGGGCCCGCAGGGTCAACGCGTCCACGGTCGCCTTCGCCAGGTCGTACGCCTGCTCGGCCTGGAGCCGCTGCGCCGCCGAGAGCGCCCGTACCGCCGAGTTGAGCCCGGCGACGCCACGCTGCACGGCGCGTACCGCGTCGCCGGCCGCCCGGGCCGCGACCTCGTACTGCCGCTCAGCGGACGTGACCTGGGCCAGCAGCGCGGCCCGCAGCCGCTGGTCGGTGAGCTTGCCGGCGGCCTGCCGGGCCGCGTCGAAGGCCTGGGCCGCCGCCCGGTCCGTGCCACGGCGCAGCCGGGACAGGTCGGCGCCGCCGCCGGCCCCCCGGCCGGCCCGGTTGGCCGCCGCGAGCGCCTGCCGGGCCCCGGCCAGCCGGTCCTGGGCGGACGGCGAGTGGATGACGGCCAGCACCTGGCCGGCCTCGACGGTCTCGCCGGGCTCGACCCGCAGGCTGGTCAGGGTGCCGTCGGCCGGGGCGCTGAGCGTGGCGGCGGCCCGGGCCGTCACGCTGGCCGGCGCGTCGACCAGTTCGGTGACGCTGGCCAGCTCGGCGGTGGCGAGCTCGATCTGCGCGTCGTCGTCGTCGCAGGCGGCGGCGGTGAGGCCGAGCAGGACGACGACGGCGAGGAGGGCGGACAGGCGGGGCCGCGGAACTGCGGACAGGCGCGGCGGGCGGGCGCGACGCACCCGCCCATGGTACGAGCCGCCGCCCTGATCGGCCGGCCGCCGCGCCTGTGGACTCTGACCGGGGTCGATGGACCGGGGTCAGCCGGCGATCTCCCGGACGTACGCCACGCAGTCGTCGTGCAGGGTCGACCACGACGTGCCGAAGACCTGCCGGGCCGCCTCGTCCTCCGGCCGGCCCTCGTGCACCACCTGGGCGAAGAACTCCAGCACGTCCGGCTCGCCGTACCGGTCGACGAGGTGCCGTACGGCGAGGTAGCCGATGCCGTAGGTGCCGGCGACCTGCCAGTCCGGGGCGTCCACGGCCGGCAGCACGTCGTCGAGTTCGCCGTTCCAGTCGCCGTCGGCGAGCACCCGGGCCACCTCGGAGAGGCTCTCGTAGCGGTCCACCGGCCGGCCCCCGGCCGCGGCGTTCTCCGCCACCCCCTCGATCAGCCACCAGGCGTCCCCGCCGGCCTGTTTCGCGCCCGGCAGTGAGGCGGCGTGAGTCAGCTCGTGCCGCAGCAGCTCGTCGAGCTGGCTGTCGTCCAGCCCCTTCGAGTTGAGCACCACGTCGTACTGGTCGGCGCCGACGGTCACCGCGTACCCGGCGGTCCACTCGGGACGGTCGCCGCCGTACCAGCGGGTCCACTCGGCGGGGCCGGCGTAGAAGACGCGGTAGCGCTCGGGCGGGGAGCCGTCCACCGCGTACCGGTCGGCGACCCCAGCGGCCCGCTCGGCCTGGGCCAGCAGCTCGGGCAGCCGCTGCCGGTAGGTCCGGGTGGTGGCGACCAGCACCCGCTCGCCGACCGAGACCACCAGGTCGCTGGCCTCCCACGGGCGGGGCCGGTCGTCGGCGGTGGACGGCTCGATCGCGACCAGCCGGGGCTGGCCGGCGGCGTCGGCCCACCGGGTGGTGACGGTGAGCGCGGCCGGTGCACAGTCCGGGGTCACGAAGCAGTGGTGCACGGTGAAGAGGGCCTGCCACTGCCCGGGCTTCTCCATCCGGACCGGCTGTCCGCGCAACTCCACCCGCCACTGGGTGACCCGCATCGCGCGCAGGCTCCGGAACTGCCGCCGCAGTTCCCTGGCCAGCTCGCCGCCGCCGGCGGCAGCGGGGTCGGCGACGGCGAGGTAGCCCGCCTCGTCGCCGCGGAGCAGCGCCGCCGACTGCCGGCCGAGCAGTTCGGTCATCCGCTCACCGAGCCAGTCCCGGGTGACGGTCGCCGGGTCGCCGGGCCGGGGGCTCCGGGCCGGGGCCGCCGCGCCGGAGTCGATGGCGCCGGAGACCCGGTCGAAGAGCAGCACGCCGGCCACCACCGGCGCCGTACAGAGCAGCAGCGCCGCGACCGTGCCGACCGCCGCCCAGAACGGCCAGCCGCGCCGGTTGGCGGGCAGGCGGCGGCCATCATCCCCGTGATCCACGGCCCGGAGAGTACGACGATCGGTCCAGTCGCGCGATCCGTGGTCCGGCCGCCGGGATGTCCCACCACAGTGGACCTTTGGGTCAGCCCGACCGCGGCCGGCCCACCCCGCCGCGTGCAACTGGCCCCGTCCCGGTCTGATTGCGTCACCCGTGGCCCGCTGCGTCGGACGTCCCCGAACAGTCCTTCTGCCCGGATTGTCGTCCCCTACGCCATCCTGGGCGGGCCACGGCTTTCGTCCCGTCCATCGCCCTCCTGGGCGCGCTGCCCGGCACTTCTCGGCTGGTCTGGTCCGCACCGGGGTAGCTGCCGCCCTTCGGGCGAGACGAGCGAGATTCCACCGAATCGTGTGCTTTCTTCATACAGGCCCGCCTTGCCCGGATCATCGCCGTACGGTGGCGTTCAGTGGCTACAACCCATTTGTGGCCCTCCGCGCCCGAAGTGGTGCGGCCGTGTCTTCTACGAAAGGCAGGGAAGCTTGATGTCCAAGTTTCAGGGGAGCCCAGCGGACCTCGCCCAGTCCACCGCACGGCCGAGAAGGCGACGCTCCCGGATGTTCTTAGCCGGTGGCCTCGTGGCCGGAAGCCTCGTGGCCGGGGCTGCAGGTCTGAACGGGGTGGCCGCGATGGCCGGCGACAGGAGCGCGACGGGCCTGGACCTGTCGAACCTGTCGTTCGTCTCCGGCGGCGACAACGGAGAGGGCGACCAGGGCAAGGACCCGAAGGACCGGTCGGCGGAGCGCGGGGGCTCCACCGGCGAAGGTTCGACCGGCAACTCCAACGGTTCGGAGTCCGGCGGAAACCGGCAGGGCGGCGACTCGGGCTCCGGCCGGCACGGCGGCGACGAGAACTGCGAGTCGGAGCAGCGCGGCAGTGGCAGCGAGGACTGGCAGGGCTCGTCGTCCGGCGAGCACGGCAACGGCGACCGGCAGGGCTCGTCGTCCGGCGAACACGGCGACCGCGACCGTGAGGGATCGTCGTCGGGCGAGCACGGCGACCGCGGCCGTGAGGGCTCGTCGTCCGGTGCCAACCGCAACGGCGACGCGAGCGCCAAGCCGGAGGAGAAGAAGGACGACAAGGCCGAGGAGAACAAGGACCACAAGGCCGAGGAGAAGAAGGCCGAGGACTCGAAGGCCAAGCCGGACGAGAAGAAGGACCACAAGGCCGAGGACTCGAAGGCCAAGCCGGACGAGAAGAAGGACCACAAGGCCGAAGAGAACAAGGACCACAAGGCCGAGGAGAACAGGGACCACAGGGCCGAGGACTCCAAGGAGCGGTCGGGGCACGGCGACAGCGGCGAGGGCCGGCAAGGCAACAGCTCGGGCGAGAGCCGCGACTCACGCTGCGGCTCGGACGGTGGCTGGAACGGTGAGCACGAGGAGGAGAGGTTCGTCCCCTGTGACCCGGACAAGCTCATCGCCGCGCTGGTACACGCCAACGCCGAGGGCGGCGCCAGCCTCAGGCTCGCTCCGAAGTGCACGTACCGGCTGACCGCGTTTGAGGACCACGGCGACAAGCACGGCGACAAGGACAAGGGTTGGTCAGACGGTCGGGAGGACAGCAGGGAAGACAGCAAGGAAGACAGCAGGGAGAACGGCCAGGAAGACGGCCAGCAGAACGGCATGAACGGCGAGGACGGCAGGGACGGCCGGGAGAACGACGACCGGAAGAAGAAGGACGACCGGAAGAAGAACGACCGGTCCGGTCTGCCGGTGATCAAGACGCCGATCCGCATCAAGGGCGAGGGCGCGACCATCACCCGGGACTCGTACGGCAAGGACTTCCGGTTCTTCACCGTCCGGGACGGCGGCGACCTGAAGCTGAGCGACGTCACGCTCAAGGACGGGCGGGCCGACGAGGGTGGCGCGATCAAGATTGACTTCGGCGGCAGCGCCGAGATCAAGCACACCACCATCAAGGAGAGCACCGCCTTCAGCCACGACGGCGGTGGCGGAGCGATCTTCAACGACGGTCACGCCAAGGTCGTCGAGAGCAAGTTCTTCGAGAACAGCGCCGCCGGCAAGACCGGCAGCGGTGGCGGCATCCTCAACGGTGGGGTCCTGACCGTGGAGAAGTCGGAGTTCCGCGACAACAGCGCCGGGGCGTTCGGCGGCGGGCTCGCCAACTACCGGGGTGCGGCCGACATCAGCAAGAGCACCTTCGAGAACAACCACGCGCTGGCGGGCGGGGGCCTGGCCAGCGTCTCGGCCCGGACGAGGGTCGAGGAGAGCAAGTTCGTGGACAACACCGCCAAGGTCGGCGGCGGCGTGTTCAACAAGGAGGCCAACCTCACCCTGCGCAAGGTGCAGGTCAGCCACAACCTCGCGTTCGGCGACGGCGGCGGCATCGCCACCATCCGGGGCCTGCTGGTGATCGACAACAGCAAGATCACCAACAACACCGCCCGCGGTGACGGCGGCGGGATCTTCGGCGAGAAGTCCGAGGTGATCATCCGCCGGTCCGAGGTCAACCACAACCACGCGGTCGGCCCGCGCTCACAGGGCGGCGGCATCGCCGTCAAGGGCGGCAAGCTGGACCTGACCAAGAGCAAGGTGGCCGACAACGACGCCACCAAGCGGGTCGGTGGGGTCTTCGCCAAGGACGCCAAGGTCGACGTGGACGAGGACACCGTCATCACCAGGAACGAGCCCACCAACTGCGGTGGCTCGGACCGCATCGAGAACTGCTTCGGCTGACAGAGCCAGCCCGAGTGGCGGATCGGGTAGACCCGACGGCCGGCGACGAACCGGCGGGCAACCTGAGGGGCGCATCCGGCCTCCCCGGGGACGATCATCAGATCGGACCCAGCGGGAGACCGGGTGCGCCCTGTCGCGTCACCGGCCCGCTGCCCGCACCGGCGGCGGGCACCGAGGGACCGCGATTGCGCCCGGCCCCGGTGACCGGGACCGGCTAGCGGCGGGTGGCCAGGGCGCGGGCGAAGAAGGCGAGGTTCGCCGGGCGCTCGGCGAGACGCCGCATCAGGTAGCCGTACCAGTCGGTGCCGTACGGGACGTAGACCCGTACGGTGTGGCCGGCCCCGGCGAGCCGCGCCTGCTCCTCGGGGCGGACCCCGTAGAGGAGCTGGAACTCGAACTCGTCGGGAGCCCGGTCGAACCAGCGGGCCCGGTCCTCGGCGATCGCGATCAGCGTCGGGTCGTGGGTGGCCACCATCGGGTAGCCCGCGCCGGAGAGCAGGATGTTCAGGCAGCGGACGTACGACTTGTCCACCTCGCGGGCGGACTGGTAGGCGACCGACTCCGGCTCCTTGTACGCCCCCTTGCAGAGCCGCACCCGCGAACCGGCGGTGGCCAGCTCCCGGCAGTCCGACTCGGTACGCCGCAGGTAGGCCTGGAGCACGGCGCCCGTACCCGGAAAGTCCTTGCGCAGCTCGGCCAGGATGTCGAGCGTCGAGTCGGTGGTGGTGTGGTCCTCCATGTCGAGGGTGACGGTGGTGCCGGCGGCCGTGGCGGCGGCGCAGATCGCCCGCACGTGTTCCCGGGCCAGCCGTTCGTCGAACCGCTGGCCGAGTGCGGAGAGCTTGACGCTGACCTCGGCGGCCGGGGTCAGCCCGGCCTGGGCGAGCCCGCCGAGCAGCCCGAGATATTCGTCCCGGACGGCGTTGGCCTGCTCCGCGGTGACGGTGTCCTCGCCGAGATGGTCGAGGGAGACGGCGAGGCCGTCGGCGACGAGCTGGCGGGTGGCCCGCAGCGCGTCGTCGGTGCCGGTGCCGGCGACGAACCTGCGTACGACGTCCCGGGTGTAGGGGGCCGTCTCGACGAGCCGCTCGAACCGGGGTGACCGGGACGCGGCGAGGATGACCGAACGGAGCATGAGCCGAGCGTAACGCCCGCCGCCGGACCGGATCCGCCGACCGGACCGGTCGGGCCGGCCGCCCGCCGCACCGCCCCGGGACGGTCCGGACCCGGCGCTGCGGGAGGCGGGGCCGCGGAGGTGGCGGGCATCCGTTACAAACGACCACGTGGAAAAACATTCACGACGTCGGCTCCGGTCAGCGAGCGTGCCGCTCGGCGCGCTGACCGCCCTCGCGCTCACCCTGACCGGGTGCGCGGACGACGACGATGACGACTGCGACCGGGACGAGCGCCGCGGTGCGGCGACCGCCACCCCCACCCCGACGATCGGGTTGAGCCTGGCCCGCACGGCACCGGAGCCCACGTCGGCCGTGCCCGAGCAGGGCGGCTTCGGCACCCACCTCGCCGCCTGCGGGGGCTGAGCGTGCGGCGCGAGGCCTCGACGCCCCGGCCGGGGTGGCACGACACGGTCCGCGGCCAGGGCCTGGTCTACGCGGACACCGAGCTGCCGGACGGCCGGTTCATGTCGTACTGGGACGAGAGCGCCTGCTACGCGCTGGAGTTGGACGAGGTGCTCCGGCTGGAGGAGGCGACCGAGGAGCTGCACCGGATGTCGGTGGCGGCGGCCGAGCACGTGGTGGCGCGCAACCGGTTCGCCGAGTTCGGCATCCCGGGCTGGGCCGCCGAGGCGGTCACCCGGTCGCTGCGGGAGCGGCCGCCGACCGTCTACGGCCGGTTCGACCTCTGGTACGACGGCAGTTGGCCGCCGAAGATGCTGGAGTACAACGCGGACACCCCGACCGCGCTGGTCGAGGCGGCGGTGATCCAGTGGTACTGGCTGGAGGAGACCCGCCCCGACCGGGACCAGTGGAACAGCCTGCACGAACGGCTCGTGGCGGCGTGGCGGCGCATCGGCGCCGGGCTGCACGACCCGCTGCTGCACCTGGCCTGGTCGGACGAGGAGGAGACCGGCGAGGACCAGATGACCGCCGGCTACCTGGCCGAGACCGCGCACCAGGCGGGGCTGAAGACGGAGCTGCTGCCGATGCTCGAGATCGGCTGGGACGGCCGCCGGTTCGTCGGCCCGCCCGATCCGGCCGGGGCGCGGGAGGCGATCCTCACCTGCTTCAAGCTCTACCCCTGGGAGTGGATGCTCGCGGAGCCGTACGGCCGGCTGGCGCTGGCGCCGGGCACGCCGACGACCTGGATCGAACCGGCCTGGAAGATGATCCTGTCCAACAAGGCGCTGCTGGCGGTGCTCTGGGAGCTCTATCCCGATCATCCGTACCTGCTTCCGGCGTTTCTCGACTCGCCGCGCGGAATGCCCGAATACGTGGCCAAACCGCTGCTGGGTCGGGAGGGTGGATCGGTGCGGATCGTGACCGGCGCCGGGGAGATCACCAATCCCGGCATCTACGGCGCCGAGGGCTGGTGTTACCAGGAGTTCCGGGCGCTGCCCTCCTTTGCAGGCAACCGGATGGTGCTGGGGAGCTGGGTGGTGGACGGCGAATCGGCCGGTGCCGGCATCCGGGAGAGCCAGAGCTTGATCACCGATGGCTACGCGCGGTTCCTGCCCCACTACGTGGATGCCCCGCGACAGCCGTGAGTCGTCTACGGTTGTCGGGTGAACTTCGACGCGTACGCCCGGACCGGGGTTGATCTCGTCAACGCGCTACTCGACGACCTCGACGGTCTACGGGCGGTTTTCAGCGAAGAGCACGCCTGGATGGGCGACGAGGTGACCGAACGCGACGTCACGGTGTTCCGCCGCGCGCAGAAGCGCCTGCGAGACGTCTTCGAATTCGGATCTTCGGGCCGCGATGCCGAGGCGGTGGCCGAGTTGAATGCGCTCCTGGAGGCCTTTCCGGTCCAGCCGCGCATTTCCGGGCACGACGCCAACAGTTGGCACATGCACGCGACCAGCCGGGGCGCCTCGGTCAGCGCGGAATTCCTCGCCGGTGCCGTCTGGGGCCTCTCCGTCTGGTTGTGCGAGTACGGCGCGGGCCGGTTCGGCGTCTGCGCCGACGACCGGTGCGGCAACGTCTACCTGGACACCTCGTCCAACTGCTGCCGCCGGTTCTGCTCGGAGCGCTGCGCCACCCGGTCGCACGTGGCGGCGCACCGGGCGCGCAAGCGGGCGGCCGTGGAGGAGAAGTCCGTCGCGCCGGTCGAGGCGGTCGAGGCGGTCGAGGCCGTCGAGGAGAAGGCGCCGGTCACCGTCGGCTGACCCGGCCGCGCGACTCGCCGTACCCGGTGACCACATCCCGGTGACGCCGCACCGTGCCGCCCGTCCTGAGGTTGAAGCGCAGCGGGCGCACCGCCGGCGGGCGCGCGCGTGACAGGATCGGTCGATCCGGGTACGACCGACCTGAGGCTGGCCATGACGACTGAGACTCCCGGTCCGCCACCGGGCGACTTCCACCTCGAACGCTACAAGTACATCCTGCAGCAACTGCACGCCACGAACGAGAACGCGTACCGCTTCCTGGCGATCTACCAGACCCTTGCCACGACGCTCGCCGGAGCGGCGCTGGCGCTCTTCGTGGGTTACCGCAAGTGGGAGATCGAGCCGGGCACGGCGCAGGCCGGGGTGCTGGGCATCCTGTGCCTGATCACCCTCGTCGCCCTGTTCACGACGCTCTTCATCGTCGTCGGCATATTCAGCTGGCTGGACTACCGCCGCGAGGAGTGCGAGCTGACCGACGAGGCCGTGCGGCCGGGGTTCCGGAAGCCGCCCCGGCACATGAACTTCCTCCGCTGGTACGAGACGTACATCATCGCGTTCATCCTGATCTCGATGGCGCTGCTGTGGAGCCTCACCCTGATCTTCATCGTGCCCGCCATCAGGTGACATCCGGGGCGGTCAGGTCGAGGCGCCAGTCGTTGGAGCGCATCGGCCGCCCCGGCGGGAACTCGAACTCGGTCTCGCCGAGCAGTTCGAAGCCCGCCTTGCGACACACCGCGTTCGAGGCGGGGTTGTCGACCGAGGGGAACGCGTGGGCGTACCGGTGGGTCCGCCGTGCGCGGGCCACGTCGACCACGGCGGCGAGCGCCGCGGTGGCCAGCCCTCTCCCCTGGTACGTCGGCAGGATGCTCCAGCCCATCTCGTAGACGGTCTCGTCGTGCCAGTGTCGGTCCCAGTAGCCGATGCTGCCCGCCGGTACGGCCTCGGGCAGCGCGACGACCCGGAACATGACGCCCTTGCCGGTGCCGGCGAACCGGACGTAGCGCTCGTGCCGGGCGACGACCTGCTCGTCGGTCTCCGGGCCGCCGAGGTGCCGCTTCATCTCGGGTGTGTTGATCCGGCGCAGCAGGTCGAGGTCGTCCTCGCTCCACGGCTCGATCCGCACCCCGCTCGGCTCCCCCACCACCTCGGCCACCCCCCTGTCAGCCGTCCCCCGCTCATCTAACCAAGCCGGGCTGGGCTGCGAGCGCGTGGCTGCCATGATCGAGGCCGTTCGGAAGGTCGCCCCGAAGAGCAGGACCGTGGTGTCGGAGCACCTGACCGGCTACCGGTTCCGAGGAGAAGCATGCTGCTGTGGCTCGTACCGATCGCCGTACTCGGCGGGCTGTGCTGGGGCTTGTACGGAGCCGTCCGGGCCGTCCGGCGCAGGGCCTGGACGGCTCCCGGCACGTGGGTGCGATTCGCCGTCCTCGCGGCCTCCAGCACCGTCCTGCTGTACGGCCACGGGTTGTTCTCCGGTCTCACCCTCGACACCGAGGAAACGTGCGAGCTGGTCAAGGGCCAGGAGTACGACACCGCCTACCGGGCCGAACACCTCGATGAGCCGGGGCGGTGGTTCCCGCTGCACAACCGGTGCAACGCCGAATACGACCTCATCCCCGCGTACGTCAATCCGTCGCTGGTCGTCCTCGCCGCTCTCACGCTGGGCTGTCTCGGCGTCGCGGTGGTGATGGCGATCCGGCTCCGGCGGAGGGCCGTCGACTAGCCTGCACCCGTCATGTCCGATGAACCGTTCCTGGCCGCCACCCGGGACTCCTACGACGCCATGGTCGTCGAGTACGCCGACATGTTCGGCGCGAGCCTGGCGGACATGCCCCTCGACCGGGCGTTGCTGGCCGCCTTCGCGGAGCTGGTACGCGCCAACGGGAACGGGCCGGTCGCCGATGTCGGCTGCGGGCCGGGCCGGGTGACGACCGTGTTGCGCGAGTTGGGGCTGGACGCGTTCGGCATCGACCTGTCGCCCGGGATGATCGAGCTGGCCCGGCGTACCTATCCGGGTCTGCGCTTCGAGGTGGGGTCGATGCTGGCCCTGGAGCTGCCCGACGCCGCCCTCGGCGGCCTGCTCGGCTACTACTCGATCATCCACGTCCCGTGGGAGCGGCGGCCCGAGGTCTTCGCGGAGTTCCACCGGGTGCTCGCGCCGGGCGGCCAACTCATGCTCGCCTTCCAGGTCGGCGACGACCTGATCCATCGCGACGAGGTGTTCGGAAAGCCGGTCGACCTCAACTTGTACCGGCAACAGCCGGGCGAGGTCTCCGAGCTGCTGCGCGAGGCCGGCTTCGAGCCGTGGGCGACGGGCGGTGCGGGAGCCCCAGGGCGCGGAGAAGGTCCCGCAGGGATATGTGCTGGCCCGCAAGCCCGCCCCGACGCCCTGAGCCGGATGGCCACGCGAGTCAGGCGATCCCCTGCTCGGCCTCGCTCCGGTGCTTCCGCTGCGCCACCCCGTCCCGGGGCCCGCACTCCCGTGGGTGGTCGGCACCCCGCTGGCAGCGCCGGCCGCCGGCTCCGTCGAGCCGGGCGTCACACCAGATCCGGGTACGTCGTGCCTGCTCGTCCTCCCGGGACAGTGTCACCTCGCCGAAGTCGAGTACCGGCACGTGCGCCAGCGACGCCCGCAGGGCGGTGACCAGGTCGACGGCCACGTCCAGTGAGGTGATCGTGGTCGGCAGGTGGATGACCCAGCGGGCGTCGCTCACCACTGGCCACCGTTGCGAGGTGGCCCGTGGTGGCGCCCGTGCCGGCCGCCTGGTCGGCGGTCGGTGCCCTGCTGCGGGCGCGGTTCGGGCGCCGGGGCCCGTGGATCGGGTGCCGGGGCCGGCGGGTCGGCGAACCGGCAGCCGACATGCCGGGACTGCCACTGCCGCAATCCTTGGCGCATCCGCTCCGCCTCGGTCCGGGCCGTGGCCGCCTCGCGCCGTAGCCGGTCCAACTCGTCGGCGACCTGACGCAGGTAGGCGTAGACCTCGTCGGGGTCGAGGCCGCGCCACCGGCGTACGGCGAAGGTCTCGGCCCGGACGTGGTGCGCGCCGAGCCGGTCACCCTTCCGGTAGATCATGAAGGCACTCCGGTCGCTTCGTGGGCCGCGACCAGCCCCTCCGACGGGCCCCGTGTGACGTACGGCGGCACCGGCAACTCCCCCAACGCCACGTCGATCCGACCCATGACCCCTCCCCCTGCCTCCGGTTGGCGGTGTGTGGCGCCGAGGCGGGCGGGGACGGTCGGTACGGCCGCGCGAGACGTACCGACCGGAGCCCGGCACCCGCCCCGAGCCACCTCGGCATCGTCTGCCAAACTCCACGCTCTAGTCAATAGGGTAGTGCCAATCGGGTATACCCGTGCGTGCATAGCGTGCGGTCCATGGCCGGTGGACCAGGCGAGCTGATGGGCCCTTACGAGATCGCCGACTACCTCGGCGTATCTCGTCAGCGGTTTCAGCAGATCGCCCGCCGGCCGGGCTTCCCGAAGCCGTACCAGGAGCTACGGGGCATGAAGGTCTACCTGGCTGCCGAGATCAGGCAATGGGCCAAGCACAACCGCCCACCAAAGCCCGACGCGGACGATTAGTCTCACGAGAACCGAACCAGAGCAGCGGCCTGGATGGGGTCCCATGGGGAGACGACACTCATCGCCCCGACTCGACATCCGTGCGGGCCGATCTGCTATCGGGGCTGCGACCCGTCCTCTACCTCGTGGTCTGTGCCGCGCCGCCCGCCCAGCAGGTCGGTGAACTCGTCACGCTTTTGTTGGCGGACGGTTGGACGGTCTGCGTGGTCGCCACCCCGACGGCGGCGACCTGGATTGACACCGCCGCGCTCGCTGAGCAGACCGGCTATCCGGTGCGTTCGGAGTGGCGCAGGCCCGGGGAACCGGGCGCACTGCCGGACGCGGACGCGGTCCTGGTGGCGCCGGCGACGTTCAACACGATCAACAAGTGGGCGCTCGGCATCAGCGACAACTTCGCCCTCGGCCTCCTCAACGAGATGCTTGGGCTGCGGCTGCCCATCCTCGTCTCCCCGTACGCGAAGCAGGCGCTCACCACACACCCCGCCTACGGAGGCCACGTGCAGGCGCTCAGCGACTCCGGTGCCGTGTTCACCCCGGCCGAAGCCTTACGTCCGGCTGTGCCAGGCGACGGCTTCCGATGGCGCCAACTGACCGAAGACGCGTCGGATCTACGCCCATCAAGGCGTCACTAGGTGAGCCTGGCCGAGCTTGATGACGGGCAGGTGCGGCTGTGGCGGACGTACACCGGTAACGGAAAGGCGATCGCATGAAGGTGACCTGGTCGTACGACCGAGCCGATCACCGAGACAGTCACGAGGTGGAGGTCAGCGACCCCGTCGCTCTGGAAACCCTGCTGCGCCGCGTTCATGAGAAACAAGAACCTGTCGTGGTAACGATCTACGACGTGCCGGATGACGAGGATGACCTACCAACGGGCCTTCAGGTTGGTCTCGGTCATCCGACCCACGCCTTTGTCGTCCACATCGCCGACGATGGCGGGTACCTCATCTACCCCGACGTGCCGGCTCCGTCCGAAGGGATCGCCTTCGACGTCGGCGGCGTGCGTACCGAGTACCCCGCCGAACATCTTCGGGTCCAACCCGACTTTGCGCTGCGGGCAGCGGCCACCTTCCTGCGAACCGGCAAGCCGCCAACCCCGCCTGAGAGGACGGCCGGACTGTAGGAGTCATCGGGTCCTCGGCACCAGGTTCGAAGGGGCCCCGGCCGAACGAATGACTGGTATCGGGTCCCCGTCATGATCCCGATGGATACGTGAGCGCCTAATCTTGCCCAGGTGACGGAGCTGGCGCGCGGCATCTATGAACACCTCATCACCAACGAGCTCGCGGGCAAGCTCCACCATCACAGTCCCGACCTGGTCCAGCGAGGCAATCTTGACCCGGCCGACGCCGACAACGTCCTCACCCGGCACATTGCCGGCCTGGCCCGCCGCGCGCTGCGGTCGGTGGGCGGCAGCGATGCCGAACGTCTCGCCCGGCAGATCCAGATCGCCAACCAGATCGCCGACAGCATCGCCGCCATCGAGCCACGGGCGGTCGGCGATGACGACCAGGTGACCGAGGCGCACCGCCAGCTACTCACCGCCATCGCGCATCCTCCGACGCCGCCGGCCAGGCCGCACTTCCCGGCCCGCCCGAGCACCCCGCTGGCGAGTGGGGCCCTACTGGTCAACGGTCGGCATCAGCCGCGCATCGGCCATGAGGTCGGCTACGAAATGGCCTCCGCAGACCAGGTCGACCTGCTCTGCGCCTTCATCACCTGGCCGGGCGTACGCATGCTGGAGCGACCGATCGGAGAGCTGACCGCCCGGGGCGGGCGGATCCGGGTCATCACCACGACCTACCTGGGGGCGACCGACCCGCGCGCGGTGGACCGGCTCGCCGAGTTGGGCGCAGACATCAAGATTTCGTACGAGACGAAGACCACCCGGCTGCACGCCAAGGCCTGGCTCTTCCGCCGAGACAACGGCGTTGAGACCGCGTACGTCGGCTCATCGAACCTGTCCCGTGCGGCCCTGGTCGATGGCCTGGAGTGGAACATCCGGGTATCCAGCCTGGAGCAGCCACACGTCATCGACACCTTCGACGCGACGTTCACCGACTACTGGAGCGACCCCGCGTTCGAGCCATACGATCCCGCTACAGAAGGAGATCGGCTCCGGCAAGCACTGCGCGGCGAGCGCCGGCAGTATCAACCGCGTGCCCAACGGTTGGCCGACAGCGACGGGCCCGACGTCGAGATCAGCAACATCGCCGTCCACCCGTACGGCTATCAGCGGGCCGTCCTCGCCGATCTCGCGGCCGAACGCCTGGTCCACGGCCGGCACCGCAACCTGGTCGTGATGGCGACCGGCACCGGCAAGACGGTGGTCGCCGCCCTGGACTACCGCGACCTCAGAGAGAGACGCGAGGTCGACTCGCTGCTCTTCGTGGCGCATCAGGAACAGATCCTGCGGCAGAGCCGGTCGGTCTTCCGGCACGTGCTGCGGGATGGCAGCTTCGGCGAAATCCTGGTGGGCGGGGAGAAACCACGCGACTGGCGGTACGTCTTCGCCTCCGTCCAGTCCCTGCATCGGCTCGCCGACGAGGACCTGCCGCCGGACCGGTTCGACATGGTGATCGTGGACGAGTTCCACCACGCCGAGGCGCCGACGTACGCCCGGCTGCTGGAGCGGCTGCAACCGCGCGAACTGCTCGGACTGACCGCCACCCCCGACCGCGCCGACGGCGGCGACGTACGCCGGTGGTTCGGCGGGCGGACGGCGGTCGAACTGCACCTCTGGGAGGCGCTGGAACGGCAGCTCCTCGCGCCGTTCCAGTACTTCGGTCTGCACGACGACGTCGATCTGTCGACGTTGCGCTGGCGACGCGGGCAGGGCTACGACCTGAGTGAGCTGAACAAGGTCTACACCGGTAATCACTCGCGCGTCTCGAAGATCCTCCAGGCGGTCCGCGACAAGGTCGACGTCCGCCACATGCGCTCGCTCGGGTTCTGCGTCAGCGTTGCCCACGCGGAGTTCATGGCCGACCGGTTCACCCAATCGGGAGTACCGGCCGCAGCGGTCACGTCACGACTCGGGTCCGACGACCGCAGACGGTTGATCGACCAGTTCCGCCGCAACGAGCTGCGGGTGCTCTTCACCGTTGACCTGTTCAACGAGGGCGTCGACCTGCCGATGGTCGACACCATCCTGATGCTGCGGCCCACCGAGAGCGCGACAATCTTCCTTCAGCAACTCGGCCGTGGCCTCCGGCTCGACGACGGCAAAGCGTGCCTGACCGTGCTCGACTTCATCGGCGGGCAACACGCCAACTTCCGTTTTGACCTACGGTGGCGCGCGCTGACCGGCGTCAGCCGCCGAGGGCTCACGGAGGCCGTCGAGTACGACTTCCCCAACCTGCCCAGCGGATGTCACATCGAGCTGGACCGGGTTGCCAAGGACGTCGTCCTGGACAACCTCAGATCAGCGCTGCCCAACTCCACAGCGAACCTCACCGCCGAGCTGCGAGACCTCGGGGATGTCAGCCTCGCCGAGTTCCTTCGGGAGACCGGCCTTGAGGTGGAGGACATCTACCGTCGCAAGTCGCTCGGCGGATGGGCCGGACTGCGCCGCCGCGCCGGTTTGAGCCGTACGCCTCCCGGCCCCGACGATGGCACGCTCGGGGCCGCCATCGGTCGCATGCTGCACCTGGACGACCCGGACCGCCTTGACCTGCTGCGCCGGGTCGCCACCGGTGAAGGCCCTGGTCCGGGCCGACTTGCCGAGGTACTGCACATCGCGCTCTGGGGCAACAAGATCCCGCTCGACCGAACGGAGGACGGGCTACGGCGGCTCTGGGCGCAGCCAGACCGATGCGACGAACTGTCCCAACTCGCTGAGGTACTGCGGGAACGGATCCACCGGATCACTCTCCGACCGGTGTCAGCGACCGTGCCCCTGCGCACGCACGCCCGCTACAGCCGCGACGAGGCCTGCGCCGGATTCGGCGTGCCCAACCCAACGCAGCTCCGGGAGGGTGTGAAGTGGGTGCCGGACGAGCAGGCGGATCTCTTCTTCGTCACCCTCATCAAGTCGGAGCACCACTACTCCCCCACCACCATGTACGCCGACCGGGCCATCACCGACGAGCTTTTCCAGTGGGAGTCGCAGAGCACCACCTCGGCGGCGTCGCCGACCGGGCAGCGCTACATCCAGCACGTCCAGCGTGGGTCGTCCGTGCATCTCTTCGTGCGGGAGTCCAAGGTCCGCGACGGCGACCTGGGCGTTTCGCCGTACCTGTACGCCGGCCCCATGACGTACGTGTCGCATACCGGTGACCGCCCGATGCGGGTCATCTGGCAGCTCGACCAGCCACTCCCACCCGACACGTACGCGGCTGCCCGAGCCATCGCCGCATAGATAGCGGGGACTATCGGCGCAGCGCTCCAAAAGCTAGTACTCGGTCATGGAGATGCTGGGGTGCGCTCAACGCGTTCGCCATGCAATCGGGCCAGTACCGACTGGTTCGCTTCCCAGCCGTCCGGGAACTTGATCGGTACGTTCAGGTGGACCGGCTCGGTCGACGGGTGCGCGTCCAGCAACTCCGCGATCCCCGCCCGCGCCACCACCACACACGCGTGCCGATGCCGGGACGTCAACACACACAACCGCCCCGCCTCCAGGTGGAACGCCGTCGCGTCCCGCCGCCCCGACAACGGATGCAGCACCACGGTCACGTCGTACTCCCGGCCCTGCAACCGGTTCGCGGTGTCGACCGTGATCCCGGCGCCCGCCGCACCGAGCCGCGACCGGATGGCCGCGACCTGGTCCCGGTGCGCCGCCCCGATCGCGATCCGGTCGGCCGTCACCGCAACACCCCCGGGCGTACGCTCCGACACCGCCACAGCGCCCCGTTCCAGCAGCCGCAATGCCAGCGCCGCGCAGGCCGCCGCCGCCTCCGCGTCGGTACGCAGCGTGTGCCGGGCCGGCAGCTCGTACAGCGCCCAGCCGGTCGAGGCGGCCAACTCCAGCGCCTCGTCCACCGGCCCGCCCCCGGAGCCCGCCGCGCCCAGGGTCAGGGACCGCTGCGCGGCGGTCGTACCGGCCGAGAAGCCGGTGTACGGGTAGAACGCCTCGGCCACCACCGGTGCCGCCGAGGCGGGCAGCCGCCACGAGACCGGCAGCCGGTGCACCGGCAGCTCCGGGTTGTGCCGCAGCAGCGCCGCCACCGCCGACTGCATCGGATCCCAGGTCAGCCCGGTCCACCGCTCGGTTTCCACAGTGGAAAACGGATCGAGCTGGCCGGGATCACCGACGAACAGCGCCCGATCGAACCTGCCGGCCACCCGCAGCAGGGCGTCCGAGCGCATCTGGTACGCCTCGTCGACGATCGCCCACGGCCAGCGCCCCTCCGGCACCAGGGCCCACTTCGCGGCCGTACCGATGATCACGGATGATCCGCCGAGGTCCGCGACCTTCGCCGCGACCCGGACCGTCGAATAGTTCTTGATCCGCTCCGTCGCGGTGTACTCGTTCGCGGAGAGCCGTCCGATCGGCAGCTCCGGCCGGGCCTGGGCGAGCCGGCCGATCAGGTCGTCGACCTGCTCGTTGGTCTGCGCGATCACGATCAGCGGCTCGCCGGCCTCGGCCAGTTCCCCGGCCGCCCGCACCACCAGCGTCGACTTCCCCGCCCCGGGCGGCGAGTCGACCACCACCCCGCGATGGTCACCCGAGTGCAGGTCGGCCAGCGCCGCCGCCACCGCCCGGTCCGCCCGCGCCCCCGGGGGCAGCGCGTCATCTGATCCCTGCGCGGCGGTCATGCCCACTCCTCCCGGGCGTCCTCGACGGTCGGTTCGACGGCATCCTCGTACGCCGTCGGCGGCCCGCCGTGCGTCCACGGTGTCCGGTCCCGGTCCGGGAACTCGCCCGGCGGCAGGCTGAGTCGGAGAGCGTGGTGTAGCAGAGCCGGTCCCCCACCTCCGGCACGCTCCCCGGCGCCGGGGTCAGCGACCGCCCCAACCCGCCGGACAGCTCCAGCACCACGTCGGTCGACCCGGCGTCGGCCGGCGTCACGAAGACCACCCGGGCCTTCTGCCCCGGACGCTCGGGCGCGTGCAGCACCGTCCCCGGCGTCACCAGCACCGGATCGGCGGTACGGACCTGGATGCGGGGCCGCAGCACCCGCCGCTTCCCGCTGTCGTCGATCCGGTTCGGATCCGCCAACGTCACCACGCCGACGAACGCCTCCCCGGTCAACCGGTGGTCGGCCATCACCAGCGGATCGTCGTACGCCCGCTGGACCGCGTACGACTGCAAGGCCCGTTCCAGCCGGTACAGCCGTTGGGCCGCGTTCACCGCCCCGTCCCGGCGCGGCTGCGGGTGGCCGCCCCCGTCGATGTACAGGGTGAAGGCGCTGTACGCGTCCCGGTCCTCGGCCCAGCGCCCGTCGACCCGCGCCCCGGCCGGCAGCTCCCGCAGCAGCGAGACCGCCCGCCACATCAGCCGCCAGGTCGGCTCCAGTTGGGACCGCAGCGCCTCCGCCAGCGCACCCCGGGCCCGTGCCCGGCCCGCGTCGTCACCGGCGGCGGTCGCCTCCTCGTACCCCTTGATCGCCGCGCCGAGGATCTCGTTGTCGAACGTCGGGTCGGTGGCCGGCCCGGCCGGCGGCCAGTGCACCGGGTCCTCGGCGGCGGCCGCCGCCTGCGCCCCCGTCATCCCGGCCGGCGGGTCGATCCAGCCCAGCAGCGCGGCCAGGTGCGCGTCCTCCAGCCCGCTCTGCCCGGTCGCCCAGTGCAGGCTCAGCGCCTCGGTCATCGCCAGCAGCATCGACGAGCCGGGATGCTCGGCCCGGTCCGCCAGGAAGGTCAGCCAGCGGCCGAGCAGCGGCACCGACGGGTGCACCGGATAGTCCCCGTCGGTACGCCGGAACCGGGTCGACCGGCCGAACAGCCGGACGAAGCCGACCCCGGCCGAGTTCGGCACCAGGAGCTGCGGCGCTTCGGCGTACCGGTAGCGGACCTCCCGGCCCCGGTTGGCCGGCACCGCCTCCGCGACACCCCGGAAACTCCCCAGGTAGGGCAGGATCACCCCGGCCAGCTCGGCGGCGAACCCGAACCGCTGCTCCCGGTTGCGCGGCTGCGGCACGATCAGCAGCTTCGGGTCGCCCGGGTCGGCGCCGACCAGCGCGGCCAGCGGCGCGTTCGCCTCACCGGCCAGGGCGAGCGGGACGAACACCAACGGCCGGTCGGCCAGATGCAGGTGCCGGACCGTGGTGATCCGCTGCGCGACCCCGGCCACCACCGCCTCGGCCCGAGCCAGCGCGGTCAGCGTGCTCATGCACCCGCCCCGGCCCGGGGCAGTGTGGTCAGCCTGCTCACGAACCCGCCTCGGCCAGCAGCTCCGCCCGCAGCCGCGCGGCGGAGCGGAGCAGCGCCGCCGCCTCCGCCTGGTCCTCGGCCGGCGTCAGCTCGCCGTGCGCCAACCCCAGCGCGGTCGCCACCCGCTCGATCCCGCCCAACTCCTCCCGGGCCCCCGTGCCGAGCGCGGCGGTGCACCCCCGCGCCTCGTCCCGACAGAAGTAGGCCAGCTCGCAGACCGCGAGGCAGTCCGGCGAATACCGCGCCTCCACCGCGTGCAGCGACTCGACGATCGCACCCGGCGGCCGGGTCGGCGCCCCGGCCGCGTCCGGCGCCAGGTCGAAGCTCAGGCCCGCCGGCAGCGCCGCCAGCATCTGGTCGACCTTCGTCATCCGGCTGAGCTGGCGGCGCAACACGGACAACTGCCGGCGTACGTCGACCAGCACCGCCATCGGCTGGTTGGAGAAGTCGCGCGGGCAGACCAGCACCACGTCGTGCGACACGACCGTCGGATCGAATCCGGCGTCGGCCAGCAGCTCCCGCATCGCCAGCACGTAGACGGCGGCCTGGATCGCCGCCGCCGACACCTTGCTCGGGTCGGCCTGCCCGTCGACCACCGCGAACGACTTGACCTCCACCACGTGGAACCGGCCGTCATGCTGGAACGCGATCAGGTCCGGCTCCAGGTAGACCCGCTGCCCGGCCACCTCCAGCCGGAGCAGCGGATGGTCGAAGAGCGAGCCGACGCCCTCCGCCCCGGACGCGGACCGGGTGAGCAGCGCCCGGGTACGGGCGTACCGGACCTCGTTGCTCTCCCGCTCCGCCGCGCTCACCGACTCGACGTCGTCGTAGCCGACCTCGGGGATCGGCAGCCCGAGCCGTTCCCGGAGCAGGCGGACCAGTTCGGCACAGCCGTCCGCCTTCACCTGCGCCTCGAACGCGTTGCCCCGGGTGATGGCGAACCGCGACTGACCGAACCGGGCCGGGAAGCCGACGTGCGCGACGAGCCGCTGCTTGTCCACGCCCGCGCCGTCCAGCACCGCCCGCCGGACACAGCCGGGATTGCGGGTCAGCGCGGCGATGGTACGGGCGTTGTGCCGTACCGGCACCGCACCGCCGCGCAGCGCGGCCAGCCGTTCGCCGGTGCTCGTCATGTCGTCCCCCTGAGCGTCCACGGGCGCAGCCATGACGGGTGATCGTACAAGCGTCGGTCCCGCCGAACGGTGGACGGCGGTCGAGGTCTGTCCCGACACCTTCCGGTTCAGGTTCCGGGATCGGGACATTCCCGAGCGGGCTGTCGGGGGACAGCTCCGATCAGTGCGGCACGGGCGCGGGCGCCTCGGCGGTCAGGTGCTCGCGCGCGTACCGCAGCGCCTCGCGCAGGTCGTCCTCGCGCTCGGCCCGGCTCTTCGCCCGCCGGGTGGAGACCTCCACCGCGACCGAGCCGCCGAACCCGCGGGCCGCCAGCGACCCCAGCAGCTCCGCGCAGGGCTGGGTGCCCCGGCCCGGCACCAGGTGCTCGTCGCGCCCCTCGCCGGTGCCGTCCCCGAGGTGTACGTGGGCCAGCTTGCCGCCCATCGTGTCCGCCATCTCCAGCGCGTCGCTGTGCGAGGCGGCGCAGTGCGACAGGTCCAGGGTGTAGGCGTCGTACCCGGTGTCGGTCGGGTTCCAGCCCGGCATGTACGGCACGAACTCCCGGCCGGCCATCCGGACCGGGTACATGTTCTCCACCGCGAACCGGACTCCCGGATGTTCACCGCCGAGCGCGCCCAGCCCGTCCGCGAACGACCGGGCGTAGTCCCGCTGCCAGGTGAAGGGCGGGTGCACCACCACGGTCGACGCCCCCAGCTCCTCGGCCAGGACCGCCGAGCGCCGCAGCCGCTCCCACGGGTCCGAACTCCAGACCCGCTGGGTGACCAGCAGGCAGGGCGAGTGCACCGACAGCACCGGCACCCCGTAGTGGGTCGCCAGGCCGCGCAGCGCCCCCGCGTCCTGGCTCACCGCGTCGGTCCAGACCATCACCTCGACGCCGTCATAGCCGAGGGCGGCGGCCATCTCGAAGGCCGCCGCCGTCGGCTCGGGGAAGACCGACGAGCTGGACAGGAGTACGCGGGTGCTCACGTACTTCAGCGTAGCCTGATCCGGACAATCCCACTCGGGACGAGTTGGCGCATAGCGCCCATTCAGCACCCGTCCCCGCAGCTCAGACCGGCCCGGTGGCCGGTTCCAACTGATCCAGCCGGCGCAGGATCACACCCTCGCGCAGCGCCCACGGGCAGATGTCCAGCGTCTCCACCCCGAGCCGGCGCATCACCGCCTCGGCCACGACCGCCCCGGCGAGCAGTTGGTGGGCCCGGCGGGCGCTGACCCCCTCCAGCTCGGCCAGCTTGCTCGGCGGGATGTGCCGGATGAAGCCGATCACCTGCCGCAGCCCGGTCCGGGACAGGCTGCGCGGCGTCCAGAGCCCCTTCCCGGACGGGGCCGCCCCGGCCAGCCGGGCCAGGGTCCGGAACGTCTTGCTGGTGGCGACCGGCCGGTCCCAGTCCGCCTCCGCCATCTTCTCCACCACCGGATCGAGGGTCGTCTCGACGTACTCCTCGAGTTCCGTCACGGCCTGGGCCGACGGGGCCGTCGTCGTCTCCGGCTCCAGCCCGAGCCGGTCCCGGGTCAGCCGGCCGGCGCCGAGCGGCAGCGACAGAGCGAGGTTCGGTTCCTCGTCGATGCCGGCCGCCAGCTCCAGCGAGCCGCCGCCGATGTCCAGCACCAGCAGCCGCCCCGCCGACCAGCCGAACCACCGCCGTACGGCGAGGAAGGTCATCCGGGCCTCGTCCGCGCCGGAGAGCACCTGGAGGCGTACCCCGGTCTCCTCCCGGACCCGGGCCAGCACCTGCGGCGCGTTGGTGGCGTCCCGGACCGCGGAGGTCGCGAACGCCAGCACGTCGTCGGCGGTGAGCCGGGCCGCGGACATCTTCGCCTCGGTCACCGCCGCGACCAGCGCGTCCGCCCCGACCTCGGTCAACGCCCCGTCCGGGCCGATCTGCTCGGCCAGCCGCAGCACCGCCTTCTCCGAGTGCGCGGGCCAGGGGTGGGCGCCGTGGTGGGCGTCCACGACGAGAAGGTGCACCGTGTTGGAGCCGACATCAAGCACGCCGAGTCGCATAGCAAGACACTAGACCGCAGGTGGCGGGGCGATACCGGGCGTACGCTGACCGGGTGGCAGCACGTGAACCGTTCCGGATCCTGGTGGACGACCCCGCCGACCCCCGCAGCCGGGAGGTCCCGCTCGACTTCCCCCGGGAGTGGATCGAGTTCACCGACCCAGCCGATCCCGAGCACCTGATCCGGGCCGACCTGACCTGGCTGCTCTCCCGCTGGACCTGCGTGTTCGGCAAGGCCTGCCACGGCATCATCGCCGGGCGCGCCGAGGACGGCTGCTGCTCGCACGGCGCCTTCTTCACCGACGCCGACGACGAGAAGCGGGTCCGGGCGGCGGTCAAGCGGCTCACCCCGCAGACCTGGCAGCACTTCCGGCGCGGCTTCAAGAACTACACCGAGGTCGACTCCGTCGACGGCGAGACGCCGGCCCGGCGCACCGCGACCCGCGGCGAGGACGCCCCGTGCGTCTTCCTCAACGAGGCGGACTTCCCCGGCGGGGGCGGCTGCGCGCTGCACGCCCAGGCGCTGCGCGACGGCGTACACCCGCTGGAATACAAGCCGGACGTCTGCTGGCAGCTCCCGGTCCGCCGGGACCAGGACTGGGTCAAGCGCCCCGACGGTACGAAGGTGCTGGTCTCCACGCTCGGCGAGTTCGACCGGCGGGGCTGGGGCGCGGGCGGGCACGACCTCGACTGGTGGTGCACCTCCTCCCCGGAGGCGCACGTCGGCACCGAGCCGATGTACCTGTCGTACTCCCCGGAGCTGACCGCGCTGATCGGCAAGGCGGCGTACGCGCAGCTGGCCGAGCTCTGCGCGGAGCGGGTCCGGCGCGGTCTGGTGGCCACCCACCCGGCCACCGCCGGGGCCGACCCGGTGCTGCGCGACCAGGAGGGCGGCCGGGAACCGGCCAGCCCGCGCGCGGCCGCCGCCGGCCGCCGTCCGGCGCAGCGGACCATCGCCGGCCGGTAGCGCCCACCGGCCGGTAATCGGCCCACGGCCCGGTCGCGGCCTACGGCTCGAACTTGTAGCCCAGGCCCCGCACCGTGACGATGAACCGCGGCGTCGACGGCTCCGGCTCGACCTTCGACCGCAGCCGCTTCACGTGGACGTCGAGGGTCTTCGTGTCGCCGACGTAGTCCGCGCCCCAGACCCGGTCGATCAACTGCCCCCGGGTCAACACCCGGCCCGCGTTGCGGAGCAGCAGCTCCAGCAGCTCGAACTCCTTCAGCGGAAGCTGCACGGCCGACCCGTCGACGGTCACCACGTGCCGCTCGATGTCCATCCGGACCGGCCCGGCGGCCAGGGTCGGGGTGCCCGGCTCCACGGTCTCGTTGCCCCGCCGCCGCAGTACGGCCCGGACCCGGGCCACCAGCTCCCGCGGCGAGTACGGCTTGGTGACGTAGTCGTCCGCGCCGATCTCCAGCCCGACCACCTTGTCGATCTCACTGTCCCGGGCGGTGACCATGATGATCGGCACCTGGGAGCGCTGGCGGAGCTGCCGGCACACCTCCGTACCGGACATCTCGGGCAGCATCAGGTCCAGCAGCACGATGTCCGCGCCGGTACGGTCGAACTCGGTCAGCGCGGCGGTACCGGTGGCCGCCGCCGAGACCTCGAACCCCTCCTTGCGCAGCAGATAGGAGAGGGCGTCGGAGAACGACTCCTCGTCCTCGACCACGAGTACGCGGGCCACGGCGTTCCTTTCTCTGTCGGTGCGGACCGGGATCAGCCGGCCACACCGGTTTCGATCTCGACTGACGGGGCGGGGGGCAGGAAGGCGTCCGGCGGGTGGGCGGGGAGCCGCAGCGTGAACGTCGACCCACCACCAAGAGTGCTCGACACCTCGACCCGGCCGCCATGGTTGGTCGCGATGTGTTTCACGATAGCCAGCCCGAGCCCGGTGCCACCGGTCTGCCGGGAGCGGGCCTGGTCGGCCCGGTAGAAGCGTTCGAAGATCCGGTCCACGTCGTCCGGGGCGATGCCGATGCCCTGGTCGGTGACGGCGATCTCGATGTGGTCCGCGCTGCGCCGGGTGGTCACCGTCACCTGGGTCCCCTCGCCGGAGTACGCGATCGCGTTCTCCACCAGGTTGCTCACCGCCGTGGCCATCTGGCTGTCGCTGCCGTACACGGTCAGCTCGCGGTCGCCCTCGACGACCACACCGACCTGGCGGGCCGCCGCGGCGGTACGGGTCCGGTCGACCACCTCGGCGGTGACCCAGTCCAGCGGGACCGGGTCGGGGGCCGGCAGCGGCTCGGCGCCCTGCAACCGGGTGAGTTCCAGCAGCTCGTTGACGAGCTTGCCGAGCCGGGTCGACTCGTGCTGGATCCGCACGGCGAAGCGGCGCGCCGCGGCCATGTCCTCGGCCGGGTCGAGCATCCCGTTCCCGTCCCGGTCGGTGGCGTCGAGCAGCGCCTCGGCGAGCAGCTGCAACGCCCCGATCGGGGTCTTCAGCTCGTGGCTGACGTTGGCCACGAAGTCCCGGCGCACCCGGGCGACCCGGTGCGACTCGGTCACGTCCGCCGCCTCCACGGCGACGTACCCGGCGCCGATCCCCATCGCCCGCAGGTGCACGCCGAGCGGGTCCTGCGCCCCGCCCTCCCGGCCGCGCGGCAGGTCCAGCTCGACCTCCCGGCGTACGCCGGTGCGTCGCACCTGCCCGGCCAGGGTGCGGATGATCGGGTGCGCGGCGACGGTGCCCGGGGTGGCGCCGACCCGCAGCAGCCCCATCGCCCGGGCGGCCGGATTCACCAGCACCGGGACATCGTGGTTGTCGAGGACGACCACGCCGACCCGCAGCGAATCGAGGCTTTTCCGGCCGAGTCCGGACAGCCCGGCCTGCTCGTCGTTGCCGATGGCCGACCTCCCGCTGCCTCGTGCGCCGCCCCGGTCCCCGAAGCGGGCCCGCAGGGGCGACCAGCCGGCGATACGGTGGCGGAGCGGGCCCAGGAACAGCCCGATGCCCAGCCCGCCGAGAACGCCCGCCACCACCCCCCACTCCACGCGGCCGATCGTAGGGTCATCGTTAACCTGTCGACCAGGCGAAATTGGGCGAATCACGCCCCCATCAGGAATTGTTCACCCGCCGGCCCGGTGCCGTTCACCACTGTTCACCACACTTGCCCCGGGCCCGCCTACCGTGGTCGGGGCAGCGCCGGCCCCCCGCCGCACGGCGAAGACGACCAGGACGTGACACATGCGCGAAGAGTTCCGGACCGACCTCAACATCGTGAGCCAACTGCTGGTGGACATGGCCGAGGCGGTCCGGGTGGCCATGCGCCAGGCCACCCGCGCGCTGCTCACCGCCGACCGGAAGGCGGCGGAGGCGGTCATCGCCCAGGACGCCGAGGTCGACTCCCTCTTCCGGCACGTCGAGGAGCGGGTCTTCGACCTGCTGGCCCGGCAGGCCCCGGTCGCCTCCGACCTGCGCGCCCTGGTCACCGCCCTGCACGTCGCCGCCGACCTGGAGCGGATGGGCGACCTCGCCGACCACGTCGCCAAGACCGCGCTGCGCCGGCACCCCTCGCCGGCCGTACCGGCCGAACTGCGCGGGGTCTTCACCGAGATGTCCGGTTGCGCCGACCGGATCGCCGACAAGATCGCGAACGTGCTCTCCAAGCCCGACGCCACCCTCGCCGCCGAGCTGGACCGGGACGACGACGCGATGGACGACCTGCACCGGCAGCTCTTCGCGGTGCTGCTCGACGACGACTGGCCGTACGGCGTGGAGACCGCCATCGACGCGACCCTGCTGGGCCGCTTCTACGAGCGGTACGCCGACCACGCGGTCAACGCGGGCCGGCGCATCGTCTACCTGGTCACCGGCGAACCCGCCACCCGCGAGCCCCAGGAGTAAGGAAGGGCCCCTTCCTATCGCTTTTTGTATAGGAAGGGGCCCTTCTTAACGTCTCTGAACCTCAGCGGCCCTGGTTGGCGACCGCCGCGGCGGCCTCCCGGGCGGCGTCCGGGTCGAGGTAGCTGCCGCCGGTGGTCAGCGGACGCAGCGACTTGTCGAGGTCGTAGCGCAGCGGGATGCCGGTCGGGATGTTGAGCTTGGCGATCGCCTCGTCGGAGACCCCGTCCAGGTGCTTGACCAGGGCCCGCAGCGAGTTGCCGTGCGCCGCCACCAGCACCGTACGGCCGGCGAGGATGTCCGGCACGATCGAGTCGTACCAGTAGGGCAGCATCCGCTCCACGACGTCCTTCAGGCACTCCGTGCGGGGCATCAGCTCGGGCGGGAGCAGGGCGTAGCGCGGGTCGCCGGCCTGGGACCACTCGTCACCGTCCGCGATCGGCGGCGGCGGGGTGTCGTACGAGCGGCGCCAGAGCATGAACTGCTCCTCGCCGTACTCGGCCAGGGTCTGCCGCTTGTCCTTGCCCTGGAGTGCGCCGTAGTGCCGCTCGTTGAGCCGCCAGGACCGCCGTACGGCGATCCAGTGCCGGTCGACGGCGTGCAGCGCCAGCTCACCGGTGCGGATGGCCCGGCGCAGCACGCTGGTGTGCATCACGTCGGGCAGCAGGCCGTGCTCCCGGAGCAGCTCGCCGCCGCGCCGGGCCTCCTCCTCGCCCTTGTCCGTGAGATCCACGTCGACCCAGCCGGTGAAGAGGTTCTTGGCGTTCCAGTCGCTCTGGCCGTGCCGGAGCAGCACCAGGGTGCCCACCGCGGCTCCCTCGCCGGCCACCGGGGCACCGTCCGGCCCAGTCCTCGTGCTCGCAGTCATGCGCCTCATCCTGCCGGACCGCCCCGACGGGTACGCGCCGACCCGGGGTGACGACCAACACGTGGAAAAACGGATGACCCGCACTGAGCTGCCCGACTAACTTCGTAAGGCATTTTGCGGCAGGCGGTCATTACGCATCGGGGGGCGACGTGCGGACGGTCCGAGGTTGGCTTCGGGACACCGCTGGCGGGCTACCGGGGGCGTTCTGGTACCTCTGGGCCGGCACCCTGATCAACCGCCTCGGCTCGTTCGTGATCGTCTTTCTCGCCATCTACCTGACCACGGTGCGGGGCTTCTCCGAGTTCGAGGCGGGCCTGGTGCTCGGCCTCTGGGGTGCCGGCGGCGCGGCCGGCACGCTCGGCGGCGGGGTGCTCGCCGACCGCTGGGGCCGGCGCCCCACCCTGCTCACCGCGCACCTCGGCGCGGCCACCATGATGCTGCTGCTCGGCCTGGCCCGGGAGCTGTGGCTGGTCGCGCTCGGCGCGCTGCTGCTCGGGATGTTCGCCGAGGCGGCCCGGCCGGCGTTCGGGGCGATGCTGGTCGACGTGGTGCCGGAACGGGACCGGCTGCGCGCCTTCACCCTCAACTACTGGGCGATCAACCTCGGCTTCGCCTGCGCGGGGTTACTGGCCGGACTGGCCGCCGAGGCCAGCTACCTGCTGCTCTTCGTCGTCGACGCGGCGACCACGCTGGTCACGGCGACGATCATCTTCACCCGGGTCGGCGAGACCCGGGGGCTGCGCAGCCGCCCGGTCAGCGGCGCGGTCGAGCCGGCCCCGCACCGCGGCGGGCTGGGTACCGCGCTGTCGGACCGGGTCTTCCTCGGCTTCGTCGCGCTCAACGTGCTGCTCGCCGTGGTCTTCATGCAGCACATCTCGATGCTGCCGATCGCGATGGGCGCCGACGGGCTCTCGCCGGCCACGTACGGCGCGGTGATCGCGGTCAACGGGGTGCTGATCGTCGCCGGGCAACTCTTCGTACCCCGGTTGATCGCCGGACGCAGCCGCTCCCACGTACTGGCCCTGGCGGCGGTGGTGGTCGGCGTCGGCTTCGGCCTCACCGCGTTCGCGGACGCCGCCTGGTTCTACGTGGTCACCGTGCTGATCTGGACGCTCGGCGAGATGTTGAACTCGCCCTC
Source organism: Plantactinospora sp. CA-290183 (assembly GCF_050936375.1). Taxonomy (NCBI): domain Bacteria; kingdom Bacillati; phylum Actinomycetota; class Actinomycetes; order Micromonosporales; family Micromonosporaceae; genus Plantactinospora; species Plantactinospora sp. CA-290183. Next base: position 268,832 of record NZ_JBNJMX010000003.1, on the reverse strand, counting down.
CAACTCCACCCTGATCGCGGAACTCTCCCCGTCCGCGCTGCGCGGCCGGTACCAGGGAGTCTTCTCGCTCTCCTGGTCGCTGGCGGCCTTCGCCGCGCCGATCGCCGGCGGCTTCGTCCGGCAGCAGTTCGGCGACGCGGCGCTCTGGTTGGGCTGCGCGCTGATCGGCGTCGTGGCGGCGCTGGCGCACCTGCTCTCCGGCCCGGCCCGGGAGCGCCGGGCCGCCGAGCTGCGCCGGGTCGAGGCGGGGGCCACCGCGGCCACGGCCTCCGCCGCGGCCTGAACACCCCGGGAGGAGACGTCCGGTCCCGGCTGGCGAAGTATTACGTAATTACGTAAGCTTTGGTCATGGGCCTGGAAGAGCGCGTCGCCGAGCTGGAGCGCCGACTCGCCGCGCTGGAACGTCACGCGGCCGGGTCGGGGGCGGATCCCGACCGGGACGGCCGGGGCCGCGCCGCCCAGCCGGCGGACCCGGACTTCTGGGCGCTGGAGGGGCTCAAGGACCGGCTGGCGAAGGCGGGTGCCGACGCCGGCGCGGTGCTGTTCACCGGTTCGGTCCGGCTGCCCACCCACGAGCGCTACGACTGGCAGTACGGGCTCCCCGTCGAGGCGATCCTCGACGACCCGGAGAACTGGTCGGCGGCGTCGGAGTCGCTGGCCGCACTCGGCCATCCGGTCCGGATGCGCCTGCTCCGGGAGATCCTGGCCGGCCGCCGCACCGTGGCCGAGCTGACCGAACTGGAGGGCATCGGCACCACCGGGCAGGCGTACCACCACCTGCGGCAACTGAGCGCCGCCGGTTGGCTGCACAGCCCGGGCCGGGGCCGCTACGAGGTACCGCCGGGCCGGGTCGTCCCGCTGCTGGTGGTGCTGGTCGCCGCCCGTGCATGACCGGAACCGACCGGAGGAGATGACGACCGTGCTCAAGACCGTGATGATCCTGTACCGGCTCAGTTGGCGGGTGTTCCTCGTCCTCCTGGTGGCCGGCTTCCTCGTGGACTTCCCGATGGTGTGGGGCTGGGTAACGCTGGGATGCGCCTTCGTCCTGCGGGTGGTCGCGGAGCGGCTGGCCCGCCCGGCCCGGGGGGCCGCGCCGCCGACGCCGGTGGAGGTCGAGGCGCCGGTCACCGGACGCTGGTCCGCGTTGAACAGCCCGGCGGACAAGGTGCCCAGCCACGGCCTGCACGGCTACGGCCAGGCGTACGCGATCGACGTGGTGGCGGAGCCGCAGGACCGGCCGCGCCCCCGTTTCGGCTGGTGGCCACTGGCCCGGCGGAACCGCGACTTTCCGGCTTTCGGGGCCGAGCTGCTGGCCGTCGCCGACGGCACCGTGGCGCGGGCCGTGGACCGCAACCGCGACCACCTCAGCCGCAACTCCTGGCCGGCGGTGTTCTACCTCAGCGTCGAGGGGCTCTTCCGGGAGGTCGTCGGCCCGGGACAGATCCTCGGCAACCACCTGGTCCTCGACCTCGGCGACGGCCGGTACGCCGCGTACGCGCACCTGCGGCGGGGCTCCCTGCTCGTCCGGCCCGGCGACCGGGTACGCGCGGGGCAACCGGTGGCCCGCTGCGGCAACTCCGGCAACTCCAGCGAGCCACACGTGCACTTCCAGCTCATGGACGACCCCGATCCGGACATCGCCCGGGGCCTGCCGTTCACCTGGCGGGGCGTCGGCGTACCGGGGAACGGGACGGTCTTCACCGCCGAGCCGGCGCGGCAGATTAGCTGAACGAACGCGTCCCGGCGGGGAAAACGGACACCCGCGCTATTGGTGACGGAAAACCGACACCGGAACCATTTGTGGGAAGAATGGCCCGGCGGCGGCGGGCGACGCTCACCCCCGTAAGCGTCGCCCGCACACACCGCCGGTTACAGGTGGCGCCGTCCCCCAACGGCATAAGTGCCACCCGTCCCCCAACGCCGTCGCTCGGTGCACGGATCTGTTCGATCCGCCGCTCCCCCGAACGTTTCCGAGCGTGGCGCGGGCAATAACGTTAGTTGTCGCCGGATCGGCCGCACAACCCGGGCTCTCTGTCTCGCCGGTCACACCGGGTGGTACGGGCACGTTCCAGCACCTCACAAACCACAACCGCCGGGCAGTCCTACCGCATTCCCGGCCCTCATCCGTCCTCGCGCTCCGGCGACTCGGTACGGAAGAAATTGCTCTTCCGGCCGTCGGAAAGCTGCTCCTGATAGATGAAATTGAGACCGCGAAGGTCGAAGGTGTGGAACCACTCGTCCCAGCTGACCGGCCGCAGCCTGCCCCCTTCCCGCCAACCCGGGAAGTCAAACGTCAGCACCCCGAGTCGGCCTTCCCGCTCGGTCCCCTCGATGGTCGCCGGCTGCGCGTTCCGGCCCTCCGCCCACCGCCGGATCACATCGTGGTCGCGGGTCACCAGGCTTCGCCCCGGGCGCTCCGGCTGGTCCTGAGGCGAGGAGATCGGCTGGGAGTACTTCAGGGACCGGGACACGCCGCCGCCCTGCTGGCCCTGGCCACCGCCGGTGGCCGCCTTCCGGGCGCCGGTGGCCTTGCCCGCCGGGGCGTTCTTTGCCGGGGACTTCTTCGCCGGGGCCTTCTTCGCCGGGGCGTTCCTCGCGGCGCCCGCCCTGGCCGGCGTCGCCTTCGTGCCGGCACTCTTGCGTGCGCCCGCCGCCCTCGCCGTCGTGGCCTTGGCCCCGGTGGCCTTCGCCCCGGTGGCCCGGGCGCCCGTCGCCTTCGCCCCGCTCGTCTTGCGGGCACCCGTCGTCTTGCGGGCACCCGTCGCCTTGCGGGCACCCGTCGCCTTGCGGGCACCTGTCGCCCTGGCGCCCGCGCTGGCCCCGGTGGCCTTCCGCGCCCCGGCGGCCCGCCCCGGCGGGGCCTTCTTCGCGGCGGTCTTCCGCGCGCTCGTGCCCTGTCGGGCGGTGACCGTCTGCCGGGTACCGGTGCTCTTCCGAGCCGCGACCGTCTTGCGGGCCGGCGCCTTCTTCGCCGCCGCCCGGGTACCCGGCGCCTTTCTGGCCGTCGCCCGGCTGGCCGGCGCCTTTCTGGCCGTCGCCCGGCTGGCCGGGGCCTTCTTGGCCGTTGCCCGGCTGGCCGGCGCCTTCTTCGCAGCCGCCTTGGTGCCCGCGGTCCGCTTCGCGGTGGCCCGCTGCCCGGCCGCCTTCTTCGCCGGGGTGGCGCGCTTCGCGGGTGCCGCACCGGTCTTCTTCGCCGCGGTGCCGCCCCGGCTCTCCGCCCGGAGGGTACGGACCAGGCTCTTCACCAGGTCGGGCTTGCGGAGCGCGGAAATTCCCGTGACGCCCCGCTTTTTGAGCTGCCCCCGGATGTCATCGGCCTTCATCTGACCGATCTTGTTCTCGCTGATCTCGGCCGTGCTGCTGGGCCGGCGCTTGGTCGCGGTCGCGGTTGCGCCGCGACCGGAACTGTTCCGCTGGGCCATGAGGTTCTCACGCTCCCTATGACAGTCTGTCCTCGGCAGGCGGCGCAGGTCATCACTGCGTGCCGGTGCCGCCAGGGGCGCGCATACCCGTCAGGGGCGGTCCAAATCCGATTCGTCGACAGCTGAGCGTTCGAAGAGGTGCGCGAACGCCCGGAGGTTCGCCACCGACTCGCCCCGACTGACCCGCCAGTCCCACTCCCGGCGGATCGCCGACCCGAACCCGATCTCCAACATCGTGTCGAAGGACTCGTCCGCGTACGTGAGCACCGAGCCGAGCAGCCGGTCCAGTTCCTCCTCGGTCACCCCGGCCAGGCCCACCCGACCGGTGAGGTAGACGTCGCCGGCCGCGTCCACCGAGAACGCCACCCCGTACATCCGGGCGTTGCGCTGGAGCAGCCAGGTGTAGAGCTCCTCACGCCGCTCGTCCGGCTGGCGCATCACGAACGCCTCGATCCGCAGCGCGTGCTCCCCGACGATCAGATTGCAGGCCGTCCTGAGCTTGTGCGTGCCGGGCAGCGTCACGACGTACGAGAACTCGCCGGTCGACTCGACGGTCAGCTCCCGCTCGGCGCAGACCGACTCCACGAGCCGACCGATCTCGGCGCGGCTTGGCACCCTGCCCACCTCCGTGTTCCGTGGGCCGTCCCGGCCCGACCGGTCCGCCCCGCCGGCGCTCATCCGCCCGGCTGACGGCTGACGGCTCAGCAGGCCGCCAGCGGGATCACCGTCGCGTCGTCCGCCAGTTGCGCGGTGAGCCGGTTGCGCTGTTCCGCCACCGCCTCACGGTAGACCGTGAGCAGCCCGCTGGCCGTACGGGACCAGGAGAAGTTGCGGGCGTGCTCGACGGCGCCCCGGGACAACTCGGCCCGGCGCGCGGGCGCGGCGAGCAGGCTGGCGAGCATCCGGGCCCAGTCGACCGGGTCGTGCCCGTCGACCAGCATCCCGCTCACCCCGTCGCGTACCGCGGTGACCAGCCCGCCCACCGCGGCGGCCACCACCGGCGTACCGCAGGCCTGTGCCTCCAGGGCGACCAGGCCGAACGACTCGTTGTGCGACGGCACCGCGACCAGGTCGGCGGCCCGGTACGTGGCGGCCAGGTCGTCCCCGGTCTGCGGCGGCAGGAACCGCACGGCGTCGGTGACGCCGAGCCTCCCGGCCAGCTCGATCAGGGCCGTCGGCCGGTCCAGTCCGCTGCCGCTGGGCCCACCGGCGATCACCACGGTCACCTGGCCGGCCAGCTCGGGATCCCGGGCCCGCAGTGCGGCGAGCGCGTGCAGCAGCACGTCCGGCGCCTTGAGCGGCTGGATGCGGCCGACGAACGCCACGATCAGCCCTCGCTCGGGCAGCCCCAGGCGGCGCCGGGCGGCGAGCCGGTCCGCCACCTCCCGCCCACGCTCCGGCGGGGTGAAGCGGTCCAGGTCCACGCCGGGCTCGACCACCCCGACCCGTACCGGGTCGGCGTCGTACCGGGCGATGAGGTCGCGCGCCTCGACGGCGGTGTTGGCCACCAGCCGGTCGGCCTCGGCCACCACCTGCTCCTCGCCGATCACCCGGGCCTTCGGCTCGGGGCGGTCCCCCTCGGCAAGCCGGGCGTTCTTCACCTTGGCCAGGGTGTGCGCGGTGTGCACCAACGGCACCCCCCAGCGCTCCTTGGCCAGCCAGCCGACCTGCCCGGAGAGCCAGTAGTGCGAGTGGATGAGGTCGTAGAAGCCGGGTGGGCGGGCGGCCTCGGCCCGCAGTACGCCGGTGGTGAAGGCGCAGAGCTGGCTCGGCAGCTCCTCCTTGGCCAGCCCCTCGAACGGCCCGGAGGTGATGTGCCGGACCCACACGCCGGGCGCCATCTCGACCACCGCCGGCAGCTCGCTCGACGTGGCGCGGGTGAAGATCTCCACCTCGACGCCCGCCTCGGCGAGCCGTCGGGAGACCTCGACGATGTAGACGTTCATCCCACCGGCGTCCCCGGTGCCGGGTTGGTGCAACGGTGAGGTGTGTACGGAGAGGGTCGCGATCCGTCGAGGCATCGGCCACGGTTGGCAACCTCGCTGCCGGGCCAGGCCGGTGTGCAGATCCGCCACGTCCGCTCCTTCTGTCACGGTGTTACGTCATGCCCGCACGACCGGGACGGCCATGTCCGCTCGACCGGGGCGCCCCAAAAGGCAACCACTGCGGCGGATGTCATCTTCCCGATTCGCCCCTGGCAATTCGTCCGGAGCGGCCCACAGGGTGACGGACCTCTCTCCGCGTCCGGGCCGTACCCGCCGTTGAGCTGCGGAATGAACCGCTGTAGACCTGGGCGCACCAACGGGACAGCGGCGCATCCGCCGGCGCGGCCCGCGCCTTGCCGGCCCGCGCCTTGCCGGCCCGCGCCTTGCCGGCCCGCGCCTTGCCGGGCTGCGTCTTGCCGGGCTGCGTCTTGCCGGGCTGCCGCGGGCGTGGGCGCACAGACGGGGCAGCTCTACAGGCGCGCAGCCAGCACCGTTGCGAAGTCTCCGCGCCAAGACGGGGCAGCTCTACAGGCCGCGGCCGGCGCTGTTGCGCGGTCTCCGCGCCAGTCGGCGCACAGACGGGGCAGCTCTACAAGCGCGCGGCCGGCCCTGCTGCGCGGTCTCCGCGCCAGTGGGCGCACAGACGGGGCAGCTCTACAGGCGCCACGACCGTCCTGCTCGGCCAGGACAGGAGCATTCGCCCGCCCGACCGACCGACTGGCCGGGCCGGCGGCGGGGGCGGGGGCGGGGCCGGCGGCGGAGGGCGGGGGCCGGCGGCGGGGGCGATCCGGGTGGGCCAGAATGGCCCGATGACCTCCGTCGCGATCGTCACGGGCGCGTCCAGCGGGATCGGCGCCGCCACCGCCCGGCGGCTCGCCGCCGAGGGCTTCCACGTGCTCGTCGCCGCCCGCCGCGCCGACCGGCTCGCCAGCCTCGTCCAGGAGATCCGCCGGGCCGGTGGCACGGCCACCGCCCAGGCCTGCGACGTCACCTCCGACGCCTCGGTGGCCGAGCTGGCGGCCGCCGCGGCCGAGCTGCCCGGACCGGTCACCCTGCTGGTCAACAACGCCGGCGGCGCCCGCGGGCTCGATCCGGTCGAGTCGGGGTCGGTCGCCGACTGGCAGTGGATGTACGACGTCAACGTGCTCGGCACCTTGCGGGTCACCCAGGCGCTGCTGCCGGCCCTGGAGGCCTCCGGTGCGGGCACCGTGGTGGTGGTCAGCTCCACCGCCGGCCTCGGCGTCTACGAGGGCGGCGGCGGCTACACCGCGGCGAAGCACGCCGAGACCGCGATGGCCGGGACCCTGCGGCTGGAACTCTGCGGGCGACCGGTCCGGGTGATCGAGATCGACCCGGGCATGGTGCGTACCGAGGAGTTCTCCCTGACCCGCTTCGGCGGCGACGCGCGGCGCGCGGCGGCGGTCTACGCCGGTGTCGCCGAGCCGCTGGTCGCCGACGACGTCGCCGACTGCGTCGCCTGGTGCGCCACCCGGCCGCACCACGTCAACGTGGACCGGCTGGTGGTCCGCCCGCTGGCCCAGGCGTCGCAGCACAAGGTGCACCGGGTCGCCCCGGACACCGAGGGCTGAGGCGACCGGTGCCCGCCGCACGGTCGCGGTCGGGCGGCGCCGGGACCCCGGCGTCGCGCCCCGTCGGCGCGGTGACCCGGGGCACCACCAACGCCAACCGGCTGCGCCGGGTGGACAACTGGATCGCGGCGACCTGCGCGGACCTGCTCCGCGACGCCCCGGACCCGCTCGTGGTCGACCTCGGCTACGGCGCCAGCCCGGTCACCGTGGTCGAGCTGCGCGCCCGGCTGGCCGCCGCGGCCCGGCCGGACGTCCGGGTGGTCGGGCTGGAGATCGATCCGGTACGGGTGGCCGCCGCCGCGCCCGCAGCCGACCCGCCGGGGCTGACCTTCGGGCTGGGCGGGTTCGAGCTGGCCGGGCTGCGCCCGGTGCTGGTACGGGCGTTCAACGTGCTGCGCCAGTACGCCGAGCCGGAGGTGGCACCGGCCTGGCGGAGCATGACCGGGGCGCTGCGCCCGGGTGGGGTGCTGGTGGAGGGGACCTGTGACGAGTTGGGGCGGCTCGCCGCCTGGCTGCTCCTGGACGCGGCGGGGCCCCGCTCGCTGACCCTGGCCGCCCGGCTGGCCACCCTGGACACCCCGGGCACGCTCGCCGAGCGGCTGCCCAAGGCGCTGATCCACCACAACGTGCCGGGCACCGGCGTACACGCGCTGGTCCGGGCCCTGGACGAGGGCTGGCGGGCCGCCGCCCCGTACGCGACGTTCGGGCCGCGGCAGCGCTGGGTCCGTACCGTCGAACGGGTCCGCGCGGACGGCTGGCCGGTGCTGGACCGGCCGGCCCGGTGGCGCCTCGGTGAGGTGACGGTGGCCTGGGCGGCGGTGGCCCCGTCCGGCGCGGGGTGGTGACGGGCGCTCAGAGCGCGCAGTTGACCAGCACCGGTTCCGGGTGCAGGGTCGCACCGAACCGGTCGTGCACGCCGTCGCGGATCTCCCGGGCCAGCGCCAGCAGCGCCGCCGTGGAGCCGCCGTCGGCGTTGGTCAGCGCCAGGGTGTGCTTGCTGGAGATGGCCACCCCGCCGGCCCCCCGGTAGCCCTTGGCGAAGCCGGCCTTGTCGATCAGCCAGGCGGCGCTGACCTTCACCACGCCGCCGGGGCCGGGCCAGGAGGGCGGTTCCCCGAGGTCGGCGGCGCGCTCCCGCAGCGCCTCGTACGCGGACGCGTCGAGCACCGGGTTGGTGAAGAACGAGCCGACCGAGCGGGTGTCCGGGTCGGCCGGGTCCAGCACCATGCCCTTGCCGCCGCGCAGCCCCCGTACGGCGGCCCGGGCGTCGGCCAGTGGCACCCGGTCGCCGACCTCCACCCGGAGCGCGCGGGCCAGCTCGGCGTAGCGCACCGGTGCGGAGAGCGGGGACCGGGCCAGCCGGAAGTCGACGCTGAGCACCGTCCACCGGTCGCTGTGCCGGAAGACGCTCGACCGGTAGCCGAACCGGCACTCCTCGGCGGTCATCCGCAGCACCTCGCCGGCGACCCGGTCGTAGACCTCGACGCCGGTGACGGTCTCGGCGACCTCCTGCCCGTACGCGCCGACGTTCTGGATCGGGGTGGCCCCGGCCGAGCCGGGGATGCCGGAGAGGCACTCCACGCCGGACCAGCCGGCCTCGACGGTGGCGGCGACCAGGTCGTCCCAGGGCTCACCGGCCGCCACCCGGATGCTGACCGCGTCGTCGGTCTCGGCGAGCACCCGGATGCCCCGGGAGCGGACCAGCACCACGGTGCCGGGGAAACCCTCGTCGGCGACCACCACGTTGCTGCCGCCCGCGAGAACCATGATCCGCTGCCCGAGCGCCTCGGCTTCCCGTACGCTTTGTACGATTTCATCCGTTTGCTCGGCCACCACCAGGCGCGCGGGCGCACCGCCCAGCCGCAGGGTCGTATAGCCGGCCAACCGCGTCGGGTCGGTGGGGCCGGTGGCGGTTGTCGGTCTGGCGCTAACGTCTGGCACGCCATTCACCCTAGGCTGAGAGGCGGCCCGGCCGGTGGCGGCCCGGTGGCGCGGGAGGATCGTCATGAGCAGACTGCACGGCACCAAGGACTTCTGGATGGGCGCCCTGCGCGCCGAGGGGCCCGCCTTCGGCGCGGCGATCGCGGAGGCGCCGCTCGACATCACCGTGCCGTCCTGTCCCGAGTGGACCATGACGGACCTCGTCCACCACCTGGGCTCGGTCTACCGGCGGGTGCGGGGCATCGCCCAGCAGGGCGGCACCGAGCGGCCGGCCCCGCTCGCCGTGCCGGACGGCCTGCCCACCGGCTCCGCCGTGGTGCAGTGGTGGCGCGAGGAGTTCGACCAGCTCATGGTGGTGCTGGACGCGCTGGACCCGGAGGCCCCGGCGTGGAACTGGGCACCCCAGCCGAAGCGGGTCGGGTTCTGGCACCGCCGGCTCGCGGTGGAGACCGTGGTGCACCGCTGGGACGCGCAGATGGCGGCGGCGGTCGGCGAACCGATCGAGGCCAAGCTCGCCGCCGACGGCGTCGGCGAGGTGCTGGACACCCTGCTGCCGGCCGGCAGGCGCGTCTCGCCCGAGGGGGCACACGGCGTCGTCCAACTGGTCGCGACCGACGCCGGCCAGGAGTGGTACCTGCGGCTGCGCGGCGAGGGCGTCGCGCTGCTGGACACCGACACCCTGCTGGACAGCGACGACCACCACGCCCGGGCGCACGTCTCCGGCACCGCCAGCGACCTCCTGCTGGCCCTCTGGGGTCGGCTGGGTTTCGACGTCCTCGACGTGGCCGGCGACCCCAACCTGCTCCCCGCCCTCCGCGTCGGCTGACCCCCACCTCCCGATGATCAGGGGACGGTTCCGCGTGTCGTACGGCGTGTCGCGGTAACCACTCCCTGATCACCGCGATCAGTCTCGGGAGGGGCCCCGGGGAATCTCGGCATCGATCGGTGGCGCGTGCTTGACACAGTCGACCGCCGCCGTCAGGCTCTCGTGAGAGCGCTCTCCCTACCGCCGGTCACGATCAGCTGACGCTGGCCGCGCGACCCTCGACGTCGTCGTCGTCCGGCGGTTCGGCTACGGCGGCGCCGAGCGGTCCGAAGGGGACGGTCCACACGGACACGGGGGAAGGGCGGTCGAGGAGCATGGCGGCGGACCGGTCCGCGGGAACGACGGTGGCATCCGCACCGCCCGGCGACGCCCCAGCGGGTTGTTGACCTTCATGGCGACGTGGAACGATTTCAGTGGCCGTACGCGGTGCCCCACGATCCGAAAGAACCCCTCCTCGCTTGACAGATCATCGGCGGAATCATGGAAGGCGCGGTGAAGGCATGACGGGTACCCACTCTTCGACGGCCGGCACTCCGGCGGCACTGTTGCGGCGGACGGAGGTGACACACCGGTTCCCGGAGGGCTTCGTCTGGGGCGCGGCCACCGCCGCGTACCAGATCGAGGGGGCGGCCCGCGACGACGGTCGCGGCCCGTCGATCTGGGACACCTTCAGCCGTACGCCGGGCAAGGTCTACGCCGGGCACACCGGCGACGTCGCCTGCGACCACTACCACCGGTACCCGCAGGACGTGGCGATGATGGCGGATCTCGGCCTGGCGGCGTACCGGTTCTCGATCGCCTGGCCGCGGATCAAGCCGGACGGCTCCGGCCCGGTCAACCCCCGCGGGCTGGACTTCTACGACCGGCTGGTGGACGAGCTGCGCGGGCGCGGGATCGACCCGATCATCACGCTCTACCACTGGGACCTGCCGCAGGCCCTGGAGGACCGGGGCGGCTGGACCAACCGGGAGACCGCGGAACACTTCGCCGACTACGCCGCCGCGGTCTACGCCCGGCTCGGCGACCGGGTCACCACCTGGACCACCCTCAACGAGCCGTGGTGCTCGGCCTACCTCGGTTACGGCAACGGGCTGCACGCCCCGGGGCGGCGGGATCCGGCGGCCGCCTTCGCCGCCGTACACCATCTGCTGCTCGGGCACGGCCTGGCCGTGCGGGCGCTGCGCGCGGCGGGTGCCGGCACCGTCGGGGTCACCCTCAACCCGGTCGCCGCGTTCCCCGCCGACCCGTCCAGCCCCGCGGACGCCGCGGCGGTACGGCTGGTCGACGGGCTGCACAACCGGATCTTCCTCGATCCGCTGCTGCTGGGGCGCTACCCGACCGACGTGCTGGACCACGTCTCCCGGTTCACCGACCTGGGCTACCTGCGCAGCGGCGACGAGAAGATCATCAACGCCCCGATCGACGTGCTCGGCGTCAACTACTACGCCCCGACCTACCTGGCCGCCCGGCCGGGCGCGGCCGGCGGCGGCGGCGCCTACCCGGGCACCGAGGGGATCGAGTTCCTGCCGCCGGCCGGCCCGCTCACCGACATGGGCTGGATGATCGAGCCGGCCGGGATGACCGCCGTGCTGACCCGGATCTCCCGGGACTACCCGGCGGTGCCGCTCTTCGTGACCGAGAACGGCGCCGCCTTCGAGGACAAGTACGACGGCGGCGGCTCCGAGGCGGAGGCGGCGGGGCGGGTGCCGGACGTTGACCGGATCGCCTATCTTGACGGGCACCTGCGGGCAGCCCACGAGGCCATCTCCCAGGGGGTCGACCTGCGGGGCTATCTCGTATGGTCGTTGTTGGACAACTTCGAGTGGGCCGAGGGTTACCGCAAGCGGTTCGGGATCATCTACGTCGACTACCTGACCCAGCGCCGGGTGCCGAAGGACAGCGCCCGGTGGTACCGGGAGGTGATCCGGCGCAACGGCCTGTGAACGGCGCCGGCGACCCGGGCGGGGGCCGGTGGCCGAGGTGGGGAGCGACATATGACGGCGGCTCGTGAGCGGCCCACGCTGGAGGCGGTGGCGCGGCGGGCCGGCGTCTCCCGGGCGACCGTGTCGCGGGTGGTGAACGGCTCCACCACCGTCGCCGAGCCGATCCAGGAGGCGGTCCGCCGGGCGGTCCGGGAGCTGGGGTACGTCCCCAACCTGGCCGCCCGGAGCCTGGTCACCCAGCAGACCGACTCGGTCGCGCTGATCCTGCCCGAAGCCGCCACCCGGGTCTTCTCCGACGACCAGGTCTTTCCCGGCATCATCCGGGGGGTCAGCCGGGAGCTGGAGGCCGCCGGCAAGCAGCTCGTGCTGATCCTCGCCGAGTCGACGGCCAGCCACGAACGGGTCGAGCGGTACGCCATGGGCGGGCACGTCGACGGGGTGCTCTTCGCCTCGCTGCACGGCATCGACCCGCTCCCCGGCATGCTCGCCCGGACCGGGCTGCCGGTGGTCTGCTGCGGCCGCCCACTCGGCCAGCCGCCGGTGCCGTACGTCGACGTGGACCACGTCGGCGGGGTGACCAGGGCGATCCGGTACCTGCTCGACTCCGGCCGGCGCCGGATCGCCACCATCGCCGGCCCGCAGGACATGGTCGCCGGGATCGAGCGGCTGGCCGGCTACCGCGGCGTGCTGCGGGACGCCAGCCGCCGCTCGATCGTCGCGGTCGGCGACTTCACCCGGGAGTCGGGTGCGGTGGCGATGAGCCAGCTCCTGGACGACGACCCGGGGCTGGACGCGGTCTTCGTCGCCTCCGACCTGATGGCCCACGGGGCGCTGCGGACGCTGCGCGAGGCCGGCCGCCGGGTGCCCGACGACGTGGCCGTGATCGGGTTCGACGACATCGAGATGGCCAGTTACACCGACCCGCCGCTGACCACCGTCCGCCAGCCGATCCAGGACCTGGGCCGGACGATGACCCGGCAACTGCTCCGGCTCGCCGCCGGGGAGGAGATCGACCGGGCCGTGGTGCTCCCCACCGAGCTGGTGCTCCGGGTCTCCGCCTGACCTCGACCCGGCCCGCCGGCGCCCGACCCGGCCCGGCCCGGCGACGCTCAGCCCAACGCGAGGTCGGCCCCAACGCGGAGGTCGGCCCCAGCGCGGAGGCCGCTCAGCCCGGCGTGGATATCCGCTCGGCGGTCGCGTAGGTGTCCGCGCCGAAGAGCACCAGCCGGGCCTGCTCGACGGTCGCCGGCCGGGCCGCGCGGAGCGCGGTCAGCGCCTGGCGTACCGCGTCGTCGACCGGCCAGCCGTAGACGCCGGCCGAGATGAGCGGGAAGGCGACCGAGGTGGCACCGAGGTCGTCGGCGACCCCGAGACTGTTGGTGTAGCAGTCGCGGAGCAGGGCCGAGCGGTCCTCGTCGGCGGACCAGACCGGCCCCACGGTGTGGATCACCCAACGCGCGGGAAGCTCGCCGGCGGTGGTCGCCACCGCCTGACCGGTCGGCAGGCCCCGGCCGTACCGGTCGGCGCGCAGCGCCCGGCACTCGGCCAGGATCGCCGGTCCGCCCCGGCGGTGGATCGCGCCGTCCACCCCGCCCCCGCCGAGCAGGGACGAGTTGGCCGCGTTGACGATCGCGTCCACCCGCTCGGCGGTGATGTCCCCCCGCACCAGCACGATCTCCATCAGCGTCCCCCGAGCTGTCCGGTCGGCGCGGCGGCCGGGGTCGGGGCGCCCGGCGTGGCCCCGGCGATTGCCGGGGCCGGCGGGCCCGTCGGTCCGGCGGAACCGGCCGCCTCGATGGACTGGCCGAGGGACCGGCGGGCCAGCAGCGCGGCTCCGGCGACCGCGGCCGGCATCACCAGCACCGCGCCGAGCGGGATCAGGAAGCCGAGGAAGACCGCGACCCCGAAACCGAGCGCGAGCGGACGGTTGGCCCGCAGCACCCGGCGGCGGTCCGGCAGCCGCATCCCGCGCCGGTAGAACGGCACGCCGACCAGCTCCAGGGCGAGGAACCAGCCGCCGACCGCCGCCGCGACCACCGGCACCACGAGCTGGCCGACCACCGGGATGAAGCCCGCGACGAAGAGCGGCACGCCGATCAGCGCCGAGCGGCCGAGCAGCCGCAGCGAGTCGACCAGGCTGCGCCGCATCGACCGGTACCAGGGCACCTCGACCTCGTCCGGCACGCCGCCGTACCGGGCCTCCACCCGCTCCGAGATCCGCTCGTAGAAGGGGTCGCCGACCAGCAGCGTCACCGCCGCGAACGTGAGCACCCCGAGCAGCCCGCCGAGGCCGAGGAAGGCGAGCGCGGCGATCAGGCGTACCCCGTCGCGGGTGGTGTCCGACCAGCTGTCGGCGAACGGGGTGACGAGTTCGGCGAGGTCGGAGACGAAGTAGACCAGGGTGGCGTACCCGGCGAGGTAGAGCGTCCCGGTGATCAGCGCCGGTACGACGCCGAGCAGCATCAGCCCGGGATTGCGTACGTAGATCGCCAGGCCCCGGAACAGCAGCCCGACGCCGGTACCGAATTCGGAGAGGGCCCGACCGGTCCGGCCGGCCGCCACGGGGGTGTCCACGACCGGGAAGCCTAATCGGCGACGCCGGAGACGGCACGGTTCGCCGCCGTACCGGCGGTGTCGGGGTGTGCGGGGTGAACCGGCCGGGGCCGGCCCGCGGGCGGCGGGGCAGGATGGAGGACGTGCGCGCCGCCCGGCTGATCTCCCTGATCCTGCTCCTCCAGGCGCGGGGAACGATGACCGGGGCCGAACTGGCCCGGGAGCTGGAGGTCTCCGAGCGGACCGTCTACCGGGACGTACTGGCGCTCAGCGCCGCCGGCATCCCGGTCTACGCCGACCGGGGCCGGGCCGGCGGATACCGGCTGCTCGGCGGCTACCGGACCCGGCTGACCGGGCTGAGCCGCAGCGAGGCCGACGCGCTGTTCCTCTCCGGCCTGCCCGGCCCGGCCGGCGAGATGGGACTGACCGAGGTCGTCGCCGCCGCGCAGCTCAAGGTGCTCGCCGCGCTGCCGTCCGGGCTGCGCGACGCCTCGGCGCGGGCCGGCCGGCGGTTCCACCTGGACGTGCCCGGCTGGTTCCGGGACGCCGACCCGCCGCCGTGGCTGGCCGAGCTGGCCCGCGCGGTGTGGCAGGACCGGACGGTCGAGCTGCGGTACCGGCGCCGGGAGCGGGAGGTGGACCGGACGGTCGAGCCGTACGGGCTGGTGCTCAAGGGCGGCGGCTGGTATCTCGTCGCCCGGGTCGGCGCGGAGCACCGCACCTACCGGGTGGACCGGATCCTCGACGTCGAGGTCGGCGAGGCCACCTTCGCCCGGAACGAGGCGTTCGACCTCGCCGGCCACTGGACCGCCCAGGCCGACCGGTTCGTCCGGCAGATGCTGGCCGACGAGATCACCGTACGGCTCAGCCCGGCCGGCCTGCGCGCGCTGCGCCACGTCACCGAGCCGCCGGCCGTCGCTGCCGCACTGGACGGCGCCGGCGAGCCCGACGGGCAGGGGTGGGTGGTCACCCGGCTGCCCGTCGAGTCGGTCGACGTGGCGTACACCCAACTGCTGGCCCTCGGCCCGGAGGTGGAGGTGCTCGACCCGCCGGGGTTGCGGGCCAGACTCGCCGAAGCGGCCCACCGCCTCGCCCGGCTCTACATGTAAGGAAGGGGCCCTTCCTATCGCTTTTTGTATAGGAAGGGCCCCTTCCTAACGCCTAACACCTAAGCACCTAACAGCTCAGCGGTAGCCGGTGGCGTCGGCCGGCCGGCCCGCGCTCTCCACCTCGACGATGTACCGCCAGGCGTCCGGCTGGCTGCCGTCGAGGTCGGTGAACCCGTACACCTGGGCGAGCTGGCCACTGGAGAGCGACTGTCCGGACCAGCGCGCCCGGTCCGGGTCGGTGGCGAGCGCGGCGACGGCCCGGCCGACGTACGCCGGGGTCTCCGAGATGACGAAGTGCGGCTGGTCGACCGTGGCGTCCCGCCAGTTCTCCTCGGTCACGCCGAAGATCTCCAACATCGCCTCCGAGCGCAGCCAGCCGGGGGTGAGCGCCACGGCGGTGCCGCCGTACTCGCGCAGCTCGTGCGCCCAGCTGAAGGCCAGCCGGTTGACCGACATCTTGGCCAGGTCGTAGAAGACCGACAACCGGTAGGTGGCGGTGTTGTATGCGGTGGTGCCGTCCCCGACCTCGACCACCAGCCCGCCCGGCCGGCGGATCAGCAGCGGCAGCGCGAAGTGGCTGGTCACGATGTGCGTGTCGACGGCGAGCCGGAGCGCCCGGAAGCCGGCGTCGAGCGGCTGCTCCCAGACCGGCTTGTGCCAGGTGATCAGCGGGTCGGCCCCCCACACGTCGTTGACCAGCACGTCCAGCCGGCCCTGCTCCCGGTCGATCCGCTCGACCAGTGCCCGCACCTCGTCCGGAACGAGGTGGTCGACCCGTACGGCGATCCCGACGCCGCCGGCCGCCGTCACCAGCTCGGCGGTCTCCTCGATCGTCTCCGGCCGGTCCAGCTCCGAGCGTCGCTCCCGGGTGCTGCGCCCGGTGGCGTACACGGTGGCGCCGGCCGCACCGAGCTGCACCGCGATCTGCCGGCCGGCCCCTCGGGTCGCACCTGCCACGAGCGCGACCTTTCCTGTCAGCGTTCCAGTCATGCCGGTGACCCTGGCAGGAAAACCTGACAGCCCCTGTCCGGATTTGTGGCGGACCCGGTCACCCCGCCGGCCACGGTCAGACAGCACCCCGGGCCACGCACTATGGTTCCGGCACGTGGCATCGACCCCGCACCACACGCTCGACAGTGGAGGACGACCGCCGTGCCCGACCTGACCACGCCGTTGTGCCGCCGCCTGGGCATCACCGCCCCGGTCGTACAGGCACCGATCGGCTCGGCGACCACCCCGGAACTCGCGGCGGCGGTCTCCGCCGCCGGGGGCCTCGGCACCCTCGCGCTGACCTGGGCGACCGTCGACGAGAGCCGCGAACGCATCCGGCGGGTACGGCGGCTGACCGACCGACCGTTCGGCGTCAACCTGGTGCTGGACTTCCCGGTCGCCGAGCACCTCGCGGCCTGCCTGGACGAGGGCGTACCGGTGCTCTCCACCTTCTGGGGCGACCCGGGCCGGGTGCATCCGGCGATCCGGGCGGCCGGGGCCCTGCACGTGCACAGCGTCGGATCGGTGGCCGAGGCGCGACGGGCGGCCGAGGTGGGCGTCGACGCGGTCGTCGCGCAGGGCTGGGAGGCGGGCGGGCACGTACGCGGCGAGGTCGCCACCATGGCGCTGGTGCCCGCGGTGGTGGACGC
Organism: Plantactinospora sp. CA-290183; assembly: GCF_050936375.1. Classification (NCBI taxonomy): domain Bacteria; kingdom Bacillati; phylum Actinomycetota; class Actinomycetes; order Micromonosporales; family Micromonosporaceae; genus Plantactinospora; species Plantactinospora sp. CA-290183. Next base: position 251,824 of record NZ_JBNJMX010000003.1, on the reverse strand, counting down.
CGTGCACCCGGTGCCGGTGCTCGCCGCCGGCGGCATCGCCGACGGGCGCGGCCTGGCCGCGGCGCTCGCCCTGGGCGCCCAGGCCGGCTGGCTCGGCACCCGCTTCGTCGCCGCCGCCGAGGCCGGCAGCCATCCGGTGTACCGGGACCGGGTGCTCGCCGCCACCGTGGCGGACACGGTGCACACCCGCTGTTTCGACGGCGGCTGGCCGGACGCGGCCCACCGGGTGCTGCGCAACACCACCCTGGACCACTGGGTCGAGGCCGGGTCGCCGGCCGCCCCGGACCGGCCCGGCGAGGGCGACGTGCTGGCCACCGACGCGCGGGGCCGGGAACATCTCCGGTACGGCGACGTGATCCCGCTGCCCGGCATGACCGGGCGCCTCGACGAGCTGGCGCTCTACGCCGGCCAGTCCGCCGGCGGGATCCACTCGGTGGCCCCCGCGGCGGAGATCGTCGAGACCCTGCTCCGGGAGGCCACGGCGGCGCTGCGACACGCCGGCGGCCGGGTGATCGGCGTACCGGCGGGCGGGCTCAGCCCTCGTTGAGGAAGTGGGAGATCTTCTCGCGCAGGTCGGCGCGGTGGCTCCAGAACACGCCCGGCCGGTCGTACACGTGCAGGGTGGCCGAGGGCAGCGTGGCGGCGAGCTGTTCGGCGACCGCGAGCGGGTGCAGCTCGTCGCCGGCACAGCCGACCACCAGGGCCGGGGCGGTGACCGCCGCCAGGCTCGACCGGTCCCGGATCGCCACCCCGTCCGGCAGGTCGGCCAGTCCCTCGCCCAGGCCGTCCCGCATCAGCTGGTCGACCCGCTGCCGCAGGTAAGCCCAGCCGGCGGGGGTGTTGCGGACGGGCGCCGGGACCTCGGCGGCGACGGCCTCGGCGACCGTGCCGGCGTCACCGGTACGCACCGCGGCGAGCAGCCCGGCGAGCCGCTGCCGGGCCGCGTCCGGCCGGGGTTCGTCGAGTACGGCGGGGAGCACGAAGACGACCCGCTCGAAGCGCTCGGGGCTCTCCCAGAGCACCCGGCTCAGTGCCGCCGCGCCGAGACTCACCCCGAGGGCCCGGGTCGCACCGCTGAGGTCGGCGATCGCCCGCAGGTCCCGCCCCAGGTCGGCGTAGCCCCACCGCCCGGGGGGCGAGTCGGAGCGCCCGTGTCCACGGAACTGGAAGAAGACCCGGCGACCGGCGACCGCGCTGCCCAGCGGCCGGGTGGTCGAGATCCCGGCGGCCAACCCGTGCGCGAAGACGGTGACCGGGTCACCGGCGCCGGTGACCAGCCGCTCCAGCCGTACGCCGTGCGGGGTGGCGACCAGCTCGGTCTCCGGTTCGGGCAGCGCCGGCCGCCCACTGCGCGGGGCGGTGGGGCCGGGGCCGTACGTCCGTGGCCCGCCGTCCGGCGGCGGTGGCCAGCGGAAATCTCTCACCAGAAGCCCTTGCCGTCGGTGAGGTCGCGCAGGCCCACCCGGACGTCGAGCAGATAGATCAACGCCGCCGCGATCCCGATCAGGGCGAACAGGTTGATCGGTCGGTACAGCAGCAGGGTCAGCACCAGGCAGACCGCCAGGATGGCGATCCAGGCTCCCTTGGGGAGCGTGCCGATGGCCGGGAAGGCGTCCGAACGCTGGGTGATGCAGTGTACGAGCGCGACGCCCTGGATGACGAGGGCGAAGACGAGCAGCACCAGGTTGATGACGTCGACGACGGCGAGGTAGAAGAGCGGCGCGGCAGTGGCCATGCCGTGAAGCTTATGCCGGCCACCCCGGGTACGTGCTACTTGCCGCACCCGGGGTGACCGTCCTCGACGCTCCGTACCGGCTGGACCGCCCCGGCCGGCGGCTGCACGCCGCCAGTCGAGGGACCGGCGGCGGGAGCTACTCGCCGCTGGTCGGGCGGGGCGTCCGCTTGGTCGCCGGCCGGGTCGACTTGGCGGCCGGGCGGGTCGACTTGGCGGCCGGCCGGCGCTTCGGGGCAGCGGCGTCGTCCGCGGTGGGGATCACCTCGGCGACGTCGGCCGGGGTGGGGATCTCGGCGGTCGGCTCGGCGGCACGGGTCGGGGTGGCGGCGACCGCGGCGGGCGCCTCGGTGGCCTCCATGTCGGCGTTGACGGTGTCGGCGGCCTGCACCACGCCGGTGCCGACGACCCGCTCGCCCCGGGCGACCAGCTCGCCGTAGACGGCGAACGCCCGCTCCTGGGCGGCCTGGGCACCGGCCACCACCACGGCGGCGTTGCGGATGGCGGCCTCGCGCAGCCGGTCGAGTTCCACGTCGCGCCGGGCCGCCCGGTCGCGCAGGCCGGCGGTGTTGGCGTTGCGCAGCGTCGTCGCGGCCTTCTCGCGCAGCTCGGCGGTGGTGGTGACCGCCTTCTCGCGCAGCTCGGCGGTCGTGCTGACCGCCTTCTCCCGCAGCTCGTTGCGGGCGGCCGGGTCGCTGAGCCCGGTCACCACCTCGGGCAGCCGGCGCAGCTGCTGGTACGCGACGTCTCCAACACCGGCGACCGCGTAGAGCGGGGCGGGAATCCGGGTGTTCCTGGGCTGGCTCATGCTTGCTCCTCCTCGTCAGGGGCCGAGGCGGCCGTCGGGGCCGGACCGGCCTTCTTGACGGCTTTCTTGGCGATCTTCTTGGCGGTCGGTCGGCGGACGGGTCGGGACCGCTCCGCGGGGCGGTCGGCGGTGGGCGGCGGCGGGGCGGCGCCCGCCTCGGTCACCGCCACGGATTCGAGTACGGCCTCGGTCGGCCCGGGCGGGCCAGGCCGGGTGGCCGGCGCCTCCGGGGCGGACGGGCCCGGGCCGGCGGTCGGGGTCGACGTGCCGGTGCCGGTGCTCGACGGGCCCGGCTCCGACGCCGCCGGAGCGGCCTCGGCGGTGCCGGCCTCGGCGGTGCCGGCCTCGGCGTGCCGGAGGTTCTCCCGGCGGAACGTCTCGTAGATCTGGCTCAGCGACTGCTTCTGCGCCATGGTGAGGTCGGGGTCGGCCGCGATGGCGGCGAGCACCCCCTGCCCCTCGGGGTCGTCGAGCAGGCCGGCGCGCAGGTACATCACCGGGGTGGAGACGCGCAGCGCGCTGGCCAGCTGCTGGAGCACCTCCGCGCTCGGCTTGCGCAACCCGCGCTCGATCTGGCTCAGGTACGGGTTGCTGACCCCGGCCTGCTCGGCGAGTTGGCGCAGCGAGATCTGCGCGTTGCGGCGCAGGTCACGGATGAACCCACCGACGTCACGGGGAAGGTCCTTCGGAGTGGCCATGCGTCCGACGGTAACCGCCGCTGCTTGCTCCTGCAAGCGAAACGCTAGCCAGAGTTAGCGACGTCTCAGCGGACCGCTCAGCGCGAGGCGGGCACTCACCAGAGCGGGCGTACCGCCCCGACCGGCTCGCCGCCGCCGTACAGCGGCAGCTCGGCCAGCTCGTCGAGCACGGTGGCCTGCCGCAGTGCCCCGGAGCCGGCGAGCCGGCGCAACGCGGAGACCAGCACCGGCGGGCGGGCCCGCTTCGCGCCGTCATCGATCTTGATCGCCACCGCGCCGACCCCCGGCGCGGCCACCGCGACGATCCCCTCCGCCCCGCTCTTCGCGAGCAGGCCGGGCACCCCGGACATCAGCCGGGTGTCGTCGGCGTCACTGCCACCCACCAGCACCGGATGCGCCCGCATCGCGTCGGCGACGGCCCGCTCCGGCGAGCCCGGCTCGGCGGTGACCAGCCGCAGGTAGCCGCGGGCCAGCCCGGTCAGCGACACGGCCAGCACCGGCGCACCACACCCGTCGACCCCCACCGCCGCCGCCCGCTCGCCGGTCAGCTCCTCGACCGCGGCCCGCAGCCGCTGCTGCAACGGGTGCTCCGGACGCCAGTAGTCCCGGACCGGCCAGCCGGCGGCCAGACAGGTGAGCAGCATCCCGGTGTGCTTGCCGGAGCAGTTCATCCGGGACCGCGACGGCCCGCCGCCGGAGCGCAGCACCGCCGCCGCTGCCACCTCGGAGAGCGGCAGCTCCGGCGGGCAGTGCAGCGCCGACTCGTCGAGCCCGGCACCGCGCAGCAGGGCGGTGACCCGCTCCACGTGGACGTCCTCGCCGGAGTGGCTGGCGCAGACGATGGCCAGGTCCGCCGGATCGGCCAGCCGGAGCCCGGAGCGGAGCATCCCGATCCCCTGGAACGGCTTGTTGGACGAGCGGGGGAAGACCGGCGCCTCGACGTCCCCGGCCGAGGCCGTCACCGCCCCGTCCGGGCCGAGCACGACCACGGAACCACGGTGGACCGACTCCACGAAGTCCGACCGGACCGCCCCGGCGAGCGGCACACCACCGTTGTAGATCATGCCCATGTCCGCGACGGTACGCCCCGCACCGGCCCGGTTCAGCTCCGGGGCGCGAGTCCGAGCAGGTCACGCGTTTGCGCGGGGGTCAGCGGCGGCCGCTGGGCGAGCTGCGCGAAGCTGACCGCGCGGGCCACCAGCTGCATGTTGGACTCGACCGGCCGCCCCTTCGCGTACGAGACGGTGTCCTCCATCCCGACCCGCAGGTGCCCACCGGTGGAGAGCGCCGCCAGGATCACCGGGATCGTGCCGCGCCCGATGCCGGTCGCCGAGAACGTCGTCCCCGCCGGCAGGTCACGCAGGGCCTGCCGGCAGGCGACCAGCGCCTCCGTGGTGGCCGGCATCCCCCCGGGCACCCCCATCACCAGGTCGACGTGCACGTGCCCGCCCGCCGGCAGGCCGTACCGGTCGAGCAGGCGGCGCAGCGCCGTCAGGTGGCCGAGGTCGAAGATCTCGTACTCCGGCACGACCCCCCGGTCCTGCATCCGGGTGTGCAGCTCGACCACGAACTCCCAGCGGTTGAGAAAGACGTCGTCGCCGAAGTTGACCGTGCCCATCGTGCAGGAGGCCATCTCCGGGGCGGCGTCCAGCACGGCCAGCCGGTCGGCCTCCGGGTCGGTCACCGCACCGCCGGTGGAGAGCTGCACGACCAGGTCGGTGCTCTCCCGCAGCGCGGCCACCGTCTCCCGCAACCGCCCCAGGTCGAGGGTCGGCCGGGCGTCACCGTCCCGGATGTGTACGTGGATCACGGCGGCGCCGAGCGCCTCGCACTCCTTGGCGGTCAGCAGCAGCTCGTCCAGGGTCACCGGCAGCGCCGGCACCTCCGTCTTCGCCGACTCCGCCCCGGTCGGCGCAACCGTGATCAACGTCCCAGTCGTCATGGCCGGATCCTAGTCGCGTGCGCCGTCACGACTCCGGGTCGATGGCGGCGGCGGTGCCGTCGACCAGCAGGGCCGCGTCGTCCGGCACCGAGCGCTTGAGCACGGCCAGGGTGACCGGGCCCAGCTCGTAGTGCCGCACCGCCGTGCCGACGAAGCCGACCGCGCGGCCCCCGGCGGTCACCGGGGTGCCGACCGCCGGCAACTGGTCGGTGGTCACGCCGTCCAGGTGCAGCAGCGCCAGCCGGCGCGGCGGCCGGCCCAGGTTGTGCACCCGGGCCACCGTCTCCTGGCCCCGGTAGCAGCCCTTGTCCAGGTGTACGGCCGGGGCGACCAGTCCCACCTCGGCCGGGATGGTGCGGTGGTCGGTCTCGAAACCGGCCCGGGGCAGCCGCGCCGCCACCCGCACCGCCTCGTACGCCCACAGTCCGGCGACCGGCGCGCCGGCGGCGGCCAGTTCGCCGGCCACCTCTGCGATGGCGCCCCGGGGAACGAGCAGGTCCACCCCGAGCGGCACCCGCCGGACCCACCCACCGGCCGGCAGCGGCCGTACGTCGTACAGCACGGTGGGCCGGGCCGGCAGGGTGCCGGCGGCGAACTTCGGACCCGGCACCCCGAGCACGTCCGGAGCGGCCAGGCCGGCGACGCCGAGGACCGCGACCACCTCGGTCGCGCGGGGGCCGACCAGCGAGAGCAGCGCCCAGTCGGCGGTCGCGTCCCGGGGGTCGACCCGGGTGAAGAACCGCATCTTCGTCAGGTAGTCGAGCAGTCCGGCGGTGTCCCCCGGCTCGGTGTCCAGCCAGGTCGTCTCGCCGTCCTCGGCGACCATGGCGTGCTGCTCGACGTGGCCGTGCGGGGAGAGGACCAGCAGCTCACTGCCCTGCCCGGCGCGCAGATCGGCCAGGTGCTGGCTGGTCAGGGTGTGCAACCAGCCGGCCCGCTCCGCACCCGGGACCGCGACCACGCCCCGGTGCGACCGGTCCACCAGGCCGACATCGGTGGCGAGCAGCCGCTGTTCGCGCATCGGATCGCCGTAGTGGGCGGCCACCGACCGCACCCCGGCGGCGGCGTGCTCCGGTGCGGGCCGGTCCCGCGCCTCGTCGTCGATCGCCTCGACGGCTACCGCACCCGCGACGTCGATCATCCCTGCTTCTCCCTGCACCCGGTCCGGCCGCAGACGCCGAAGAGCGCCACGTGCCCGATGTCGATCTGGAACCCGCGTTCGGCCGCCAGCTTGTCCGCGACCGGTCCGAAAATCTCCGGATCGACCTCGTCCACCGCCCCACAGACCCGACAGACCAGGTGCGCGTGGGTGTCCTCACCCGCGGCGTGGTAGGTCGGTGACCCGTGGGACAGGTGTGTATGGGTAACCAGCCCGAGGCGCTCCAGTAGTTCCAGCGTGCGGTAGATCGTGGTGATGTTCACTCCGGCAGCCACCTCGCGCACCGCCGAGTGCACCTGTTCGGGGGTGGCGTGCCCCAGGTCGATGACGGCTTCCAGGATGAGCTGCCGCTGCGCCGTCAGGCGTAGCCCACGGGAACGCAACAGTTCGGCGAGTGACGATTCCGACACCGACAAAGCATAGTTCGGATCTCCGCCGCGCCGCCCGGCGCCGGCCGACGCCCGCCGGCTACCCTCGGCGTCGTGTCCGGCGGACAGATCGTTGCGGTGCTGGGCCGGGGCGTGGTGCCGGCCGACGAACCGGTGCTCCGGGCCGACGACCAGGGCGCACTGCACGGGGACGGGCTCTTCGAGACGATGCACGTCCGGGGCGGACGCCCCTGGCTGGTCGACGAGCACCTGGCCCGGCTGGCCCGCTCGGCGACCGCCCTCGACCTGCCGCTGCCGGCAGCCGCCGAGCTGCGGGACCTGCTCGACACCGCCTGCGCCGGCTGGCCGGCGGCGACCGAGGGGGCGCTGCGGCTGGTCTGCACCCGGGGACCGGAGCGCGGCGGCCCGGGCACGGTCTACGCGACGCTGGCCGAGGTGCCGGCCGCGTCCCGGCGCGCCCGCCGGGACGGCATCGCGGTGGCCACCCTGCCGCTCGGGGTGACCGCCGACGCCCGGTCCGGCCGCCCGTGGCTGCTGGCCGGCCTCAAGACCCTCTCGTTCGGGCAGCACAAGGCCGCCCGGCGCTGGGCCGCCGCCAACGGCGTCGACGACGCGCTCTGGATCTCCACCGACGGGTACGCCCTGGAGGGCACCAGCGCCAACCTTGTCTGGCTGGCCGGCGACACCCTCTGCACCGTGCCCGCCGACACCGGGATCCTGCCCGGGGTGACCGCCGACTGGCTGCTCGGGCGGGCCGCCGCGCTGGGCTGGACGGCCGCCCGGCGACGGATCTCCCCGGCCGGCCTGCGGGCGACCGGCGGCGTCTGGTTCACCTCGTCGGTACGGGGGCTCGCGGAGGTGCGCTCCCTGGACGGGGTGCCGCTGCCGCCGTCGCCGCACACCGCCGCCCTCCACGACCTCCTCGGCTTCCCCCTTGGGTAAGGAAGGGCCCCTTCTTATCGCTTTCTGTATAGGAAGGGCCCCTTCCTAACACGCGAGCCGGCGTGACACGTGGGGCGGCGTGACGCGTGGGGCGGCGTGACGCGTGGGGCGGGTCGGCGCGTGGGGCGGCTCGGCGCGCTATCCGCCTACCCGGATCAGCCGGGCGGAGAGGTGCGGCGAGAGCGGCTGCCCCATCGCGGCCATGTCCTGGGCGTAGAGCAGGGCACCCTCGACGATGCCGAAGAGCCGGTGTCCGGCGGTGACCTCCTTGGCCGTCGCCGTACGCAGCACCGCGTCGCTGACCAGCTCCACCTGGGTACCGGTGATCTTGCCGACGTGCAGCTCCATCACCCCGGTCGGGGTGGTGAGCAGGACCTCCAGCTCGTCGGTCCCGCTGCCCTCCTCCCTGAGCACCGGCCGCCACCAGCCGACCTCCCGGCCGGCCGGCCGCACCGGCTGGCTCTGCTCGTCCAGGATCCAGGCGCGGGACTCGTAGTGCAGGAAGGGCCGCCCGTCATGGGTGATCCGGATCTCCTGCGCGTAGTCGAAGTCCTCGATGGTCGGGAAACCGCCGCGACCGCGCCCCCGCCACAACCCGACGTACGGAAGCAGGCTGTTCAGCGCCGGATGCAGGTCCGGCCCGGTACGCAGGTCGTAGGTCTCCGCGAACGGGTACGGGTCGACGGGCGGAGCGTTGAGCCACGGCGGCGGCTGGATCGGGTTGTCGCTGTCGCTCACCAGCGTCCTCTCGAAATGCGGATGGCCAGATACACCAGGAAACCGGCGAGCGCGCCGAAGCCCGCCACCAGCAGGCTCACGAACCCAATCTCGGTAACCATGACGGGTTGATCCTATGCTGGCCGCATGGCTCGCACTCTGGTCGTCAAGGTCACCGCCGGCTCCGACGCCCCGGAGCGCTGTGCCCAGGCGTTCACCGTGGCCGCCACGGCGGTCGCCTCGGGCGTGGACGTCTCACTCTGGCTGACCGGCGAGTCGACCTGGTTCGCGCTGCCGGGGCGGGCGGAGGAGTTCGAATTGCCGCACTCCGCGCCGCTGCCGGAGCTGCTGCACGTGATCATGAGCAGTGGGCGGGTCACCGCCTGCACGCAGTGCGCGGCCCGCCGGGAGATCACCGAGTCGGACGTGCTGCCCGGGGTCCGGATCGCGGGGGCGGCGGTCTTCGTCGAGGAGGCGATGGCCGAGGGCGCCCAGGCGCTGGTCTACTAGCCGGTCCTGTCCCGCCGGCCGGCCACTCCGCAGGGGCGTATGCCCTTGGAGTGTGATGCCTCTGGGGCATATTCATGCCGCAGAGGCATCACGCTCAATCGCGTTGCCGACGGTCGGCGCTCCCGCGCTATCCCTTGACGGCTCGGGCGGAGTTCCACAGGACGCCCCGGTTCACCCGGTCGGGATACCGCCGGACCATCTCGTCGTACAGTTCGACGGCGCTGGTCGTGCTCTCCGCAGCCGCCTCGAAGTCCTGGATGTAGCGGCGGGTCTCCTCGATGGTGTGCGGGCCGTCGTCGGCGCCGGGGCGCTTGTGGCCCGCGATCACGGCGACCGGCCGCAGGGCCGCGACCGTGTCCAGGGCCGCCAGCCAGGCCTGGCTCCCGCCGTTGCCGCACTCGGCGAGATAGAGGTGTACGTCGTTGTAGACGGAGTCGCCGGCGACCACCAGCCCGATGGAGGGCACGTGCAGCGCGGTGGTGTCGTCCGTGTCGCTGTGCCCGAGCTCGATCGCGATCAGCCGCTGCCCCTCCAGGTCGACGACGTGGTCGGCCAGCGGCTCGGCGACGATCGGCCGCTGGGGTATCTGGTCGGGGAAGGCGGGACGCCAGTACCCGTCGAGCCACTCCGGGCCGACCTGCGCCCGCATCCGCCGCACCACGCTCGCGGTGGCCACGACCTTCGCCTCGGGAAAGCGCTCCAGCACCACGGACGCGCCGAAGAAGTGGTCCCCGTGGCCGTGGGTGACGAAGATCGTGGTCAGGTTCCGGCCCACGCCGGCCACCCAGTCGGTCAGCCGGCGCGCCTCGTCCACGGTCATCAGCGCGTCCACCAGGACCGCGTCGTGGTCACCGTAGATCAGGGTGGCGGAGGTGGGCGACCACTGCCGCTGCGTCTCGCCGGGCGGCAGGTCGTCGGAGACCGCCGGCTTCGGCGGCGCCACGTACGTGCAGTAACTGAGCGAGACCATTCCCCCACACAACCACGAGAACTTCCCCACCGACGGCGCAACGGAACAGCCGACGGCGCGACGGGGGCCGGAGGTGGCGGGCGGGTCAGCCGGGGCAGCCGGTGGTGGTGGCCGCCCGGATCCGGCCGTCGAGGGCCTCCACCACGACGCTGAGCGGACCCGCGCGGTAGGCGTACAACTCGGGGGTGTCGGCGACCACCACGGTGCCGGCGGGGGCCGGCAGCAGCGTGCCGGGCGGCGCGGCCGGGACGCCCCGTCCGGTGGCCCGGACGGTCCAGACCCGGCCCTGGCCGGGGCAGGCCGCCGCGGTGGGGCCGGCCGGGGCGACGTCGGTCGCGCCGAGGGCGGTGAGCACCCGCGCGGGGTCCGGGTCGGCGGGCGGCAGCGGCGGTACGGCCGGGCCGTCGGAGCCGTCGGAGGTCGGTCGGCATCCCGTGCTGACGGTCAGCGTCACCAGGCCGGGTTCGGACACCTCCCCCTCGACCAGCACGAACTCCCCGGCATCGGCCCAGAGGCTGCGCGCCGCGCCGTCCGGCTCCCGCCCGACGCCGGCGTGGTAGTGGGGCGGCAGCCGGTCGGCGATCCGGTCGAGCGCCGCGTCCGCGTCCGCCGCCGGAGCACGGAGGGTCACCCCCGCCTCCAGCGTGGCGCCCTCGCGCAGCGGGGTGAGCCGGCAGCCGGTACGCCGGCGGGGCTCGGCCAGCTCCACCACCACCTCCGGCCCGGCGGCGACCACCAGGTCACCGACCGCCCGCTCGACGACCGGGGTGGCCTGCCCCACGCTGCGCTGCTCCCGCACGGTCGGCTCGTCCCGGTGCACCGAGACGGCGGTGGCCACCAGCAGGACCACGGCCCAGCCCGCCACCCCGGCGTGCAGCCAGCGCCGCCGGCGGTTGACCGGAGGGGTCGGCGGGGCCGGGGGCGGCACGGAGTGGGTGGTCACGCCGCCATGGTGGCACGGTCGGGCCGGTGCGGATCAGCCGCCCGCGCTGAGCCGGTAGCCGACGCCGCGGACGGTCTGCACCTGCGGCCCGCCCTCGACGGCGCGCAGCTTGCGGCGGAGCCGTTTCACGGCGGAGTGCAGGATGGCGGTGTCGCCGAGGTAGGCGCCGCCCCAGACCGAACCGAAGAGCCGCTCGTAGGTCCAGACCCCGAGCGGCGGGCTGGCGAGCCGGGCCAGCAGCTCCCGTTCCAGTCGGGTGAGCGCGAGCGGCTCGCCGCGCCAGGTGACCAGGTGGCCGCCGGGGTCGACGGAGAGGTCGCCGAGGCTGACCGGCGCGCTCGCCGCCGGTTCGGTCCCGTTTCCGGTCAGCGGGAAGAGCATCGCCCGGAGTTCGGCCAGATCCGAACAGATGACCACGGTGCCGAAGTCGTCCAGCCGCCGGACCACGCGCTCGCGCACCGCCACGTCCGCCGAGACGCACACCACCAGTGGGACCTCACCGTTCGCCACCGCCGACCTCCCCGCCACCTCGGGCGCGAGCCTCGCCTTCTCGGATCCCGAGGTCTCGCCGTGTCCGGGTGCCAGCCAATCCGGTTTGGCCGGGCGAGTCAACAACGATGCCAACCAATGTATGGCAGGTTTCTGACTTTTGACCGAAATACGGCCTGTTACTGCCCGAATACTGCTTGGCGTGGAGGATTGATCACTTCCCCCCGGCACCACAGCATGACTCTTAGCCGATGTGGGGGATGCACTGCGTAACACCGCTCAAACCCACGCGTGCCGCCAGCCCGGAACATCCGGAGCTGGATGGTCGGCACCCGCGCCCGCGCGGGTGCCGGAAAGTGGGGGAGGAAGCATGCCACATCAACCAACCGGCCGGCGGGGGAGCCGGCCGAGACTCTGGCGGACAGTCGCCGCCGGGGTCGCCGTGGTCCTCGGTCTGACCGCCCAACCCGCCGTCGCCACCGCCGCCGGGCCCAGGGCCCCGGTCGACGCGGAACTGCTGGCCGAACTGGCGGCCGGCGGAAGCACGAGCTTCACCGTCTACCTGCGGGAGCGGGCCGAGCTGGGCCGCGCGGCGCGACTGCGCGACTCCGACGACCGGGCCACCGAGGTCTACCGGCAGCTCACCGGTACCGCCGAGCGCAGCCAGCGCGGGCTCCGCGCCGAACTGGACAGCCGCGGCACCACGTACCGGGCGTTCTGGATCGCCAACGCGCTGCGGGTGGAGGGGGACCGCGGCCTGGTCGACGCGCTCGCGGCCCGCCCCGAGGTGGCGAGCATCGAGCCGAGCCGCAGCTACGAGCTGGTCAAGCCCGTGGCCATGACCCCGGACACCCGATCCGGGGTGGACGCGGTCGAGTGGAACGTGGACAACATCGAGGCGCCCCGGGTCTGGTCCGAACTGGGCGTACGCGGCGAGGGGCTGGTGGTCGCCAACATCGACAGCGGCGTCCAGTACGACCACCCGGCGCTGGTCGGCAGCTACCGCGGCAACAGCGGCGGCACCTTCGAGCACAACTACAACTGGTTCGACCCGGCCGAGGTCTGCCCCAGCCCGGCACCGTGCGACAACAACGGCCACGGTACGCACACCATGGGCACGATGGTCGGCGGCGACGGCACCGGCAACCAGGTCGGCGTCGCCCCCGGGGCGAAGTGGATCGCCGCCAAGGGCTGCGAGACCAACAACTGCAGCGACGCCTCGCTGCTCGCCGCCGGTCAGTGGGTGCTCGCCCCAACCGACCTGAACGGACAGAACCCCCGGCCCGACCTGCACGCCGACGTGGTCAACAACTCCTGGGGCGGCGGTCGCGGCGACGAGTGGTACGAGCAGACGGTCGACGCCTGGCGGGCCGCCGGCATCTTCCCGAGCTTCTCCGCCGGCAACAACGGCCCGGGCTGCAACACCACCGAGAACCCCGGCGACTACCCGAACACCTACGCGACCGGGTCGTACGACGTCAACAACGTCATCTCCGGCTTCTCCGGCCGGGGCACCTCCAGCATCGACGGCGGGGTGAAGCCGAACATCTCGGCGCCGGGCAGCAACATCCGGTCCAGCATCCCGGGCAACGGCTACGGCCTCGGCAGCGGCACCTCGATGGCGTCTCCGCACGTCACGGCCACCGTCGCGCTCGTCTGGTCCGCCGCGCCGAGCCTGCGCGGCGACATCGCCGGCACCGAGCGGCTGCTCGACGACACCGCCACCGACGTCGACGCGCTCACCTGCGGCGGCACCGTCGACGACAACAACACCTTCGGCGAGGGGCGGCTCAACGCGTACCAGGCGGTCAACGCCGCACCGCGCGGCGCGGTCGGCCGGATCACCGGCACCGTCACCGACGCCGACGGCGACCCGGTCGCCGGAGCGCGGGTGCGCGCCGGCACGGTCAACACGGTGACCGGACCGGACGGCGGATACGCGCTGACCGTGCCGGCCGGTGAGCACCAGTTGACCGTGACCGCGTACGGCTACACCACCGGCACCGCGACGGTGACCGTCGCCGAGGGCGAGGGGGTGGTACGGGACTTCACCCTCGCCGCCGCGCCGACGGTACGGATCTCCGGCCGGGTGGTCGACGGCTCCGGACACGGCTGGCCGCTGTACGCGAAGATCGAGGTCGCCGGCGTGCCCGGCGGTCCGGTCTTCACCGACCCGGTGACCGGCGCCTACGCCCTCACCGTCCCCGGCGACGCGACCTACCGGCTCAGCACCACCGTGCGCTACCCCGGCTACCGGCCGGTCACCACCGAGATCGAGATCGGCACCGAGGCGCGCACCCTGGACATCCCGGTCCCGGTGCAACCCGCCTGCACGGCCGCCGGCTACCTGGCCGGGACGAGCGACCCGCTGCTCGCGGAGAGCTTCGACGGCACCGGCACCCCGGACGGCTGGTCGGTGGTGAACCGGACCGGGGACGGCGGCTGGACGTTCACCGACGACGGCGAACGGGGCAACCTGACCGGCGGCAGCGGCGGCTTCGCGATCGTCGACAGCGACAGGCTGGGCAGCGGCAACACCCAGGACACCGACCTGGTCAGCCCGCCGCTGGACCTCTCCGCCGCCACCGCCCCACTGCTGCGCTTCAACAGCGACTGGCGGGCCGTGGGAGTCAGCGACACCGCCGACGTCGACGTCTCCACCGACGGCGGCGCCACCTGGACCAACGTCTGGCACCAGACGGCCAGCCTGCGCGGCCCGCGGGTCGAGGAGGTGCCGCTGGACGCCGCCGCCGGAGCCGCCGACGCCCGGGTCCGGTTCCGCTTCACGGGCTCCTTCGCCTGGTGGTGGCAGGTCGACAACGTCCAGCTCGTCAACCGGCTCTGCACCCCGGAGCCGGGCGGCCTGGTCGTCGGCTTCACCACCGACGCCAACACCGGCGCCCCGCTCGACGGGGTGACCGTCACCAGCGTCGGCGAGCCGCTCGACTCCGGCGTCTCGGTGGCGACGCCGGAGGATCCGGCCATCCCGGACGGCTTCTACTGGCTCTTCTCCAGCCTCACCGGGCCGCAGCAGCTCAGCGCCGGGCTACCGCCGTACCGGGCGGCGGCGGAAACGGTGACGGTCGTCGCGGACAGCACCCGGCGGGCCGACTTCGCACTCCAGGCCGGTCGGCTGACGGTCACCCCGACCGACATCGAGATGCACCAGCCGTACGGCAGCACCCGCACGGCCACGGTGACGGTGACCAACACCGGCAACGCCCCCGCGACCGTGGGAACCCTGGAACGGGCCGGCCGGTCGGCGCTGCTCTCCCGCAGGGGGGCGGCGCTGGTCGAGCGGCCGGTCAAGGGCATCAGCAAGGGCCGCACCGGCACCGCGTACCCCGCCGGGGCGGGCGCCAGCACCGCGCCGCTGGTCGACGAGGCGTGGAGCCGGCTCGCCAACACGCCGGCCGCACTCTTCGACAACTCCGCCGCCACCCTGGACGGAAAGGTCTACTCGATCGGCGGCGGCGCCGGCACCGGCACCGAACGCAAGGCGTGGGTCTACGACCCGGCGGCCAACTCGTGGACGGCCCTGCCGGACCTGCCGACCGCCCGGTCGAAGCCGTCGGTCGCCGCGCTGAACGGGCGGATCTACGTCCTCGGCGGCTGGGGTGACGGCTCCCTGCCGGTGGCCACCGTCGACGTCTTCGACCCGGCCAGCGGCACCTGGCGCACCCTGCCCGGGGTGGCGAACCCGGTGCCACGGGCGGCGACCGCCAGCGCGGCCAGCCACGGGAAGGTCTACATCGTCGGTGGCTGCGGCGATGAGGAGTGCGCGGTGGACTCCACCGACGTGGTGGTCTTCGACCCGCTGACCAACCAGTTCACCGCGGTGGCCGACTATCCGCAGCCCGTCTCGTGGCTGGCCTGCGGCGGGATCGGCGGCCGGGTCTACTGCGCCGGCGGGGTCGGTGCGACCGAGTTCGACAACGGTTACGCCTACGACCCGGACGCCGACGCCTGGTCGCCGCTGCCGGACATGCCGCTGGACCTGTGGGGCTCGCCGTCCGCCGCCGCCGGTGGCCTGCTGGTGCTGGCCGGCGGTGCCACCGCCAACTCCAGCGCGCTGACCAACCGGACCGTGGGGTACGACCCGGTGGCCGGGGCCTGGGTGGACCTGCCGAACGTGCAGTTCGCCCGCTACCGGGGCGCGGCGTCGTGCGGGGCGTACAAGGTCGGTGGTTCGCCGTCCTCGTTCGTGGGCTCGGTGGAGTCCGAACGGCTCGGTGGCCTCGACCTCTGCGCCGAGGCCGGGGAGGCGCCCTGGCTCAGCACGACGCCGACCGGGTTCACCCTGGCACCGGGCGAGTCGAGGGCGGTGACGGTCACCCTGACCGCCACGGCCGCCACCGGCGTCGCCCAGCCGGGCAGGTACGCGGTCGAACTCGGGCTGGTCACCGACACGCCGTACCCGGTGCCGGTGGTCGACGTCGAGATGAACGTGTCGCCGCCGGCGAGCTGGGGCAAGCTCCAGGGCGCCGTGCTCGGCCGGACCTGCGGCGGCGCCGAGGTGCCGCTGCGGGCCACGGTACGGGTCAACCCGGCCGGTGACCCGGGCACCGGGTACACGCTGTCGGCCGACGCCGAGGGGCGCTACGCCTACTGGCTGCCCCGGGGCCGGTACGACGTACTGGTCGCCAAGGACGGTTGGGTGCCGCAGGCGAAGCGGCAGCAGATCCAGCCGGGCCTGGTCAGCACGCTCGGCGTCGTACTCGATCCGGTGACGCCCTGTCCCGCGCGGCTGGGCGGGATCTGAGGCGGAGGTACCCGCTCCACCGGTGGCCGCCGGACCCGCCCGGGGTTCGGCGGCCACCGCCGTCCGGCCGGCGTTCCTTCGCCGATCGGGGCGGCCGGCCCGACCGGTGTTCCTAGGATGGGGTGGCGCCCGCCCGGCCGGGCGGGGCGTGTGCGAACGATCCCGAGGAGCCACAGATGACCAGCCGTCCTCCGGTGCCCCCGTTCACCCGGGAGACCGCGACCCAGAAGATCCGGATGGCCGAGGACGTCTGGAACTCCCGGGACCCGGAGAAGGTCGCGGCCGCCTACACCCCGGACAGCCGGTGGCGCAACCGCGCCGAGTTCCTCACCGGGCGGGACGAGATCGTGCGGTTCCTCCAGCGCAAGTGGACGCGGGAGCTCGAATACCGCCTGGTCAAGGAACTCTGGGCGGTCGAGGGCAACCGGATCGCCGTGCGGTTCGCCTACGAGTGCCACGACGACTCCGGGAGCTGGTTCCGCTCGTACGGCAACGAGAACTGGGAGTTCGACGAGAACGGGCTGATGCGGCTCCGGCTGGCCAGCATCAACGACCTGCCGATCCAGGAGTCGGAGCGGAAGTACCACTGGCCGTTGGGACGCCGCCCCGACGACCACCCCGGGCTGAGTGACCTCGGGCTCTGACCCCCCGGGACCCCGCCCCGGGGATCCGGGCCGGGCGCGGGTGCCGACGGCTGCACCGGCCACGGTCGAGGGTGGACGGGTCCCTGGTGTCCCGGCCCGGCGCCGGAGCCGTCCTCTCGATATGAATACGTTTTTGGATCGCCTTGTACCGCGCTGGCAAGATGACCACCGTGTCAGATGCGCAGTACAGCTACGTGGGGCCGCCGGACGCGCCGGACCGGTATGAGCTGATCGAGCGGCGTGCCGCGGGTGGCGAGGGCGAGGTCTGGCGGGCCCGCGAGCACCACGGCACCGTCGCCTTCTCGTACGCCGTGAAGATCCTCCGGGTGCCGGAGGAGGACCAGGGCGACCGTGGCCTGGAAGGGCTCCGGCTGCAGGCCGCGCTGGCGACCCAGCTGGAGCATCCGGCGCTGGTGAAGGTGAAGGACGTCTTCGTCGGGCCGCCGCCGCATCCGGCGGGGCAGGCCGCACCCGATGCCGGGCCGCGGCTGTACTTCGTGATGAAGTGGATCGAGGGGCACAGCCTCCAGGAGGGCCTGGAGCGCGGTGACGTGCGCGGGTTGGACATCCTCCGGCCGCTCGAACCGATCGCCGAGGCGGTCGACTATCTGCACAGTGGCCGGGACACCGACGGGATACCGGTCCTGCACCGGGACATCAAACCGGCCAACATCCTGGTCGCCGGCGACGGGCGGGTCTACCTGGTCGACTTCGGCCTGGTCCGGCTGCACAGCACCAGCGGCACCGCCCGGCTGTACGGCACGGCGCCGTTCATGGCGCCGGAGTCCCTGGCCCGGGGCGAGTACACCCCGGCGACGGACCGCTACGCCCTCGGCGCGACCGTCTACTACGCCCTGACGGGCGAGATGCCGGTGCCGGGGGACACCGAGGGGATGACCGAGCGGCTCACCGCCGCCCTCGGCCCGGGGCAGGACCGGGTGGTCCGCGGGATCCTCTCGATGGTCGCCGTGGTCGGCGACCGTCGGCCCTCCGCCGCGGCGGCCTGGATCCGCGCCCTGCGCGGCGCACCGATGGAGACCTCGATCGGCGAGCCGTCCCGACCGGCTCCACCGCCGCCGACCGCCGGGCCGGCGGACTACCCGCTGCCCCCCGGCGTCCGCCCGTCGTCCGCCCCGCCGCCGACCGCCGGGCCGGCGGACTATCCGCTGCCGCCGGGCGCCCAGCCGTCGGGCGCCCCCGGCCCCCGCCCCTCCTCGGGCCCACCGGCGCCCGGCCCCGGTCCATCGGGTTACCCGCCACCCCCGGGCACCCCGCCGTCGAGCGGCCCGCCCGCCGGGCCCTCGCACTACCCGATGCCCCCCAACTCCGGCCCGGTCGGCTACCCGCTGCCGCCCGGTCCCGGCCCCTCCGGCTTCCCCGGCCGGCCACGGAAGAAGTCCAAGGTACCGCTGATCGTGGCCATCGTGTCGGTGCTGGTGTTCCTCTCCTGTTTCATACCGGGGCTGGTGAGCATCCTGAACGCCGGCGGGTTCGGCGGCGGCAACGGCGCCAGCCCGGCACCCAGCATCGACCGTGCCTCTCCGCCACCGGCGGTCACCGCGCTGGAGCCGGTGCTGCTGTCGGTGGCCGACGTCATGTCCGCGCTGAAGGTCGGAGAGCGTGACACGGTCAAGCCCAGCGCGGCCGAGGAGACCCTGCAGGGCGGCCCGGCCGACCTCAGTTTCTGTTCCGACGGAGGCCGCGTCGACGGCGCCGCGATCGGGGCGAACAGCAGCAACGGCTACTGGGTGACGACCGGCACGTACCCGCGGATCGGCTCGGCGGTCGCCGGCTTCTACGGCAACGCCGCCGACCCGTTCCTCGACGCCGCCCGTGCTGCGGCGCAGCGGTGCGAGTGGCGGTCGTTCACGGTGCCCAAGCTGGGCCAGGAGTCGTTCGGGGCCACCATCGACACCTCCATGGGCACGTACCAGGTGATCATGGTCCGCTCCGGCCAGGTGCTTTTCGAGGTGGCGATGGACACCAACGCCAGAGGCGTGAGCGGGCAGAGTGAACTGATCAAGATGGCGACCTCGATGTCCAAGCGGCTGCCGAAGATCAAGGCGAGCCGGTGACCGCGTCGGGGCCGGTGGCCGGGTGAGCGCCGCGCTGCTGGTCGGGGTACCGGGCGAGGACGGGGAACGCCGGGTCACCGAGGATGTCGCGCCGCTGCGGATCGGTCGTGATCCGCTCTGCCCGATCGTGGTGGACGACGCGCGGGCCTCCCGCGAGCACCTGGAGCTCACCTACCGGGCCGGACGGTGGCGCCTGCGGGACCTGGGCAGCCGGAACGGCACCTTCGTCAACGGCCGGCAGGTGCACGAGCTGGAGCTAACGGACCCCTGTGCGGTACGGCTCGGCAACGCCGTCGACGGTCCGGCGCTGACCTTCCGCCCGGACGGGCGTCCCGCTCCCCCGCCGACGGTGACCGATTCGGCGCAGTCCGGCCAGTTGACCGAGGTGCGGCCGAGCCGGTTCGCGCCCGGTGCCGAGCCACCACCCGGGGCCCGCTTCGCGCTGGGCCGGATGCCGTCGGCCACCTACCGGCCCGGCGGACGCGTCCGGATCGGCCGGGCGCCGGACAACGACGTCGTCCTCGACGACCTGCTGGTCTCCCGCTACCACGCCGACCTCGTCCGGGACGGCGCCGAGTTCCACGTCATCGACCTGGGCACCCGCAACGGCACGTACGTCAACGGCCGTCAGGTCGAGCGGGCGGTGGTGCGCGCCGGGGACCTGCTCTCGTTCGGCCACCACCAGATGGTCTTCAACGGCGTCGAGCTGCACGAGTACGTCGACGCCGGCCGGGTGTCGCTGCGCGCCGAGGGGCTGACGGTCACGATCGGCGGGCGGGACCTGCTCGCCGGGGTCTCGTTCGACCTGGACGAGTGCAGCCTCCTCGCGGTGGTCGGCCCGAGCGGCGCCGGCAAGTCGACGCTGCTGGGTGCGCTGACCGGCAACCGCCCGGCGCAGTCGGGCACGGTGCGCTACCAGGGTCGCGACCTCTACGCCGACTACGCCGACCTGCGGCACCGCATCGGCCTGGTGCCGCAGGACGACATCCTGCACCGCCAGCTCACCGTGCGCCGCGCCCTGCGATACGCGGCCGGCCTGCGTTTCGGTTCGGACGTGACGCCGGCGGAGCGGGACGAGCGCATCGACGAGGTGCTGGGCCAGCTCGCCCTGACCGCGCACGCCGACCAGCGCATCGACACGCTCTCCGGCGGGCAGCGCAAGCGCACCTCGGTGGCGCTGGAGCTGCTGACCGAACCCTCCCTGCTCTTCCTCGACGAACCGACCTCGGGGCTCGACCCGGCGCTGGACCGGGACGTGATGCACGGCCTGCGGGATCTGGCCGACCGTGGCCGGACCGTCGTGGTGGTGACGCACAGCCCGCTGCACCTGAACGTCTGCGACCGGGTGCTGGTGCTCGCCCGGGGCGGGGCGGTGGCCTACTTCGGCCCGCCGGACAAGCTGCTGGAATTCTTCGGCGCCGCCGAGTACGCCGACGTGTTCACCGCCGTTGCCACCCAGCCGGAGGTCTGGACCGCCCGGTTCGCGGCCATGCGCCGTTCGGAGGCGAAGCCGGCACGCACCGAACCGCCGGCGGTCCCCGCCGCCGCACCGCCGCGCCAGGGGTGGTGGCGGCAACTGGAGATCCTCACCCGACGCACGGTCGCGGTCACCCTCGCCGACCGGTTGTACGCGGGGCTCTCCATCGGCCTGCCGGTGGGTCTCGCGGCCCTGCTGCACGTGGTGCCCGGCTCCGACGGCCTCGGGATACCCGCCCAGCCGCCCGGGCGCAGTACCGAGGCCGCCGAGCTGCTGGTCATCCTGATCACCGGCGCGATCTTCATCGGGCTGGCCGGCGGCATCCGGGAGTTCGTCGGGGAGGGCGCCATCTACCGCCGCGAGCGGGCGGTCGGGAGGGCGCCGGGCGCCTACCTGAGTTCCAAGCTGATCGTCTTCGCCGTGCTGAACGCGGTACAGGCGGCACTGTTCGTGCTGCTCGGCATGGTCGGGCGGGCGGGGCCGCGCGACGCGCTCGTGCTGGGCTCGCCGCTGTTCGAGCTGATGGCGGTGGTCTGGCTGACCACGCTGGCCGCCACCGTACTGGGGCTGCTGGTCAGCGTGTACGTCTCCACCAGCGAGCAGACGATGCCGGTGCTGGTCGGGCTCGTGATGGCGCAGCTCGTGCTCTGCGGTGGCCTGTTCGCCGTGGTCGAGCGCGCCGGCATCGAACAACTCTCCTGGCTGGCCCCGGCCCGCTGGGGGTACGCCGCCGCGGCCGCCACGGTTGACCTGCGCGCGATAATGCTGAAGCCCTCGACGGACGCGCTCTGGGCACACACCGCGGGGGCCTGGTCCTGGGCGATGCTCGTCCTGGCCAGCCAGACCGTGCTGCTGACCGCGGCGGTGCGGTGGGCGCTCCGGCGCCACGAGCCCGCCCTGCAGAACCGGAGGAGTCGCACGTGAGCCGCCGCAAGAATTCGTCCGCTCTCGACGCCGTGCTCCGCGACGGCTGGAGCAGCGCCTGCCGACTGTACGAGCACCTGCTGCACGGCGGCCAGCTGGTCGCCCTGCCCCCCACCGGCCTGCGGCTGGGTCACGACGAGACGATCTTCGGCGACACGGTGCTGGGGTACGCCCGCTTCTACGGCACCAGCGCGCAGTACCGGGAGAGCAGCCACCTCTGGTTCGGCTCGACCAGCTTCGTGCTCGCCGGCATGGCCGGGGACGCGATCAGCAACGCCAGCGCCCGCAACCGCGCGGCGGCGATGGCGGCGGCGCAGTGGCGGGACCAGGCGCAGGTGCGGATGGTCCTGACCAACCAGCGGCTGCTCGGCGACTACCAGGGCAACCTGCTGAGCTTCTGGCACAACGGCGTACTGGAGATGACCGCCGACCTGACCCAGTGGTCGTTCGTGCTCCGCTACCAGGAGGGCCATCCGCTGATGCTGCACGGCCCGGCCGCGCCCTGGTACGCGGTCGCGGTCGCCTGGCTGGTCTTCGGCCCGCAGGGCATGCGGCTGCCGGCCCTCGCGCCGATCATCGAGGCCGTGTCGCAGCGCTCCCGCGCCATCACCGGCGAGGTCGTGCCCGACAAGCCCTGACCGGCAGCGAGGCGGACTGCGGTCGTACCTCCGCCACTACTCACCCATGCGTTCCAGCTCGCCGCCGCGAGGTGCGGGGGCGGAACCGCCGACCGGCGGCGGGCGGAGTTCGAGAAGCCGTTGCCGCAGCCTCGGCTTCGCGGCGAGCGGACGCAGCGCGGTCGCCATCAACCCGGGTACCGCCTCCGGCCCGGCCCGGCGGGCCGGGTTCAACTGCTCGGGCGCGACCGCGTCGACCATGCCGCGCACGATCTCGGTCATCGGCTGTCCGGCCAGCTCGTCCAGCTCCGCCTTCTCCTGCGTGCTGAGTTGCTGGTCCAGCCGGGAGAGCCGGGAGGCGAGGGTGGCGACCTCGTCCGGGGTGGCGCTGAGCCGGCCGGCCTTGCCGAGCAGGTCACGCAGCGAGAGCTGCCGCTCGGAGTGCCGCTGCAACGGCACGGCCTCGTCCAGTTCCGCCTCGGTGACCCCGACCGCGTCGACGATGACGAACCGCTCCTTGACCAGCGCGTCCTCGGTCACCGCCTGGAACTCGGCCGGGTCGATGGTGCGCGCTCCCCGACCCTTCAGCTGCTCGAAACAGGTGGCGCTCCGCACGGGCCGCAGGAAGAAGACGCACTCCAGCGGGCGTACGTCGGTGCCGGTGGCGATCATGTCGACGGTGACCGCGACCCGCAGTTCGGGGCTGTTCCGGAACGCCTGGATCAGGTCGTCGGGGTTGTTGCCCTCGCGCCGGGAGGCGTACGTGATCTTCTGGGCGAAGTCGTCGCCCCTGGCGAAGACGTCCCGGACCATTTGGACGATCTCCTCGGCGTGGTTGTCGTCCCGCGCGAAGATCAGCGTCTTCGGCACCTTCGACCGGCCGGGGAAGATCTCGGTGAAGAGCCGGTCCCGGAAGGTCTCCAACACCAGCCGGAGCTGCCCCCGGGAGATGACCGACCGGCCGACCTGGCCGCCGTCGTACGCGAAGTCGTCCTCCAGCTCCTGGTAGCGCTCGGCCCGGGTGCGGCGGTCCCGCAGCGGCACCACCGTGCCGGCCTCGATCCGCTCCCCCGACTCGGTTATCCGCGTCCTGATCCGGTACACGTCGAAGTCGACGTTGACCCCGTCGGCGACCGCCTGCTCGTAGGTGTACTCGGAGACCAGGTTCTGCTGGAAGAACCCCAGGGTCTGCTTCACCGGGGTGGCGGTCAGTCCCACCACGAACGCGTCGAAGTACTCCAGCACGGCCCGCCACCTGCCGTAGATCGAGCGGTGGCACTCGTCCACGACGATCAGGTCGAACGCCTCCGGCGGCAGCTCGGGGCGGTAGCCCACCTCCGCCGGCTCGTCCAGCTCGTAGCTGTCGTACGCCTGGTCGTCGACGTCGACGTCGGGTAGCTCGCGCCCGCGCAGTGCCGCGTAGAGGCGCTGGATGGTGGAGATGACCACCATGGACGAGTCCAGCATGCCGGCCCCGGACAGCCGGTCCACGGTGTACAACTCGGTGAACGTCCGCCCGTCGTCCGGGGTCTGGTAGCCGGCGTACTCCCGCAGCGTCTGCCTGCCGAGGTTGTTGCGGTCGACCAGGAAGAGGATCCGGTTGGCTCGGGCGTGCCGGAACAGCCGGTAGCTCGCCGTCACGGCGGTGAAGGTCTTTCCCGCCCCGGTGGCCATCTGGATCAGCGACCGCGGCCGGTCCTCGGCCAGCGAGCGCTCCAGGCCGCGGATCGCGTCGACCTGCGCCGGGCGCAGGCCGGCACCGTCGAGCGCCGGCATCCGCCGCAACCGGGCCCGCAGCGTCGGCAGGTTCCGGTTGTCGTCCGCCTCCCGCATCCACCGCGCCAACGTTTCGGGCCGGTGGAAGGCGAAAACCTCCCGGGTACGGGGGAACGGGTCGAGCCCGTTCACGAACGCCGTCCCGGTGCCGGTGGCGACGTACCCGAAGGGCAGCGGCGCGTCCCGCCGCCAGGCGGTCATCCGCTGTTCGGGGGTCAGCCCACGCCGGTAGCGGTCGAGCTGCGCCTGCGCACCCCGGGGCGCCGTACCCTCCCGCTTCGCCTCGACGACCCCGACCAGCCGCCGGTCGACGTACAACAGGTAGTCGGCGCGGCCGGTCGAGAGGGTGACCTCGCGGAGGGCGATGCCCGGGCCGGCGAAGAGGTTGAGCCGGTTCTCGTCCTGGACCACCCAGCCGGCCGCCGCCAACTGGCGGTCGATCTCGGCCCGGGTCCGCAGCTCGTTGAGCGGCTCCCGGGCGGCACGCCGGGCGCGGGCGATGAACTCCTCCCGGTTGGCGGCCGAGACCCTGACCGGCGTACGGCTGCCCCACTCGCGCCGCGCCTCCTCGGCCTGCGCCTCCAGGGTCGCGACCAGGTCGATCGTGCTCTCCCGGCGCGCGTCGGCGTCCCGCACCGCCCGCTCCGCCTCGGCGGCGGCGTCCGCCTTCGCGGCGGCCAGCGACCGTTTGCCGGCCAGCAGCAGCTTGGTCTCCGCCAGCGCCTCCCGGTAGCGGCGCAGCTCGGCGTGCAGTCCGGCCACCACCGGCTGCGGCACCTGGCGCGGCGGCGGGCTCGGCGGCACGAACCCGATCGGCGAGCGGTCGCCGGTCAGCGCGCGGTGGTACCAGACGCCGAGTTCGAAGCAGGTACGCAGCAGCTCCAGCGCGCTACGAAGCTCGCCCAGGTGGTCGTGCACCGCCCTGTCGCCGACGTCGCGCAGCCGCTCGAACGCGGCGTAGAGGTGGGGCACGAGTACCCCAGTGGCGCCCAGTGCCCGCACCTGGTGGTGGAAACTCGTGCCCTGCGGCCGGATGTCGGTAAGGCGTACCAGTTCCCGGGCGAGCACGTCACCGAAGGCCCGGGTCTTGAACATCGACGCCTGAGCGTCCACGTAGACCAGCGCCTCGGCGCCCGCGCCGTACCAGAGCAGCAGCGGGTGCGCCTTCAGGAAACCGAAGTTCGCGGACTGCTCCGCCAACTTCGCCATGTACCGAGGATCCATGAGACCCCACACTCCGTAGCCGGCCGGCGAACAGGTCAGGCTAGCGAAACGAAACATTCCTTACAGGTCTCAAGTCGACATGCCGACAGCGCTCCCAGGGGGCGCACCAGCGGGGCGGGCTCAGGCCGTCCCGGCCGCGGACAGCACCAGATCGTGCGGCCATTCGTCCCGCAGTACCCGGTCCAACTGCCGGTCGCTCGACCTGTCGCAGTACGGCGTCTCCTCGGTGTCCCGCACCACCGCCTCGACCGGGGCGGCGAGCATGCCCCACGGCGGGATGGTGTTCGCGAGCCGGCCGGCGAGCCGCAGGTCACGGTACTCGGGCGCCCACCAGAGCACGAAGACCGACTCGAGTTCGCGGGGGTCGATGGCGAGCCAGACGCCGAAGGTGATGCTCTGGCCGTCCGTCAGCCGGATCGGCAGCAGCGCGCGGACGAACGCGCCGATCTCGGGGACCCGCATCATCACCGACTCACGGGCCGTCGGGTGGCCCAGGTACCGGCCGTCTCCTCCTGGGCGGGCGCGTCGAGTACCGGCTCGGGCAGGGTGAAGCGCACCTGCCGGTCGCGCAGGCTGAGAGATCGCCCGCAGCACGGGCAGGTGTCGGCGATCATCGCGTCAGTCCCTAACCGGCATCGCTGCCGTGGACGCCGTGCCAGGCCAGCGGGTGGCATCGGCGGTACGCCGCTGGCGCGTCGGACCTCGGCGGTCCTCGGCGCCGGCGGGAAACCGGACCTGGCCAGGTCGTTCCGGTACGACCAGGGCCAGTCGAGTGTAACCGGGAAGCGACGGTACGGAGCCGGGACGGCGCGGCGGTAGCTGGTGGCGGTCGACGCGGCAGCCCGGACCCGTCCGCGGCGCCGGTGCGTCGGACCGGGTGTGCCGCGATGCCCCCGGGGCCCTAGTAGTGCTTTGTTAGGTTCGGTGGCGTTTGTTGCGGTGTAGCGGTTTCACGGGTTGGTGGCAGGTGGTGCAGGCGCCGGTCCAGGTCGCGAGGAGTCGTTGCAGCTCGCGGATGACGGTGTAGAGGGTCAGGCCGGCGCAGCCGCTTTTGGGTCCAGACGCAGTTCGGTGATGAACAGGTGCGCGGCGGTGACCAGGGTGACGTGGCGGTGCCAGCCGGTGAAGGATCGGCCTTCGAAGTGGTCCAGACCGAGGCCGGTCTTCAGCTCGCGGTAGTCGTGTTCGATGCGCCAGCGGATTTTGCCGTAGCGGACCAGGTCGGCGTGGCTGGTGGTGGCGGGGAGGCTCGACAGCCAGTACTTGACCGGGTCGGTCTGGTCGTCGGGCCACTGGGCGATCAGCCACCGCTCGGGCAGGATGCCGTCGGCGTCGCGGGTGACGCGATGCCCGGCCGGGCGTACCCGTAGGAAGACGAACTGGCTGCTCATCGTGCCCTTCGAGCCCTCGCGCCAGGTGACCGTCTCCGCGCCGCCGCGTCCGGCGGCGCGAACGTGTTCGACCAAGCTGACAGCGGTCTTCGGGTAGTGCGGGTCGGTGCGGGTCGGCGGCCGTCCTTTCCCGGACCAGGCCCGCGCGACCGGCCGCACCCCGGGCTCGTGTGCGAGGGCGTCGCCTTTGACTTGCATGATGTAGCCGATTCCGCGTTCGTCCAAGGCGCTGCGGAACTGGCTGGTGTCGCCATAGCCCGCGTCGGCGGCCAGCAACGGCGGGCGGAGTCCGTGGTCGGCCAGCCCGTCGAGCATCTCCACTACCAGCGACCACTTCGGTCGATGACGCTCGTCGGCGGGTATCCCGCACCGAACCCGGCGGGCGGTCACGCCGGGCCGGTCGGCCTCGTCGACGCCGTGCTCGTCCCACGAGGCCGGCAGGAACAACCGCCAATCGAGGGGACACGACGCGCTGTCGGTGACCGCGTGGACGCTCACCCCGATCTGACAGTTCGCGACCTTGCCCAACGTCCCCGAGTACTGCCGCGCCACGCCCGGTGAGCCCTTGCCGTCCTTCGGGAAACCAGTGTCATCGACCACCCACGCCAGCGGCCCGACCACGTCGACCGCACGCGCGGCCAACCCCATCCGCACCGCCGCGGTGTCCCACGTCGAAGTCGTCACGAACTGCTGCAACCCCTGATGGTCCACCCCGAGCCGATCCGCCATCGGCTGCATCGACTTACGCCGACCATCCAACAGCAGCCCACGCAGATACGTGCCAGCCTTCGCCCGCTGATCCGACCGCGCCAACCGGGTGAACACATCCGCGGCGAACGCCTCAAGCCGTTGCCGCACAAGGAAAAGCTCGTCAGGGGTCACCGCAACATCGAACTACCTGGAACCACTCCAACGCCCCAACGACACGCCGACCTAACAAAGCACTACTAGGTCGTGTCTCGAAGTGCGTGTAGCCACTCGTTGATGGCGGTGACGTGGATGGTGGCTTCGTAGCGGACGGCCAGCTTGTCGTATCGGGTGGCCAAGGCCCGGTGGCGTTTGAGCCGGTTGATGCCGCACTCGACGGCGTGGCGCTGGCGGTAGACCTCGGGGTCGAAGGCGGGTGGCCGGCCGCCTGCGGAGCCTTTGGCGCGGCGGTGCGCGTCCTGGTCGACCTTGCTCGGGATGCAGGCCTTGATCCCACGGCGGCGCAGGTGGGCGCGGTTGGCGCGGGACGTGTAGGCGCGGTCGGCGATGACCCGGTCGGGTCGCACGCGGGGGCGGCCGGCGCCGAGACGGGGCACGCGGATACCGGCCAGCACCGCGGCGAACTGCGGGCTGTCACCGCGGTGCCCGGCAGTCAGCAGCATCGACAGCGGCCTGCCGCCCTGCTCGCACGCCAGGTGCAGCTTCGTGCTCCACCCGCCGCGGGAACGCCCGAGGGCGTGGTCGACCGGCTCCGTCACCACCCCGCCCGGCGGCTCGGTCTGCTGCTGAGGGCACCGGCGTGCGCCGGCGGCGTGCTGGTGGGCCCGAGCGATGGTGGAGTCGACGCTGACGTCCCAGGTGATCAACCCAACCGCGTCGGCGCGGGCCTGCAACCCGGTCACGATCTGCTGCCAGATCCCGGCCCGCTGCCACCGTCGAAACAGCGCATACACCGCTTGCCAGGAGCCGTAACACGCCGGCACATCCCGCCACGGCGCACCGACCCGCACCCGCCACCGGATGCCGTCGATGAGCTGCCGCTTGCCCCACTGCGACGGTCGACCTGGCCGCTTACCCGCAGGCAGCAGCGGCGCCAGCACCGCCCACTGCGCGTCGGTCAGGTCATGCCGCCTCGTCACCGCTATGGTGGCCACGAGGTCTCCGGTATTCAGGTTCTTCTTGGTCGAAAAACCCTCTACCGGAGACCTCGCCGTCTATCGATCACCGACACGCCGCACCCGACTTCGAGACACTGCCTAGTGGCGGAACAGCCACCCGGGGACGGCGTTGGCGAGCGCCCGGTAGCCGGTCGGGTTGAGGTGCAGGTGGTCGCCCGTGTCGAAGGCCGGCAGCAGTTGGCGGGGATTCGCCGGGTCCCGGGCGGCGCGGTCGAAGTCGAGCACCGCGTCGAACCGGCCGCTGGTGCGGATCCAGTGGTTGACCGTCTGGCGCGCGCCCTCGCGGGTGCCCGCCGCGTCGTCGTAGCCGGTGTTGCCGCCGAAGGGTGTCAGGGTGGCCCCGTACACCGTGATGCCCTGGGCGTGCGCCCGGGTGACGATCTGGTCGTACGCGGTGATCAGGTCCTCGGCGACCGCCTTCTGCGCGGCCTCGGTGGCCTCGGCGGTGCCGATGTCGTTGACCCCCTCGAACACGATCAGCCACCTGGCCCCGCTCTGGGCCAGCACGTCACGGTCGAGTCGGGCCAGGGCGTTGGGACCGAGCCCGTCGTTGAGCACCCGGTTGCCGCCGGCGGCCTGGTTGACCACCGCGACGTTCGCGGTGACGCGGCTGGCGTGCAGCCGGCCCAGGAGCTGGTCTGGCCAGCGGTCGTTGCCGTTGGTGGTGGAGCCGCGGCCGTCGGTCAGCGAGTCACCGAGCATGACGGCGGTCGCGCCGGTCCGGGCCGGCACCTCCAGGCCGCTGAGGAAGTACCAGTGGTCGGTCGGGGTGGCGCCGGGCAGCGTGGCGTCCGCGACGTGGTTGCCGGCCAGCAGGTGCGAGGTGGTCCGGGATCCGGGGTGTGAGGTGACGTTGTTCGACGCCTGCCCCTCGGCCAGGTAAAGCGTGACGGTGAGGTTGGACCGGGCCGCGAGGGAGAAGCTGATCGGATCGGAGACCATCTGCGCGCCGACCGGGATCACCACCGAGGACCGGCCACTGAACGTGACGGGCCGCGAGGTGCCGGGCTCGATTTCGCTGACCCCGGCCTGCCCGCCGGCGGGCAGCGCCACCGACGCCGAGGTGATCGGCAACGGCGCCCCGCCGAACGC
Source organism: Plantactinospora sp. CA-290183 (assembly GCF_050936375.1). NCBI lineage: Bacteria > Bacillati > Actinomycetota > Actinomycetes > Micromonosporales > Micromonosporaceae > Plantactinospora > Plantactinospora sp. CA-290183. The sequence continues at coordinate 222,657 of NZ_JBNJMX010000003.1, read as the reverse complement.
GTTGGAGAGCCGGATCCGCATGTGCTGCCCGCCGACCGAGACCCGGACCGTCTGCCGCAGCGTGCTGTCGGCCAGGACCAGGTTCTCCTGGGTGAACGGCGCCGGAGGCATGTTGTGCGGCTCGGTGAGCTGCGGCATCGACGTCCAGCTCGTCACCCAGCGGCCGTCCGCTCCGGCGGGACCCCGGCCGGCGGCGGCCGTCTCCGGCTCGGAGCCGGGCACGAGACCCGCGATCCCGGACGACGTGGCCACGACGGCGACCGTGACGGCCCCCACCGCGATCAGGCCCAGCACCGACGGTCTCCTGCTCATGCCGACATCCTCTCGTCACGGTCCACACTCGCCGGTGAAACGTTACTGAGGTCGAGCTGAAACGTAAAGATGGAGGGACGCTGATGTCTGGCCGAATCAGGGCGGCGAAGCGGGCACCCAGCCGCTGGACGCGGCCACTGCAACACCTGACCGTCGCCTGCTCGCTCGGGTTCGTCGTCGGGACGACCGTCCAGACCTTCGTGATCATCGACGTACGGATCATGGCGGAGATGATGCGGCTGGCCGGGTCGACGGCGGCGCAGGCCGAAGCGGACGCCCCCGGCTTCGTGACCGGCTTCCGCCTGGTCGGCTGTCTCTACATCCTCGGGAACGCGGTGGGCCTGCTCGCCCGGACCGGACGCGCGTGGGTCTTCTGGTGCGCGCTGGTCGTGAACGTGACCCAGGCGGCCGGCGTGGTCGTGATCCCGCCGGAGGTCTTCGAGGCCACCCGGGCGCGGTTCGGCACCCCGGGACTGCTGCCCTCACTCGTCACGGACGGCGGCGCGGTGGTCCTCGCCCTGGTCCTGGTCGTGGCCCTCGTCCGGTACCGGGGGCCGTGGGCCTACCTCCGGTCGCCGGCGCCGGCGCATTGACCTCCGGCCGGCGCAGGGCGAGGCGGGCGCAGGGCGAGGCGGGCGCAGGGCGAGGCGGGCGCACCGCCGGGGCAGCTCTACAGGCGGGCCGGCACCTATCGCCTCCGCCGCCGGGTCCTGCCGACCGCGCGGTGGCGGAGGTGATCCTCCGCTTGGATATTCCGCGCTCAGACGGGAAGAAGGCACCATGACCGACCACCGCGTCAACACCCCGTTCAGCGCCCGCTCCACGGCCCCCGAGGTCATCGCCGGCATCGACCTGACCGGCCGCCGCGCGATCGTCACCGGCGCCGCCTCCGGTATCGGCGTCGAGACCGCCCGTGCACTCGCCGGTGCCGACGCCGAGGTCACGCTCGCGGTGCGCGACGTCGAGGCGGGCCGCCGGGTCGCCCGCGACATCACCGCGGACACCGGCAACGACCGGGTCCGGGCCGCCCCACTCGACCTCGCCGACCCGGCCTCCGTCACGGCATTCGTGGCCGACTGGTCCGGGCCCCTACACATCCTGGTCAACAACGCGGGCGTGATGGCGCCCCCGCTGACCCGCACCACGCGGGGCTGGGAACTGCAGTTCGCCACCAACCACCTCGGGCACTTCGCGCTCGCCACCGGCCTGCACGACGCGCTCGTGGCCGCCGCTGGCGCCCGCGTCGTGTCGCTCAGTTCCCGGGGACACCTCCGGGCGCCGGTCGACTTCGACGACGTCAACTTCGAGCGCCGTCCCTACGACCCCTGGGTGGCGTACGGGCAGTCGAAGACGGCCAACGTGCTCTTCGCGGTGGAGGCCGACCGGCGCTGGTCCGCGGAGGCGATCAGGGTCAACGCGGTGCACCCCGGCGGCATCCTCACCAACCTGACCCGGCACATGAGCCAGGAGGAACTGGACCGGACCGTCGAGCAGTCGAACGCCTCCGACGATCCGCTCAAGACGCCGGAGCAGGGGGCGGCCACCTCCGTACTGGTGGCAACCTGGCCGGGGCTGGAGGGCGTCGGCGGGCGGTACTTCGAGGACTGCCAGGAGGCGGAACCGCACCAGGCGGGCACCCACAGCGGGGTGGCGCCGTACGCGCTCGACCCGAAGGCGGCCGCCCGGTTGTGGGAGGTCTCGCGGGACCTGCTCGACACCTGAGCGCCGAACGACCCGGCCCCGCCCCCGTCTCGGTACGACGGGAGGCGGGGCCGGACGTGGTCTGACGCCGACGGGTCAGCCGACCGTGACGGACACCTCGTTGATGCCCCGGTTAGCGGTCACGGAGGCGTCCCCGTTGCCGTGCCGGGACAGCGCCCGCAGCGTCCAGGTGCCGGGCGCCGCGAAGAACCGGAACTGACCGGCCGGCGAGGTGACGACCTCGGCGGTGAACTCACCGGTCGAGTCGAGCAGCCGGACGTACGCGCCGGCGACGGTCTCGCCGTCACCCGCCCGGACCACACCGGTGATGACGGTTTCCTTCTCCAGGTCCAGACCGGCCGGCAACGGAGCCGACTGGTCCGGGGCCGCGCAGCCGGCGGCGGTGGAGGCCGAGGTGGGTGCCGTCATCTGCCCGCCTCCCCCGGCTCGTCGCCGAGCGCGACCGGCACGCCGACCAGCGAGCCGTACTCGGTCCAGGAGCCGTCGTAGTTCTTGACGTTCTGGTGGCCGAGCAGCTCCTTCAGCACGAACCAGGTGTGCGAGGAGCGCTCACCGATCCGGCAGTACGCGACGGTCTCCTTGCTGTCGTCCAGCCCCGCCTCGGCGTAGATCCGCCGCAGCTCGTCGTCGGACTTGAAGGTGCCGTCCTCGTTCGCCGCCTTCGACCACGGCACGCTCAGCGCGGTGGGGATGTGCCCGGCCCGCTGCGCCTGCTCCTGCGGCAGGTGCGCCGGGGCCAGCAGCCGGCCCGCGTACTCGTCGGGGGACCGGACGTCGACCAGGTTCTTCGTGCCGATCGCGGCGACCGCCTCGTCGCGGAACGCCCGGATGGTGAGGTCCGGCTCCTGCGCGACGTACTGGGTCTTCGGCCGGCTGACGGCGTCGGTGGTCAGCGGGCGGGCGTCCAGCTCCCACTTCTTGCGGCCACCGTCGAGCAGCCGCACCTCGCGGTGACCGTAGAGCTTGAAGTACCAGTACGCGTACGCGGCGAACCAGTTGTTGTTGCCCCCGTAGAGGATGACGGTGTCGTCGTTGCCGATGCCCCGCTCGGAGAGCAGCGCCTCGAACTGGGACTTGTTGACGAAGTCCCGGCGCACCGGGTCCTGGAGGTCGGTCTTCCAGTCGAGCTTGATCGCGCCGGCGATGTGCCCACCCTCGTACGCGGTGGTGTCCTCGTCGACCTCGACGAAGACCACACCGGGGGCGTCGAGGTTCTTCTCGGCCCAGTCGGCCGAGACGAGTGCGGTGTCGCGACTCATCAGATCACTCCTTGGTGAGGATTGGTGGTGAGCCTGCGCGTGTGGATCGACCCTTGTTGTTGTCGCAAGTCACGCGCGGGACCCAGAGAAGGACGGATCACGGGTACGTGCGACGGCGCCGCTGCCGGGCGTGGGGGAAATCAGAGGGTACGCAGAGAAAGCAGCCCCGCCGTCAGATGACGGGGCGACACAGGCAGGTGGCCACGCGGCACAGGTCGACCGCGCGCCGTTTGGTGAGGTGCGTCCCCATAGCGTGGGAGCCTACCAGTGCTACCCAGTCGTCACCCAGAGCCGATCCACGATCCGGGATCCCCGGCCGGTCCGGTCGGCCCGCTCAGCTGACCTCGCTCAGCGCCACGTCCCGGGCGGTCGCCGCGACGGCGAGCCCGTTCGGCAGCGCCCGTACCTCGCGCACCTCGAGGGCGAACGGCAGCGGCGGCAGCGGCACCGTGACGGACAACTGCTGGGCGAAGGTCGAGATGAAGGCGCGGATCGTGGCGTTGTTCGGCAGGTCGTCGGCGGTGAGCTCGGAGAAGTTGATCACAACCTCACCCTTGACGACGGTGAGGTCGGCGATGCCCCGCAGGGTCAACTCCTGGTTGATGATCGGCACCTGCACCGGCGCGCTGATCGCGAGCTTGCCGCCCTGTTCGCGCAGCGTCACACCCGGCCGGTCGATGAGCGCGACCACGCTGTCGTAGGAGATGGTCCCGGTGCCGTCGACCGTCCTGGCGGTCACCTCGCCCTGACCGGTCCGGAGCGTGTCGATCGAGGCGGCGACGTTCCGCGCGTCGACCGTCAGCGCCGGTATCCGTACCCCCGGGGTGTCGCCCTGGGGCGGGCCCTGCACGTCGCGCAGCACCACCTTGACGGAGTCGTAGTTGCCCCCGACGACCTGGGTGAGGAAGGGGAACCCGCCGACCGTGACGTCGGGCGCGGAGGCCCGCACGTCCTGCTTGGCCATCTCCTGGTTGATCCGGTCGGCCACCACCCGCTCCGCCACTCCGGCGGCGACCCGGTCGGCGACCACCAGCAGCCCGGCCAGCACGAGGAGCACGATGAGCAGGATGACGAGCGCGCGGCGACCTCTCCGCCGGCGCGGCTGCTCCGGGTAGTAGGTCTCACCCTCCGCCGGATAGCCGTTCGCCACGCCGCCTCCTCGCCTGTCGTCGGGAGCATCATCTACCCGGAGGGCCGCTTCTCCAACCGCGACCCCGGATACGCCAACCTGTCGGGTCGGATTACAGGAAGAAGACGCTCATCGCGTACGCCGCGGGTGCGGCCAGCGCGAAGCCGCCGAGCGGGCCCTGCATGTGCCGGGCCACCCACATCGTCGGCGGCTCACCGGCCATCAGCCGCCCCGCCTCGGCGTAGCCGGCGGCGAGGTCGGCCAGCACCGCCGCACCGGCCGCGACCAGGCCGATCATCGCTCCGCTGGTCGGGTCGAAACCGACCAGGTAGCTGCCGACGACAGCGCCGGCCAGGGTGCCGAACATCGCCCCGAGCACCACGCCGGCCGCACCCCGCGGCACCTGCGGAGCCATCCTCGGCCACGGCAGCAGCGCGTCGGTGACCCGGGCGACGACCAGCGCGACCGCGGTGGCGACCAGGCAGACGAAGATCGCCTGGGTGCCGATCGGGATCCGGCTGAGCACGACGAGGCTGGCGAAGGAGACCACGCCGACCACGATCAGCAGGGTGGCGCCGAGCGACTCGGTGACCCGGGCACGGTCCGTCGAGCGGACGAGCTGGCCGAGTACGCCGACGGCGAAGCCCGCCGCGGCGACGTACCCGAGCGGGCCGAGCGCCGCGATCTGCGGCAGTACCGCCGCGGCGTCGGCGGCCCCGGCGACCAGCACCGCGACGGCGGCGACCAGCGGAAGCGCCGGCGGGCGCATGGCCATCGTCCAGGCCAGCACGAAGAGCAGCTGCACCCCGAAGACGACCATCGCGAACGGGATCCGGGCGCCCGGCCCGGCGGTGTACGCGCCGAAGACCAGGCCGCCGCCGAGCAGTGCGGCGAAGCCGGCGATCGCCACCGAGAGCATCCGGCGGACCGGTACCGGTGGGATGTCCTCCTCGGCGTCCTCCGCCGGCTCCACCGGGACGTCCCGATCGCGCTGCTCACCGGGGCGCGCGTCCCGGGAGCGGTGCCCGGTCGGGGGCGCGGGGGCGTCGAGCGGCGGGCTGGCGGGCTCGGAACCGGCGGGGTAGCCGCGCGGGCCGGGCGTACGGTCCGGGGTACGGGGCGGTCCGGCCGGGGCGGGACGACCGTCCGCCCAGGACCCGCGCCCGGTCTCCGGTGGCGTCGAGGGGTACACGCCCCGATCGTGCCAGACCGGACCGGTGACGCGCCGGTCCCGGTTTCCCCGATTCGGAAACTCGTGCGTTATGGCCCATCCCACAACCGAACAGCCGAACGTGTGAGAGCTTCCACCAGAAGTTCAGATAAGCTCAAGCCTTACCTGCCCGTCAGCGCAGCCGGGACGACCCCCCAGTCTCAGCGCGGTCCGCTTCATCCCGGGTCGCCGCTGACCGCCGTGCGGCTCCCATGCCGCCGGGACGGAGGTGATGTGTGGAGATCCTGCTGCTGGTGACCGCGCGCGCAGGCGAACCATCCGCCGTGCTGCCGGCCCTGGACCTGCTGCCCCACTCGGTTCGTACCGCCCCCCGCGACGTCCGCACCCTGGTGTCCGGCCCGAGCCCGGACGCCGTACTGGTCGACGCCCGCTCCGAGCTGAGCGAGGCGCGCGCCACCTGCCGGATGCTGCACGCCACCGGGCTCGGCGTGCCACTGCTCGCGGTGGTCACCGAGGCCGGCCTGATCGCGCTGAACGCGGACTGGGGCGTCGACGACGTCATCCTGGCCACCGCCGGCCCGGCCGAGGTCGAGGCCCGGCTGCGGCTGGCCGTGGGCCGGCTGAGCAACGCCACCGCCGCCGCCGGCGGGCTGATCCGCGCCGGTGAGCTGACCATCGACCCCGACACCTACGCGGCGAAGCTCAAGGGCCGGCCGCTCGACCTGACCTACAAGGAGTTCGAGCTGCTCAAGTTCCTGGCGCAGCACCCGGGCCGGGTCTTCACCCGGGACCAGCTGCTGCGCGAGGTCTGGGGCTACGACTACTTCGGCGGCACCCGCACGGTCGACGTGCACGTACGGCGGCTGCGCGCCAAGCTCGGTTCGGAGTACGAGTCGATGATCGGGACCGTCCGTCAGGTCGGCTACAAGTTCGTCACCCCGCCGTCCCGGCCGCTGCCGGAGACGGAGAGCATTCCGCTGCCCGTCTGAGGAGGGGTCCACGCGCACCTTCGCCAGGAGGCCACCCGGTTCACCGGGTGGCCTTCCGGCGTACCGGGCCCGGGATGGCGGCCGGGCTCGTACCGAGTTTCATGATCGATGCGTCATTCAGCCACTTTTGATATCAAATCTACATACTCTGGACGGCATGTCGAGGACCCGGATGCTCATCGCGGCCGTACTGGTCGTCGGCGCGGTCCTGGGTAGCGCGTACGCGCTCGGGCGCCTCCTGGGCACCGCGGACGACCGGCAACGGCCCACCGCCGCCGGCTCCCCGTCGGCCCCGCCGACCAGCCGACCCGCCCTGCCGAGCCCGACCGCCACCGCACGCCCCGGCGACCCGGAGGTGCCGGGAACACCGCGCCGGCTCGGTCCCGAACGCGGCGGACCGTACGGCGCCCGGATCACCACCGGCTCCGCGCAGTTGGCACTCACCTTCGACGACGGGCCGGACCCCCGCTACACCCCGCAGACCCTCGCCCTGCTGCGCCGCTACGGCGTCAAGGCCACCTTCTGCCTGGTCGGCGTCAACGTCCGGGCCCACCCCGAACTGGTCCGCGCCATCGCCGCCGACGGGCACGCGCTCTGCAACCACTCCTGGGCACACGACGTGGGACTCGGCAGCCGCTCCGGCGCCACGATCCTGACCGACCTGGCGCGTACCAACCAGGCGATCCGGGCCGCCGTACCCGGGGCGTCGATCGCGTACTTCCGCCAACCCGGCGGCGCGTGGACCCCGTCGGTGGTCACGGCGGCCCGGAAACTGAACATGACCTCGCTGCACTGGACGGTCGACCCGCGGGACTGGACCCGTCCCGGCGCCGGCAGGATCACCGGCACCGTCACGTCCAGCGTCTTCCCCGGCGCCATCGTGCTGCTGCACGACGCCGGTGGCGACCGGCAGGGCACGGTCAACGCGCTCCGCGCGGTCCTGCCCAACCTGACCCGGCGCTTCCGGCTCGCCGCGCTGCCGACCGACGTGCCCCGGGCGCAGCCGTCGAGCGCGCAGCCGGCCCAGGCACCGGGCGGACCGCTGGCCGGGCCCTCGGACGACACGCCGGCCCACCCACCGGCCCACTCCTGACCCGGCGCGGCGCGCGGACGCCGCCGGGTCCCGCGTACCGGGGTCTACGGTGTTGAGGTGAGCAGCGGGATGGCGGCACCACGCCGGGGGACGCGACTGGAACGGCTCGACGGGCTCGACCCGGCGACGGTCGAAGCGGTGTTGGCGCTGGCCGCGGTGGCGAGCGCCGCCGACGGGGCGGACCCGCTCTCCGACCAGGTGACGTTGCCGCTCCGGCACGGCGGCACCACCTCCGGCACCCACCTGACGATCCGGCAGCCGGACGGGACGCTGGCCGGGTACGCCCACCTCACGGTGGAGCCGACCGGTGGGGCGAGCGCCGAGCTGGTCGTACACCCGATGCACCGGCGGCGGGGGGCGGGCCGCGCCCTGGTCGAGGAGCTGCTGGCCGGGTCGGCACCGGGCCGCGCGGAAGGCGGGCCGCTGCTGGTCTGGGCGCACGGCGACCATCCGGCCGCCGCCGCCCTCGCGCTGGACCTGGGTCTTGCCCGCTCCCGGGTGCTGTGGCAGCTCCGCCGGCCGCTGCGGGGGCCGCTGCCCGACCCGCGCCTGCCCGCCGGGGTGTCGCTGCGGGCGTTCCGCCCCGGCGAGGACGACGAGGCCTGGCTGACGGTCAACCGGCGGGCCTTCGCCGACCATCCCGAGCAGGGCCGGTGGAGCCCGGACGACCTGCGGCTGCGCCTGGCCGAGCCGTGGTTCGACCCGGCCGGGTTCCTGCTCGCGGTGCAGGAGTCGAGCGGGCGGCTGCTCGGCTTCCACTGGACCAGGGTGCACGCGGGTGCGGCGCCCGGCGGGTCCGGCCCGGCGCCGGCCGGCGCCGGAGCGATCGGTGAGGTGTACGTCCTCGGCGTGGACCCCGACACGCACGGTCTCGGGCTGGGCCGGGCACTCACGCTCGCCGGACTGCGGCACCTGCGGGACCGCGGCCTGACCCGGGTCATGCTCTACGTGGACGAGTCCAACACCGGCGCGATGGCGCTCTACACCCGGCTCGGCTTCGCCAACTGGGTACGGCACGTTCAGTACCGGTGGATCGCGGCCGAGGCCGAACAGCCCGGTGCGACGGCGCGCCCCGGCGACCCGGCGGGCGCACCGCTGCCCGACGCCGAGCGCGAGGCCGCCTGACCGGCGCGCGCCCGGGACCCGAAATCGCCCCAGGCGGCGCCACCGGTCCCACGGTTCACGGAACGGACATCTCACCCTCAGGATCCGGTCATACAGCCGGTCACCCCTGTTCACCCTGCGTTCACTCGTGACCGGCAAACCGGCTACCTGGCGCTCCTACCTTCCCTAATAGTCGGTCACCAGCCGGCTCCGGGCGACGCCCCGGGTTGCTCCGTACAAGGTGAAGGGAACCTTTCAGGTGAAGCTCCAGCGGCACGGCACCATTGCCTGCCTCGCTCTGGCCACGGCACTGGCAGTCAGCGCGTGCGGCTCGGACAATAACGAGCCGACCGAGGTGGCGGGCTCCGGCTCCGCCGCGGCCGACTGTGCGACCGGCACCATCAACGCCCAGGGTTCCTCCGCGCAGAAGAACGCGGTCGACGAGTGGCGCAAGGCGTACCAGCAGAAGTGCTCCGGTTCGACGATCAACTACGAGCCCAGCGGCTCCGGCGCCGGCATCCAGGCCTTCCTCGCCGGCACCGCGGACTTCGCCGGCTCGGACTCGGCGCTCAAGGAGGACGAGCAGCCGAAGGCCGACGCCAAGTGCCCCGACGGCAAGGCGATCCACCTGCCGATGGTGATCGGCCCGGTGGCCGTCGCCTACAACGTCAGCGGCCTCGACAACCTCCAGCTCAAGCCGGCCACCCTGGCGAAGATCTTCGCCGGCACGGTCAAGAAGTGGGACGACGCGGCGATCAAGGCCGACAACCCCGGCGTGACCCTGCCGTCGACCACGATCCAGACCGTCCACCGCTCCGACGAGTCGGGCACCACGGACAACTTCACCGACTTCCTCGGCAAGACCGCCGCCGCTGACTGGACCTTCGGCAAGGGCAAGGCCTGGAAGGCCCCGGGCGGCACCGGTGCGGCCAAGTCCGACGGCGTGGCCAGCGCCATCAAGCAAGCGGACGGCAGCATCGGCTACGTCGAGTGGTCGTACGCCGAGAACAGCGCCCTGAAGATGGCCAAGATCGGCAACGGGGCCGGCGAGTTCGCCGAGCTGACCGCCGAGTCGGCCGGCAAGACCATCGCCGGCGCCGAGGTGACCGGCCAGGGCAACGACCTGAAGATGTCGATCGACTTCAACACCAAGGAGGCGGGTGCCTACCCGATCGTCCTGGTGACCTACGAGATCGTCTGCGACAAGGGCCTCGCCGCCGACAAGCTGGCGCTGGTCAAGGGCTTCCTTGGCCACGCCGCCAGCACCGAGGGGCAGGCCGCGCTGACCGAGCTGGGCTACGCCCCGCTGCCGGAGGCGGTCCGTACCAAGGTCGAGGCCGCGGTCAAGGCCCTCGCCTGAGCCACGCGCCACCAATCCTCATAACTTCGTCAACGGAGCGAGCGAGCAGATGGGCGACACCCCAGACCGCTCGGCCAACGCCGGCACCGGCGGATCGCGCGTGACCACCAGTCACGCCCGGTCCGCCGGTGCCGCGCTGTCGGTCGACGTACCAGTGACACCCGCGAACCCCGCTCCGGACGGAGGGGGGGATGATGCCGGCGACCGGATGGGCGGCGGCGGGGCGCTGCCCCGGCGGAGCGCCTTCGGCGCGGAACGCGTCTTCCGCAACCTCACCCTCGCCGCCGGCGTGGTGGTGCTCGGCATCATCCTGGCGATCGCGATCTTCCTGGTCGCCAAGGCCGTACCGGCACTGAACGCCAACACCGCCAACTTCTTCACCTTCGAGGGCTGGTTCCCCAACGAGGCCGACCCGAGGTTCGGCATCGGGGCGCTGGCCTTCGGGACCGTGCTCACCTCGATCCTGGCCCTGCTGCTGGCCGTACCGGTCGCGCTGGGCATCGCGCTCTACCTGTCCCACTACGCGCCCCGCCGGCTCGGCACCGTGCTGGGCTTCCTGATCGACCTGCTGGCGGCGGTGCCCAGCGTGGTCTTCGGGCTCTGGGGCCGGGACTACTTCTACGGCCCGGTCCGGGACCTCTCCGGCTGGCTGAACAGGTACTTCGGCTGGATCCCGATCTTCGGTGGGGACGGCCCGTTCGGCCGTTCGATCCTGCTCGGCTCGCTGGTCCTGGCGATCATGGTGCTGCCGATCATCACCTCGCTCTCCCGCGAGGTCTTCCGGCAGACCCCGACCGCCAACGAGGAGGCCGCGCTCGCCCTCGGCGCCACCAAGTGGGAGATGATCCGCACCGCCGTACTGCCGTACGGGCGGCCGGGGGTCATCGGCGCCACCATGCTCGGCCTGGGCCGGGCGCTCGGCGAGACGATCGCCCTGGCGATGACCCTCGGCATCGTCTCGAAGATCTCGTTCAACATCATCGAGAACGGCGGCAACACCGTCGCCGCCAACATCGCGAACTCGTTCGGCGAGGCCAACGACGTCGGCCGCGGCGCCCTGATCGCCTCCGGGCTGGTGCTCTTCTCCATCACGCTGATCGTCAACATCACCGCGCGGGCCGTCATCTACCGGCGCCGGGAGTTCACGGAGTCTGCCGCATGACCACTCTGGATACCGCTCCCCCGCCGGTCGCGCCCGGCCGGGACACCCCGCTGCGCACCCGGCGGCTGCCGGTCGCCGCCGTGATCGGCATCGCGGTCGCGGCCCTGGCCGTGGCCGCCGGGCTCGTCTACGGCACCGACATCGGCGGTACGGCGCTGGTGGTCTTCCTCGCCGTGCTGTTCTACCTGGTCGGACTCTTCCTGGCGAGCACCGCCGTGGAGGGGCGCCGGCAGGCGCGCAACCGCACCTGGAGCGCGCTGATCCACTCCGCCTTCGTCCTCGCCCTGCTGCCGCTGGTCTCCGTGGTCTGGACGCTGGTCAGCAAGGGCATGGAGCGCCTCGACGGCAACTTCTTCGGCACCTCGATGAACAACATCGGGGCCCGGGACCCGAGCGGCGGGGCGTACCACGCGATCATCGGGACGCTGGAGCAGGTCGGCATCGCCACCCTGATCACCGTCCCGCTCGGCATCGCCTGCGCCATCTACATCGTCGAGTACGGGCGGGGACGCTTCGCCTTCACGATCCGGTTCTTCGTCGACGTGATGACCGGCATCCCGTCCATCGTCGCCGGCCTGTTCGTGCTCGCCTTCTGGATCCTGATCGTGTCGCCGATGTTCAACAACGGCCGGCCCGGCTACTCCGGCTTCGCCGCCTCACTGGCGCTGAGCGTCCTGATGCTGCCGACCATCGTCCGGTCCACCGAGGAGATGCTCCGGCTCGTACCGGCGCCGCTGCGGGAGGGCTCGTACGCGCTCGGCATCCCGAAGTGGAAGACGATCCTGCGGATCGTGCTCCCCACCGCGCTGCCCGGCATCGTCACCGGCGTCATGCTGGCCATCGCCCGGGCGGCCGGCGAGACGGCGCCGGTGCTGCTGGTCGCCGGCGGTGGCGCGGCGATCAACTTCAACCCGTTCGAGAACAACCAGTCGTCGCTGGCGCTCTACGTCTACCAGCAGGCCGGAGACGCCTCCCGGTACGCCCCCGCCCGCGCCTGGGCGGCCGCACTCACCCTCGTCGCCCTCGTCCTGATCCTGACGATCGCGGCCAAACTGCTGGCCCGCCGCAACCGGTTCAGCCGTTAGTCCCCGGCCCAGCTCGAAGGGAAAGGAAACCCACCATGGCCAAGCGAATCGACGCCCTCAACGTCACCGCCTACTACGGCTCCTTCAAGGCGATCGAGGACATCAACCTCGTGGTCGAGCCGAAGACCGTGACCGCCCTCATCGGTCCCTCCGGCTGCGGCAAGTCGACCTTCCTGCGCACCGTCAACCGGATGCACGAGGTGCTGCCGGGTGCCCGGGTCGACGGCCGGCTGACCATCGACGACCAGGACATCTACGAGCGGGACGTGGACGTGACCGCGGTCCGGCGGATGATCGGCATGGTCTTCCAGCGGCCCAACCCGTTCCCCACCATGTCGATCTTCGACAACGTCGTCGCCGGGCTGCGGCTCAACGGCGTACGGCGCAAGTCGATCCTGGAGGAGGCCGCCGAGCGGGCGCTGCGCTCGGCCAACCTCTGGGACGAGGTCAAGGACCGGCTCGGCAAGCCGGGCGCGGGGCTCTCCGGCGGGCAGCAGCAGCGGCTCTGCATCGCCCGGACCATCGCGGTCGAGCCGCAGGTGGTGCTGATGGACGAGCCCTGCTCGGCGCTGGACCCGATCTCCACCCTGGCGATCGAGGACCTGATGTTCAAGCTGAAGGACCGCTACACGATCATCATCGTGACGCACAACATGCAGCAGGCGGCCCGGGTCTCCGACCGTACGGCCTTCTTCTCGATCGAGCGCACCGGCGACCCCGGCCGCCTCATCGAGTACGACGACACCCAGAAGATCTTCAGCAACCCGGGTGTGAAGAAGACCGAGGACTACATCACCGGCCGCTTCGGCTGAGGTGTAAGGAAGGGCCCCTTCTTATCGCTTTTTGTATAGGAAGGGCCCCCTCCTAACGCCCCGGGGGGCGGGTCAGTCGATGACGAAGCGGGGTTCGCCGGACAGGTCGAGCCGGGGCATGACCGGGCTGGCGGCGTCCCGCGTGCCGGCGGCGGCCGGTACCGCGGCCAGGTCCGGGCAGGTCCCGATCTCGTCCAGCGTGACGAGGGTGGGCGGCAGCATCGTGAGCTCCCCCGCTGCCGCCCGGGCCAGCGCGTCCGCCGGGCGGATCCACATCGTGTGGTCGGCCTCCCCGGAGACGTCCCGGGTCCGCTGTCCCGCCGGCAGCGTCGCCACGAAGAAGTGCGTGTCGAAGCGGCGCGGCTCGAACTCCGGGGTGACCCAGCGGCTCCACGGCAGCAGCAGGTCGGCGCGGAGCGTCAGCCGGCAGTCCCGCAGCAGGTCCGCGAAGCCGGTACGCCGACCGACCAGCGCCTGCCGGCAGCGCTCCCAGTCGTCGCCGCTGACGTCGTCGAGCAGGTCGTCCGGGTGCCGGCCGGCGAGCAGCACCCCGGACTCCTCGAAGACCTCCCGGGCCGCCGCGCAGACCACCGCCTGGGCGGCCGCGGACGACAGGCCGAGCCGGTCACCCCACTGCGCCGGGGTGGGGCCGGACCAGTCCAACCGCACCTCCGAGTCCGCCGGGTCGACCGAACCACCCGGAAAGGCGTACATCCCGCCGAAGGCCATCGCGGCGAGCCGGCGGATGACGTACACCTGGAAGCCCGGCGCGTCCGGGCGGAGCAGCAGCACGGTGGCGGCCGGACGCGGCGACGCCGGGGTACGGCCCTCGGCGTGGAACCGGCGGGCGTGCTCGACGACCGAGTCCGGGGCGGCAAAACTCGTCATGGTGGCAGGGTAGCCAGCCGACCCCGATGCCGCGATCTTGCCTGGTGGGGCCCGGGGCGGCCGTCCCGGGGCGCTCGGCTACGGTGCCGGCATGACTCGTTGGGGCATCCTCGCCACCGGCCGCATCGCCGCCACCTTCGTCGAAGACCTCCGGCTGCTGCCGGACGCCGAGGTCGTCGCGGTCGGGTCACGGTCGGCCGACACCGCGCGCGCCTTCGCCGACCGGCACGGCATCCCCCGGGCGTACGGGTCGTGGCCGGAACTCGCCGCCGACCCCGAGGTCGACGTGGTGTACGTCGCCACCCCGCACGCCGCGCACCTGGACGCGACGCTGACCTGCCTGTCCGCCGGGAAGGCGGTGCTCTGCGAGAAGCCGATCACCCTGGACCGGGCGGGCGCGCAGCGGCTCGTCGACACCGCCCGCGCCAACGACCTGTTCCTGATGGAGGCGATGTGGATGCGGTGCAACCCCGCCGTCCTCCGGGTCCAGGAGCTGATCGCCGAGGGGGCCGTCGGCGAGGTGACCAGCGTGCAGGCGGACTTCGGGGTGGCCGGGCCGTTCCCGCCGGAGCACCGGATGCGGGCCCGGGCGCTCGGCGGGGGCGCCCTGCTGGACCTGGGGGTCTACCCGGTCGGCCTGGCGCACCTGCTGCTCGGCGCCCCGGACCACGTACGGGCCTGGGCGAAACTGGGCCCGGAGGGCGTCGACGAGAACACCGGCATCGTCCTGGGCTACGACTCGGGCGCGGTGGCCAGCCTCACCTGCGGGATGATCGGCGCGACCCCGGTGGCCGCGACGATCACCGGTACCACCGGCCGGATCGAGCTGGCCCCGCCCTTCTACCGCCCGGCCCGGGTCACCCTGCACGGCGCGGGGACCGGCGGACCGGTGGAGGTTCCCGTCGACCTGACCGGCGGCGGCTACCAGTACGAGGCGGCCGAGGTGCAGCGCTGCCTGCGGGAGGGCCTGCGGGAGAGCCCGCTCGTACCGCACGCCGCCACCCTGGAGGTGATGGGTCTGCTGGACACCATCCGCGCCCAGATCGGCGTCACCTACCCCTGACCCCGCCGGCCGCCGCCGGCTCCGGGCCGGCCGGCGCCCGCCGCCGCGCCCGCTTGATCGGCGTGATCAGGGAGCGGTCACCCCGACGCGCCGACGACGCGCGGGAAGCGCTCCCTGATCACGGGGATCATTAGAAGAGGGGGTTGACCAGGAGGTACATCAGGGCGCCGATAGAGCCGGCGGCCGGGAAGGTCAGCACCCAGGCGCCGACGATGTTGCCGGCCACGCCCCACCGTACGGCCGAGAGCCGCTTGGTCGCGCCGACGCCCATGATCGCCGAGGTGATGGTGTGCGTGGTGGAGATCGGCGCACCCAGCACCAGGGCGTTGAAGTAGAGCACGCCGGAGGCCACCGTCTCGGCGGCGAAGCCCTCCGGCGGCCGGAGGTCGATGATCTTCCGGCCGAGGGTACGGATGATCCGCCACCCGCCCGCGTACGTGCCCAGGGCGAGCACGGTCGCCGAGGTCCAGAAGGCCCACTCGGGGATCGTCTCGGCGGTGTCCTGGTAGCCGCCGACGAAGAGCGCGAGCACCACGATGCCGATGGTCTTCGCCGCGTCCTGCATGCCGTGCCCGATCGACATGGCCGCCGCCGAGGCGGTCTGGGCCCACCGGAATCCCCGGTTCAGCCGGCCGGGCTGGCCGTTCCGGAAGATCCACTGAACCGCGATCATGACGATGTAACCGAGCAGGAAGCCGACCAGCGGGGAGAGGATCATCGGCAGCACGACGCTCTCCCCGATGCCCTTCCAGAGCACGGTGTGTGACGCGGCCAGCGTCGAGCCGACCAGCCCGCCGATCAGCGCGTGCGACGAGGACGACGGCAGGCCGAAGTACCAGGTGACCAGGTTCCAGGTGATCGCGCCGATCACGCCGGCGAAGACGATGCCCAGGCTGGAGACCCCGGTCGGCAGGGAGACCAGGCCGCTGCCGACCGTCTTGGCCACGTCGGCGCCGAAGTGCGCGCCGATGAAGTTGCCGATGGCGGCCATGCCGAGCGCCACCCGGGGGGTGAGCGCCCGGGTGGAGATGCTGGTGGCGATCGCGTTCGCGGCGTCGTGGAAACCGTTGGTGTAGTCGAACACCAGTGCGACAGCGATCACCGCCAGTACGGCGATGAGTTCAGGTTCCACGGGTCAGCTTTCCTTGACCGCGATGGTCTCGACCGTGTTCGCCACGTGCTCGAAGGCGTCACAGGCCGCCTCCAGCTCGTCGGCGACCTCCTTCATCTTGAGCACCGTCAGCGCGTCGTACTCGCCGGAGAAGAGCCGGACCAGCAGCATCCGGTACGCCTGGTCGCCGTCGTTCTCCAGCCGGTTGCACTCGATCCAGTAGTCCTCGAGGTCCTTCATCGCCTTGAGCCGGGGCATCGCGTCGGCGGTGAGCTTCGCCTGCTGGTCCAGCACGTTCACCAGCTCGTGCATCTCCCGGGGCAGCGACGGCAGCTTGGTCAGGCCGTACAGGTAGAGCAGGTTGCCGACCGCCTCCAGGTGGTCCATCACGTCGTCGAGCAGCGAGCCGAGCCGGTAGATGTCCTCCCGGTCGAACGGCGTGACGAAGGTAGAGTTGATCTTCTTGTAGAGCTCGTGGGTGATCTGGTCGCTGTCGTGCTCGACCTCGGTGAGTCGTTCGCTGACGGACTGGACGTCGACGCCGGGCAGGGCCAACTCGTTGAGCAGTTCGGTGCCTCGCACGAGGTTCTGCGCGGCCCTGGTGAACAACTCGTAGAAGGCGCCCTCGGAGGGACGGAGAGAAAACTTCACGGCACGGACCTCGATGCGTTGGTGGGCGGGCGGCGGGCCGCGAGGGGCTGCCTCTGGGAGATGCTAGGAAACCTCGAATTTCGAATTTCCCCGGCCCACCCCTGGTCAGAGCCGGTTCATCTTCCATTTACCCAGAATTCATCTTGTCCTTCCGTTACCGGTCGGCCGGTCCGCCTCCGCCCGCGTGTCCGCGCCGCGCACCGGCGGCACGCCGGCGGGGGCGAGGCCTTGGCGCGGCCCGCGCCACACCTCGGGGAGGCCCCTGGGGAGCAGGCACCGGGTTGGGGGACCATTGTCCCGGACGGGGAGGCGCCGATGCGGGACCTGGGGACCGAATTCGAGGCCGAGCGCGACCATCTCACCGGGGTCGCCTACCGGATGCTGGGCAGCCGGGCGGAGGCGGAGGACGCCGTCCAGGAGACCTGGCTGCGCTACGCCGCCGCGCTGGCCGACCCGGACGCCCGCGCCGGCATACGTGACCTGCGCGCCTGGCTGACCACCACGACCGCCCGGATCTGCCTCGACGTGCTCCGCTCCGCCCGGGTACGCCGGGAGGCCTACCCCGGCCAGTGGCTGCCGGAGCCGATCGTCGAGGCGCTGCCCGGCTCGCCCGGCCCGGCCGGCGCCGGCACCTCCGGCCTCCTCGGCGGCTTCGCCCCCGACCCGGCCGAGCGGGCCGCCCGGGCCGACGAGGTCGGACTCGCGCTGCTTCTCGTCCTGGAACGGCTCTCCCCCGAGCAGCGGGTGGCCTTCGTCCTGCACGACGTCTTCGCCGTACCCTTCGCCCAGATCGCGACCGTGCTCGGCACGACCCCGGCGGCGGCCCGGCAACTCGCCGCGCGCGGACGCCGGGCGGTGGTCGAGGGCAGCCCTCGGCAGCCGGCCGGCCCGGCCGAACACCGGCGCCTGCTGGCCGCGTTCCTCGACGCCGTCGAGACCGGCGACGTGCAGCGGCTGCTCGCGGTGCTCGCGCCGGATGTGGTCTTCGTCGGCGACGGGGGCGGGCTCTTCCCGACCGCCCGCAACCCGGTCACCGGCGCGGAGAAGGCCGCCCGGCTCGCGGTGGGCCTGTTCCGGCGCGCGAACGAGCGGACCAGCCGGCTGCGGGCCCGGTTGGTGCTGGTCAACGGCACCCTGGGGGTCCAGGTGGCGGCGGAGTACCGGCCCGGCCAGCCGTTGCGCGGAGTCATGTGGTTCGTCGCCGACGCCGGCCGGATCAGCGGGATCTACCACCAGGTCAACCCCGCCAAGCTGACCCGGGTGCCGGAACTCGGCCCGGACGAGGGCAGCTGGCCCGTCGTCCGGTAGCGCGCCGGGTCAGACGACCAGGGCCAGCCACTTCCGGTACGCCGTCGCGAACGGCTCGGTGCCGTCACCGAGCGCGCCGTAGAGCCACCGCGCGGCGGCCTCCGCCTCCGCCACCAGCTCCTCCGGGTAGCCGAACCGCACCCGGTGCTCGGCGAACTCGTCCTCGTCGCGCAACTCCACCAGGCCGGTGCCCCGACGGCGGACCACGTCCAGGTCGAGGTCGAACAGGTGGACGGTGTCCCCGTCCCAGCGGGCCGGACTGGCGATGTCGCAGTAGACCTCGCTGGTGCGCGGCGGCGGGTTGAACATCGCGCTCCACCACGCCTCGTGCGGTACGAGCAGCACGAACGGGATCTGCTCCACCGAGGGGCGGCCGTGGTAGACGGACCGGGTGCCGAGGGTCACGCCGAGCCAGGTGCCCAGGTCGTCCTCGGCGAGCCTGCGGGCGGGGTAGTCCCGGTGCGCGGTGCCGTCGTACTTGCGGTAGACGACCCGGACCACATCGCTGCGCATGCCCGCACCCTAACCGATGTGGCCCAACACCCGCCGTGGCCGAGGCAACCGGCAGGCATCGGTTCGACAACTGCCGGCTGTCGGGTACCGGACCGACACCGGCCAGCCCGTCTCGGCCGCCGGAGAGCCGGTACCGGGACCGGCCGTCGCACCCGGCGGACCCGCCGGTGCGGGAGCGCGACGGGCGTCGGGGCCGACGGGTACGGTCGCACGGTGACCGCGCCCGCCACAGACGCCAGCCTGTTCGACACGACCGGCGCCGGGGCGGTGCAGCCCGACGCCCCGGCGCCCGTCCGGCCCCGCGGCCGGCGGCGGGCCGGCCGGCCGAGCGGCACCGACCTGCTGGCCGCCGCGGTGGGCGCCGTTCCGGGCGGCGCCGCCCGGCCGGGGCAGCAGCAGATGGCCGCCGCGATCGAGGAGTGCGTCTCCTCCGGTGAGCACCTGCTGGTGCAGGCCGGCACCGGCACCGGCAAGTCGCTGGCCTACCTCGCCCCGGCACTGACCGTCGACGGCCCGGTGGTGGTCTCCACCGCCACCCTGGCGTTGCAGTCCCAACTCGTCGAGCACGACCTGCCCCGGCTGGCCGACGCGGTCGCCCCGGTGCTCGGCCGGCGGCCGACGTTCGCGGTGTTGAAGGGGCGGCACCACTATCTCTGTCTGGCCCGGCTGGACAACTCCACAGAGGACGAGCCGGAGGACGCGCTCTTCGACACGCCGGGTCGCGCCGGGGGCGGCACGAAGTGGCTCGGCGAGGCCGGACGGCTGGGCAAGCAGATCCAGCGGCTGCGCGACTGGGCCATGGAGACCGGCACCGGCGACCGCGACGAGCTGGACCCGGGCGTCGACGACCACGCCTGGCGGCTGGTCTCCATGCCGGCCCGCGAGTGCGTCGGCGCGGCCCGGTGCCCGTTCGGGGCCGAGTGCTTCGCCGAGGCGTCCCGGGCGCGGGCCCGGGAGGCCGACGTGGTGGTGACCAACCACAGTCTGCTCGCCGTCGACATGCTCGCCGGCCGGCACATCGTGCCCCCGCACAAGCTGCTGGTGATCGACGAGGCACACGAACTGGCCGACCGGGTCTCCTCGGCGGCCCAGGCCGAACTGGTGCCGGAGCTGATCGACCGGGCGGCCCGGCGTACCCGGCCGCTGC
The DNA here is from genome assembly GCF_050936375.1 of Plantactinospora sp. CA-290183. NCBI lineage: Bacteria > Bacillati > Actinomycetota > Actinomycetes > Micromonosporales > Micromonosporaceae > Plantactinospora > Plantactinospora sp. CA-290183. The sequence continues at coordinate 202,778 of NZ_JBNJMX010000003.1, read as the reverse complement.
TGCCGCCGGAGGTGGCCGAGGCGCTGGTCGAGGCCGGTGACGCGCTCACCGTCGGGCTGGCCGAGACGCCGGCCGGGCGGATCGTCGCCGGGCTGCCGAGCCCTCTGGTGCAGGCCTGCACCCTGCTCGACGCCGCCACCCGGGCCGCGCTGGACAAGATCGGCGACGTCAAGGCCGACGACCCCGATCCGGTACGCAAGCAGCAGGCCAAAGCGGTGTTGGACGAGCTGTCCAAGACCGCCCAGCGGCTGCTGGAGGAGGCCGACCACGACGTGGCCTGGGTGGAGAAGCCGGAGGGGGCGGGATCCGGGCGCCGCGCGCTGGTGGTCGCGCCGCTCTCCGTCGCCGGGACGCTCGCCACCCACCTCTACGACGAGCGCACCGTCGTCGCCACCTCGGCGACGCTGGCCCTCGGCGGCCGGTTCGACACCGTGGCCCGGGCGCTGGGGCTCGGCCCGGCCCCGATCACCGCACCGTCACCGGCGGCCACGGCCCTGGCCGACAGCACCGCCCGTCCCGGCGCCCCGGCCCGGTCCACGCCCGCCGGTACGCCCTCGGGCCGGTCCCCGGCCGGCGAGCGCGGGACGGAGGCGCCCAGCGGCTGGCGCTCGCTCGACGTCGGTTCCCCGTTCGACTATCCCCGGCAGGGCATCCTCTACGTCGCCGCGCACCTGCCCCGGCCCAGCGCCTCGGGCCTGCCGGCGGCGGCCGGCGAGGAGCTGTTGGAGCTGGTCGGCGCGCTCGGTGGCCGTACCCTCGGATTGTTCTCGTCCCGGCGGGCCGCGCTCCAGGCCGCCGAGCTGCTGCGGGCCCGCACCGACCTGCCGGTGCTGCTACAGGGCGAGGAGGCGCTGCCGCTGCTGGTCCGCAAGTTCCGCGAGGACCGGGCGAGCTGCCTGTTCGGGGTGATGTCGCTCTGGCAGGGCGTGGACGTACCGGGCGACGCCTGCCAGCTGGTGGTGATCGACCGGCTGCCCTTCCCCCGCCCGGACGAACCGCTGGCGGCGGCCCGCGCGGCGGCGGTGGACGCGGGCGGAGGCTCCGGGTTCGCCTCGGTGAGCGTCCCGATCGCGGCCGTACGGCTGGCCCAGGGGGTCGGCCGGCTGATCCGCTCGACCGGTGACCGGGGCGTGGTGGCGGTGCTCGACTCCCGGTTGGAGACCGCCCGTGGCTACGGCGCCTTCCTCCGGCGGTCGCTGCCGCCGTTCTGGTACACCACCCGGCCGGAGGTCGCCCGGGGCGCCCTGGAACGGCTGGCCCGCGCCTGACCCGCGCCGCGCGCCCCGCCCGGCCGGGGCAGGGGCACGGCGCCCGGCCCTGTGGCGCGGGGCCGCCCCCGGGTCAGGGTGCCTGGGAGGCCACCACCACGGCGTCCGGCGGCACCGCCGGCGGGCCCCGGTGGGCCAGCCGGCGGACGGCGGTGTTCAGCACCGCGATCAGCGGCACCGAGACCAGTGCCCCGACGATCCCGGCGAGCACCACGCCGGCGGCGATCGCGACGATCACCGCGAGCGGATGGATGGCCACGGCCCGCCCCATGATCAACGGCTGGAGGATGTGTCCCTCCACCTGCTGGACCCCGATCACCACGCCGAGGATGATCAACGCCGTCACCCAGCCGCTGTCGACCAGGGCGACCAGCACGGCGACCGCCCCGGAGAGGGTGGCACCGACGATCGGGATGAACGCGCCGAGGAAGACCAGCGCGGCGAGCGGGAAGGCGAACGGGATGTCGAAGATCACCAGGAAGACGCCGATCCCGACCGCGTCGATGAACGCGACCAGCACCGTCGCCCGGACGTACGCGACCAGGGTGCTCCAGGAGGCCCGGCCGGCGTCATCCACCCGCCACCGCGCCGCCACCGGCAGCAGCTGGACGATGAAGCGCCAGATCTTGCCGCCGTCGCGCAGGAAGAAGAACGTGGCGAAGAGCACCAGCAGCGCGCCGGTGATCAGCTCGGCGACGGTCGCCGCGGTCGAGACCGCGCCGCTGGTCAGGGACTGGGTGTTCTCGTTGATCCAGCGCTCGCCCTGCTCGATGTAGGAGTCGAGCTGCCGGTCCGACATGTGCAGCGGCCCGGTCTGGAGCCACTCCTGGATCTGCCGGATGCCGCCGGTGGCGTTGCGGCTCAGGTCGGGTACGCCCCGGATGAACTCGTTGACCACCAGGGTGAGGGTGCCGACCACCGCGGCCAGCCCGGTGACGAGTACCACCGCCGTGGCCAGTGAACGGGGGAACCGGGCCCGCAGCAGCAGGCCGACCGCCGGGCCGAGCAGGGCGGAGAGCAGCAGCGCGATGGCCAACGGAATGATCACGATCCGGATGGTGCCGACCACTCGGAGCAGCGCCCAGGCGACGATGCCGATCACGATCAGGCGCCACGACCAGGCGGCCGCGATGCGCAGGCCGTGCGGTACGTCCGCGTCGTCCAGGCTCGACGTCGACGGGTGGACCTTCGTCAGCTCCTCGTCACCGCTCACCAGTGGGCGCAGCGGCGGCGGGGCGTCCGCCGTGGGCGTCTCGGGGGCGGCCGGATGCTCCGTCCCGCCCGACCGGCCCGGCGGGCGCCCGAACGCGGACGCGCGGCGGATCGCCGCGCGCAGCTGCTCGAAGCGGTTCAAGCGCACCTCCCAATGAGGAATCAGCCTCCCTACCGTAGCGGGCTCCTCACATGTCGGCTCGGTGCGCGCGGCCACCGGAGACGCACCCGGTCGCCCCGACCGCCCGGATCCGGTGTGCGGTCGGTCGCGCCGGGGACGGCCACCGGCGGCGTACGGCAGGGACGCGCGGTACGGTTCCGGTCGTGACCGCCGACCCGAACACCGACAACGGCCTGCCCATCCGCCTGCTGCACGACCGGGTGCTGGTCCGCACGGAGGGAAGCGAGGGCGAACGCCGCTCGACCGCCGGCATCGTCATCCCGGCGACCGCCTCGATGGGACGGCGCCTCGCCTGGGCGACCGCGGTCGGCGTCGGTCCGAACGTCCGCGCCATCGTCTCCGGCGACCGGGTGCTCTTCGACCCGGACGACCGGTCCGAGGTCGAACTCCACGGCCGGGAGTACGTCCTGCTACGCGAGCGCGACGTGCACGCCGTGGCCGCCCAGCGGGTGGAGACCGACTCCACCGGGCTGTACCTCTGAGCACCGCCGCTCCGGGCCGGATCTGAGCACGCCACTTCCCGCCGGACTGGGCACGGCCACTTCGGGCCGAATCTCCACGCCGTCGTCGGCGCTGGTCAGCGCCCCGGCGGGGGTCCGTAGCCGGCACCGGGCGGCGGGCCGTAGCCGGTCGGTGGCGGGACGTGGCCACCGGGCGGGGGCCCGTAGCCGCCGGATGCCGCCGGGCCATAACCACCAGGTGGCGGACCGTAACCAGCGGATGGCGGAGGGCCGTAGCCGCCACCGGGCGGCGGAGGGCCGTAGCCGCCACCGGGCGGCGGGGGCGGATAGCCGGGGCGCGGGGCTGGGCCGGGGTAACCGGTCGGTGCCGGCGCGCCGGCCGGCACGAGGACGACCGGAATCGGCACCACCGGCTCCTCCGGCGCCTCGACGGTCCGGCGCACCCCGTCCGGGAAGTTCAGGTGGTATCGGGCACCGTCCCACACCCCGACCGGGGCCTGCGGGTCGCGGCCGACGAAGGCCCCCCGGAACGACTGGATCGCGTCGAGCAGCCGCCGCTCGTCACCGGCCGCGCGGGCCAGGTCGGCCGGCCGACTGTCGAGCCCGCGCAGCATCCCGTCGCGCAGCAGCGCCAACCGGGTCGCGGCGAACTGGAAGCCCCGCATCGCCTTGAGCCCCTCCGGCCCGGCCACCCGGCGGGCCCACTGCCGGGCCGCGTGCCGCCGGCCGAGGCTGGTCAGCGCGGCGACCTCGGGCGGGGTGAACCAACCGGCCCGTACGTAGTCGGGCAGCCGGCGCTCGGTCAGCCGGCCCTCCCAGCCGCGCAGCCAGATGGCCAGGCCGACCATGCCGAGGAAGATCGGCACCATCAGGCCGATGTAGCCGTAGAGCAGGATCAGCGGCTGCCCGGTCTGCTGCGCCAGCGTCGGCATCAGGTTCCAGGTGCCGTGCAGCATCATCGCCAGCAGCAGGCCGGCCAGGGGAGCGAAGATCCGTACCCGCAGGTCGGCCGAGCGGGCCGCGACGCCCAGCCCGACGCCGGCCATCGAGGTGAAGAGCGGATGGGCGAAGCCGGTGAGCAGGACCCGCACGATGAAGAGCCCGAAGAGGTTCTGCGCCCCGGTGGCCGGCCCGTACTCGTCGACGCCCTGGCCGTAGGCGAGACCGCCGAGGTAGAGGATGTTCTCCACCATGGCGAAGCCGACGGCCGACAGTCCGCAGTAGACGATGCCGTCGGTGATCCCGGACCACTCCCGGCGCCGGAACACCAGCAGCAGGATCGGCCCCAGCGTCTTGGTCAACTCCTCGATGAACGGCGCCACCAGCACCGCGACGAGCGAGTCGGAGAGACCGGCGGACTGGAACAGACCGGCCGCCCAGGTGTTCACGTTGAGCGAGGCGTAGGTGGAGACCGCCGCCCCCCAGGCGAAACAGAAGAGCAGGTACTTCATCGGCTCCGGCTCGTACCGGTCCAGCCAGAGGAAGCAGGCGACCAGGACGGGGACCGGCAGGATCGCCGCCACCAGTCCGATCACCAGGGCCTCGACGCCCAACCGGCTGCCGAGGGTGAGCAGCATCGCCACCGCGCTGCCGGCGATCAGCAGGATGGCGCCGGCCATCACCAGGATGCGCTGCCAGCCCAGCCCCGAGCGCGGCATGCTGGCCGACACCGGCAGCCCGACGTGCGACGGCACCCCGGCCGACAGCGGCGGCGGCCCGTACGAGGGCGGCCCGTACGCCGGTGGCGGCCCAGGCGGCGGTACCGGCGACGACGACGGGTGCGGCGCGGCACCGCTCGGGGTCTCGGGCATGCGGTCAGCGTAGCCACCCGGGACACCGCTGGTCGGAGCAGATCCGGGCCGGTTATGCTCGCTTCCAGGTCACGAGTGCCAGCGTCCAAGCCCCGGCTTGCTGGCCGGCAACCCTCGTCGAGGTTCGCGGTGGGGTGCCCCGGGTGATGACCGGGTCCGGTTCATGTCGTGCCGGGCAAGCGCGGACCCCGTTCCATGCCGCCCCGGGGTCCCTGGACCCTCGGAGGTGCCTCCATGACCACCACTCTCGTTCCCGCGCTCCGGTCCGCCACGGAACCGGACCCCGCCCGGCCGGCCGAGGCCGCCGACGCTGGTCCCGGGCCGCTCGGCGTGCTCGGCGTACCGGGTCAGGTCAACCTCGACTACGCCGCGACCGCGCCGTGCGCGCGGGTCGCGGCCGACGCGGTGGCCGAGCTGCTGCCCTGGTACGGCAGTGTGCACCGGGGTGCCGGAGCGGCGTCCCGGCGGAGCACCCTGGCCTACGAGCGCGCCCGGCAGACCGTGGGTGACTTCCTGGGTGCCCGGGGCGACGACCACGTGATCTTCACCCGGAACACCACCGACGCGCTCAACCTGCTGGCCCGGGCCCTGCCCGCCGGCACCACGGTGGTGACCTTCGCCGGGGAGCACCACGCCAACCTGCTGCCCTGGCGCGGCGGCACGGTACGGCTCCCGGTGCCCCGCTCCGCGGGCGCGGCGCTGCGCGCCCTCGACGCCGCCCTGGGCGAACTGCGCCGTGACACGGACGGTGCGGCGCCGGTCCTGGTCGCGGTGACCGGGGCCAGCAACGTCACCGGGGAGTGCTGGCCGGTGGCCGAGCTGGCACTGGTGGCGCACCGGCACGGCGCGCGGATCGCGGTGGACGCCGCCCAGCTGGCGCCGCACGTTCCGCTGGACATCGCCGCCCTGGCCGTGGACTACGTGGCGATCTCCGGACACAAGCTCTACGCGCCGTTCGGCGCCGGGGTGCTCGCCGGGCGGGCCGACTGGCTGGACGCGGCCCCGCCGTACCTGGCCGGGGGCGGGGCGACCACCGCCGTCGGGGCGGCCACCCACGACGTACGGTGGGCGCGCGGGCCGGCCCGGCACGAGGCGGGTACCCCGAACCTGCTCGGCGCGGTGGCGCTGGCGGCGGTCTGCGCGGCCCTGGAGTCGGCGGACCGGACCGCGCTGCACGCCCGGGAGCAGGCCCTGCTGGCCCGGCTGCGCTCGGGGCTGGCCGCGCTGCCGGAGGTGCTGGAGCTGCGCACCTTCGACGCGGCCGCTCCCCGGGTGGGCATCGTGTCGTTCGTGGTCGCCGGCCGCGACTCGACGCGGGTCGCCGAGGAACTGGGCCGGGAGCACGGCATCGGGCTGCGGGACGGCCTCTTCTGCGCGCACCCGCTGACCCGGCGGCTGCTCACCGAGGCGGCCACCCGGGCCGGGCGGAGCGATCTGCCACCGACCGCGCTGCGCGCCAGCATCGGGCTGGGCAGTACCCGGGACGACGTGGACCGGCTGCTGACCGCCCTGGCCGGGCTCGGCTGAGCACGCCTGCCCAGCCGGCGGCCGGCACGGTCGTCGGCCCGGCGGCCGGCGGGTTCGTGAGCGCGACCGGCGCGTCAGGGGTTCGTCGGCCCGGCGGCGGGCGGGTTCGTGGGCGCGGCCGGCGCGTCCTTCGGCCCGGCGGCCGGCGGGTGCCGGGGAGCGGCCGTCGGCGGCGGCGCCCCGGCGTCGGCGGCCGGCGCGGCGGCCGGCCCGGCGTGGCTGCCGACCGCCTTGCGGACCAGGCGGTTCGCCTCGGTCCGTTCGATGCCGGTGGCCCGCAGCAGGTCGCTACCGGTGGTCCGGACCTGCGCGATCACCACGCTGCCGGAGAAGCCCACCCCGTCGGCGTACGCCCGGCCAGCCTCGCTGACCGCCTGTAGCGCCTGTTCCCGGGCGGCCTCCGGCGCGACACCGACGCCGAGGTCCTTGCGGAGCAGCCGCACCGACTCGGCCAGGAAGTCGACCGCGGTCGGCATCGTCTCCGGGATCGGTTCGTCGTCCTCCAGCGCCGTGACCGCCCGCCGGATCAGCGTCCCGCTGTTGTGTACGGCGTGGTTGATGTACCGGGCGCTCTCCACGTACTGGGCCAGCGCCCCCCGGCGGTGCCAGCGGGCGGGCGAGAGGTTGGCGGTCTCCCGGCCGCCCTCCAGCGCCTCCTCCAGGCCCTCCAGGTGCCGCTCCACCACGTTCAACCGGTCCAGCGCCGCCTGCGCGCGGCTGGCGTCCCGGTCCCTGAGCGCCTTCCCGGTCTCGGACAGTTCCTCGGCGAGCCGGCCGAGCGCCGGCCGGGCCGCCCGGTCCACCACGCGCAGCGGGTTCAGCGGCAGCAGCAGGGTGATCACCACGAGACCGGCGAGGCCGCCGATGAGCGCGTCGATCACCCGGGGCGACTCCAGGTTCGTCATCTGCGGCGCCAGCGCCACGATCAGTACGGCGGTGGCCGCCGCCTGGGTGACCACCGCCGGCCCGCCGCCGAGGAAGATCGTCACCACGATGGAGAGGAAGACGATCACGCCGAGCTGCCAGGGCCCGCTGCCGCCCGCGACCACCAGGGCGTCACCGAGGCCGATCCCGACGGCCACCCCGATGATCAGCTCGACGGTCCGGCGCAGCCGCTGGCCGACCGAGGAGGCGAGCGTGCCGATCGCCGAGATCGGCGCGAAGACCGGCTCGGGATTGCCGAGCAGTTCGTGCGAGGCGACCCAGGCCAGCGAGGCGGCGATCGCCGCCTGCAGCGCCAGCACCAGGTTGAACCGCACCGCGTGCCACCGGTCCCGCAGGGTGGCCCGGGACCGCTTCCGGGCACCCTCCAGCGTCTCGGCGATGCGCCGCCGGTCGAGGTCACGACGCCGCAGCGCCGTGAAGTCCCGGACAGAGCGCATGCCGGGGACTACCCGCGCAGGGGCGGGACGAACCCGCAGCGGGGGCGGCGTCGGACAATCCCGACGACTCGGTCCAGCCGGCGTGCGCCGCCCGGCACCGGCGATCGGCCCCATGGTCGGCCGGACCTCCGGCGGCTAGCCTGCCAACCATGCCGGATCTTCTCGACGACCTGCGGGCCGCGCTCGGCGACGCCGCCGTACTCACCGATCCCGATCTGCTGGAGGGCCACCGGCGCGACGAGGCCGACCTCTGCGCCGCCGGTACGCCGGCGGTGGTGGTCCGGCCGCGGAGCACCGCCGACGTGGTCACGGTGATCGAGGTGGCGGCGCGGCACCGGGTACCGGTGGTGCCGCAGGGCGCCCGGACCGGCCTGGCCGGGGCGGCGAACGCGGTCGACGGCGCCGTCGTGCTCTCCATGGTGGCGATGAACGAGATCCTGGAGGTCGACCCGGTCAACCGGATCGCGGTGGTGCGGCCCGGCGTGGTCAACGCCGCCCTGGCCGGCGCCGTCGCCAAGCACGGGCTGCGCTACCCGCCCGACCCCGGCTCCTGGGAGTCCTCCACCATCGGCGGCAACGTGGCGACGAACGCCGGTGGCATGTGCTGCGTCAAGTACGGGGTGACCACCGAGTACGTCCTCGGCCTGGAGGTGGTCCTCGGCACCGGCGAGGTGCTGCGCACCGGGCGGCGTACCGCGAAGGGCGTGGCCGGTTACGACCTCACCCGGCTCTTCGTCGGCTCGGAGGGGACGCTCGGCGTGATCACCGAGATCACCGTCGCGCTGCGCCCGGCGGCGGAGGAGTCGCTGACCCTGGTCGCGGTCTTCCCCTCCACCGCCGCGGCCGGCCGGGCGGTGGCGGAGATCTCGGCCGGCGGGCTCACCCCGAGCCTGCTGGAGCTGCTGGACCGGACACACCTGGCCGCGATCGAGGCGTACCAGCCGATGGGGCTGCGTACCGACGCCGAGGCGCTGCTGCTGGCCGCCGCCGACACCGGTCCCCGGGCCGCCGCCGACCTCGCCCGGCTGGCCGAGGTCTGCACGGCCAGCGGTGCCGACGAGGTCTACGCGGCCACCGACGCGGTGGAGGCGGCGGCGCTGCTCCAGGCCCGCCGGCTGGCCCACCCGGCGATGGAACGCTTCGCCGCGCAGGCGTACCCCGGCGGCAACGGCGGCCTGGTCATCGACGACGTGGCGGTACCCCGGGACGCGCTCGCCGCGCTGCTGGACGGCACGGCCCGGATCGCCGTCGAGTACGACGTACCGATCGGCGTGGTCGGGCACGCCGGTGACGGCAACATGCACCCGAACATCGTGGTGGACCGGGCCGACCCGGCCAGCCTGGAGCGCGGCCGGCGGGCGTTCGACGCGATCATGGAGCTCGGGCTCTCGCTCGGCGGCACCTGCAGCGGCGAACACGGCATCGGCCTGCTGAAGCGGGACTGGCTGGCCCGGGAGATCGGCCCGGTCGGGGTACGGGTGCACCAAGCGATCAAGGACGCTCTCGACCCGGCCGGCCTGCTCAACCCCGGCAAGGTGCTCTGACCACCCCGCCGGCCCGGCTCGCGCGGGCGGGCGGGTCAGCCCGGCAGTTCCACCCCACCGAGGCCGGCGCCGGCGCTCCGGTCGGCGGCGAAACCGCGCACGTCCGGGGCGCCCAGCCGGGCCGCGTCCGCGGTGGCGTCGTCCGGCATCCGCTGCGACTGCCGCTCCGCCTCGACCCGGGCCAGGTAGTGCTCGACCTCCCGGGCCCGCACCGCGGCGTTCCAGCCCAGCACCCGGCCCATCACCTCGGCGGCGTGTTCGGCCGACTCGGCGCCGCGGTGCACCGTCTCGAAGGAGATCCGGGTACGCCGGGTCAGCACGTCGTCCAGGTGCAGCGCCCCCTCGGCGCCGGCCGCGTACGCCACCTCGGCGGCCAGGTATTCCGGTGCCCCGACGATCGGCGAGCCGAGCAGCGGATCCGCGTCGACCATGGCGAGCAGCTCGGCGGCGAGGTTGCCGTACCGCTCCAGCAGGTGCTCCACCACCCCGGCCGGTACGCCGTGCCGGCGGGCCAGGTCGGCGCGGTCCCGCCACAGCGCGGCGTAGCCGTCGGCGCCGAGCAGCGGCAGGTCGGCGGTGCGCGACGGGCGTGCCCCACCGAGCCGGCGGGCCGCCCGGTCGACCACGTCGGCGGCCATCACCCGGTAGGTGGTGTACTTGCCCCCGGCGACCAGCAGCAGCCCGAGCATCGGCTCGTAGACCGCGTGCTCCCGGGAGAGCTTCGAGGTCGAGTCCGCCTCGCCGCCGAGCAACGGCCGCAGCCCCGCGTAGACGCCCTCGATGTCGGCGGTGGTCAGCGGCCGGTCCAGCACGGTGTTGACCTGGTCGAGCAGGTAGTCGATGTCCCGGGCCGAGGCGGCCGGGTGGGCCCGGTCGAGCCGCCAGTCGGTGTCGGTGGTGCCGATGATCCAGTGCCCGCCCCAGGGGATCACGAAGAGCACCGAGGTGGGGGTACGCAGGATCAGCCCGGCCTCGCCGGTGATCGCCGAGCGGGGCACCACCAGGTGCACCCCCTTGGAGGCGCGCACCCGCAGTCCGCGCCGTACCCCGACGTCGCCCAGCAGCTCGGACATGTCGTCGCTCCACACTCCGGTGGCGGCGATGACCGTACGGGCCCGCACCTCGAACTCCGCGTCCGGTGAACCGGGCGGCGCCTCCATGTCCCGGACCCGTACCCCGGTCACCTCGCGGGCCTGCCGGGTCAGCCCCACCACGCGGGCGCTGGTCACCACCGCCGCGCCGAGGCTGGCCGCGGTCCGGGCCAGCGTGACCACCAGCCGGGCGTCGTCGACCTGCCCGTCGTAGTAGCGGATCGCGCCGGCGATCGCGTCGGCGCGCAGGCTGGGAAAGGTCCGGCGGGCGCCCTCGCGGGTCAGGTGGCGGTGCAGCGGCATGCCGCGCCCGCCGCCGAGCATGCCGGCGAAGACATCGTACGCGGCGACGCCGGTGCCGTAGTAGGTCCGTCGCCAGGCCCGGCCGGGCAGGCCGGTGCGACCGCCGCCGGCCGGCAGCGGGACCAGGATCGGTACCGGACGCACCAGGTGCGGGGCGAGCCGGGTGGCCAGCAGGCCCCGTTCGGTCAGCGCCTCGTGCACCAGGCCCAGCTCCAACTGCTCCAGGTAGCGCAGGCCGCCGTGGATCAGCTTGCTGGACCGGCTGGAGGTGCCGGCCGCGTAGTCGCGGGCCTCGACCAGGGCCACCTTGAGACCCCGGGAGGCGGCGTCGAGGGCGGCGCCCGCTCCGGTCACCCCACCACCGATGACGAGTACGTCGAACCGCTCACTCCGCAGCCGGCGCAGGTCGGCGCTGCGGCGGGACGGCGAGAGCCGGCTCGCGGTGTTCCGGGAAACGTTGGGGTCACGCACCTGTCCACGGTACCGCCGCCCGCCGAGCCCGCCCGCCGGCACACCACACCGGCCCGTACCGCCGGGGCGGGCCCGTGGCGCGCAGATCGTAATCTGCACCCATGCAGGCTGGTCCCCCACCACCGCCCGGTGAACGGTTTCCGCCGCCCGCCGTCGTGGCGCCCGGGGGCCGGCCTCCCGGCGTCCCGGGCAATCCGTGGCCGGTGCTCGCCGCCGCGTTCCTCGGCGGGTGGGCCGTGGTGGTCACCGTGGGCGGCCAGGGCAGCGGCTGGCTCGTCGGACAGTTCCTGCTGATCAGCGGGCTGGACCAGCCGGCCTGGGCCGGGCCGCTCGCGGCTGCCGGTACCACGCTGCTGGTGGCGCCGCCCGCCGCGCTGCTCTGCTGGCTGCCCCGGTCCCCGGCGGTCCGCGCGGCGGGTCGCGCCTGGCTGCTCGGCGCGCTCGCCCTGGGTGCGCTCGGTCTGCTCCGGGCGATCCCGCTGCCGGCGCACGAGGGCTACCTGGCCGCCCTGGCCGCCACGGCCGCCCTGGCGGCGGTGCTGGTCCGCCGGTTCGGCCCCCACCGGGAGCGGGCCGGGGCCGGCCACCGCCCGGGTCCGGGCCGCGCCGGAGGGGATGACGCGGGAAAAGACCGGACCGGCGCGCCGGGCCGGGCCGGTACCGACCCGGCCGCGCTCGGGCTGGCGGTGGCGGCCGGGCTGGCGCTGCTGCTGCCCTGGCTCTGGGTGGGCGCGCTCGGCGGTGTACTGGAGACGGCGGCCGGGCTGTCCGCCGCCGCCGCGATCGGCTGGCTGGCCGCGACCATCCTCGACAGCGACTTCTGGGCCGCCTACGACCGCTGCGGTGCGAGCCGGCCGGACCCCTCGGGCGCGACCGGCGCCGGTGCCGGCACCGGCGCCGGCACCGCTGCGGGCCGGCCGGGTGGCGGTCCCCGGCTGGTGCTGGTCGGCGGCCTGGTGGCCGGGGTGGCGCTGGCCCTCGTCGCGGCCGGGACCGGCCAGTCCGGCGTACCGCTCGCCGCCCTGCTGGTGCTGCCGCCGGCCGGCTTCGCCCTCGCCGGGCTCCGGCCGGTGTCCCGGGCCGCCGCCGGCCTGGCGGGCGGAGCCCGGGACGGCGGGGCGGGCAGCGGGGTGGTCGGCTGGCTGGTCGGCATCGCCGCCGCCGGGCCGCTGCTCTTCGTCGACCCGGACGAGGTCACGCTGCTGCTCGTCCCGGCCCGGGACGTGCCGACCTGGACGGCCGTCGCCGCCGGCGCCTCGCTCGCCGTCGCGGTGCTGCTCGGCATCGGGTACGGCGTCGGCCTGGGCCGCTCCGGCGCGCGCTTCCCCCGCCGCCCGGTCGCCGCCGCCGTTGCCGCCGTGCTCCTGCTCGCCGCCGCCGTGGTGTACGCCGGGCCCGGCGCGCCGGGCTGGCACGGCGACCGGCTCTTCGTGGTGTTGAAGGAGCAGGCGGACCTGTCCGGGGTGCCGGCCGGCCCGTCCGGTGCCGCCGGACGGGAGGCCCGGGGCCGCGAGGTGTACCGCCGGCTGGTCGAGACCGCCCGGCGCTCGCAGGCCGACCTGCGCCGTCAACTGGACCGGCTGCACCTCGACCACACGCCGTACTACCTGGTCAACGCCGTGGAGGTCGACGGCGGCCCGGCGGTGCGGGCCTGGCTGTCCGGCCGTGACGACGTCGCCGAGGTGCTGGTCAGCCAGCGGCTGCGTCCGCTGCCGGCCGGCCGTACGCCGATGCGGGGTGCGGTGGCCGCGCCCACGGCGCCCACCTGGAACCTGCGCCTGATCGGCGCGGACCGGGTCTGGTCGCAGCTCGGCACCGACGGTGCGGGGATCGTGGTCGGCGGTTCGGACTCCGGCGTGGACGGTGCACACCCGGCGCTCGCCGGCGGCTTCCGGGGCGGCGACGACTCCTGGTACGACCCGTGGAACGGCTCCGGCGCCCCGACCGACCAGAACGGCCACGGCACCCACACGCTCGGTACGGCGGTCGGCGCCCGGAACGTCGGGGTGGCTCCGGGGGCGCGCTGGGTCGGTTGCGTGAACCTCGACCGCAACCTGGGCAGCCCGGCCCGCTACCTGGACTGCCTCCAGTTCATGCTCGCGCCGTTCCCGGCGGGCGCCGACCCGCTCGTCGACGGCCGGCCCGAGCGGGCGCCGCAGGTGCTGACCAACTCGTGGGGCTGCCCGCCGGTCGAGGGCTGCGCGACGGAGACCCTCCGCCCGGCCACCGCCGCGCTCGCCGCCGCCGGCATCTACTTCGTGGCCGCCGCCGGCAACACCGGGCCGTACTGCGGGTCGATCGACGATCCGCCCGCGCCGTACGCCGAGGTGTTCACGGTGGGGGCGGTGGACCGGGACCGGCGGGTGACCACCTTCTCCAGCCGGGGACCGGCGGCCGGCGGTGCGGCGAAGCCGGACGTGGTGGCACCGGGCGCCGACGTGCTCTCCGCCGTGCCGGGCGGCGGCTACCGGGCGACGGCCGGCACGTCGATGGCGGCTCCGCACGTGGCCGGGGTGGTGGCGCTGATGTGGTCGGCCAACCCGGCGCTGATCGGGGACGTGTCGACCACCAGCCGGATCCTGCGGGAGACCGCGACGCCCGCCGAGGCGTCCCGCGATCCGGACGACACCTGCGGTTCGGACGCCCACGTGACCGGTGCGGGGCTGGTCGACGCGTACGCGGCGGTCCGGGCCGCCCAGGCGGTGGAGCGGCGTTGAGCCGGCAGCGGGGTTGGGCATCGAGCCGGCGACGGACGCGACGCCGGGCGAGGGCGACGGCCGACCGCGCGGAGTCGCGCACGATGATCTAGGGTCCCCCTGGTGGACGCCGAGTTCTCCCTCGTCGAGCTGACCGACGACCTGCTCCCCGCCGTCGTGCTGCTCTGCCAGGAGTCCCTGGACCTGCCCGAGGACGCCACCGAGGCGGCGGCGATCGTGGCCCGGTTGCGCGACGACCGCCCACTGCCCGGTTCGGCCGAGCGCCGCCGTACCGTCGGGTTGGTCGCCCGCTCCGGCGACGCGCTCGCCGGCGTGGTCCTCGGTTCGATCGCCCGCCGCGACCCGGGCACCGGCCATGTCGACCTGCTCGCGGTCCGCCCCGAGCTGCGCCGCCGGGGCGTCGGCCGGGCCCTGCTGCTGGCCGCCGAGGGCGCGCTCGCCGGTGTCGGGGCGAGCCAGGTGCTGCTGGCCGGCAACGCCCCGCACTACGCGTGGCCGGGCATCGACGTGCGGTACACCCCGGCGATCTGCACCGCGCTCGCCCTGGGCTACACGCCGGACGGCACCGCCTGGAACATGACCGCGGACCTCTCCGACGAGTCCTCCCCGGCGTTGCGGGGCACCGGGGCCGGCGAGGCGCGGCTGGCCGGCGAGGGCGTGACGGTACGCCGGGCGGTGCCGGGGGACCTTCCGGCGCTGGTCGAGTTCGCCCGGGACAACTTCGGCGGCAGTTGGGACGCCGAGGTGGCGCACTCGATCGGCCGCCCGGACGCCGGCTGCCATCTCGCCGTCCGTACCGCTGCCGGGGGCGGGGACGAGATCCTGGGTTTCGCCGCGTACGGCTCCTCCCGGCCGAGCTGGTTCGGGCCGATGGGCACCGCCTCCGCCGCGCAGGGGCTCGGGATCGGCGGCGTGCTGCTGCGCCGCTGCCTGCGCGACCAGTGGGCGGCCGGGCATTCTCGGGCGCAGATCGGCTGGGTCGGGCCCGTACCGTTCTACGCGGCGAGCGCCGGGGCGTGGATCGAGCGGGTCTTCTTCCTCTACCGCAAGCGGCTCACGCCGGCGGCCGGGACGAGCTGAAACTCCCGAACGGCCCGCAAAGACCAGAGAACGGGAGCAATACCCATATAGCGCCATTCTCCGGTACGTCGTCCGCCGTGCTCCTACCGTTGTCAGGTGAGGAGGAAGTCATGGCGAAGGACGACGAACCAATTGACGATCTCCAGCCGGTCGCGTTGACCCGGGTCACAAAGGTGCCCGCGGAGACGCCGGTGAGCCGGCTCGACTTCGGCGACGCCGTACAACGGGCCGAGATGGAGGGCGTCGCCGAGACTCCGCTCGAACCCGTGGAGATGGTCGACGCGCCGGTCCAGATCAGGAAACCCTTCACGCCGTTCGAGAAGCGACGCAACCAGCGGCGCCTGCCGACCTGACCCCGGTCGGCGTCGACGCTGCCGCCTGTCGGTCGGGTCGACATTGCCGGACCTGTCGGCCGGGTCGACATTGCCGGGCGTCAGTCCCGGTCCACGCTGCCGGACCTGCCGGCCCGGTCGACGCTGCCGGATCTGTCGGCCGCTGGATCGGGTGGCCGGCCCGGCCATCGGACAGACAGCGACGAGGGGCGGACCGCTCGCGCGGCCCACCCCTCGCTACGTGGAGCCTGGACTCAGAAGTCCATGTCCCCGCCGCCCGGCGCAGCCGCCGGGGCCGGGTTCTTCTCCGGCTTGTCCGCCACCACAGCCTCGGTGGTCAGGAACAGCGCGGCGATCGACGCGGCGTTCTGCAGCGCCGACCGGGTCACCTTGGCCGGGTCGATGATGCCGGCCGCGAGCAGGTCGACGTACTCGCCGTTCGCGGCGTTGAGGCCGTGCCCGGGGTCGAGGTTGCGTACCTTCTCGACCACGACGCCACCCTCAAGGCCGGCGTTGACGGCGATCTGCCGCAGCGGGGCGTCCAGCGCGACCTTGACGATGTTCGCACCGGTCGCCTCGTCACCCGCGAGGTCCAGCTTGTCGAAGGCGGTCTTGCCGGCCTGCACCAGCGCGACGCCACCACCGGGGACGATGCCCTCTTCGACGGCGGCCTTCGCGTTGCGGACCGCGTCCTCGATGCGGTGCTTGCGCTCCTTCAGCTCGACCTCGGTGGCCGCGCCGACCTTGATCACCGCAACGCCACCGGCCAGCTTGGCCAGCCGCTCCTGCAGCTTCTCGCGGTCGTAGTCGGAGTCGCTCCGCTCGATCTCGGCCCGGATCTGGTTGACCCGGCCCTGGATCTGCTCGGCGTCGCCGGCACCGTCGACGATGGTGGTCTCGTCCTTGGTCACCACGACCTTGCGGGCGCGGCCCAGCATGTCGAGGCCGACGGCGTCGAGCTTGAGGCCGACCTCCTCGCTGATCGGCTGGCCACCGGTGAGGATGGCGATGTCGCCCAGCATGGCCTTGCGACGGTCACCGAAGCCCGGCGCCTTGACGGCGACGGACTTGAAGGTGCCCCGGACCTTGTTGACCACCAGGGTCGCCAGGGCCTCGCCCTCGACGTCCTCGGCGATGATGGCCAGCGGCTTGCCCGACTGCATGACCTTCTCGAGGATCGGCAGCAGATCCTTGACCGAGGCGATCTTGTTGTTGACGATCAGGATGTAGGGGTCGTCGAGGACGGCCTCCATCCGGTCGGGGTCGGTCATGAAGTACCCCGAGATGTAACCCTTGTCGAAGCGCATGCCCTCGGTGAGCTCCAGCTCCAGCCCGAAGGTGTTGCTCTCCTCGACGGTGATGACGCCTTCCTTGCCGACCTTGTCCATCGCCTCGGCGATGATCTCGCCGACGCTGCTGTCACCAGCGGAGATGGAGGCGGTGGAGGCGATCTGCTCCTTGGTCTCGACGTCCTTGGCGAGCTTGCTCAGCTCCTCCGAGACGCTCGTGACCGCGGCCTCGATGCCCCGCTTCAGGGCCATCGGGTTCGCGCCGGCCGCGACATTGCGCAGGCCCTCGCGGACCAGCGCCTGGGCCAGGACGGTCGCCGTCGTCGTGCCGTCACCGGCAACGTCGTCGGTCTTCTTGGCGACCTCCTTGACCAGCTCCGCGCCGATCTTCTCGTACGGGTCCTCGAGCTCGATCTCCTTGGCGATGCTCACACCATCGTTGGTGATGGTGGGAGCGCCCCACTTCTTCTCGAGCACGACGTTGCGGCCCTTGGGGCCGAGCGTCACCTTCACGGCGTCGGCGAGGGTGTTCATACCCCGCTCGAGGCCACGGCGCGCCTCTTCGTCGAACGCGATCATCTTGGCCATACGGCGTTGTCCTCCTGGACACTCACGGCCACCGGAGTCTCGTCGACCCCGACGTGCCGCCTGATTACGCACCTTCGGACGTCACCGCTGCGTCAGCTCGCGGCGTCGAGGGCGCCTGTGCGCCTGATCGACTCCGACGCGCTGGGCGACGGTGACGTTCGCCGGCCGGGCCGGATAGCCCGCGACGACCGGCCATGTGCCGCAAGCCCCTCCCGCGGACTCGCGACCGTGGCCCTACCGCCCCGACCTTCTGGCACTCGCGGCGCGCGAGTGCCAATCACTTGTTTAGCACTCTCACCTGCCGAGTGCAAGCGAGTAGGCGCGACCCGGCGAGGTGGATGACGGGCGACCAGACGGACCCGGGCCAGGTGATCTGCGCGGATCCAGCCACCGGCCCGCCCCGGGGAACGACCGGCCGGAATGCGAAGTCCGGCGCCCGCGCCGAGGGAAGGCGCCCGGCGCGCCGGGCGCCTCAGTCGCGTCCGGCGCGTCCCGCGCGACGGGGATGACGGCACGACGGCGATGACGGTGCGACGGCGCCAGCGGCACGTGGAGCGACGCAGCCTGCGAGGAACGGCGTCGGGCCAGCGGCACGTGGAACGGCGCAGCCGGCGAGGAAGGGCCGCCCGGCGCCAGCCGGCTCGGGGACGGCGACCCGGGGATCGCCGCCCGTCCTCAGCGGGCCGCGGGTCAACCCGGCTGGAGCCCCACGGATCGGCCCGGCCAGGGCCCACGGATCGGACCGGCCGGAGCCCCACGGATCGGCCCGGCCAGGGCCCACGGATCGGCCCGGCCGGAACCCACGGATCAACCCCGGCCGGGCCCGACCGGCGCCCGCGCGGAAGGCCTCGGACACCCGCGAGGAACCAGCCGGAGCCGGTGGCGGACCGGTCGGCAGGGCCGAACAGGGTCGGCGGCCGAACAGGGTCGGCAGCCGGACCGAGCGGCGACGGGGCGGCGGGCACGCTACGGCTGGAGAATGCGCCCCGGACCGGATAGGAAACCGGATCGCCGGGTGTCGAAGTGCCGAAGGGGGTAGGCCGCTATTTCGGCGGCCTCACGCGATGAGGCGGACCTTCTCCGCCTGCGGACCCTTCTGGCCCTGCGCGATTTCGAACTCGACGCGCTGACCGTCGTCGAGTGCCTTGTAGCCATCCATCTCGATCGCGGAGAAGTGGACGAACACGTCCTGTCCACCGTCGACCGCGATGAAGCCGTAGCCCTTTTCGCTGTTGAACCACTTCACGGTGCCCTGCGCCACGGTGCACTTCCTTACTTCGGTCGCGCCGGGGTTGACGACTCCCCCGGCGTCGACGCGTACGCCTGCCGGGGCCGCCGAGCCGGGTTCCGGAAGGTCCACCGAATCGAGCGGCCGAAACCGCACCGTACACCAGGTCTGTCGCCAACGCACTACTCCAAAACGGGCAGCAGGCTCAGAACCGCACGGTTCTCCGCCGCTATTTCCCATTGGCCGGTGTCGCTGCACAGCTCACGACCGGTCTTGCCGGGCGGCGAGTGCGTCGGTAGCCGACGGCGCGGAGCCGAGCACGCCGTGCGACCATTGCCGACGTGCCGGTACCCGCCCCGAACACCACCGCCGGCCCGGAGACGGCCCCGGCCCCGGACGCCCCCGCCAGCCCCGTACCGGCGGTCGCCGGTCGCTCGGCCGCCGGACCGCCGCCGGTACGCCGGGTCCGGCCGACCGACGTGGGCCGGTGGCGGGCGCTGCGGCTGGAGATGCTCGCCGACTCACCGCTGGCCTTCCTGCAGACGCTCGCCGACGCGGCCGCCCGGCCGCACGCCGACTTCGCCGCCCGGATCGCCGGCACCTCGACGGGCCACCGCTCCGCCCAGTTCGTGGCCGAGGCCGACGGCCGGTTCGTCGGGCACGCCGGCGGGCAGGCGGCACCCGGGCAGCCGGGCCTCACCATCGTCTCCACCGTCTACATCACACCGGCCTGGCGCGGCAGCGGACTGCTGGCTGCCCTGATCGCCGAGGTCGCCGCCTGGTCCCGGGCCGCCGGCCGACCGGAACTGCTGCTGGAGGTCGTCGTCGGCAACGACCACGCGGTACGGGCGTACGAGCGGCTGGGGTTCGTCGACACCGGGGTACGGGTGGCGCACCCGACCGTGCCGGTCCTGCGCGAGTTGCAGATGCGCCGGGCGGCCTGAGCGCCGACGCGGTTAGGAAGGGGCCCTTCCTATACAAAAAGCGATAAGAAGGGGCCCTTCCTTACCCCTCAGTGGTGTCGGCGGGCCTGGACCACGCGGAACCGGTTGGCGACGTACGCGCCGTCGGTCAGGGCGGCGTTGGCGGCCGGGTTGGCGCCGCTGCCGTGGAAGTCGGAGAACGCGGCCGACTGGTTGACGAAGACGCCCCCGGTGAGGTTGCAGGAGAGGTGCACCCCGGTCTCGATCGCCGCCGTCTCGGCGGCGTCCAGCACGGCCGGGTCGGTGGCGTAGACCGAGGCGGTCAGCGCGCCGCGCTCCCGCACCGTCTGGCGCAGGATCGCCAGGCTGTGTGCGGTGGAGTCGGTCGCGACCACGAAGGAGATCGGCCCGAACCACTCCCGCCCGTACGTCGGCACGGCGTCCGCGCCGAGCCGGGCGATCAGCGGGGTACGGACCACCGCGCCCGGGTAGCCGGGGTGTTCGACGGTCCGGGACGGCAGCAGCGTCTCGCCGACTTCCGCCGCCTCGTCGAGCCGGGCCAGCACCCCGTCGTTGACGATCGCGCCGATCAGTTCGACGGCCCGGGCCGGGTCGGCGGTGAGCTTGCCGACCGCGCCGGCGATTCCGGCGGTCACCTCGTCGAAGCTCTTGTGCCCCTGGTCGGTCTCGATGCCTCCGGTGGGGACCAGGATGTTCTGCGGGGTGGTGCACATCTGTCCGCTGTAGAGGACCAGTGAGAAGCCGATGTTGCGGCACATCCCGGCGAAGTCGTCGGTGGAGTCCACCACGATGCTGTTGACCCCGGCCTTCTCGGTGTAGACCGCGGCCTGCCGGGCGTTCGTCTCGAGCCAGTCGCCGTACTCGGTGGAGCCGGTGAAGTCGACGATCCGCACCTCGGGCCGGAGTGCCAGGGTCGAGGCGAGCCCCTCGCCCGGCGCCTCGGCGGCGAGCATGATCACGTTCGGGTCGAAGCCGGCCTCGGCGAGCACCTCCCGGGCGTACCGGACGGTGATCGCCAGCGGCAGCACGGCCCGGGGGTGCGGCTTGACCACGACCGGGTTGCCGGTGGCCAGCGAGGCGAAGAGGCCCGGGTAGGAGTTCCAGGTCGGGAAGGTGTTGCAGCCGACCACCAGGGCCACCCCGCGCGGCACCACGTGGAAGGTTTTGGTCATCCGCAGCGGGTCGCCCTTGCCGGCCGGCTTCTCCCAGGCCGCGCTCGCCGGGTGCCGGGTCATCTCCCGGTACGCGTAGGCGAGCGCCTCCAGCGCCCGGTCCAGCGCGTGCGCGCCACCGGCCTGGAAGGCCATCACGAAGGCCTGGCCGCTGGTGGCATGCACCGCGTTGGCCAGCTCGAAGATGTGCGCGTGCAGCCGGGCCAGGATCTCCAGGCAGACCCCCAGCCGGGTCTGCGGGCCGGCGTCCCGCCAGCCGGGCAGGGCGGCGGTGGCGGTGGCGAGCAGCGCCTCCGCGTCGGTGTGCGGGTACTGCACGCCCAGGTCGATGCCGAACGGGCTCGCCTCGGTGGCGACCCAGTCCACGGTGCCGGGCTGGTCGAGCGGGAACTTGCCACCCAGGTACGAGCGGAAGGCGGCCTCACCCTCGGCGGCGGCGGTCTCGCCGTAGACGCGGGGGCTGGGCGACTCGGGGTAGGCCGACCAGTAGCCGCGCTCGGCGATCGCGGTCAGCGCACGCTCCAGGGTGTCGGCGTGCCGGGCGAAGAGGGGATGCGGGCTGGGCTGGCTCGTGGCTTCGGCGCCGGCCCGACTCCCAGGTGTAGGGGTCATCCCGCCATCATGCACCAGCTCAGCGCCATCGGGTCAGATGGTCGCCTGCCAGCTGTGCAGTGCGGCGACGGGGCGGAAGCCCATCGCCTCGTTGATCGAGATCATGTAGGTGTTCGACGCCGCGTTGTAGGTGTCGATGAACCGCAGGGCGGGCTCGCGCTCCAGGGCGTACCGCAGATTCTCGATCTTGATGATCGTGCCCAGCCGGTGGCCCCGGTGCCGGGGCTCGACGAGGGTGATCTGCTGGTAGGCGTGCCAGTCGCAGCTCGCGGCCAGCCCGATCATGGTCCAGGCGACCAGCCGGCCGGTCGCGTCGTGCCGGACGCCGCAGTTGTACCACCGCATGCCGCGGGCCTCCAGCCCCGCCTCGATCCCGCGCAGCCGGGCGACGTCGGGCACCGGCGAATCCCACGTGAGGTCGCCGAGCGGTGCGTCCCCGACCAGCCGGCTGTCCAGATAGGCGACGTCGTCGACGTACTCCTCCGGGGTCCGGTCGGGCCAGCGCACCACCGAGTAGCCGGCCGCGCGCAGCCGGGCGGCATCCAGCAGCCGGTCCAGCGCCGGCGAGTCGACCGCGGCCACGTCGAGCCGGCGGCGTACGTCGGCGAGCGCGAAGTGCCCGCCCATCGCGAGCGCGAAGGCGTCCCCGGGGGTGGCGCCGGAGGCCGGGTCGGCGGCCGTACCGGTGGCGGGGTCGGCGAGCGTGCTGACGGTCTCCGCGACGACCCGTTTACGGCCGAGGTCGCGGAGCAGTCGCACCGCGTACCCGTAGAGCGCCCGGCCGACGCCGCGGCGCCCGTACCCGGGGTGCACCGCGAGGGTGAGCTGCGCGTTCTCCAGGTTTTCCAACTGGGGCAGCGTGACGGTCAGGTATCCGACCGGGACGTCGTCGAGGTGGGCCAGCGCGTGTCGCTGCTCTTCGCCGGGCATCGGGTGCCGGAACCCGCCGACGAAACGCTGCCGGCAGTAGCGCGGCAGGTCCGGCGCCTCGGCCGCGCGGGCGTCGGCGAGGATCTCGTACCCCCGCTCGATCGCGACGTCGTCGGCGGCGTCGAACGGGGTGACCACGATGTCCATCCCCCGAGGGTGCCCGGCGCACCGTCCGGACGCGACCGAATATCGGCGTTTCCTCAGTGGATCGATCGGAATTGATTCATGTGCCGCACCGGTGTCGATCCGAGGGCCGACCGGTGGAAGTTTGGTCGGGAGGACGATCGCACAACGCCTCCGGCGTTGGGACGTAAGAGCTTGAAAAGTCTACGGCGATGCGCCCTCCCGCACGGAGCATCTTGCGTCCTGCAGATGCGGTCGTCAAGCCTTCACGCGGGTGTTTTCGTCACGTGCGGCAAAACCGCAGCTACAGGCCGCATCCGGCGCCGCGCCTCCGGACGGTCGGGTCGAGCGCACGTGCAGGTGCACGTGAGTAATCCTCACGCGGCGCCGCCGACCCGACCGGCGGGGTGGATCAGCCGAGCAGGCCGGCGTCGCGGGCCGCCCGCAGCGACGGCTTCATCCGGTACGTCGGACCGACCTGGGCCGCCACCGCGTCGATGGTCTTGAGCCCCTCACCGGTGTTGTAGACGACCGTCTCGGCGTCCGGGTCGAGTCGGCCGCTCGCCACCAGCTTCGCCAACACGGCCACGGTCACCCCGCCGGCCGTCTCGGCGAAGACCCCGGTGGTACGGGCCAGCCGCCGGATGCCGTCGCGGATCTCGTCGTCGTCCACGTACTCCATCCAGCCCCCGGTACGACGCACCGCCTCCAGCGCGTACAGGCCGGCGGCCGGGTCGCCGATGTTGAGCGACTTCGCGATGCCGGTCGGCCGGACCGGGGTGATCACGTCCGTGCCGGCGTGCAGCGCGGTGGCGATCGGGTTGCAGCCGGCCGACTGCGCGCCGAAGACCCGCCACCCGTTGGCCGGCGCCTCGACCAGACCGATCTCGACCAGCTCGCTGAACGCCTTGTCAATCTTGGTGAGCAGCTCGCCGCTGGCCATCGGGATGACCACCTGCTCGGGGATTCGCCAGCCGAGCTGCTCGGCGACCTCGTACCCCAGGGTCTTGGAACCCTCGGCGTAGTAGGGCCGGACGTTGACGTTGACGAACGCGGTGTCCTCGAACTCGTCGGTCTCCACCAGCTCGCCGCAGAGCCGGTTGACGTCGTCGTAGGAGCCGTCGATCGCCACCAGGTCACCGCCGTAGACGGCGGTGGTGACGACCTTGCCCTGCTCCAGGTCGCCGGGGATGAAGACGATGGAGGGGACCCCGGCGCGCGCGGCGTGCGCGGCGACCGAGTTGGCCAGGTTGCCGGTGGAGGCGCAGGCGAACCGGCTGAAGCCGAGGCCGCGGGCCGCGGTCAGGGCCACCGAGACGACTCGGTCCTTGAACGAGTGGGTGGGGTTGGCGCTGTCGTCCTTGACCCAGAGCGGGGCGCGGATGCCGAGGTCCGCGGCGAGGGCGGTGGCCGGGATCAGCGGGGTGAACCCGGGGTCGAGGGTGATCCGGGTGGCGGGGTCCTGGCCGGTGGGCAGCAGCGGGGCGTAGCGCCACAGGTTGCGCGGGCCGGCCTCGATGTCGGCCCGGGTCACCCGGGCCAGCAGGGCCGGGTCGTAGCCGACCTCCAGCGGGCCGAAACACTCGTAACAGGCGTGCTGCGCGGCGAGCGGGTATTCGGTACCGCAGCCGCGACAGACCAGGACGCGGGCCGGGTTCGGGGCCACCGGAGTGGTGTGGGTGGGAGTCGCGTCGATGATCGACGTCATGGCGAGGCCGTCCTCTCATCTTCCCCAGCGCCGCATCGCGCGGCGGGGACGGATTTGGCACCTGCCTCGCCAAGGCCTCGTCATCGAGACGGCGAAGTGGTTGCCGGGGCGTCAACGGGCCGTATCCCTCAGCCCCTCTGGATGAGGTATGCAGTTGTGCGGGTCAGTCTACGGCGCCGTACCTCCCCCTGTCCCGGCCCATCCTCCCGTTGTGAGCAAGATCCCCCATGATCAGCGTGATCAGGGAGTACCGCTGGCGTGTCGTCGGCGTGTCGGGATGCCGGCTCCCTGATCACGGTGATCACGCTCGTGCCGGCGCCGAAATCGGTCGCCTAGGCTGGCGAACACGCCGAATGCGCAGTTGGGGTGGCCAGGCGGCGGCGGAGAGACGGGAGCAGAAGATCTTGCAGGACGCGATGCAGGCCGGAACCGTCCGGATCACCGGGGCGGGCGGCGACGAGATCGAGGCGTACCTGGCCCGGCCGCTCGGCCCGGCGCCGCACGGCGGGGTCGTGGTCATCCACCACATGCCCGGCTACGACGAGCCGACCAAGGAGATCACCCGGCGGCTGGCCAGCTACGGGTACGCGGCCATCTGCCCCAACCTCTACAGCCGGGAGGCGCCGGGCGCCAGCCCCGACGACGCGGCCGCCACGGCGCGGGCCGCAGGCGGCGTACCGGACGACCGGCTGGTGGGCGACGTGGCCGGCGCGGCCGACCACCTGCGAGGGCTGCCCGCCGCGAACGGCAGGGTCGGGGTGATCGGCTACTGCTCCGGCGGGCGGCAGGCCTTCCTCGCCGCCTGCCGGCTGCCGCTGGACGCCGCCGTCGACTGCTACGGCGCGTTCGTGGTCGGCGAGCCGCCGGAGGACTTCCCGCTCCGGGTGCCGCCGCTGCTGGACGAGGCGGGCTCGCTGCACTGCCCGCTGCTGGGCATGTTCGGGGCGGAGGACCAGTACCCGTCGCCGGCACAGGTGGCGGAACTCGACCGGGAGCTGACCCGGCTCGGCAAGCCGCACGAGTTCCACAGCTACGACGGGGCCGGGCACGGCTTCTTCGCGGTCAACCGGCCCGCCTACCGGCCGGAGGCCGCCACCGAGGGCTGGCAGCGGATCCGGGAGTTCCTCGACCGCCAGCTCAGCGCCTGAGGGAGACCGCCATGTGCACGTACCTCACCGAGAAGTGCGAGATCGACGGCAGCGGGAAGGGCGCGGGAGGCTGGTTCCCGCTCAGCCACGCCACGGTCTACGTCGACCACCCGACGCACGCCCCGTACGCCCACACGCTGAACATCGACTTCCTGAACCCGGCGGCCGGGCCGGGGGCACGGGTCGCGGTCGAGCTGACCGAGGAGTCGGCGCTGGCGCTGGTGGCGGCGATCCAGGCGGCGCTCGCGTCCGCGCCGCCCGGCCTGGCGAGCCGCGACCAGCGGGTCTGACCGGCCCGCGCGGGTGGGGCGGGAAGGCCCGGCCGCCCCGCCCGGTTGTCGACAGCGGCAGCTCAGCGCTAGCCTACTGGACATGTCTGGACAGGTTAGCCGGCTGAAGCACCAGCGGATCGCCGACGAGTTGGCCCGGGAGATCCGGGGCGGCCGGCTGACGCACGGTGCGCAACTGCCCGGCGAGCACGCGCTCGCCGCGCGGTTCGACGTGAGCCGCACCACGGTGCGGCAGGCCCTCACCGAGCTGGGCCGGCGCGGGCTGATCTCCACCCACTCCGGCAAGGGCTCGTTCGTCACCTTCGACGGCCGCCCGCTCGACGACCGGCTCGGCTGGGCGCGCGCGCTCGCCGAACAGGGAGTGCCGACGACGGTCCGGGTGCTCCGGCTGGAGCTGGTGCACGAGCCCGAGCTGGCGGAGCGGTTCGACCTGCCCACCGCCGAGTACGTCGCCGTGGACCGGCTCCGGTCACTCGTCGACGGCCCCGCGATCTCCATCGAGCGGAGCCGGATCCCCGCCGTCGGGACCCTGCGCGAGCTGCCCGGCCGCGGGCTGACCGGGTCGCTCTACGCGGCGCTGCGGGCCGCCGGCCTGGCGGCGGCCTGGGGCGAGGAGTGGGTCGAGCTGGCCCCCGCCACCCAGACCGACGCGGACCTGCTCGGTTGCCACCGGGGGAAGCTGCACCTGCACACCCGGCGACTCAGCCGCGCCGCCGACGGCGGCTTCGTCGAGCACGTCGAGAGCCTGCTGGACCCCGAGCGGTTCCGGCTGCACCTGCGCTTCGGGGAGAGGCCGGCATGAGCCCGTCGACCGGTGGACCACAGGTGCCCACACAGCCCGGCCCGGCGCAACCCGCGCGCCCCGCGGGGTCGTCGACGGTCCAGGCGCGGGCGGTCGGGGCCCTCACCGGACTCGCCGTCGGCGACGCGCTCGGCATGCCGACCCAGTCCCTGCCCCGCGAGCGGATCCAGGCCCGGTACGGCCAGCTGACCGGTTTCGAGCCGGGCCCCGCCGACCAGCCGATCGCCCCCGGCATGCCGGCCGGCGCGGTCACCGACGACACCGAACAGGCGGTGCTGCTGGGCCGACTGCTCTTCGCCGGCGCCGGGCGGATCGACGGACACCGGCTCGCCCGGGAACTGCTCGCCTGGGAGGATGACATGCGCCGCCGGGGGTCGCTGGACCTGCTCGGCCCGTCGACCCGGGCCGCGGTCGCCGCCGTGGCCGCCGGTCGCCCGATCGAGGAGGCCGGCCGCTTCGGCACCACCAACGGCGCCGCCATGCGGATCACCCCGGTCGGCATCGCCGTACCCCCGAGCGACCTGGACCGGCTCGTGGCGCGCGTGGTGGAGGCGAGCTGGGTCACCCACAACACCGGCGTCGCGCTCGCCGGGGCCGCCGCCGTGGCCGCGGCGGTCAGCGCCGGCCTGGACGGCGCCGACCCGGCGACCGCGACCGCGACCGCCGTCCGCGCCGCACAACTCGCCGGCACCCGCGGCCACTGGATCGCCGCCGCCGACGTCGCTGCCCGGATCGACTGGGCCAGCCGCCTGGTCGCCCACCGGCCGCCGGAGGAGGCCGCCGAAGTGATCTACCGCCTCGTCGGGACGAGCGTGGCCACCCAGGAGTCGGTCCCGGCCGCCTTCGCGGTGCTCGCCGTGCACCCGGACGACCCGTGGCGGGCCTGCCTCCTCGCCGCCTCCCTCGGCGGCGACTGCGACACCATCGCCGCCATCGTCGGCGCCATCGCCGGCGCCACCCACGGCGTCGACGCCTTCCCCGTCACCGCGCTCGAGACGATCGACGCGGTGAACCACCTTCCGTTGACCGACATGGCGACCCACCTGCTCGCCCTCCGTCAGCAGCAGAGCTGACGCCGGTACCCGCAGGGAAAGGCAGGACGAAGATGTCCGCGACCGAACTGGCCGGAACCTCCCCGGCCGACAGCAACCGGATCGGCGCCGTCGAGACCAGGGGCATCGAACCGGTACCACCCGCCGAACGCACCGGTGGACCGGGCCAGCTCTTCTGGGTGTGGTTCGCGGCGAACATCTCGATCCTGGGACTGCCGCTGGGCGCCACCCTCGTCGCGCTGCGCGGCATGAACATCTGGCAGGCCCTGCTCGTCGCCGCGATCGGCTCCTTCGGGTCGTTCGCCCTGGTCGGGCTGATCAGCGTGGCCGGCAAGTGGGGTGGGGCACCCAGCATGACCCTGTCCCGGGCCGTCTTCGGCCCGCGCGGCAACCACGGGCCGACCCTGGTCTCGTGGCTGTCCCGGGTCGGCTGGGAGACGGTCAACACCACCACCGCCGCGTACGCGCTGCTGGCGCTGCTCAGCATTGTCTTCGGGCTGAAGGCGAACCCGGTGTTGACCGTGCTCAGCCTGCTCGTCTTCGTCGTGCTCACCCTGGTGGTCTCCGGGCTGGGGCACGCCACGCTGGTCTGGATCCAGCAGTGGGCCACGTACGTCTTCGGGGCGCTGAACGTGCTCGTCGGCGCCTTCCTGGTGACCCGGGTGAACTGGGACGCCGTGCTGAACGCCCCGGCCGCCCCGGCCAGCGTCGTGATCGCCGGGATCGGCGTGATCGCCGCCGGCACCGGCATCGGCTGGGCGAACGCGGGCGCGGACATGGCCCGCTACCAGCACCGGCACGTACCGGGCCGGCGGATCGTCGCGGCGGCCTCGGTCGGCGCGGGCGTACCCCTGTTCCTGCTGATCGGGCTCGGCGGCCTCCTCTCGGCCGGCGACGGCAGCCTCGCCGCCGCCAGCGACCCGGTCTCGGCGATCCAGGTGATGCTGCCGTCCTGGATGGCGGTGCCGTACCTGCTCGCCGCCTTCGGCGGGCTGCTGCTCTCCAACAACCTCTCCGTCTACTCCGCCGGGCTGACCATGATCACCCTCGGGCTGCGGACCCGCCGGGTGATCGCCGTCGGGCTGGACATCGTGCTGACCCTGGCCGGCGGCGTCTACTTCATGCTGATCGCCGGGGACTTCTACGGACCGTTCATCACCTTCATCTCGCTGCTCGCCGTGCCGATCACGGCCTGGGTCGCGGTCTTCCTGGTCGACATGCTCTTCCGCCGGGAGTACGACCCGCGCGGCCTGATGGACACCACCTCGACCGGCGTCTACTGGTACCGGGGCGGGTTCCGGTGGTCGGCGGTGCTGCCCTGGCTGGCCGGCGTCGTCGTCGGGCTCCTCTTCACCACCGCCTCCACCTCGGCCACCGACGTCTGGTTCGCCGGTCCGCTGGCGGACTCCTGGCTGGGCGGCAACGGGCTCGGCTGGGTCGCCGCGTTCGTGGTGGCCGGCGGGCTCTACCTGCTCGCCTCCGTGACGTCCCGCCGCCGGAGCGGCGGGCCGGAGCTGGCCGGCGCCACCCGACCGGACGCCCCGGTCGACGGCCGGCCGGTCGGGACCCGGCCGTGACCGCCCGGCTGGTGCACACCGGCAACGTCGTCGTGGACGTGGTGATGTACCTGCCCGGACTGCCGGAGCCCGGCGGGGACGTGCTGGCCACCGAGAGCCGGATCACCGCCGGGGGCGGCCTCAACGTGATGGTCGCCGCCGCCCGCCAGGGCCTGCCCAGCGGGTACGCCGGGATGCACGGGACCGGTCCGTTCGGCGAGCTGGCCCGGCGCCAGCTCGCCGAGGCGGGCATCGAGATCGTGCAGCCCCGACTGGCGGACCGGGACACCGGGTTCAGCGTCGTCATGGTGGACCCGGGCGGGGAACGTACCTTCGCCACCAGCCCGGGCGCGGAGGCCCGGCTCGGGCCGGCGGACCTGGCCCGGATCGAGCTGCGCCCCGGCGACCTGGTCTACGTCTCCGGCTACAGCCTGGCGTATCCGGTGAACGGACCGGCGCTGGCCCGGTGGCTGCCGACGCTCGACGCCGGGATCACCGTCGTCGTCGACCCCGGCCCGCTGGTCACCCAGATCCCGCAACCGGTACTGGCCCCGGCGCTGGCCCGCGCCGACTGGTGGAGCTGCAACGAGCGGGAGGCGGGGCTGCTCACCGGACTCGGCGACCCGGCCGCCGCCGCGGCGGCGCTGGCGACCCGGACCGGGCGGGCCGGCGTGCTCGTCCGGACCGGCCCGGACGGCGCCGTGCTGGTCGAGGGCGACCGGCCGCCGGTCATCGTACCGGCGTTCCCGGTGACCGTGGTGGACACCAACGGCGCGGGCGACGCCCACGTGGGCGCGTTCGCCGCCGCGCTGGCCCGGGGCCTCGACCCGGCCGACGCGGTACGCCGGGCCAACGCCGCCGCCGCGCTCGCCGTGACCCGGCGCGGCCCCGCCACCGCCCCGACCGCCGACGAGGTCGACATCCTGCTCGCCACCGCACCGGTCGACTGAGCGTGCGCGCCCGTCCGCCACCCGGCGGCCGGGCCCCGGCGACGCCGGCTACTTCCGTCGGCGTCGCAGGGTCTCGCGCAGGAGCAGGACGCCCACGAAACCGGGCGGGATGGCAAGGGCGCCGGCCGCGTACCCCAGCCACGACAGCCACGGCCGGTCCGGGACGTCGGCGCGGGCCAGCTTGCGGCTGCTGCGGTAGTTGCCCAGGTCACCGACGCGAATGGTGGCACCGATGTCGGCGGAGGTGAAGACCGCACCGACGGTCAGATGCTCGACCCCGCCGCCGGCCCAGGTCACCTCCACCTCGCAGCTCTCCCAGTAGCCGAACCCACGGTTGGTGATCGGGCCGTGCGGCACGCAGGAACTCACCGTCGCCTGGCCCTCGCGCCTGGCGTCCGCCATGTCGTAGCCGGCCAGCCGGTTCAGGGTGACGGCCACCCCCAACAGGCTCGCCGCCAGGACCAGCACCCCGGCGAGGAACAGGAACGACCGCAGGGCGCCGCCGGTCCGCCGTACCACCGCGGCGGCGGGATCCCGGGCAGCGGCGTCCCGCTCGGCGTCCTGACGGTCCAGCTCCCGCTCCTGTTCCCTGATCTCGGCGAGACGCCTGGCGATCCGGTCGTCCGGCGGTTCCACCACACTGCCCTCCCTAGAGCGGAAGCTCGATGCGACTCGGGGACGGGTTGTCTTCGCGCAGCGTATCGCCGGCCTGCCCGCTGTTCTGCGCGCCGTTCGTGTGGGCCGCGGAGCGCCCGGTGTTCTCGGCCGCCTGGCCGACCGAGCCGTACACCGAGGTGTGACCCCGGCCGAGCGTGTTGTACGCCTGCCGGAAACCGCTCAGGCCGGGCCCTCCCTCGAACGCGGCCTGCATGCGGAACGCCTCCAGCCGCAGGGTGTTGCGGCTGGCCTGGCCGATCTGCGCGAGGATGGTGTCGCACTGACCGGTGAACAGGCCGATGCGCTTGATCGACTCGAACAGCCGCCGCAGCAGGTTGAGAATCTTGCTGCTGGTCTTGCCGACCAGGACGGCGATCTCGGCGGCGACCTTGGGGATCAGCACCACCGTGAGCGCCTGCAACGCCTTGGAGATGCAGGCCCCGACGACGTCGGCCACGATGTCGCGGATGGTGTTGCGGATGACGCCCACCATCGCCCCGACGATGGTGGTCGCCTTGCTCATCGCGTCCGCGATCGCACCCAACGCCTGCACCGACTCCGCGTGCGACCGGGCGCGGGCCCGGTAGGCCGCCGCCGCCTGCGACGTCCACGCGGCGGTGCTCCGGTTGACCTCGTCGACGAAGAAGTCGGTGGCCTGGTAGATGCGCCGCTCGATGTTGTACCAGCTCTGGGCGTGGCCCTCGATCGCCTTCGGGTCGCCGGCCAGCTTGTCCAGCGGCTCGCGCAGGAAACTGACGTGCTCCATCAGCCAGGCGACGCCGGCGGCGAAGACGGCCTGCAGGGGATCCATGATGGCCCCGAGGGCGGAGAGGCCGCCGGCCACGAGGTTGCCCCCGACACCCAGCCAGTCCTGGTTCCGCATGCCGTCGGCGATCCCGCAGGCCGACTCGAAGATGCCGGCGCCCTCGTACGCCTTCGTGCCGCCCTCGGCGGCGATGAGGGTCGGCCGGGTGAATGCCGCGTCGGTGCTCATTATCGGGTGCTCCTGATCCGTTCGGCGGCGGCGCCGTCGGTGATGTCGACGTTGTCGGCCAGCGCCCGCAGCAGCTCCGCCAGGTGCGCCGTCGCTTCCGCCCCGGAGCGGATCTCGCTGACCGCGCGCTCCTGGATCGGATTGAGAATCGGCAGGAACAGCGGGCTGCACAGGATGCCGTAGACCTCGTCGTGCAGGTCGAGGTACTCCGCCCCGGCGGTGGCCTCCCGGCACATCTCGGCGGCCTCCTCCACCATCTTGGAGTGCTGGCGAACCTCCGCCGTGGCCAGTTTGATGTCAGGACTCGTCATCGCCGGTCATCCTCCTCATCCTCGGGCGGCTCCGGGAACTGTCTGGTGTAGACGCCGCTGATGAAGGACGCCGTCTCCGAGCCCGGGCCGTACAGGCTGCCCACCAGGTCGGCCATCTGTTGCGCCATCTTCGCCTGCGCCCGCTTGTTGGTGTCGAGAACGGTCTCGGCGAGCTCCCTCGCCGACAGCCGCATCGCCCGTTCGCTGAGCCGCAGCGCAATCATGCCCCCGGACGAGTCGACGGTCACGACGGCCTCGCCGCCCCTCGACTCGACCGATGCCTGGTTCTGCTCCATACGCTCGCTGAGTTCGGCGGTGAGCATCGTCTGCTGCTCCACCCGGCGCTCCCAGTCGACCAGAAAGTCCTCAGGATCCTGTGGCATCGCGTCCTCCCCCCGTGTCCGATCGGGGAGTCTAGGCACACCGGCCCCCGCGCATGGGTCCCGGCGAATCCGAAGAGGACGTTTGATATCCATTCGCGACAATCGGCCGCCGGCGCCGGTCCGTTCGGAGGAGCCGGCACCGGCATGCCGGACACGCCGAACCGGGGGCCGTGGTGACCCCCGGTTCGGCCGGCTGTGACCCCGCGAACTCCCGCTCGTGCCGGTCCTAACGCGGGACCAGCAGCGGAGCCAGGGCCCGCAGCTGCGGCAGCAGCTCCGCCGGCCCGTCGACAAGTGGCTGGACGCAGACGTGGTCCGCGCCCGCGTCGTGGTGCTCCCGGATCCGCTCCGCGACCGTCTCCGGGTCGCCCCACGGCACGATGGCGTCGACCAGGGCGTCGCTGCCGGCGCCGGTCAGGTCCTCCTCGGCCCAACCGAGATCCTTCAGGTTGTTCAGGTAGTTGGGCAGCGTGAGGTAGAAGGACGTGTACCGCCGGGCCTTCTCCCGGGCCAGGTCGGGATCGGTCTCCAGCACCACGGCCTGCTCCGGGGCCAGCACCGGCTCCGGTCCGAGGATCGCGCGGGCGCGCGCGGTGTGCTCCGGCGTGACGAAGTACGGATGCGCGCCCGCGCTGCGCCGTGCCGCCAGCTCCAGCATCCCGGGACGCAGTGCGGCCAGTACCCGCGGGGCCCGCTGCGGCAGCGGCCCCTCGTACCCGGTCTCGTCGATCGCGTCGAGGTAGGAACGCATCGCCGCGAGCGGCCGCTCGTAGTCGTGGCCGCGGGCCCTGACCAGCGGCGCGTGACTCACCCCGAGCCCGAGCAGGAACCGCCCGTCGTACGCCTCGGCCAGCGCGTTCGCGCCGTTCGCGGCGGCGGTGGCGTCCCGGACCCAGATGTTGGCGATGCCGGTGGCGACCACCAGACGCCGGGTGGCGCCGAGCAGGATCGCCGAGTGGACGAGCGGCTCCTTGTTGCTCGGGGTCTCCCCCACCCAGAGCGCGCCGTAACCCAGCTCCTCCACCTCGGCCGCGACCGTACGACCGAACGCGGCCGGCTGCCCGCCGAGCACCCCCGTCCAGACCCCGACCGGACCGATGCGCCGCTTCACCTCGGCCGGGTCGACGTCGGACCGCTCTTGCTGAACCATGGCATCCCCCTGTTCGGAACCGATCGCCGTCACCTCCCGACCGTATGCCGCGGCTCGACCGGACGCCCGGAGGCCACGCGG
This sequence comes from Plantactinospora sp. CA-290183, assembly GCF_050936375.1. Lineage (NCBI taxonomy): Bacteria > Bacillati > Actinomycetota > Actinomycetes > Micromonosporales > Micromonosporaceae > Plantactinospora > Plantactinospora sp. CA-290183. The sequence goes on along the minus strand of NZ_JBNJMX010000003.1, from coordinate 169,430 downwards.
ACAGCCGGCAGGGTCACACCTGCCTCGCCATCGGCCCGACGCCCGCCGGCCCGTCGGATCCGACGAGGTCGCGCTGCTCAGGGTCCGACCCGGTCCCCGTCCCGCTTGACGCGCCGACGGATGAGGAGCCAGCCGGCGAACAGTACGCCGGGCAGCACCCCGATCAGCGGCGGCAGCGCGGCCGGGCCGTACACCAGGGATGTCAGCGGGCCACGGATCTCGGGCAGGCCGCCGACCTGGTACGTGTCGTACGGCCCGTCCTGGCAGGTGACGGTGACCGGTCCCGCCCCCGGTACGTCGAAGGTGCCGAGCAGCACCGTCACGACGCTGTCGCTGTTGTCGGTGAACAGCACCGAGGGCTCGGACAGCGGCAGCGTGCCGCCCCGGGCGTCGACGAGGTCGCACTGGCTCGTGGACATGTCGCCGCCGTACAGCCGGAAGACGGCGTGCCGGCCCGGCGCCAGCGGGACGGTCGTGCGCTGACCGCCAGCGACGGTCACCGCCCCGTCCGGCACGAACCGCCCGGTGGCGAGTTCGGCACCGACCCGGACGAAGTCCGGCACCACCAGGAGCCCGCCCACCGCGACGGCGACGGCCGCCAGCAACCACCGACGACCCGGCGGCGGCTGAGGGCCGTCGACCGTCGGGGCGGCCGCCTGGCGGCGCAGCAGTCCGAGACCGTAGCCGAGGGCGCCGACGAGCACCGGATAGGTCATGCCGGCCAGCCACGGTCCGGCCGGCCGGGACCGATTGTTGGTCAGGTCCGCGTCGAGCGGGACGACGTACCGGTAGAGGGCGTCGTTCGCCAGCAGGGTGAGGGCGGTCGCCGCCGCGCCGACGCCGAGGACCAGGAGCAGGCGTCGGCGCAGGACGGACCGGTCCGCGTCCGCCGGGATCTCCGCGCCGTGGAGGTAGCCGAGCAGCAGCGCCAGGACGGCCGCGACCACCGTCGCGGCGCCGGTCAGTTCGGACAGCTCGGGTCGGTAGCCTCCGTACCGGCTGCCGTCGAGCCAGACCAGTGCGAGAAACAGCCCGGCCGGAATCCCGACGCAGAGTACGGCGAGCGGGGCCAGGGACCGGACGGGACGCGACATCGTCGTCAGGCTAACCGACCCCGGTCGATGTGGCCGCCCGCCGGCCGCCGCGCGCCCGGGTGGCGGAGGCGCCGGTGGTCATCCGGGCAGCCGGGGCAGCAGCAGCTGGGCGACGTCCAACGCCCGGCGTACCCGGAACCGGGGGCGTGGTGATCGCTGCCCCCAGATGGACGTCAGGGCAGGTCATGGCATGCCCCCCGGCTATGGACTAACCTGTTAGCTAAGGAGGGGTCACATGTCGAGCGAGCCCGTCGCGCAATTCAACATCCATGACGCCAAGACGAACCTGTCCCGGATCATCGACCGGGTCGAGCACGGCGAGGAGATCATCATCAGCCGCGCGGGCCACCCGGTCGCGAAGGTCATTCCGCTGATTCCGCGGGTGGACCGCACCGGTCGCGGCTCCCTACGCCGCAGGCTGGTGGCGGCCGAGGACTGGGACGACCCCGAGGTGAACGAGGCCATCAGTCGCGACTTCGGCATGGCCCAGTGAGCCTGCTGCTGGACACCCACGTCGTGCTCTGGTGGCTGACCGACGACCCGACTCTGGCCGACGACGTCAAGGAACGCCTCGACCACGAACCCGACGTCTACGTCAGCGCCGCAACGATCTGGGAGATCGCCATCAAGCAGGCGATCGGAAAGCTCAAGGAACCGGCCGACCTGCCGGAGCGGGTCCGGTACAGCGGCTTCCGGGAGCTACCCGTCCGGTCCGACCACGTGATCGTCGCCGGGCGGCTTCCCATGATCCATCGTGACCTCTTCGACCGCATTCTGGTCGCGCAGGCACGGTGCGAAGATCTCACTCTGGTCTCGCGCGACCCCGAGGTGCAGAGGTACGAGGTTGCCCTACTCATGGTCTGACACCGCCACGCGTTGGCGGTGCCTGTTCCTCTCCCGGCCGATCAGCCTCGGCGATCACCCGGGCAGCCGGGGCAGCAGCAGGTACGCCACGTCCAGCGCCCGGCTGGCCGGGAACGGGTCGCCCGGCGTCCAGTCCTCGGCGGTCCATACGTCCGACAGCACCGCGTGGACGAAACCCCAGGCGACCACCCGGTCGACCGGCATGCCCAGCCCGTCGGCGAGCTGTTCGACCCGGGCCGGCACCAGCGCCGTCAACGCCGGATCCCGGTCGTCCGGCTCCGGGTTGTAGAGCAGCGCACCGACCTCGTACCCGGGGTCGCCGACGAAACCGTGCGGGTCGATCGCCAGCCACGGCTCCCGTTCGGCGCGCAGGATGTTGTCGTGGTGCAGGTCGCCGTGCAGCACCATCCGCTCCGGCGCCGAGGCGCAGAGTTCCCGCATCAGGCCGTTGGCCCGCACGATCAGGTCGGTCGGCAGCGGACCCCCGTCGCCGAACCGGGCCAGATGGTCGTCGAACCCCTGTGCCAGGGTCAGCAGGTCGGGCAGCGGGCAGCCCGGGGGCGGCGGTACGGCGAGCTTCCGCAGCACGTCCACGGCGATCGAGGTCGCCTCGGTGTCCCGGGCCGGCACCAGGTCCCGCAGCCGGTCACCGGGCTCGGCCCGCTCCAGCAGCAGGGCACCCCGGTCGAGGTCGGCCCGGAGCAGGCGTACCGCACCCCGGCCGGCCCAGGCGTCCAGCGTCGGCGCCTCGGTACGCAGCGACTCCCCGCTCGGCACCCCCAGCTTGAGCACCGCCCGGGTGCCGTCGGCGCAGGTCACCGCCGTCACGTAGTGGTACGCCAGCTCGTAGGGTCGGTCGGGGGTGAGCTGCCAGTCCCGGCAGGTTTGGGCGAGCGTCTCCAGCAGGCCGGCGAGCCAGCGCCGTCCGTCCTCGCCCCAGACCGTCACCACGTTGCGGGTCAGCACCTCGTAGGACACCCCGTGACGGTAGCCGATCAGGAGGTGATGTCCTTGCGGGTGAAGCGGTAGAAGGCGAGGCTCCAGAAGAGCGTGGCGTAGGCGACCGCCGAGATGATGCCGCGCACCATGTCGTCGGACTGCACCGGCGTGGAGAGCAGGCCCAGCCAGGCGCTGCTGTAGTGCGTCGGCAGGAAGTCGCGCAGCACGCCGAGCGCGGTGATCTGGTCGAGGATGCTGGAGAGGATCCAGAGCAGCACCGCCCCGCCGACCGCGCCGAGCGCCGCGTCGGTGGTCACCGAGAGCAGGAACGCCAGCCCGGCCACCACCAGCAGGACGACCGCCAGATAGCCGAGGATGCCGAGCAGCCGCAGCAGCCCCTCGCCGGCCGGGATCTGCGCCGCGACCGTGCTGCTCAACGGCGCCCAGCCGTACCGGAGGGTGCCGGCGAGCAGGGCGGTGCCGGCGAGCAGCAGCAGGGCCAGCAGCGAGTACGCCAACGCGACCACCAGCTTCACGGCCAGCAGCCGGGCCCGGGGCACCGGCACGGCCAGCAGGTAGCGCAGGCTCCCCCAGCTCGCCTCGCTCGCCACCGTGTCGCCGCAGAACAGCGCCACCACGACGACCAGCAGGAAGGACGAGGAGACGAGCAGCGAGAAGAGGGTGAAGTTGAGCCCGCCGCTGGTGGCCAGCTCGATCAGGCTGCCGAACTCGCCCCCGCCGTTGTCGTCGTCCCCGCCGTTGTCGAACTGGAAGGCGATCAGAATGATCAACGGCAACAGCACCATGAACCCGAGCGCGAACTGCGTCCGGCGGCGGGCGGCCTGGCGCCGCCACTCCGCGCCGAGCGAGAGGGTGGCCCGGGGGCGGTAGCCGGGCGCCGCGCCGGCCGCGTCCGGCGTACCGGCGGGCCGGCCGCCGGGGTCGGCCGGACTGGTTTCGGTGGCGGTCATCAGCGGTCCCCGCTTCCTCGGGAGTTCTCGCCGACCAGGGCGAGGAAGGCGTCCTCCAGGCGGCGCCGGGGCACCACCCGGTCCACCCCGATCCCAGCCCGGACCAGCTCGGCGACCACGTCGCTGCGGGCGGTGCCGTTGGTGTCCACCACCAGCGCACCGTTGCTCTCGGGCAGCACCCGTACCCCCTCGATCCGGTCCAGCACGGCCCGGGCGGCGACCGGGTCGGAGACGTCGAACTGGGTGCTCGGCGACTCGCCCACGATCTCGTCCACCCGGCCCGCGGCGACGATCCTCCCCTTGTGTACGACGACGGCGTGCGTACAGGTCTGCTCCACCTCGGCCAGCAGGTGGCTGGAGACCAGCACCGCCCGCCCGTCGGTGGCGTACCGGCGCAGCACCCGGCGCATCTCGGCGATCTGCGGCGGGTCCAGCCCGTCCGTCGGCTCGTCCAGCACCAGCAGTTCCGGCAGGCCGAGCATCGCCTGTGCGATGGCCAGCCGCTGCCGCATCCCGTGGCTGTAGGTGCGGATCCGGCGGTGCACCGAGTCACCGAGCCCGGCGATCTCCAGCGCCTCGTCGAAGTGCGCGTCGGCCTCCGCCCGCCCGGTCGCCCGCCAGTACGCCCGCAGGTTCTCCAGGCCGCTCAGGTGCGGCAGGAACCCCGGCCCCTCCACCAGCGCGCCGATCCGGGAGAGCACCGGCGAGCCGGGGACCAGCCGGTGACCGAAGACGTAGATCTCCCCGGTGGTCGGCTGGGTCAGCCCCATCAGCACCCGCAGCGTGGTGGTCTTGCCGGCCCCGTTCGGCCCGAGCAGCCCCACCACCTGGCCCCGGTGCACCTCGAAGTCCACCCGGGAGACCGCGACGAAGCCGTCGGCGTACTCCTTGCGCAGCTCGCGGACGACCAGCGGGATGTCGGCGTACCCGGGATCCACCGAGGTGTCGTGCCGGCGGTGCCGGCGGCGGATCACGGCGACGACCACGACGAGCCCGAGCACGATCGCGGCGAGCAGGCCGAAGAGGACCCACCGCCACAGGGCGGCCGGGGTGGCGAGCGGGTCGCCGGTCAGGGTCGGCAGCGAGACCTCGGCGGTGCCGGGGGCACCGGCCGGGCCGGATCCCGCCGCCACCGTGTAGGTGACCGGCTGCGGCGGGGTGGCGTAACCCTGGTCGGAGGTGGCGACCACGATCCGGAGCCGGTGGCCGGCCTCGATCCGGCGCACGATCGCCGGCAGGGTCACCCGGACCGGCTGTGCCGCCTCGATGCTCGCGGGCAGGCCGGTCAGCCGTACCGGGGCGACGAGGCCGTTGGAGAGCGCGGCGGGACCGGTCGGGTCGACGTCGTAGAGCTTGACGAAGAGCACCGCCTCGCCGGTCGGCGACGCGGCGCGGATCTCCACGGTGGGTGAGCCGGCCACGTCGATCGCGTCGGCCAACGGCGCCGACTCGAACCGGGCGTGCTGGCCGGGCAGGTCCCCGGCCACCCCGTCGAGCAGCGACGAGAAGCCGCCGGCGAACGGCACCGACGAGATCGCCGCCGGGTTGCCGTTCGGCGGGTTCGCGATCGGCTGCGCCGGCCCGGCGACTCCGACGGCGGTCCGGGCCGTGCCGTCCAGGCCGGGATAGTCGGCGGTCTGGTAGCCGGAGGCGACCAGACCGCGGTCGAGTGCGTCGAAACCGGAGATCCGGGACCAGGTGAAGCTCCTCGACGGCGCCTCGCCGGCCCCCTTGACGTAGTGGTCCAGCCACTGGGCCATCAGGAAGCGCAGCCGGTCCCGGTCGGTCTGCGGACCCTCGCCGCCGTCGTGGCCGCCGGTGAACCAGGCGACCCGGACCGGGGTGCCGGCCGCCGCGATCCCCCGGGCGTTCGCGTCCGCCTCACCGAGCGGGAAGAGCGTGTCCGCCTCGCCCTGGACGAGCAGGGTCGGCGCCTTGATCCGGTCCAGCACCCCGGCCGGGCTGGACCGGCGCAGCAGCGCCACCGCCTCCGGGTCGCCCCGGCCGGTGGTGGCGATCCGCAGGTACGCCGCGCAGACGTCGGGCGCGAAGCGTCCGCAGGCCGGGTCGACCGGGGTGGCGCCGGGCGCCGCTCCCGGAACCTGGCCGGGGATCCCGCCCGCCGGCAGGGAGTTTCCCGCACCGTCGGCCTCGTCGTCTGCACCGGTGCCGCCGCCCGGCGGGCCGAGGCCGCCGCCGAGGGCACCGGCGCCACCGCCGCTGCCGAAGAAGATCCCCGCCCAGCCCTTCTTGAACACCCCGTCGACCGGTTCCCGGCCGCTGGACTCCGGCAGGAACGAGCCGGCCAGGTCATGCCAGGTGATCATCGGAACGATCGCGTCCACCCGGGGGTCGTGGGCCGCGAGCAGCAGGGCCAGGCCGCCGCCGTACGAGCCGCCGACGACGCCCACCCGGGGGTCGCCGGGCGCGTCGGTACGGATGTCCGGCCGCTGGGCGAGCCAGTCGAGCAGCCGGGACGCGTCCCGTACCTCGTAGTCGGGGTTGTCCAGGTGGATCTGCCCGCCGCTGCGCCCGAAGCCCCGGGCGGTGTACGTCAGCACCGCGTAGCCCAACTCGGCCAGGTCCTCGGCATCGGCGCGGACCGACTGCTTCGTACCGCCGAAGCCGTGCGCCAGCAGCACGGCCGGCACCGGGCGCTGCCGGCTCGCCCCGTCGGGCAGGAAGAGCCGGGTGTCCAGGTCGACCGGCTGGTCACCGCCGGGTCCGGACCGGACGGTCAGCATGGCGTCCGTTGTGGAGAAGGACGGCCGCTCCGGCCACGCGGCCCAGCCGACCAGCCCGGCGAGCAGCACCAGCACGACCGAGCCGGCCACCACCCGGCGCCGGGTCAGCCGGGACCGCACGCGCCCGGCCGGGGCCGTCGTGCCGGCGTCGGCCTGTCGGTCCCGCCCGGCCGGGCGCAGGGCACGACGCAGCCGTGCCAGCAGTGGGGAAGGCATGGGCACACCGTACGGCGCCGATCCTGAGCGTTGGCTGAGTTCCCCTCGTTGTGGCCCGGACCGGCCCGCCGGGGCGTCGGTCCGGGCCGGCGTTCCGGGGATCCGCCGTACGTCCGTCCGGTCGATCCGTTCGGGCGGGCCGCAACGGGTCGAGCGCCCAGGTCCAGCTCCGGAGGGCGAGCGAAGTTCGTATTACGTGAATTCCGATTTTCGGCGCACATCCCACCAATCGATAGATGTAAACGCTTTCCGCGTACGACGAGTGACCGAATTCGTCACGGCCAGTGATCCAGGCCCGAGTGACTGAAAACTGACTGTTCGCTGTGGATCGCCCGCCCCAGCCGTCCACTAGTTTTCCGGTCCGGTGGACGGGACCAGGCGGCTCCCCCACGCCCTCCACCGGTTCGCACCCCTCCCCGAGGAGATGACGATGGCATTCTCCGCGCAACGGTCCCAGCGCGCGCCGAACCGGGCCGGCGCCGTACTGCGGGTGCTGCTCGCGCTCGCCCTGCTGGTACCGGTCGGCGTGCTGTTCGCCTCGGCGTGGCGGAGCGGCGACGAGCAACGGTCGTTCGCCGACCGCGAGCGGCACGGCATCGCGTACCTCGGCACACTCACCCAGGTCACCCTCGCGCTGACCGACGCGCAGTCGGCGGCCGTCGCGGGCCGGCCCGCCGCCGCCGACGCGCTGAGCCGGGCGGTCGAGAAGACCGCCGCCATGGACGCCCGGCACGGCGGGGAACTGCGGACCAGCGAGCGCTGGGCCGGGCTACGCGCCAAGATCGAAGCACTGCCCGACCGTGCCCCGGCCGACCCGAGGACCGCGTACGACGCGTACGGCGAGGTCAGCGACCTGCTGCTGGCCCTCTACGGCAAGGTACGGGAGAGCTCGGGGCTGATCCACGACCCGACCGCCGACTCCTACCACCTCCAGGACGCGGTCGCGGAGGAACTGCCGGAGGCCCTGGTCGCGGCCGGCCGCCTCGTCGACCTCGCGCTGATCACCGCGGACCGGCCCCAGGCCGAGCGGCTGCGCGTCGCCGCCGAGCTGACCCTCGCCCGTGCCGCCGTGCTCGGCCCGGCCTCCGACCTCGTCTCCGACCTGCAGGCGGCGGTGGACAACACCGAGAGCCGCACCCTGGGCGGCAACCTGCTCAGCCAGCTTGACGACTACCAGCGCGCGGTGGAGCGGCTCGCCGCCACCTCGGCACTCGACGGTGCCGGCACCGTCGCAACGCCGGCCCGGGTCGGGGCCGCCCGCGTCACCGCGCAGACCGCCGGCGCGGAACTTGCCACGATCATCCTCAGCGAACTCGACACGTTGGTCCGGGCCAGGGCGGACGAGGCGGCCGATGAACGCCGGACCTCGGCCGGCGCGCTGGCGCTGGCCGTACTGCTGGTCCTCGCGCTCTGCGCCGGCACGCTGCTGGCCGTGCGCCGCCGCACCACCCCCGGGGAGGCCGCCCGGGCTCCGCGTTCCGGCCCACCGGCCGGCACCGGACACCCCGGAGCCGGTACGCCCCGGGCCGGCTCCCCGCTCACCGAGCCGCCGCTGGCCGGGCTGACCCTGGAGCCGGCCGGGGCCGGGGCGCGCTCCTCCGGCCACCCGGCGGTCACCGGTCCGCTCGCCGGGCTGACCCTGACCGAGCCGGCGCCGCCCGGCTCCGGGGCCCCCTCCGCCGGTCCGCCGGAGCCGACGTCACCGCTGGTCCGGTCGGCGCTGCTGGCCGAGCGCCGGCGCACCCAACCGGAGGCCCCCGCCGACGCTCCTCGGCGCACCCCGCTGCCCGACTGGTCGGCCGAGGCCGAGGCCGAACCCGGCCGGCACAACCCGCCGCCCGGCTGGCCGGAGGCACCCCCGACCGCCCCGATCTCCCGGGACAACCAGCCGGCGCAATGGGGACGGTCCGATGCTGCTCGGTAGGCTCCGGATCCGCGGCAAACTCGCCCTGCTCGTCGTCATCCCGCTGCTCAGCACCATCGGTCTCGCCGTACCGGTGCTGGCCGACCGGATCGAGCTGGCCCGCCGGGCGGCCGACACCGAGCAGACGGTACGCACCGCCAACCGGGTCGGCACGATCGTGCAGGACCTGCAACGCGAACGCCTGCTCTCGATCGGCTACCTGCTCGGCGTCGTGGACCGGTCCGCGCTGGTCCAGCAGGGCGCACTGGTCGCCGACCGGATCGCCGACCTGCGCGCCGACCTCGGCGACGAACTGCCCAGCCAGATCGACAGGGCGATCGGCGGGGTACGGGCGCTGGCCGAACTGCGCGGCGCCGTACTCGCCCGCCGGGCCGCCCCGGACCAGGTGATCACCGCCTTCGGGCAGCTGGACACGACACTGATCGACTCGCTGCGGCTGGTCGGGGACGCGGACGCCACCACCCCGGAAGGGCGGCAGGTGATCGCGCTGGACGCGGTGCTCCGCGCCGACGAGGGGATCAGCGCCTGTGCCGCGCTGATCGTCCTGGTGGTGGCGGCGAAGAGTCCGACGGCCGGCACCGCGTACGTCGCCACCATGGCCCGGTTGCAGACCAACCTCGCGCGCTTCCGCAGTTTCGCCACCCCCGCGCAGAGCGACCTGTACCGGCTGGTGGAGGAGGCGGTGGCGGCCCGGACCAGCCGGGACTTCCTCAGCGTCGGCTCGCTGAACCCGGCCGGCGCGGTGGCGGGACTCTCCCTGGAACGGCTCTTCCCCGCGGTCTCCTCCCTGATCACGCTGGGCCAGTTCGTGGAGAAGAAGATGGTCGCCGACGTGGTCGCCGAGGTGACCGACGAACGGCGGCGGGCGATCGCCGGGGCGTACACGGTCGGCCTGCTGGTGCTCCTGATCATCGCGATGATGGCGCTGCTCAGCCTCGCCGTGGCCCGTACGGTGGCCCGGCCGCTGACCCGGCTCACCGTCTCCGCCGAGCGGATGGCCCGGGTCGCCGAGGCGGAGCTGGTCCGCATCGCCGACGACGAGTCCGAGGCCCCCGACCCGATCCGGCTGGACCCGGTGGACGTGGGGGGCCGGGACGAGATCGGGGACCTGGCCCGCGCCTTCGAACGGGTGCAGGGCACCGCGGCCCGGTTGGTGGAGCGGCAGACGGCCAGCCGGCGCAACGTGGCGCAGATGTTCGGCCACGTCGGCCGGCGTACCCAGAATCTCGTCGGCCGGCAGATCGCGCTGATCGACCGGCTGGAGGAGCGGGAGACCGATCCGACCCGGCTGCAGCACCTCTACCGGCTGGACCACGTCTCCAGCCGGTTGCGCCGCAACGCCGGCAGCCTGGTCGTGCTCTCCGGCGCGGCAGGCGGCGACGGGCACGACGCACCGCTGCCCCTCGGCGACGTGGTACGGCTCGCGCTCGGTGAGATCGAGGACTACACCCGGGTCGACGTGCTGGTCCGGCTCGACGTCGCGGTGGCGCCCGGGGTCATCGGCGACCTCGTCCTCACCCTCGCCGAGCTGATGGAGAACGCCACCGCCTTCTCCCCGCCGCACACCCGGGTCACCGTGCTGGCCGAGGTCCTGCCCGGTGCCGTACGGATCAACCTGGTCGACCACGGCATCGGGATGTCGGCGGAGCGACTGGCCGAGGAGAACGCCCGGTTGACCCGGCGGGAACGACTCGACCTCGCCCCCACCGAGCTGCTCGGGCTCTTCGTGGTGGGTCGGCTCGCCCGCCGGCACGGCTGGCGGGTCACCCTCACGGCGACGCCGGGCGGCGGGGTCACCGCCGGGGTGGAGATCTCCGACCGGCTGTTGATCGCCCGCCGGCCGGAACCGCCGACGGTGGCGACCGCCCCGAACGCCCGGCCCGGCGCGGCGCAGGAGCTGCCGTCCCCGGTCGGCGTGACCTCCCCGGTCGGCATGACCTCCCCGGTCGGCACGGCCGAACCGGCGGTCGGCGCCGGCGGCCCGGCCCGCCGGACGGTCACCGAACCGGCGCCGGAACCCCTCGTCGGCGCGGCGGTGGCCGCCGGGCCGGCGCCGACCGCCCGGTCGGCGCCGGTCACCCCGGCGGCGCCCGCCTTCGACACCGCGCTGCTGAGCCGGGCCACCCGGTCGCTGGCCGCCGGCCAGCCCTGGAACGCCTTCGCGACCAGCCCCGCCACCGGCGTCGAGGCTGGTCCCGGGGCAGCTCCGGCCCCGGCCGCCGCCGTCGACACCGCCCGGACCGGCGGCACCCCGAACGGCCCGGGACCCGCATCGCCCGGCCCCGGCACCGGGCTTCGCCAGCGGGTCCCGGGCGCCCAGCTCCCCACCGACACCCGACGGGGCCGGCCCACGCCGACCCCCGCCGACCCCTCGGTGGTACGGGCGCTGATCGAGGAGTTCGAGGCCGGGGTACGCCGGGCACAGCGCCAGCAGCAACTCCGGGCCGGTACCGGGCCGGGTCCCCGCCCCGAGCCGAGCGGGCCGGCCGGCGGCCCCGCCCACCCGGAGCCCGCGGCCGGCACCGGTCCCGGCCCGACCGCCACCACCGAAGACACCAGCACCACCGCCGCTCCCGGCGCGGCTGCTCCGCCCCGGCTCAACCGGCGGGTACCGGGCGCGAACCTGAGCGTGCCGCCGACGGGCACCCGTACCGGTCCGGCGCCCGGCCACGTCCCGGCCACGCCGGAGAGCCCCGCCCAGGTCCGCGAACTCATCACCCAGTTCGAGTCCGGCGTCGCCCGCGCGCTGAGCGAAGTCCGTTCAGACCGTCGTCACGAAGAGGGATCCGCACCATGAGCACTCCGTTCAGCCGTACCGAACGGGACCAGCAGGCGACGACCACCGCCGAGTTGAGCCCCGAGGCCCGTACCTTCAACTGGTTGCTCGACTCCTTCACGTCGAGCACGGCCGGGGTGCAGGAGGCCATCGCGGTCTCCTCCGACGGGCTGCTGATGGCCATGTCGTCCATCAAGGACCGGTCCAACGCGGAACGGCTCGCGGCGGTGGTCTCCGGAATGACCAGCCTGGCCAGCGGCGCCGCCAACTGGTACACGCTGGGTGCGCTGAACCGGGTGGTCGTGGACATGACCGACGGCTACCTCCTGGTCAGCGCGATCAGCAGCGGTTCGGTGCTCGGCGTCGTCGCCGACCGGTCGGCGAACCTCGGCACGGTCGCCTACGAGATGACCCTCTTCGCCGGGCGGGCCGGCGCGGCGCTCACGCCTCGGCTGATCGTCGAGCTCAAGAACTCCGTGCAGTCGTGACCGTGGCGAGCGGGCCGGCCGCGCGGTTCCGTCGTACCCGCCAGGACGACCCGGAGCGGAGCGGGGGACCGACATGACCTGGCCCGCCGGGGACGGGGTGCCGGATCCGGAACCGGAGAGACGGCGGCCGGTCCGGATCCGGCCGTACCTCGACTCGGCGCCGCTGGACGGGGCGCCGGAGCCGGAGGCGGCCACCGGCGAACTCCGTCCGGCTCCGCCGGGCCCGGCGGGGTTACGACCGTTCGTGCTCACCGCCGGCCGGGTGGCCGGCATCGACCCGGCGATCAGCCTGGAGACGCAGGTCACCGCCCGGCTCGACCCGACCTCCTGGACCACTCCACCGGTGTCGCGGCTCTCGTCCGAACTCCAGGACATCGTCGCGCTGTGCGCCGAGCCGATGTCGGTGGCGGAGATCTCCGCCCGGCTCCGGCTGCACCTCGGCGTTACCAAGATCCTGGTCGGTGACCTGCGCGCCGCCGGCCACCTCGACGTGCACATCTGCGACGCCGAGGATGCCCAGGACCCCGATCTCATTATGCGAGTGATCGATGGACTTCGTGCGATCTCCTGACTGGGCCAACCCCCCGGTCGCCAACAGCGCGCCCGGACGTTACGGCGCCCCCACCGGGTACGGCCCGGGCCGGGCGGTGCCGGGCGGGAACGCCGCCACCGCCCGCCCGGCGTCCCGACACGCGACGGAGAGCGGCGGTGCGCCGATGGCGACCACACGGACCGAGCGGCGTCCCGGGGCGGCCCCGCCGATCCCGGTCAAGATACTGATCGCCGGCGGGTTCGGCGTCGGCAAGACCACCACGGTCGGCGCCATCTCCGAGATCGCGCCGCTGACCACCGAGGCCGAGATGACGACGGCCGGGATCGGCGTCGACGATCCCGGGATCCGTTCGGAGAAGACCACCACCACGGTGGCGATGGACTTCGGCTGCGTCACCATCGACCGCAGCCTCAAGCTCTACCTCTTCGGTACGCCTGGTCAGTCGCGCTTCGGCTTCATGTGGGACGATCTTGCCCGGGGCGCGCTCGGCGCGCTCGTCGTGGTTGACTCGTCCCGGCTTGACGACTGCTATCCGGCGATCGACTATTTCGAGCGGGCGCGCCTGCCCTTCGTGGTCGGGGTCAACGCCTTCGACGGGCAGATCGCGCACGATCTGACGGCGATCAGGTGGGCTCTGGCGATCGGAGACCATGTCCCATTGGTGCAGTTCGACGCCCGCGACCGGCTGTCGGTACGCGATGCCCTACTGATCGTGCTGGATCGGGCGCTGGATCGAGCGATCCGGGAGCGGGACACTTAGGCCCGCGACGGTCGGCCCGGACAGTGGGTCGCTGGCCCGGGAAGGTGACGCGATGAGGGGCGAACTGGACGACGCGCTGGCGCGGATGGCGCGGCGCGAGGCACTTCAGCGGCGGCGGGCCAGCGAGTCGGGCGCCCGCGAGCCGGGCAGCGGCCGCGACTCCACCGCCCGGGATCCGGGCGGCCACGACTCCACCGTCCGGGACCCGGGCGGCCACGACTCCACCGTCCGGGACCCGGGCGGCCCACACGCCCCGGGCGGTTTCGGCGAGCGGGGCGGCGCGCAGGACGCGGGCGGTTTCGGCGACCGGGGCGGCCCACGGGACGCGGGCGGTTTCGGTGAACCCGGCCCCCTCCACGGGCCGGGCGCCTTCCACCGGCCGGGTGGTCGCCCGGATCCCGGCGGCCTCCACGATCCCGGCGGTCCCGCCCACCCGGGCGGCTTCCGGGATCCGAGCGGACCGCACGACGCGGGCGGCTTCCAGGACCGGGGCGGACCGCACGCCCCGGGCGGCTTCCACGAACCGGGCGGCTTCCACGGACCAGGCGGCTTCCACGAACCGGGCGGCTTCCACGAACCGGGCGGCTTCCGCGAACCGGGCGGCCCGCATCATCCGGGCGGCTTCCGGGAACCGGATGGTTTCCGCGCGACGGGCAGTTGGGAGGCCGGACCCACCGGCCCGGCCGCCGGCGCCCCGCCACGCAACGGGGAATCCCCGGTCGAGAAGGTGACCGAGGCCGTCCAGCGGGTGGTCGCCCAACACCCGGACCTGGCGGTCACCATGTGGGTCGCCGATGGCCCGAAGATCTCGGCACTGCACGTCGCCTGGATGGACGGGACGGTGACCGTACGACCGGCCGCCGAACCGGCGCTGCCCACCGCCGGCGAACCGCCGCACTCCTGGCCGATGTCGGTGAAGACGGTGCCGGCCTGGGCCGCGCCGGACGATCCGCCGACCCCGGACGCCGCCGCCCGCCTGGCCGACCTGATCCGCCGCGACCCCGGCCTGCTCGGCCCGATCGAAGAGTAAGGAAGGGCCCCTTCTTATCGCTTTTTATATAGGAAGGGCCCCCTCCTAACCCGGATGGCGTGCGACCGCCGGATCCCGGCGACGGCGGCCGGTACTCTCGGCCGGTGACGGGTCCGAGTCTGACGCTCACCGCCAATCTGCGCCCGGCGGCGCTGGACGCGCGGCGGGGCATCGTCCGGCTGCATCCGGAGGTCCTGACGGCGCTGGGCCTGCACGCCGGTGACCCCGTCCAGCTCGCCGGCCGACGGGTGACCGCGGGGATCGTCGCCCGGGCCGAGCCCACCGCCAGCCGGGCCCTGCTCTACGCCGACGACCTGGTTCTCGGCAACCTCGGGGTACGCGACGGGGGCCAGGTGACCGTGACGCCCGTACCGGTGGTGGCCGCCCGGCGGGTGATCCTGGCCGGCCCGCCGGAGATCGCCGCCGCCGTGTCGCCGGAGATGCTCCGCCTCGCGCTGCTCGGGAAGATGGTCACCGCCGGCGACGACGTCTCGCTGCTGCCGCAGGACGTACTCCCCGACGCCTCGGTGCGGGCACTGGTCGAGGCCGCCCGCCGCAGCCTGGCCAACACCGTCGGATACGCCTGGACCAGCACCCTGCTGACCGTGACCACGGCAGAGGCGGCGGACGCTCCGGCCGCCGCCGATCCGGTGCTCTCGGTGCTGGTCACCATGGACACCGTGGTGGGCTGGCAGGACGGCCACCGCACCCACGGCGCCGATCCCGCCCAGGTGCGCGCCGTCGCCGCCGGAGCTGCGGCCGCCCCGATCGAGGAGCCGGCGCCGGGCCTGGACGACCTGCCCGGCCTGCGCGCCCAGGCGGAGGAACTCACCGAACTGCTCGACCTCGGCTTCCACCACCGCGAGGTGCTGAGCCGGCTCGGCACCGCCGTCTCGCTCGGCGTGCTGGTCACCGGCCCCGCCGGGTCGGGCAAGTCCGCGCTCGTCCGGGCGGTCGCCCGGGCGGTGCGCGCCCGGGTGGTCCCGCTCTGGGCTCCGGAACTCGCCGCGTCGAGCAACGACGCCGCCGCACGGCGGCTCCGCGAGGCGGTCGGGTCGGTCCGGGACGCGCCGCCGGCGGTGCTCCTGGTCACCGACGTCGAGGCGCTCGCCCCCCGCGACACACCCGGCCCGGTCGGTACGGTGTTCCGCCAGCTCCTCGCCGAGGCCGTACGGGACGGCGCGGCGGTGGTCTGCACGACCAGCCGCCCCGAATCGGTCGACCCGGCGCTGCGCGCGCCCGACCTGCTCTCGATGGAGATCGCCGTACCGCTGCCGGACGCGGCCCTGCGGCGGGAGCAGCTGACCGTACTCACCCGGGGGATGCCGCTCGCCGAGGACGTGCGGTTGGACGAGGTGGCCGGCCGTACGCCCGGGTTCGTCGCCGCCGACCTGGCCGCGCTGGCCCGCGAGGCCGGCGTGCGGGCGGCGCTGCGACAGAAGGAGGCCGCGGCGCCGACGGTGGCGATGGCCGACTTCTCGGCGGCCCTGGAGGTGGTCCGGCCGACGTCGATGGCGGAGTCGTCGGTGCTGGAGCTGGCCGAGGTGACCCTCGACGACGTGGGCGACATGGTCGAGGTCAAGCAGGTGCTGACCGAGTCGGTGCTCTGGCCGCTGACCTACCCGGACACGTTCGCCCGGCTCGGTGTGCAGCCGCCGCGCGGCGTGCTGCTCTACGGCCCGCCGGGCTGCGGCAAGACCTTCCTGGTCACCGCGCTCGCCGGCACGGGCCGGGCGAACGTGCTGTCGGTCAAGGGTGCGGAGCTGCTCTCCAAATGGGTGGGCGAGAGCGAGCGGGCGGTCCGGGAGCTGTTCCGGCGGGCCCGGGACGCGGCCCCGACACTGGTCTTCCTCGACGAGGTCGACGCCCTGGCCCCGGTACGCGGGCAGGCGACCGACGGCGGCACCACGGACCGGGTGGTCGCCGCCCTGCTCACCGAACTGGACGGGGTGGAGCCGCTGCGCAACGTGGTGGTGGTCGGTGCCACGAACCGGCCGGACCTGGTCGACCCGGCGCTGCTGCGGCCGGGCCGGCTGGAGCGGCTGGTCTACGTACCGCCGCCGGACTCCGATGCCCGGGCCGAGATCCTCCGCGCGGCGGCCCGCTCGGTGCCGCTCGCCGCGGACGTGGATCTGGCGGTGCTCGCCGCGCGGCTGGACGGCTTCTCCGCGGCGGACTGTGCGGCGCTGGTCCGGGAGGCGGCGCTCGCGGCGATGCGGGAGTCGCTGGAGGCGACCATAGTGACCGCCGGGCACGTGGCGGCGGCCCGGGCCCGGATGCGACCCTCGCTGGACCCGGCCCGGGTGGCCTGGCTGGCCGCCTACGCCGCCGGCCGCTGACCCGTGCGCCGCGTCGCCGGTGGGCGCCGACCCGCCCCGCCCCGGGCGGAGGGCCGCCGTCACAGGGTCTCGGCCGGGTCGCCCTCCCCGCCGAGGCGGATCTCGGCCCGGACCGCCGTACCGTCGGAGCGGAACACGGCACCGGAGCGGCGCAGCAGGTTGAGCGCGGCGGCGTTGTCCGGGCGCGTCTCGGCGACAACCCGCCGGGCACCGACCCCGATCGCCTCGGCGAGCAGCAGCCGCAGGGCGATCAGCCCGATGCCCTGCCCCCGGGTGGACTTGCCGAGCCACATCCCGGTCTCCAGCGTGCCCGGCTCGTTCCGGCGCGCCATCCGGATCATGCCGACCACGTCGCCGTCCTGGACGATCGCGTACATCAGGTTGCCGGTCGGTCCGTCCAGACCGCCGGCGTGCGCCCGGTAGTAGTCCCGGAAGGCGTCCCGGCGCGCCTGCGACCAGCCGGCAGGCGCCTCGACCGGTGGCATCACCTCGTCGGGCTCGGTTTCGGCCACCGCCACCGACAGCAACGGCTCCAGATTCTGTTCGTCCACCGGCGTCAGCCGGACCTCACGGGTCACGCAGCGCAATGTTTCTCGTCTCCGAGGGCCCCGTCCACCGGTTCGGCCGGGCCTGCTCCGTTCGGTCAGCCGGTTCGGACCGGGCGTCCACCCCGCCGGTCCGACGGCCGTCCGGGGCGACGACGCCCCGGACGGGGTACGTGGCACCCAGTGGAGGATCCGCGCGGCCAGTTGCCCCGGGTCGGTGTCCGGTAGGTCCTGAAGTGCTCGGCAGAGCTGTCCCGCGAGGTAGACGAGCAGGCCGCACCGGTTATCGCGGTAGGCGTACAACAGGTTGAGCCGGGCGGGCGAGCAGGGCCAGGGGGCGCCGCAGCTACGGCACCGGAAGCACGGCCGGACGTGCATGTCGTGCTCGGCCGGGAGGGCGACAAGGCCAGGGCCGGACACCTGCACTGGGCCAACGTCGAGCATTTCTTTGTGAACGCGTACGTCGTGCCGCTGGACAGCCGACAGCCGTAGCTACTCGGGATCGAAGCCGCAGAACACGGCGGTCGCGTCGTCGTACCGCTTGAAGCCGGGGTGACGCTGGGCGTCGTTGGCCTCGGCCAGTCGTACCTGGCGGATCAGCTCGGCGGGCCCGACGTCGGTGAGCAGGTCCAGCAGCTCACGCCAGTCGAAGAGGCCGAACCGCTCGACCGCGCACGAGGCGCCGTCGGTGAGCAGGGCGGCCCGGCGCACCCGCTCCGGTCCACGCAACGGCAGGGTGCCGGCCACCGCGTGGTACGCCGCGTCCGGGTTGGCGGCGGCGACCCAGTACCCGTGGGTCCGGTTCATCTGCTGCCGTTGCAGCGTCACCGCCCGGCGGAACCGGGTCGCCTGGTCCACCCCGCCGGCACCGGTGACGGTGAGCGCCTTCTGCCGCAGGTCGGCCATTGCCGTGCGCAGCCGGTCGTCGGAGACCACCCGGATCTGGGCGCCGAGGTCGAGGACCAGCGGGCTGTCGCAGAGCACCAGGTAGTCCACGTGGTCCCCGCCGTACCGGAGCAGGGCGACGGTGGCCGACGGGGTGCCGGGATGGTCGAGGTCGCACCGGTCGCCGTGGTCGGCGCGCACCGCCAGGATCGCGGCGGCGAGGTTGCCGGTCAGGGCGGCGGCGGGCCGCTCGGCGGTGGCCAGGCCGATCCGGGCGGCGAGCTGCCGGACGTACCAGGTGGGGCCGTGCACGCAGCCGGTGTCGAAGCCGTCCGGCACGGTCGCGCCGTCGAGCACGCCGACCAGGTCGCCGTACTGGAAGACGTGGTCCTCGTTCTCCAGCCGCCCCGGCGCGGGCTCGGACGCGGAGCAGACCCGCATCATCGACCCGGTCCCGGCTCGTCGCGGCGTGACTGCCTCATCGCGGCTCCCGATGCTCGGTGGGCTGGGCCGTCGGCTACGGCCAATCCCTGTCTACCGCGCGACGAGCGCCGCCGGGCCCGGTCCGGGCAGGTCCGCGCGCCGAACCGGCACGACCGGGTACCGGCCCGAAGCGGTCGAGATCCGCCCTGGATCAGGAAACCTGCTGACCAGCGGACATCACAGAGGGTAGCGTCATGAACACGAGTTTTCGTCGCGCGAGGGGGGTCGCGGATGTTGAAGCAGCTGCACCATATGGGCCTGCGGGCCGAGCACCTCTACATCGCCGGTGCGGCGAGCATCGGGCTGTCCTTCCTGAGCTGGATGCTCAGCAAGCAGATGGAGAACGCCGGGATCGACCGCGCCGACCGCTGGGGCATCTTCATCGGCGAGTGGGCTCCCACCTTCATCGCCCTCGGCAACGGGCTGCGCACGTACGAGAAGTGAGCGCCCGGACATAGCCGCCCGGCGTCCGGCGGCGCGGTACGGGGACCGCGCCGCCGGACGCCGCGGCCGTCAGCGGGCGGAGACGTCGATGTCGGTCCGCCTCGCCGGCAGCGGGTACGCCGGATCGAGGTAGAAGCTCGGGTGCGGCGGCTGGTTGTACGTGGTGTTCTGCGACGCCACCTGCAACCGGTACTGCGGGTCGTGCATGAGGGTGCGGATCCGGTGCGCGGTCGGGATGGTGCTGGTGAACAGGCGCACCCGGTCGTCGCCGAGGCGCCAGACGACCTCCTCCCGCCAGTCGCCGAGGAGGTCGGCCGAGATCACCGGCGTGGACTTCGAACCGTTGATCGAGGTTGCCCCGGTGGCCACCAGCAGGTCCGTCCCGCCGACGCTCGCCGGCCGGGTCTCGTAGTCGGTGTTCGGCTTCACGATCCGGTTGCTGTCCAGGAGCTCCCGGGTCAGGTCCCCGTCCCAGTAGGCGAGGAAGTTGACCGGCAGCGAGGTGGCGTAGAGCTGCTCGCCGGTGACCGCGCTGTAGGCGTATCCGTTGGACCAGTACTCGGCGCCGGGCGAGTTCGCGTCGATGTTCGCCGCCACGCCCCGCCCGTTGTCCTTGCCGGCGTAGAAGCCGGTCAGCACCTCGCCGGTGCGCGGGTCGTAGACCCCGCCGCCGGGCCGGAGCCCGGTGCCGACCGCCCCGTCCGCGTCCACCGCGTCCTCGGTCTGGAACTCCTCCTGGACCAGGAAGACCTCGATGCCGCGCCGCTGCGGGTTGAGGTCGCCGATGTGCATCGCGTCGCCGTGAGCCAGCCGGACGAACCGGTCACCGGGCTGCGGCGAGCGCATCCGGGCGGTCAGGTCGACGTTGACCTACGGTGCCGGGTACGGGAACCAGGTGCCGGCCACCGTCTTGACGGTGAGGTTGTCCTCCAGCACCATCGCACCGTAGACGATCTCGTCGCGTCCGTCGCTGTCGACGTCGGAGACCATCAGGCTGTGTACGCCGCGCTCCTCGGCCAGCCACGGGTCACGCAGTTTCGCCGAGTCGAAGGTACGGCCGAGGACCAGCCTGTCCTTCTTCATCGTGTACGCCGCCACCGTGGTCCGGGCGTAGTAGCCCCGCGCCATGATCGCGCTCGGCTGCTTCCCGTCCAGGTACGCGACGCCGGCCAGGAACCGGTTGGCCCGGTTGCCCTGGTGGTCGCCCCACGGGTAGTGGCCCCAGCGGGTCGCCGGTGCCTGCCAGTACGGGTCGACGGTGGTGGCGAACGACGCGCCCCGGTGGTCGACCGGGGCGGCGCCCCAGTTGGGTGCCCCGTACGGGAAGGCGTACTTCACCGTGTCGATGACCCGACCGGTCCGGCCGTCGAACGCGGTCAGGTACTCGTTGCTGGTGCCGATCGGCCCGTACGTGTAGATCTTGCCCCACTGCCGGACGTTCTGCTCCGGTGGCGTGTTGCCGCCGGGCAGGATCCAGCCGACCGTGTACGTGTTCAGCGCGTCGTGGTACCGGTCCAGCGACGCGGTGTCCCCGGCGGCGATGTAGCCGGCGATCCTCTCGGCGGTGGCCCGCCGCTCGCCGACGACGTCCCGGGGCTGGTAGACACCGTCGCGGACGACGCCGGAGGTGGTGCCGTCGGCCGTCTTGATCAGCATCTCGGCCCGACCGTCGCCGTTGAAGTCGTAGACCACGAGCTGGGTGTCGTGCGCGCCGGCCCGGATGTTGTAGCCGACGTTGACCCGCCACAGCAGCGTGCCGTCCAGCTTGTACGCGTCCACGATGGCCGGTGAGGTGAAGCCGTACTGCGACGAGTCCTTGGCGTCACTTGGGTCCCACTTGAGCACCAGCTCGTAGTCCCCGTCGCCGTCCAGGTCGCCCACGCTGGCGTCGCCGGGGGCGTAGGTGGCGGTGGCGGTGGCCAGGGTTCCGTCCGCGTTGCGCGCGTACGGCAGCCGTGGGCCGCGGTCCAGTTCGTCCACGTAGCGGGTGAACTCGCGCTCCAGCTCGGCGAAGAGCTTCGCGCTGATCCGGTACCGGCCGCCGCCGACCGAGGTGGCCGGGGTGGCGAACGGGTTGCGCGGGGCCCAGTCCGGGTCGGCGAAGTAGGTCCGGAACGGGGCGACCAGCGCGTCGAACTCCGCGGGGGTCAGGCCGCCGGTCTTCGCGTACGCCTCGCGGACGTGCCGGAGCAGGTCCATGTCCACCGGCTCGAACTGCCTGCCGGTGGTGGTCGTGGGGTCCACCTGGAGCACCGGCGTGACGGCCGGGGCCGGGCGCTGGAGCTGGATGTCGAGGTACTGGTCGGCCAGCGGGGTGACCGGGGCGGAGCGCCGCCCCTCCCGCCCGCCGACGACCGCCGCGACCGCATACGACGAGGTGGCGGTGCCGGCCGCGTCGGTGTGGTTGGTCCCGCCGGTGACGGTGGTCAGCAGCCTGCCGTCGCGGTAGAGCCGGTACGTGATGGTGTCCGGCTCGTCGCCGAGGAAACGCCAGCTCAGGTAGACGCCGCCGGCGACCTTGACCGCGACGAGTCCCCGGTCGAGGTGTTCCAGGTGCCGGATCGCCGGCCGGTCGTGGCTGGACGGGCCGGGCTGTGCCCCGGCCGGGGTGGACGGAACGAGTCCGGCCGCCCCGATGAGCGGGATCGCGGCCAGGCCGGCCGCCGCCCGCCGGGCGAGTGCCCGGGGCCGGGCCATTCTTCGGGTCATCGTGCGCGACACCTCCCGGTGGTGGCGGCGACGCCGGGCGGGAGCGCGCCGGGCATCGCCGGTCGGTACGAGTTATTGATACGTTTCATCGAGCGGCCCCGGGGAGCGGCCGGAGGGTTCTAAATCGTTTCAAGCCCGATGAGGGGACTTTAGGGTCCGGCCCTCCCGACGTCAACCATCGAGTCGGGGCTATCCAGCGGAAACACCCCTACGCCGACGGTGACGGGGGCTCAGCGGCGACGGTTTCGGCTCCGGGTGGCCCGCAGCCGCCGCAACCGGGCGACCAGCACCGGGTCGGCGGCGAGCGCGGCCGGATTGTCCAGCAGTCCATTGAGGAGCTGGTAGTAGCGCGTCGCGGAGAGGTCGAACGCGTCCCGGATCGCCTGCTCCTTGGCGCCGGCGTGCCGCCACCACCGCCGTTCGAAGGCCAGGATCTCGCGCTCCCGTTCGGAGAGTGCCGGGCCGCCGGGCGTCGCGGCGGACCCGGCCGCCGTACCCGCACCGGCCCCGGTCGCGACCTCGGCACCGTCCGGCGGGGTTTCCACCTCGGAGCCGGCACCGGAGCGCGGCTGCGGGACCGGGCCGGCGCCCGGCGCGGTGGCCGGCCGCTGTGCCTCGGACTCGACGTCCGGCGCCGGCCGCGGCTGCGGCACCTCGGCGGCCTCCGTCACCGTCCCGTCGTCGGCCTCGTCGTCCGCGGGAGCGTCGGCGAACCTCATGGCTGCTCCTCCGGACTCCGCTCGCGGGTGGCGTTTGGCCTGACCAGCCTACCCACGGCCGGCCGGAGGCACAGCGGCGGCGCCGGCCGGGCGGGGCACCCGCAGCGGTGGCGCGAGCCGCCCGACCGGCCCGCGCCACCGCCCCTCTCCCCCCGGGAGGTCAGGTGATGTCCCGCCGCCGCATCGTCCAGAGCGCCGCGCCGAGCACCAGCACCAGCGACACGCTCAGCAGCACGGAACTGTCCTGCCAGGTGATGTCCATGGTCACCGCCTCGCAGTTGCCGGTGTACGAGGCCTGGCAGGCGTCGTAGTTCTGGAGGGTGACCTTCTTCTCCATCCAGGCCAGCAGGTACGTCGGCAGCAGCCACGCCTCGACGAACCTGACGTTCGCCATGGAGAGCAGCATGCCGACCCCGAACTGCCCGATCACCAGCACCCCGAGCACGCCGCCCAGGGCCAGCGCGGTGTGCCGGCCCAGCGAGGCCAGACCGAAGCCGAGCGCCGCCGCGATCAGCACCAGGGCCGCCGCGCGCAGCCCGGTCAGACCGAACGACTGCCAGACCCCGGAGGTCATCCCCGCCGTGCTGCCCCGCTGGCTGGCGATCCCCCAGAAAGCCGCCGTCCAGGCCGCCATCGCGACCACCGCCAACCCGAGCACCCCGGTCAGCAGCGCGGCCAGCTTGGTGAGCAGTACCCTGAGCCGCTGCGGTTGCCAGAGCAGCAGGTTCATCATCCCGCCGCTGCTCCACTCGGCCCCGACGAACGAGGCGCCGGCGAGGAGCACGACCAGGGCGAGTACGGCGGCGAAGATGACCAGTGCGGTACTGAACTCCTCCTGGAAGTCGAAGGTCGCCGGGAGGTACCACTGCGCCTGGAACGACTCCCGGGGAGTCGGGGTGATGGTGGAGCAGTCCGCCGGGAAGCCCCGCTCCGAGGTCGCGCCGGTCGCCGCAACCCGCTCGCACTCCGCCCGGTACTGCTGGGCGGACTCGACGTTCTGCCGGTAGTCGCGCTCCGCCGCCTGCTCGGCCGCGGCACGCTGCGCCGGACCGATCCGCTCGTTGGTGACGAACATGCCGATCGCCACGGCGACCAGCACCAGCAGCCCGGCCAGGGTCAGGTAGCGGACGAACCGCCGCTTGACCAGTCGACGCAGCTCGGTGCGGTACAGGCTCATACCCCCCACCCCCCGTTGGCGGAACCGGAGGTCGCCGGCCCGCTCGGCTTCGTGACCACGGTGGACTGGTCCACCTGGCGGTGCTGACCCGGCACCGGCGCGGTCGCGGTCAGCTCCAGGAAGACGCTCTCCAGGTCGACCGTGACCGGCGCCAGCTCGCTGACGAACAGGTCGTGGCCGGCCAGCGTACGGGTGATGTCGGCGGGCTTGTCCACGCCGTACACCAGCAGGTGGTCCTGCTGCGGGGTGACCCTGGCGCCGGAACGGGCGAGCAGGTCGGCGGCGGCCGGCAGGTCGGTGACCGCCTCCAGCCGGACCCGTACCCCGCCCGCGGAGTGTTCGGCCAGCACCTCGGCGACCGGGCCGGCGGCGACCCGGCGGCCCAGCGAGATGATGGTGACGGAGTCGCAGATCAGCTGCACCTCGCCGAGGATGTGGCTGGAGAGCACCACGGTCATCCCGCTGGCGGCGAGGTCGCGCATCAGGGTGCGCATCTCGCGGATGCCGCCCGGGTCGAGCCCGTTGGCCGGCTCGTCCAGGATCAGCAGGGCCGGCTCCTTCAGCAGGGCGGAGGCGACGGCGAGCCGCTGCTTCATGCCCAGCGAGTAGGTCCTGACCCGCTCACCGGCCCGTTCGCGCAACCCGACCAGCTCCAACACCTCCAGCACCCGCCGCTGCGGGACGCCGCCCGCGCCGGCCAGCAGCGAGAGGGTGTCCCGGGCGGTGAAGTGCGGGAAGAACTGCGGGCTCTCGACGATGGCGCCGACCCGGCCGGCGACCTCGGGCAGCGCCGCCGGCACCTCCCGGCCCAGGATCGCCATCCGGCCGCCGTTCGGGCGGATCAGCCCGAGCAGCGTACGGAGCGTGGTGGTCTTGCCGGAGCCGTTGGGGCCGAGGAAGCCGTGCACCTGGCCCGCCTCGACCACCATGTCGAACCCGTCGAGGGCGCGTCGAGCGCCCCGGCGTCTACTCCGGTAGGTCTTCCGCAGACCCTCGATCTCGAGTACGGCAGCCATCACGGCCTCTCTGGTCACGTCCGGTAACGGCGAAACCGTACCATCGCTTTGCGCGCTACCTCGCTATGCACGCTACCCGCGTGTCGAGGACTCCCCGGTCCCGCGTTGCCGGCGGTACACGGCGACCAGCCCGCCCAGCGCGGCGAGGGCGGTCAGCCCGGTACCGACGTTCAGCACGATCTGTCCCGCCCCGCCCGGGGCGACCACGCTGACCGCGGCGTTGGCGACGACGGCGACGACGAGCAGGAGCCAGAGCAGGTTCTTCATCGGGATGGTCCCTTCGGGAATGGTCCGGTCGCGACAGCGGCGGCCGGCGGCCACCGGCCGGCGGACCGCTCGGGATCCGCGGTGACAATCGTGCGACGCCGGCGCGCCCGGATCGATGGACCGCGCACCCGGATCCCCGGTGTAGCGGGCTACACCCTCACGCGGAGTTCCGCTCCACCGTGCCCCGCCCATTCCGCGAATAGCCTGGCCGCATGGAAGAGGCGGTACGCAGGGCGGCGCGGACGACGTACTGGCTGGCGACGGCGAGCGGGCTGGCCCTGCTCTCGTACGCCTTCCTCGGGGTGATCGCCTTCGCCGGCATCCTGACACTCACCGTGATCGGCGCGGGCGTACTGCCCGAGACCGCGCTGGTGCTGCGCCAGCTCGCCGGGTTCAAGCGGCGGCAGGTGGCGCGGCGGACCGGCGTGGAGATCCCCGAGGCGTACCGGCCGCTGGCCGGGCCACTCGCCGAACGGGTGCGCACCGCGCTCACCGATCCGCAGACGGTACGCGACCTGCGCTGGCTGCTCATCCACCTCGGCTACGGCCTGCTCCTGCTCTACCTGGCCCTCGTCGTCTGGTCGTTCGTGCCGCTGGTCGACGGGGTCTGGGCCGGACTGCTGCGCCGGCGGCCGATCCTGCTGCCACTCATCGAGCGGATCGCCGACCTCGACGCCACCTGGTCGCGGGCACTGCTGCGCCCCGCCCCGAACACCCGGCTCGCCGACCGGGTCGCGGAGCTGACCGCCACCCGGGCGGACGCGATCGCCGCGCACGGCGCCGAACTGCGGCGCATCGAACGGGACCTGCACGACGGGGCCCAGGCCCGCCTGGTCGCGCTGTCGCTGCGCCTCGGCCTGGTCCGCCGGGCGTACGACCGGGACCCCGAGACCGGCCGGCGGCTGCTGGACGAAGCGCAGAGCCAGGCCGAGGAGGCGCTGTCCGAACTCCGCCACCTGGTACGCGGCATCTACCCTCCGATCCTCACCGACCGGGGCCTGACCGGGGCGGTACGGGCGCTCGCCGCCGGCAGCGGGCTGGCGGCCACCGTCGAGCTGGTCGGGTTCGCCGGGCCGGCCGAGCCGCGCCCCCCGGCGGCGGTCGAGGCGGCCGGGTACTTTGTCGTCGCGGAGGCCCTGACGAACGCGGCGAAACACAGCGGCTCCCGCGGCGCACAGGTGCGGTTGGTGCGGGAACCCCGCGCACTGCGGATCCGGGTACGGGACGAGGGGCGGGGCGGCGCGGACGAGGCGGGGGGCAGCGGACTGCTCGGCATCCGCCGCCGGGTCGCCGCCCTGGACGGGACGATGCAGGTGACCAGCCCCGCCGGGGGGCCGACCACGATCGAGGTGGAGCTGCCGTGCGTGTGGTGATCGCGGAGGACAACGCGCTGCTGCGGGAGGGCATGATCCTGCTGCTGACGTCGGCCGGGCACGAGGTGGTGGCGGCCGCCGTCACCGGCCCGGAGGTGCTGCCGGCGATCCTGCGACACCGGCCGGATGTGGCGGTGCTCGACGTACGCCTGCCGCCGGGCCTGCGCGACGAGGGCCTGCTCGCCGCGCTCGCCGCCCGCCGGGAGATCCCCGGGCTGCCGGTGCTGGTGCTGTCCCAGTACGTCGAGGAGACGTACGCCGCCGAGCTGCTCAGCGGCGGCGCGAACGGGATCGGCTACCTGCTCAAGGACCGGGTGGGACGGATCGACGAGTTCCTGGACGCCCTGGAGCGGGTGGCGGGCGGCGGCACGGCGCTGGACCCGGAGGTGGTGACCGAGCTGCTGACCCGGCGGCGTGACGATCCGCTGGACTCGCTGACCCCGCGCGAGCGCCAGGTGCTGAAGCTGATGGCCGAGGGCCACGACAACGCCACCATCGCCGGCACGCTGGTGGTGACCGAGCGCGCGGTCAGCAAGCACATCGGCAACGTCTTCGCCAAGCTGGGACTGCCGCCGAGCGACAGTGGACACCGGCGGGTCCTCGCGGTGCTGGCCTATCTCCACCGCTCCTGACCCACCGCCGCACCAGGCGGCGGTGTCGCGGCCCATGCACAGACTCTGCCCGCACTGTTGGTACGTCGACCGGGAGGCACGGGAATGACCGACGCGGAACCAGACCAGACCCCGGTCGAGGGCGGTCAGCGGCCGCCGGAGCCACCGGCCCGGTCCCCCCTGGTGTGGGTCGGCGTGCTGGTCTGCGTGGCCGCGCTGGTGCCCCTCGGTCTCAACCGGATGTACCCGTTCGACCCCGGCGGCTGGCTCGGCCACTGGTACGTCGAGGCGCTGGCCTCGGTCACCGGCATCGGCGGGACGCTCCTCGGCGTCTGGCTGGTCGGCCGCGGTTACCGCGGCCGAAACCGGCCAGAGTCGTAGCCCGGCGGCCGCTCACGCCGCCCGGTCCAGCCCCTGGAGGAACTCCAGTACCCCGGCCCGCCGCGGGTGCGCCATCCACCCGGCGACCCGCCCCCGGTCCAGGAACAGCACCTCGTCCGCGCAGGCGGCGGCGACCGGATCGTGGGTCGCCATCACCACCGTCTGCCCGTCGACCGCGACGGCCTGCCGCAGCAGGGCCAGCACCTCGCCGGCGGCGACCGGGTCCAGGGCGCCGGCCGGCTCGTCGGCGAAGACGATCTCGGGCCCGGTGACCAGCGCCCGGGCGATCGCGACCCGCTGGCGCTGCCCGCCGGAGAGTTCCTCGGGCCGGTCGTCGCCCCGCCCGGCGAGTCCGACGGCGTCGAGCAGCCGTGGCACCACGCCGGCCTGGTCGGGCCGGGTGCCGCCGAGCAGCAGGGGCAGCGCGACGTTCTCGGTGACACTCAACGACGGCACCAGGCCGTGCGACTGAAACACGAACCCGACCCGCTCCCGGTGGAACCGGGTGAGTTGGCGCTCGCGCAGCGACGACAGGTCGGTGCCGCCGATCCGTACGGTTCCGCCGCTGGGCGGTTCCAGCCCGGCGGCGCAGCGCAGCAGGGTGGATTGCCCCGCCCCGGACCGGCCCACGACGGCCAGGAACCGGCCCCGGGGCAGCACCAGGTCGACCGGATGCAGGGCCACCGTCCCACCCGGGTACCGCCGGCTGACCCCGTCCAGCACGAGTGCGTCCGGCCCGGCCGAGGCCCGGCCCTCCCTCCGCACGCGCACGCCCTGGTTCGGCCCAGACATCCGCCACGTCCCCTCGCCCCGTCACTGCCGGCCTCGTCCGCCGCTGCCGAGAACGCTAGGAACCGGGAGGGCCGGCATCGAGAGTGCGGGCCCCCGTCTGTGGGTACAGCGGACCCCACCACCGACCCTGACCCGGGCGGTGCCTCGTCGGGCGACCTCAGGCGCAGACGACGTGCACGCCGGCGTCCCGGAACGCCTGCACGGTGCCCGGGTCCGCGCCGGAGTCGGTGACCAGGGTCTCGATCCGCTCCACCGGGCAGATCCGGGCGAAGGCGTGCCCGCCGAGCTTGGACGCGTCGGCGATGATGACCACCCGCTTGGCCCGGGCCACCATCAGGTTGTTCATCGACGCCTCACCCTCGTGGTGGGCCGCCGCCCCGAGCTGTACGTCGACGGCGTCCACACCGAGCAGCGCCACGTCCAGGGTGACCTCGCGCAGCAGTGCCCCGCCGAGCGGGCCGACCAGCTCGAAGGACTGCGGCCGGACCACCCCGCCGGCCACCACGATCTTCATCCGGGACCGGACCAGCAGCTCGTTGGCGATGTTCAGCGCGTTGGTCACGACGGTGAGCTGGGCGCCGTCGGCGCTGCTGTTGAGGTCGGGGCGGACGGCCAGCGCCCGGGCCACCTCGGTGGTGGTGGTGCCGCCGTTGAGCCCGACCACCATCCCGGGGGCGACCAGGGCCGCGGCGGCGGTGCCGATCCGCTGCTTCTCCGCCGAGTGCTTGGCGGTCTTGTAGCGCAGCGGCAGGTCGTACGAGACGCCGTTGGCGACCGCCCCACCCCGGGTACGGGTGATCATCTGCTGCTGGGCGAGCTGGTCGAAATCGCGCCGGATCGTCGCCTGCGAGACGTCGAGCCGGAGCGCCGCGTCCTCCACGCTGACCCGGCCGCTGTCGGTCAGCAGCTCCAGCAGGGCGTTCCATCTCGCGTACCGGTCCACCGTTGACCCTCCAGGCGCTTACGGTGATGAGATTGCGTGCACAATAGTGCGCGAAACACGCGGTCGCAAAGCGCCGTTCTGCGCGAACCTGCGCGCGGTTGCCACAACCGGGGAACTTCGCGCAGAATGACGCGCGAAAGATCATCAAATTGAGCCGTATCGCGCAGGCTGCCCCGGGCTCGCCCGGCCGTCCCTGAGCTGCGGACGCCCGCCCGCGAGGAGCTTGTGATGGGCCACGTCGACGCGGAGATCAGCACCCAGCCCGAGTGCTGGCGGCAGGCCGCCACCCTCGCCGCCGAGTCCACGGCGGCGCTGCCCCGGCCCGGCGAGCGGGTCGCCGTACTCGGCTGCGGCACCTCCTGGTTCATGGCCATGGCGTACGCGGCGCTGCGCGAGGCGGCCGGGCACGGCGAGACCGACGCCTTCCAGGCCTCCGAGTTCCCGGCCCACCGCCGCTACGACCGGGTCCTCGCGATCACCCGCTCCGGTACCACCACGGAGGTGCTGGCGGCGCTCACCGCGGTACGCGACGAGCGACCCAGCACCGTCATCGTCGGCGACCCGGACTCCCCGGCGGTCGAGATCGCCGGAGCCACCGTGGCGATGCCCTTCGCCGACGAGCGGTCGGTGGTGCAGACCCGCTTCGCCACCAGCGCGCTCGCGCTGCTCCGGGCCCACCTCGGCACCGACGTCTCCGCGCTGGCCGCCGACGCCGAGGTGGCGGTCCGGGCCCCGCTGCCGGTCGACCCGGCCCGGATCGAGCAGGTCACCTTCCTCGGCCGGGGCTGGACCGTCGGGCTGGCCCAGGAGGCCGCGCTCAAGTGCCGCGAGGCGGCCACCTGCTGGGCCGAGGCGTACCCGGCGATGGACTACCGGCACGGGCCGATCGCGATCGCCGCGCCGGGGCGGATGGTCTGGGCCTTCGGCGAGATCCCGGACGGGTTGGCCGAGGAGATCACCGGCACCGGGGCGGCGTTCGTGCACAGCCGGACCAACGGCGTACACGCGGTGATCGGGGGCTGGGCCGCCGGCCGGCCGCCGCTGGACCCGATGGCCGACCTGATCCTGGCGCAGCGCTTCGCCGTCGCGCTGGCGGCCGGCCGTGGGCTCGACCCGGACGCGCCGCGCAATCTCAGCCGTTCCGTGGTCCTGGCGTGACCGGCGCCGCCACAGCCACCCCGGCGCAGGTGGTCGTCGCGCTGGACGTCGGCGGCACCGGGATGAAGTGCGCCCTCGTCGGCCCGGACGGCGGCACCTACCACGCCGAGCGGCACCCGACCCGGGCCGAGCGCGGCCCGGCGGCGGTGGTGCACAGCATCCTGGAGATCACCGAGGCGCTGGCCGGCCGGGCGCGGGCCACCGGGCTCAGCCCGGTGGCGGTCGGCATCGCCGTACCCGGGGTGGTCGACGAGGCCACCGGCACCGCGAAGTGGTCGGCCAACCTCGGCTTCCGGGACGTACCGCTGCGGGAACTGGTCGTCGCGCGGCTCGGCCTGCCGACGGCGCTCGGCCACGACGTGCGGGCCGGCGGCGTCGCGGAGGCCCGGCTCGGTGCCGGGCGGGACAGCCGGCACGTGCTCTTCGTCGCGATCGGCACCGGCATCGCCGCCGCGCACGTGGTCGCGGGGTCGGCCTTCGCGGGCGCGCACAGCGCCGCCGGCGAGCTGGGCCACATCGTGGTACGCCCCGGCGGGCCGCGCTGCGGCTGCGGCGCGGACGGCTGCCTGGAGGCGGTGGCCTCGGCCGCCGCGGTCGGGCGGCGCTACGCGGCCCTGGCCGGGAGCGCGGCGACCGCCGCCGAGGTGGTGGCGCGGTCGGCGGCCGGTGACCCGATCGCCGTCCAGGTGTGGCGGGAGACCGTCGACGCGTTGGCCGACGGGCTCGCCATCGCGCAGAACCTGTACGACCCGGAGGTGGTCGTCCTCGGCGGCGGGCTGGCCGAGGCCGGTGCCGCCCTGCTCGATCCGCTCGGCGCGGCGCTGCGCCAGCGGCTGACCTTCCAGCGCGAGCCTCGGCTGCTCCCCGCGGCCCTGGGCGACGAGGCCGGTTGCCTCGGCGCCGCCCTGCTCGCCCTCGACACCGTTCCCGCCCTAGACACCCTGGAGACTCCGTGACCGTGCGCGTCCGCGGCAAGGTGGTAACCCCGACCGGTGTGATCCGGCAGGGTTGCGTCGAACTCGACGGTGACCGGATCACCGCGGTCGCCGAGTACCCGTCCGTCCGGGACGGCCACTGGATCGTCCCGGGCTTCGTCGACATCCACACCCACGGCGGCGGTGGGCACACCTTCACCACCGGGGACGCCGACGCGGCCCGCGAGGCGGCCGGGTTCCACCTCGCGCACGGCACCACCACCCTGCTGGCGAGCCTGGTCAGCTCGCCGTACGAGCTGATGCGCACCGCCACCGCCGCGTACGCCCCGCTGGTGCAGGCCGGGGTGCTGGCCGGGATCCACTACGAGGGGCCGTACCTGTCGGCGGTGCGCTGCGGGGGGCAGAACCCGCAGTTCCTGCGCAATCCCTCGGTCGAGGAGCTGACCGAGCTGATCGAGCTGGGCGCCGGCGCGGTCCGGATGGTCACCCTGGCTCCCGAGCTGCCGGGGGCGCTGGACGCGGTCAAGCTGCTGGTGTCCCGGCGGGTCGTGGCCGCGCTCGGGCACACCGACGCCACGTACGAGCAGACGCTGGCCGCCGTCAGTGCCGGGGCGACCGTGGCGACCCACCTGTTCAACGGCATGCGTACGCCGCACCACCGCGAGCCGGGGCCGGTCTTCGCGCTGCTCGGCTCCCCCAACGTGGTCTGCGAACTCGTCGCCGACGGGGTGCACCTGCACGACGGCACGCTCGCCTTCGCCGCCGGTACGGCCGGGGCCGACCGGGCGGCGCTGATCACCGACGCGATGGCCGCCGCCGGCATGCCCGACGGCGAGTACGAACTGGGCGGGCAGCCCGTCGTGGTGGCCGACGGCACGGTCCGGCTGGCCACCTCCGACGGGACGGCGGGGGCGATCGCCGGGAGCATCCTGACCATGGACGCCGCCCTGCGCCGGGCGGTCGGCGCCGGGATCTCGATCGTCGACGCCTGCCGGATGGCGGCCACCACCCCGGCCCGGGCGATCGGGCTCGGCGAGCGCACCGGCGCCCTGCTCCCCGGCTGGCGCGCCGACCTGGTGGTCCTGGACGACAACCTCAACGTCGTCCAGGTCATGCGCGCCGGCACCTGGACCACCTAACCCACCCCGCCCCGCCCGCACCCCGCCCGCACCCCCATGATCGCGGTGATCAGGGGATGGTTCCGCGTGTCGTACGGCGTGTCGGGGTGACCACCCCTTGATCACGGCGATCATGGGGGTGCGGGTGGGGGCGGTGGCGTCGGTAGGATCGGGACTCCTCTTCCGTCGCCCGGAGGCGAAGGCACATGGCCCAACCAGACCAGCCGCACGCGCAGCAGCCCGGCCACGAGACGTCTGCCGGGCCACCGGTGCCGGCCCAACCGTCGGGGCCACCCGCGCCGCAGCCGCCCTTTGGCGGGCCCCTGCCGCCGCAGCCCGGTCACCCAGCACCGCCGGCCGGGTACGGCCCACCACCGCAGCCCGGGTACGGCCCACCGCAACCCGGGTACGGCCCACCGCAACCCGGATACGGCCCACCACCACAGCCCGGGTACGGCCCACCACCACAGCCCGGGTACCCGCCACAGGGGCCGGTCGGGTACCCCCAGCCGTACCCCGGCCATCCGCCGGCCCCCACGCCGGGGGCACCGAAGCGGCGTACCGGGCTGATCATCGGGATCGTGGCCGCCGGCGTCGCCGTCGTGCTGCTGCTCGCCTGCGGCATCGGCGGCTTCGTCTGGTACCAGCGGAGCGGCGGCGGCGACCCGGCCGACCTCAACGGCATGGTCGACTACCGCCAGGACAACCCGGCGATGCTCTCCCGGGATCACGAGGAGGGGCCGGTCTTCTACCCGATCAGCCCACCGGTCGGCGGTGTGCACCACTCCCGCTGGCAGAACTGCATGGGCGACGTCTACCCCTTTCCGATCGAGGACGGCCACGCCGTCCACAGTCTCGAACACGGCGCCGTCTGGATCACGCACCGGCCGGACCTGCCGCAGTCCGAGGTGGAGCGGCTCGCCACCCGGGTGCAGGGACAGCCGTTCATGCTGATGAGCCCGCACCCGGAGCAGGATTCGCCGATCTCGTTGCAGGCGTGGGGCTACCAGCTCGCGGTCGAGGAGGCGGACGACGAGCGGATCGACGAGTTCGTCCGGCGGTTCCGGGAGACCGCGTCGATGGAGCCCGGCGCCCCCTGCTCCGGTGGCGTCACCACGGTGCGGTGACCGCGGCCGGCCCGCTACCGTGGCCGGATGGCACGGATCCTGATCACCGGGGCGTCCGACGGGCTCGGCCGGGAACTGGCGTACGCGCTGGCCGGGCAGGGGCACCGGCTGCTCGTGCACGGGCGCGACGCCGGCCGGCTGGCCGAGGTCGCCGAGCGCACCGGGGCGGAGGCACACCGGGCGGACCTGGCCTCGCTGGCCGAGGTACGCCGGCTGGCCGCCTCGGTCGAGGGTCCGCTGGACGTGCTGGTCAACAACGCGGCGGTCGGGTTCGGCCCGCCCGGTGAGGCCCGGCAGTTCTCCGCCGACGGCCACGAGCTGCGGTTCGCCGTCAACTACCTGGCGCCGTACCTGCTGACCCGGCTGCTCCTGCCCCGGCTGACCGCCGCAGCCCGGGAGGGCGCGCCAGCCCGGGAAGGCGGCGCAGCCCGGATCGTCAACGTCGCCTCCGCCGGCCAGCGGACGGTCGACCTGGACGACCTGATGGCACGCGGCTACGACGGCACGGAGGCGTACCGGCGGGCCAAGCTGGCCCTGATCGCGCACAGCTTCGACCTCGCCGAGGAGCTGGCCGGGACCGGTGTGACGGTCAACTGCCTGCACCCGGCGACGCTGATGCCGACCACGATGGTCCGGCAGGCGCGCTCCGGGCAGATGGACACCATGGAGCAGGGCCTGCGCGCGACGCTCCGGCTGGTGGTCGACCCGACCCTGGCCGGGGTCACCGGCCGGTACTTCGACGGCCAGCGGGAGGCGCGGGCCCGCGAGCAGGCGTACGACCGGGCGTTCCGCACGCGGCTGCGCGAACTCACCGACTCGCTGGTGGGCCTCCCGAGCTGACCCGGCGGACGGCGAACCAGAGCGCGCCGGCGGCGAGCACCGCGAACCCGGCCAGCACGCTGTGCAGCGGCAGGGTTACCGCCAGCAGCAGGCAGCCGGCCAGGCCGAGGGCGGCCAGTGCCCGTACCGGCAGCCGGCGGGCGGGATCCGGTCCGAGGGTCAGCGCGGCGGCGTTGGTGATCGCGTAGTAGACCAGCACGGTACAGCTGGAGAAGCCGATCGCGTCCCGTACGTCGCCGAGGGCGACCACCACGACCACCACGGCCGCGACCGCCAGCTCGGCCCGGTGCGGCACCCGGCGGCGCGGGTGTACGGCGGCGAGCGCGCCGGGCAGGTCGCGCCGCCGGGCCATCGCCAGCGTGGTCCGGCCCACCCCGGCGACCAACGCCAGGAGTACGCCGAGCACCGCCACGGTGGCACCGGCCCGGACCAGCCAGTCGAGTCCGGGCACCCCGGCGGCCCCCGCCACCCGGGCGAGCGGGGCGGCCGAGCCGGCGAGCCGGGCCGGGCCGAGGACGGCCAGCGCGACCAGGGCCAGGACCAGGTAGATCGCCAGCACCAGCCCGAGCGCCAGCGGCACGGCGCGCGGGATGGTGCGCTCGGGGTCGCGTACCTCCTCGCCGAGGGTGGCGATCCGGGCGTACCCGGCGAAGGCGAAGAAGAGCAGCCCGGCGGCGGTGAGCACACCGAGGCCGCCGCCGGCCCCGGCGGTGTCGCCGATCCGGGCCGGCGCGAACGCGCCGCCGAAGAGCCCGGCCAGCACCACCGTGGCCAGCACGGCGAGGGTGATCGCGACCAGCCACCGGGTGGCCCGGGCCGTCTTCTGGATGCCGCCCAGGTTGACCACGGTCACCGCCGCGACGGCGGTCACCGCGACCGGGCGGGCCTGCTCCGGCCAGAGGTACGCCCCGATGGTCAGCGCCATCGCCGCGCAGCTCGCCGTCTTGCCCACCACGAAGCCCCAGCCGGCCAGGAAACCGGCGAAATCGCCGAGCCGTTCCCGGCCGTAGACGTAGCTGCCGCCGGACTCGGGGTAGCGGGCGGCGAGCCGGGCCGAGCTGGTGGCGTTGCACCAGGCGACGAAGCCGGCGACGGCGAGCGCGGCCAGCAGTCCGGTGCCGCTGCCCGCCTCGGCGGTGGCCGGGGCGAACGCGACGAAGATCCCGGCGCCGAGCATCGAGCCGAGTCCGATGATCACCGCATCAGTCAGGCCGAGCCGGCGGGCGAGCTGTTCCACGCCGGGATCCTAGGGACCGGAGGTGAACACCCCGGGTCGGTCGACCCCGCCGGGCAGGGCCGGCAGCGGTACGTCGTCCCACGGCACCCGGGCGAGCAGCCGGTCCAGCAGCAACCCGAGCAGCAGCCCGGCGATCGAGTCGGTGATCCAGTGCCAGCCGAGGTAGGTGGTGGTGCAGAAGACGATGGCCGGTGGCGCGATCCGGATCGCCCGGTACAGCGCCGGCGGGGCGTCCGGCCGGTCGAACGTACGCAGCAGCGCGGCGAGCAGCAGCGCGATCGCGCCGTACCAGACGATGGCGTTGCCAACGTGGCCGGACGGGTAGGACATGCTCCACTCGTCGGCCGGCAGTGGCGCGAAGAGCCGCACCGTCTCCTCCGGCGGCAGCTCCGAACTCGGCGCGGCCCGGCCGGTCCAGATCTTCAACGGGCCGATGGTGAACGAGGTGAGCGCGAAGGCGCCGACGCCGACCAGCAGCGGCCGGACCGACCGGGTGCGCCACGCGACCAGCGCGCCGAGGCCGAAGGCGACCGGCATCAGCACCCAACCGCCCTGGCCGAGGAAGTTGAGGACGATCGCCACCCATTCCGCCGGCACCGGACGGTGCGCGTTGACCCAGTCCCGTACCGCGAGGTCGAGGTCGAGGAGCTGGCCGGCGGCGAGCGCGGCGGTCAGCGCGACCACGGCCGCCAGCAGGACGCCGTCCGGCCACCAGCCGCGCGGGCTGACCGGCCGGAGCCGAGGCAGCCGCCGTACCGTCGTGGTTTCCCGCATCCGACCACGCTACCGGGCCGGCGGACCGGGCCCGGGGCGGCGGTGGCGGTGTGTGCCCAACCACGCTGGGAGGCGGTGGGCCGCTCGGCCCGGCATCCTTGGTACCTGTGCGGATCACTTCGGCCCTCGTCGACCCGGCGCTGCTCGACCTTCCCTGGTCGACACCGCTGGAGCAGTGGCCCGCCGACCAGCTGGTGGCGCTGCCCCAGGGCATCTCCCGACACATCGTCCGGTTCGTCCGGTTGGCCGGCACGGTCTACGCGGTCAAGGAGACCGGCGAACGGGTCGCCGAGCGGGAGTACGACCTGCTGCGCGCCCTGGAACGGATCGACTTCCCCTCGGTGGAGGCGGTGGCTATCGTCGCCGACCGGCAGACCGACGACGGCGAACCGCTCGACCCGGTACTGATCACCCGGCATCTCCAGTTCTCGCTCCCCTACCGGGCGCTCTTCTCCCGCACCCTGCGCCCGGAGACGATGAGCCGGCTGCTCGACGCGCTCGCCGCGCTGATCGTCCGGATGCACCTCACCGGCTTCTTCTGGGGCGACTGCTCGCTCTCCAACACCCTGTTCCGGCGGGACGCCGGGGCCTTCGCCGCCTACCTGGTCGACGCCGAGACGGGCGCGTTGCACCGGCAGCTCTCCAAGGGCCAGCGCAGCGAGGACCTGGAGATCGCCCGGGTCAACATCTTCGGCGAGGCGCTCGACCTACAGGCCGCCGGGCTGCTGCACGACTCGATCGACCCCGAGGTGGTCTGCGAGGAGGTGGTCCGCCGCTACGAGGGCCTCTGGCACGAGATCACCTACGAGCAGCAGATCGAGCGGGAGGCGCGGCACGACATCGAGGGCCGGATCCGCCGGCTCAACGAACTCGGCTTCGACGTCGCCGAGGTGGCGATGTCGCTGGTGGACGGTGGACGCTACCTGGTCCGGCCGAAGGTGGTCGACGCCGGCTACCACAGCCGCCGACTGCTCCGGCTGACCGGCCTGGACGCCGAGGAGAACCAGGCCCGGCGGCTCCTCAACGACCTGGACACCTACCGGGCGGAGAGCGACCTCACCGACGAGCAGCAGGCCGCACACCGCTGGCTGACCGAGGTCTTCGAGCCGGTGGTCCGGGCCGTACCGGGACACCTGCGGCGAAAGCTGGAGCCGGCCGAACTCTTCGTGCAGGTCATCGAGCACCGGTGGCGACTGTCCGAACAGTCCGGTCGGGACGTCGGCCTGGCGCCGGCCGTACAGTCGTTCCTCTCCGACGTGCTGGTGCACCACCCCGACGAACAGGCGGTGCTCGGCGTCGAGGTCGGCTGAGCCGGTCACCGGGCCGGTGGTGGGCGGCGCGGCGGCGGACGGCGCGGCGGCGGGGCGGGCGGCACGACCGGCGGGGGCGGTGGCGGGGTCGCGGCCTGCTTGAGCAGGCGGCTCAGTCCGGCCCGCCGGACCACCACGGTGAGCCGGTCGCCGGGGCCGAGCCGGGTGTCGGCGGCCGGCGTCCAGTCGGGACGGGCCTGGCCGGCCCGGGTCAGCGCGATCACCCGTACCCCCTCGATCCCGCCGACCGCGCCGAGTTCCCGACCGACCAGCTCCGCGCGGACCGCCACGGTCACCTCCGCGACCAGCAGGGCGTGCCGGTCGATCGGGATCGTCGCGATCACCGCGCGGTTGAGCAGCGCCGCCACGAAGGACGGCGCGGCCAGGTGCGAGACGCTGCGCGAGATGTTGATGTCGAACGCCTTCTGGATGCGCTCGGCGAGGTCGCCGTCGTAGAGCCGCAGCACCACCCGCAGGTCGTCCCGGATGGCCCGGCCGTTGAGCGCCGCCTGCAGGTTGCTGACGTCCTCGGTGGAGACCACCACCAGCGCCTGGCAGGTCTGCACACCGGCGGTCGCCAGGGTCTCCTCCGAGGCCACGTCACCGACGACCAGCGGTACGCCGAGCCGCCGCGCGACCGGCGCACCCCGGGCCTCCGGGTCCTTGTCGATTGCCACCACCTCGACGCCGAGGTCGGTGAGCTGCCACATCACCCGGGTACCGACGTTGCCCAGCCCCACCACGATGACGTGCCCCTCGCGGTCGGTACGCAGCCGGCCGGCGTCCAGCGCCAGCCGGGCGTTCACGATCCCGTCCACCACCGCGGCGGTGATCAGCGGCACCAGCGCCAGCCCGGCGAGGTTCAACACCACCTGCATGATCTGGGCGGGCGTCTCCTTGTCGACGTCCGGGTCGGCGCCGCTGATCGTGGTGACGATGGTGAGGTAGAGCGACTCCCAGATGCTCTCGGGATGCTCGGCGAAGTAGAGCAGCACGCCGAGCACCATGATCACCGAGAGCACCACGATGGTGGCGATCCCGATCTTGCGGGTGGCGAACGAGCGCATCGCCCGGAGCAGCATCACGGCGGGGCGGCGCCGCCACCGCCGGGCCCGGACGAGCCGGCGGGCGGCCACCTCCGTACCGGCCGGCTGACCGGTCGCCTCGGCCAGCACCAGGTCGGCGCTCTCCTGATCCGCCGGAAGCACCCGGGGATGGTTCGGGTCCCGGGTGTCGGCCAGCCCGCAGACCACGTGCTCCGGGCGCACGTCCGCGCGCCGGGCGACGTACAGGGTCCGGCCGCCGTGCCGGAAGTACGTCGGGGCCACCTCGCCGAGCGCGGCGGCGACGAACGCGGGGGCGGCCATCGAGGCGTCCGAGAGCACGGTGCAGTGCGGGATCAGCTGCCGTACGCCGTTGCCGAGGCTCATGTTGAACATGCGCATCACCACGGGCACGTCCGGGTTGACCTCCTGGGCGCAGAGCGCCGCGTGGATGTTGCCCACGTCGTCCTGCTGGAGCAGGGCCAGCCCGCTGGCCGCGGCGAGCCCGGCCGCCCGGAAGGTGTCCTCGTCGAGCCGGTCCGCCCGGATCACCCGGATCCCGGGCAGGGTCCGGATGTCCGGCACGTCGGGGCGGCGCCGGTGCGGCACGACCACGGTGATCCGGGTGGCGCCGGCCTGCGGATCGTTGGCCAGCAGCTCGTGCACCAGCTGGAACGCGAGGGCGTTCTCCCCGCAGACCACGTAGTGCGCCCGGGTCTCCCCGTTGGATCGCAGCCCGTCGCGCAGCCGGGTCTGCATCGCCCTCCGGGCCCGGGTACGCCACAGGTCCGCCATGCCCGCCGATGCTACTGGCAGAAGGAAGGGCCCCTTCTTATCGCTTTCTGTATAGGAAGGGCCCCCTCCTAACACCCCAACCGCCCGCGAACCACCGCCGGTTCGGGGTAGAACGGACCGGTGCAGACGTTTCTGCCGTACCCGGACTTCGCGCAGAGCGCCCGGAGCCTGGACCAGCTGCGGCTCGGCAAGCAGCGGGTGGAGGCGCTGCAGGTGCTGCGCGGGCTGGTCCGCCCCGGGTACGGCTGGCGGCACCACCCGGCGGTGAAGATGTGGGCCGGCTACGAGGAGGCGCTGGTCCGGTACGGGCTGGACGTCTGCGACCAGTGGTGCTCGACCGGTCGGGCGGACACCTGCGCCGGCACCCTGGTCGGCGATCTCGCCGCCGGCTGCGGCCTGGACCGGGTACGCCGGCAGGACGAGCTGGCCGAGGCCGGGGAGCTGCCGCCGTGGCTCGGCCGGGAGGACCTGCACCTGAGCCACCGATCCGCGCTGGTGCGCAAGTCTCCCGCCCACTATGGACCGCTTTTCGGCGAGGTTCCGCCCGACCTGCCGTACGTCTGGCCGGCTTCGGACCGGCCGCCGGGCTGCCGTCCCCCGACACCCGGGGCGGCGTGACGCCGGTGGACGCCTCCCGATGGCTGGCCCGGCTGGTGGGCGTACGCCCGGAGCTGGCCGACCCCGGCGGCGGCGGCACGGCCCGGGTGGCGGCCGGGGTGGACGCGCTGGTGGTCGGCGGCGGCGTGGCCGGCGTCTCGGCGGCGGTCGTGCTCGCCGAGCGCGGCGTCCGGGTCACCGTCCTGGAGGGAGAGCCGACCCTCGGCGGGCGGCTGCGCAGCTGGCCGGAGACGCTGGCCGACGGCACGGTCCAGGCGGTCGACCACGGCTTCCACGCGTTCTTCCGGCAGTACTACAACTGGCGGTCGATCCTGCGCCGGATCGACCCGGCACTCGGTTTCCTGCGCCCGGTGCCCGGCTATCCGGTGCTGCACCGGGGCTGGCCGGCCGAGGAGTTCGGCCGGCTTCCCGCCGCGCCGCCGATGAACCTGCTCGCCCTGCTGGCCCGCAGCCCGAGCCTGCGGCTGCGGGACCTGCGCCGGATGGACGCGGCGGCGGCCCGCCCCCTGCTGGCGTACCACCCGGTGCGCAGCTACGCCGAGTTCGACGCGGTGGCCGCCGAGGGGCTGCTCGACGCGTTGCGGCTGCCGGACCGGGCCCGGGCGATGCTCTTCGAGGTGTTCGCGCACTCGTTCTTCAACCACGAGGCCGAACTCTCCGCCGCCGAACTGGTGGCCAACTTCCACTTCTACTTCCTGGGCAATCCGGAGGGGCTGGCCTTCGACGCCCCGGACCGGGACTACGAGACCGCGATCTGGCGGCCGCTGGCCGGCTATCTCGACCGGTGCGGCGCGCGGGTGCTCACCGGCCGGCCGGTGGTCGAGGTGGGTCGGGACGCCGCCGGCTGGCGGGTGCACGTCGACGACGACGCCGGACCGGGGTACGCCGCCCGCTACCTGGTGCTCGCCGTCGACCCGCCGGCGCTGCCGGGGCTGTTGGCCGACCTGCCCGTGCCGGCCGGTCGCACGCTGGGCGTCGGACCGCCGTACGCGGTGGCGCGGTACTGGCTGGCCGGGGACGTACGCCCGGACCGGCCGGTGTTCAGCGGGGTGTCCCGGCAGCCCACCCTCGACTCGGTGACGCTGTACCACCGGCTGGAGACCGGGGCCCGGCGCTGGGCGGAGCGCACCGGCGGCTCGGTGCTGGAGTTGCACGCCTACGCCTGCCCGGACGGGGTGCCGGCGACGGAGTTGGCCGAGCGGATGCGACTCGAACTGAGCCGGCTCTGGCCGGAGCTCGCCGACCTGCCGGTACGGGACCTGCGGGCCCGGGTCGAGCGCCAGGCGCCGTCGTTCCGGCCGGGAGAGCACGCCGGCCGCCCCGGGGTGGTCGGCGGGGCGGAGGGGCTCTACCTGGCCGGCGACGGCATCGCGAGCGACGTACCGAGTGCGTTGCTGGAGCGGGCCGCGACGACGGGGATCCTCGCCGCGAACCACATCCTGCGCCGCGAGGGCGCTGCGGCGGAGCCGGTCCGCTCGATCCGCCCGTACGGCCTGCTGGCCCGGGCGGACCGGCGTTGACCGTCGGTCCCCGCCCCGGGACCGCCGCACCGGACC
The DNA here is from genome assembly GCF_050936375.1 of Plantactinospora sp. CA-290183. NCBI lineage: Bacteria > Bacillati > Actinomycetota > Actinomycetes > Micromonosporales > Micromonosporaceae > Plantactinospora > Plantactinospora sp. CA-290183. The sequence continues at coordinate 127,876 of NZ_JBNJMX010000003.1, read as the reverse complement.
GCCACCTGTTCCGCCGGTCGCCGGGTCACCGCCGACGGTTCCTGCCGGTCGGGAGGCCTTGCCGGTGGCCACTTCCGCCGCTGGCCGGATTTCCGCTGGTCGCGTTCCTGCCGGCGCATTTCCGCCGGTAAATGCGTTGCCGCCCGGTTACGCATCGATCTACCTTGGGGGCGCCCACCCGGTCTCCGCCGGTGGGGCGGCAACCCGCTTCCGCCGGCCCTGTACGGGCCGCCGAACGGGCGGCACAGATCCGGTACCGAGGGCGGTGCGGGGGCCGGGACCGCGCGGGGGGCGCGGCTCGGCCCGACACCGCGCGGCCGGCGGGCACGGGGGTCCCGCCGGCCGCCAGCCCTCGCCGTACCGGCACGCTCGACGTCACCGCCGGGCGCCGGCCCTGCTGATCCGGATCGCCTCCCTCACGACTCCCGCACCGGGGCCCGCCGGTTCACGGCCGGTCGGCCGCCGCCCAGCCCACGGCGACGAGGCAGATCAGCAGCACGATTCCGGTGCGGGTGGTGGCGACCCGGGTCAGCGTCCAGGCGACCCCACGCATCCCCGGCAGCAGGGCCTTCGTCTTCGTGTAGTCCGTCCAGGCCCGCCGGGCGACGGCCAGCGCGATCCCGGCGAAGAGGCCGAGCGACACGCCGAGCAGCAGGGCGGCGGTGGAGGCGGGGTGGTCCACACCGCCAGTGTCTGCACTCGGCCTATCGATGGCTATCACCCGATGCGGTGACGCTGCGTCACTAACCTGCGCGGTGGTCGCCGGTCAGTCGACCGGCAGGCGGGCGACGATGTGCCGGGCGATCTCCAACGAACTGGTCGCGGCCGGGGACGGCGCGTTCAGCACGTGTACCTGCCGCTCCGCCTCGACGATGAGGAAGTCGTCGACCAGCGTCCCGTCGGGGCGTACGGCCTGGGCACGTACGCCGGAGCCGGCGGGAACGATGTCGGCCTCGGTCAGCGCCGGCACCAGCCGGGCGAGGCTCGCGGCGAACCGCCGCCGGGACAGTGACCGGGTCACCTCGGTGAGGCCGTACCGGTAATGCCGGCGGGCCAGTGCCCAGAGCCCGGGGTAGCTGGCCGCTTCCCAGAGGTCGCGCGGATCCACCCGGCGCCAGGAGTAGCCCTCCCGGGCGGTGGCGAGTACGGCGTTCGGGCCCGCGTGCACACTGCCGTCGATCATGCGGGTCAGGTGCACGCCGAGGAACGGCAACCGCGGGTCCGGTACCGGGTAGATCAGCCCCCGCACCAGGTCGCGCCGCTGGGGCCGCAGCTCGTGGTACGCGCCCCGGAACGGCACGATCCGGACCGGCGGGCGTACGCCGGCCAGCCGGGCGAGCTGGTCGGCATGCAGCCCGGCGCAGTTGACCAGCACGTCGGCGGCCACCTCGCCCGAGGTGGTCTCCAGCAGCACACCCCCGGCCCGGCGGCGGATCCCGGTGACCCGGGTCGCCAGGCGCAGGTCCGCCCCGCCCTGGGCGAGCAGTTCGGCGAGCCGCCGGCAGACCGCGCCGAAGTCGACGATGCCGGTGGACTCGACCCGCAGCGCGGCCACCGCCGAGACCTCGGGTTCGTGTTCGGCCGCCTCCAGCGCACCGACCAGCCGCACCGGCAGCCCGTTGGCGACGGCCCGCTCGTGCAGGTCGCGCAGCCGGGGCAGCTCGTCCGGCTCGGTCGCGACGATCAGCTTGCCGCAGATCCGGTAGGGCAGGCCCTGCTCGGCGCAGAACGCGACCATGGCGGCGCTGCCGGTCCGGCAGAGGGTCGCCTTGAGGCTGCCCGGCCGGTAGTAGACGCCGGCGTGGATCACCCCCGAGTTGTGCCCGGTCTGGTGGGCCGCCCAGATCGGCTCCTTCTCCAGCACCGTGACGGCGTCACCGGGGCGGTCGGCCCGCAGCCGGTGCGCCACGGCGAGGCCGATGATCCCGCCACCCACGATCGCGTACCTGGTCATCCGCGCTCCCCGGCCACCGGCATCCGTCGATGGTATGTGCGCGGGCGCTCCGGCCGGGCTGAGCGGCGTACCGGATCGGGTCGGCCCGTACTGTCGGGTTGTCGACGTTTTCCCCGCAACGCCATGAATACCGGCGAATATCGACGGTGGGCCCGGATCGCCCCAGTGAAAACCTATTCACCATAGGAGGTCCGGTGGCGTCCTACCCGCACTCGCCGGCCCGGCATACGAGCCGGGCACGACAGCCGGCGCCCGGACCAGATCGCCGCCGCGCTCCGGCACACCGCCCGGGTGGCGGAGCCGGCGGCGAAGCTGGCGAGATCGGCGGGTTGACGTGTGGGTGAACTGGCAAACTTCATCCCGGCCGGCGGTGTCGGCGCCTTCGGCGTGGGCGGCCTGCTCGTCATGGTGGTGGGCTACCTGCTCAACGCCAACCGCGCCGACCGCAAGGAATACCAGGAGGCCATCGACAAGGCCGAGAAGCGGGCGGACGAGGCCGCGCGGCGCACCGATGCCGCCGAGCAGCGCGCCGAGGGTCTGCAACAGGCCGTCGACGAGGCCCGCAGTGCCCGACGGGCCACCGAGGACCGACTGGCGATCCTCGAACGCGAACTCGCCCGCCACCGGTCGGACGGCCCGCGATGAGCGATGACACCCTGGACCTCCGCCGCCGGATGGCCCGGCGCAGCCGCCGCCGGTTGGTCATCGTGGTGGTCGCCACCGCGCTGATCGCCGCCGGGGCCGGCTGGGGCGCGTCGCGGCTGGGCAAGCAGGCCGCCGTGCAGCAGCACCGCGCGGACACCGCCGTCTCCGGCGCCGAACAGCTCTGCCAGCAGGTACGCCAGCTCGGCGGCGACTGCGTGGTGGATCCCGCCGACCTGCGCGGCGCCCCTGGTCCGGCGGGGCCGCAGGGGGCGCCCGGCCCGCCCGGCGTACCCGGATTGAACGGTCGGGACGGACGGCCCGGTGCCACCGGACCGCCCGGCCCGGCGGGCCCCCCGGGTCCGCCGGGAACGAACGGCACGAACGGCGAGCCGGGGCCGCCCGGCGCGGCCGGGTCGGACGGTGGAGCCGGCCCGCCCGGCCCCGAGGGCCCGCCGGGGCCATCGGGCGAGGAGGGCCCGCCCGGACCGCCGGGACCGTCCGGGCCGCCCGGAACGACCTGCCCGGAGGGTACGGTGCCGCGCAGCCTCTCGGTGCTCACGCCGGACGGTCCGCAGGAGATCAGCGTCTGCGTCGCCGTCGCGGAGGGGGGCCGCCGCCGGTAGGGCGGTGCACCCGGCGGGCTGTCACGTACGGTATGGATTTGATCTTCAGGGTCCACCTGGCGGTACTGGAGCCCCCGGCCGGGATCGAACCGGCGACATCTCGCTTACAAGGCGAGTGCTCTGGCCAGCTGAGCTACAGGGGCGCTGTTGTTCGTGGTCAGCATAGCCACAGATCGCCTGGTAGCACCGCAGGCACCGACGCGGCACTCCGGAGTGGTCGGGGCACCGCGACGCTTGGTGGTGAGCCGTGCCCGGATGCCCGAAATGTGCGTCGGCCGCGTCCCAACTGTGGCCCACGACCTTGGCACGTGAGGAAAACACGTTTACCGTGGCGTGACACGGACGACACCCCGACGCTGCCCTGGCGCCGGGATGGCGTCCAGAGGACCGGTGCGGGCAACGCGCCGGTCGCTCCTTCACTCGGATCGTCCGGCACGTTCCTGCCGGTGAAAGGAAGCGCTTCACCATGGCTACGGTCACCTACTCCAAGGCAACCCGGATCTATCCGGGTACCGAGCGTCCCGCGGTCGACCACCTGGATCTCGAGATCGGCGACGGCGAGTTCCTCGTCCTGGTCGGCCCCTCCGGCTGCGGAAAGTCCACCAGCCTGCGGATGCTCGCCGGCCTGGAGGATGTCGACGACGGCTCGATCCACATCGACACCCGCGACGTCACCCACCTGCCGCCGAAGGCCCGCGACATCGCGATGGTCTTCCAGAACTACGCGCTCTACCCGCACATGACCGTCTACGAGAACATGGCGTTCGCGCTCAAGCTCCGCAAGACGTCGAAGTCGGAGATCGACCGGCGGGTGAAGGAGGCGGCCGCGCTCCTTCAACTGGAGGACTACCTGAGCCGCAAGCCGAAGGCGCTCTCCGGTGGCCAGCGCCAGCGGGTCGCGATGGGCCGGGCGATCGTCCGCGAGCCGCAGGTCTTCCTCATGGACGAGCCGCTGTCCAACCTGGACGCCAAGCTCCGGGTGCAGACCCGTACCCAGATCGCGACGTTGCAGGCCAAGCTCGGCGTCACCACCGTCTACGTCACCCACGACCAGGTCGAGGCCATGACCATGGGCCACCGGGTGGCGGTCATGCTCGACGGCGTGCTCCAGCAGGTCGACACCCCGCGGGAGCTGTACGACGCCCCGTCGAACGTCTTCGTCGCCGGCTTCATGGGCTCCCCCGCCATGAACATCAAGACCGTGCCGCTGACCGAGGACGGCGCCGAGTTCGCCGACCTGAAGGTGCCGCTGACCCGCGAGCAGATCGCCGCCGCCAAGGCCGAGGGTGGCACCGGCCAGGTCACCGTCGGCTTCCGGCCCGAGGACTGCGACCTGGTCGCCCCCTCCGAGGGCGGCCTGGCGCTGGTCGTCGAGCTGGTCGAGGACCTCGGCTCGGACGCCAACGTCTACGGTCACGCCACCCTCAACGGCGTCTCCGAGCGGTTCGTGGTCCGTACCGACCGCCGGACCATGCCGAACATGGGCGACACCGTCCACGTGAAGCCGCGTACCGGCCGGAACCACGCCTTCCACGCGGTCACCGGCAGCCGGATCTGAGGCGAGCCGTTCCGATCCACCAGGCCGGGGGCGGTCACTCCTGACGGAGTGACCGCCCCCGTCGCCTTGTCCCGGCTGACGTGTTAGGAGGGGGCCCTTCCTATACAAAAAGCGATAGGAAGGGGCCCTTCCTTACACCTGGATCCGGCCGGCGCCGGCGCCGGCGGTGACGGCGGACTTCACGCTGTCCGCGTTCTCCGGGGTGTACGGGTACGGGATGGCCGCGACCGATCCGGCGCTCTCCGGGGTACCGGAGTTGACGAAGACGTTGTTCCGCTGGACCAGGGAGCCCGGGTCGGATTCGGCGTAGCCGACCGCGGTCGGCCGGGTGACGTTCTCGAAGTAGTTGCCCTCGACCAGCACCCCGGCGTCCATGGTGGACGCCACGCCGTAGTCCGCGCCGTAGTAGTAGTTGTTGAACACGTGCACCGGGTTGCCGAACCGGACCCGCGGGTGCCGCTCCAGGCTCGCGTCGAACCAGTTGTGGTGGTACGTGACCCGCAGGTGGCCGATGTCGGCGGTGTGCCCGTCGTCGTGGCCGAGCAGCATGCTCTTGGTGTGGTTCGTCACGCGGTTCCAGGACACGGTGACGAAGTCCGACTCCCGCTTGATGTCGACGGCGCCGTCGTAGCCGCTGTCGAAGGTGTTGTGGTCGATCCAGACGTTGCGCGAGCCCTGCACGTTGATCGCGTCATCGTCCCAGCCCCGGAAGGTGAGGTTGCGGATGATGACGTTGGTCGCGCCGCTGACGTTCAGCCCGTTGTCCAGGGTCGCGTTGGTGCCGACGCCGAGCACGGTCTTGTCGGACCGGACGTCGTTCATGGTGTCCGGCATGCTCAGCGAGCCCTGTACCCGGATGGTCAGCGGCGCGTCCTCCTCCAGCGCCTCGGCCAGGTCGTCGCCGTTGGTCACGGTCACCGTCTGGCCGGCGGCACCGCCGGTGGTGCCGCCGTTCTGGGTGGCCCAGCCGATCAGCCCGGTCTGCGCCGGGTTGCCGGCGGGCGGCGGGGTCGTGGTCGGCGGCGGGGTGGCCGGTCCGCCGCCGCCGGGCAGGCCGACCCGGCCCACCCCGGCCTGCGCCGGTACCACCGTGTTCATCTCGCAGGCGGGCTGCACGGTGTACGCGTACGGCGGGTTGCTGACGCTGCCGCCGGTCTCGCCCTCGCCCGAGTTGACCAGGCAGTTGTTCCGGGCGACCAGCCGGCCGGGGCCGGAGTCGGCCTCGCCGAGGTGGTACGGGTCGTCGACGTTCTCGAAGTGGTTGCCCTCGACGATCACGCCCGAGTCCTCGGTGGCCGCGACGCCGTAGTCCCCGGTGTTGAGGTAGTAGTTGTTGTAGACGTGCACCTGGTCGCCGAAGCGCACCCGCGGGTTGCGCTGCTGGGTGTTGTCGAAGAAGTTGTGGTGGTAGGTGACCTTCAGCCGGCCGGTGTCCTGTGCGGCGTTGTCGTCGTCGTGGCCGAGCAGCATGTTCTTGTCCGTGCCGTCGGCGTGGTTGTACGAGATGGTCACGTACGACGAGCCGCGCTTCACGTCGACGCCACCGTCGCTGCCGGTGGTCCAGGTGTTGTGGTCGATCCAGATGTGGTGCGAGAACATCTGCACGTTGACCGCGTCGTCCGGCCAGTCCCGGAAGTTGAGGTTGCGCAGGATGACGTTGTGCACCGCGTTGGCCGGCGGCGAGGTGATGCCGTCGTCGATCGGCAGGCCGATGTTGAGGCCGCCGCCGGTGAAGCCGGAGTTGGCGCCGACCCCGACGATGGTCTTGTCCGAGCTGACCTCGTGCATCGGTCCGGGCAGGCTGAGCATCCCGCTGACCTGGATGATCTTCGGTCCGGCCGAGGCCGCCTCGGTGACGAACTGGGACGCCGAGGTGACGGTGACGGTGGGCCCGCCGGCGCCGCCGGTGGTGCCGTTCTGGCCCCAGGCGTCGACCGAGGCCCAGCCGTCGGCGACGTTGCTGCCCGGGTTGCCCGGCGGGGTGGTGGGTGGTGTCGTCGGCGGCGTGGTCGGGGTGCCGCCGCCCTCGGAGTCGACCACCAGGTTGTCGAAGTCGGCGGTGGCGTTGAAGGTGGCCACCCCGATCCGGCCGGTGCCGTACTGGCTGTCGGTGCCCTCGGCGAGCAGGGTGCCGTTGACGTAGCCGCGCAGGGTGGTCCCGGTGGCGTCCAGCCGCAGGGTGTACGTGCTGCCCACGCTGACCGGCACGCTGCCGGTGTCGAGGGTGGTGGCGGAGCCGTTGGAGAGGCGCTTGAGTTCGACGGTGTTGTTGCTGCGCAGTGCCAGGTAGTAGTAGCTGGTGTTGCTCTGCACCCGGGCCAGCAGCGCGACGAACCGGTTCGTTCCGTTGAACGCGGTCGGCCTGACCGTCGCCTGTACGGAGTAGTTGGTCCAGCTCGCGGTGCCGGCCAGGGCCCGGGCGTCGCTGCTGGTGCCGCCCTGCCGGTAGACCCGGGAGCCGTCGGTGGCCACCGACCAGCTGCCGCCGGAGGTCGACCAGCCGGTGGAGTTGCCGTCCTCGAAGTCGTCGGAGAAGAGCGTGGCGGCCTGGGCGACCGCGCCCATGCCGAGGGCGAGGGCGACCGCGGCGAGCGCGGCGCCGGTCGCGGTCAGGAGACCTCGGCGATGTCTCCGCCGGGTTTCGGTGGTGGGGGTCACAGAACCTCCTCGGGGTGCGCAGGACCGACCGATCCTGCGGATTCAGATAGCAAGATCGACATAAGTCGATCTCTTGGAGTCGCGTCGGCCCCGTCACGGCGGGGATGGGACGGGGGGCGACGCGACCGTCAGCGGAGCAGCGGACGGGCGAACGGCGTCAGAAGGCGAGCCTGCCGGTGCCGCTGCCGGCCATGACCGTCGACCGGATGCCGTTCGGGTCGTCGACCGTGTACGGGTAGTACGTGCTCGGCTCGGTCACCGAACCGCCGGAGTCACCCGGCTCGCTGGTCCCGGCCAGCACGTTGTTGCGGGCCACCAGCCGGCCACGGGAGCCGGAGTAGCTGATCGACCAGGGCACCTCGACGTCCTCGAAGTAGTTGCCCTCGACCACGCAGCCGGAGTTGAGCTGACAGGCGACGCCGACGTCGGTGTTGTAGACGAAGTAGTTGTTGAACACGTGCACCGGGTCGCCGAACCGGACCCGGGGATTGCGCTGCGGCGTACGGTCGAACCAGTTGTGGTGGTAGGTCACCTTCAGGTAGCCGGTGTCCTGCGCGGCGTTGCCGTCGTCGTGGCCGAGCAGCATGTTCTTCGTGTGGTGGTGGGTGTGGTTCCACGACACCGTCACGTAGCTGGAGCCGCGCTTGATGTCGATCAGACCGTCGTAGCCGGCCGACAGGTCGTTGTGGTCGATCCAGACGTGGTGCGAGAACATCTGCACGTTGATCGCGTCGTCCACGGTGTCCCGGAAGTTCAGGTTCCGGATCACCACGTTGTGTACCGCGTTGGCCGGCGGACTGGTCACGTCGCTGGCCGGCAGGCCGATGTTCAGGCCGCCGCCGGTGATCCCCGAGTTGGCGCCCACCCCGACGATGGTCTTGTCCGAGGTCACGTCGTGCATCGGTCCGGGCAGCGCGATCATGCCGTTCACCCGGATGTTCAACGGACCGGATTGCCCGATCGCGGTGAGCAGGTCGGTGGCGGTGGAGACGGTCACCGTCGGGCCGCCGGCGCCGCCGGTGGTGCCGTTCTGGCCGAGCGCGTTGACCGAGGCGAAGCCGATCGGCGGCGCGCCCGGATCCAGCGGCGGTCCGGTCGGCGGCAGCGTCGGCCCACCCGTCGGCTCACCGGTCGGCGGGGTGCCGCTGACCGTGGCCACCTCGACATCGTCGAAGGAGCCGCTGGCGTACGAGGCGACCAGGCCGGCCCGGCCGGCGGGGAAGCCGCTGTCGCTCGCCCGCACCACGAGGCCGCCGTTGACGTACCCGCGCAGCGAGCTGCCGGCCGCCTCCAGCCGCAGCGTCGCCCAGGTGTTCACCGGTACCGCCGCCGAGCCGCTGGCCAGCGTGGTCGGCGCCGAACCGGCCCGCTTGACGATCTGCACCCCGCCGCTGCCGGTGACCACCAGGGCGTAGTAGTTGCTGCTGCTCTGCGCCCGGGCGATCACCCCGACGTGTCGGTCGGTGCCGTTGTAGCCCGTCGGCTTCACCCGGGCCTGAACGGCGTAGTCGGTCCAGCCGGCGGTGCCGGTCAACGTACGGGCGTCGCTGCTCTGCCCGGACTGGCGGTAGACCCGGGAGCCGTCGGTCGTCACCGACCAGCTCCCGCCGGAGGTGGACCAGCCGGTGGAGTTGCCGTCCTCGAAGTTGTCGCTCAGCAGGGTGTCGGCGAAGGCGTACGGCATCGCCAGGGCCGTGACGCCGGCGGTGAGCAGTCCGACGGCGCCCGCGGCGGCGACGAGCCGCCAGCGGGGTCTGCCCCGGGCCCGGTGTGTGCGCATGGTGAACCTCCTCAGGGTGGTGGTGCGGGTGATGGGTACCGCGGCGAGCGGCGGCCGCGTCGCCTGAGGTGTTAGGAGGGGCCCCTTCCTATACAAAAAGCGATAGGAAGGGGCCCTTCCTTACACCGGGAGCCGGCCGGCGCCGGCCAGGAGGGCCACCGCGAGCGGCACCAGCGGGGCCGGCAGCACCGGTCCGGCACGCAGCGTCGGGGTCCAACCGGAGTCCGCGCCGAGGTCGGGATCGTGCGCGGCGTTGTACGCGGCCAGCAGGTCGACCGGGCGGGGCGCGGCGCCGGCGGCCCGTACCCAGTTGCCGCGCTCGGTGATCGCGGTGCCGCCCCAGTCGTAGAGCAGGTCCGCGGCGGTGATGCCGGAGCCGAGGCTGAAGTAGTTGTTCTCGGCGACGATCGCCGACTGGACGCCGACGCCGAGCGCGTAGCTGAACGCGTCGCCGTGCAGCCGGTAGTGGTTGTTGTAGACGTCGACCTGGCCGAAGCGCACCCGGGGCACCCGCTGGGCGGTGCCGTCGAAGAGGTTGTGGTGCAGCGTCACGTTCAGCCGGCCGACGTCCGGGCCGACGGTGTTGGACGAGCCGATCAGCATGACCTTGTCCCGGGCCACGAACCGGTTGTACGAGGCGGTGACCCGGCTGGCGGTGTGGGTGACGTCCAGCGACCCGTCGTGCACCATGTACGGCCGTCCGAAGTAGACCGGCTGGGCGCTGTCGGGGTTGTCGCCGTCGGTGAAGGTGTTGTGGTCCACCCAGACGTTCTCGCTGCGCCGCACCGACATCAGGTCGAACTGGGAGTTCCAGGCCCCGGTCTCGCCGTCCGTGGGCGACCAGGCGGGGAAGCAGTCCCGGGCGTCGGAGAAGGTCAGGTTCCGCACGATCACGTTGTTGGCGGTGTCCACCATCAGGGTCAGCCCGGCCAGGGTCGCCCCGTCCAGCCCGATGATCGTGGTGTTCGGGCCGACGTTGATCTGGGTCTGCGCGGTCTGGTTCGCCACCGAGCGCACCCGGGCCTCCTCCAGCGGCCCGGTCAGCGGCACCCGCCCCCAGGTCGCCGGGTCGTACGCGGCGAGGTAGGCGTCGAGCGAGTATCCCGGATCGGCCAGGTCGGCGCAGCCCAGCAGGCGGCCGTCGGGTGCCTCGAAGCCGTCCACCAGACCGTCGACGTAGATGATCTTCGGTGTGGCGTTCTCCCGGTTGGTGGCATTGTCCCCGCCCAGCGCGTCGACCAGCTCGGCCCGGGTCGAGACCACGTGCACGGCGTCCGGCGCCGCGGTCGACCCGCCGGTCGTACCGGGGCCGGCGGCGGCCCAGCCGTCACCGGCCGGGAGGGCCTGCCGGCCCAGCAGCCGGGCGGTCCAGCTGGGCCGGTCACCGTCCCCGCCCGCCACCGCGGCCGTCGGGGCGAGTGCCCCGGAGGCCGTCGCGACACAGATGCCGACGACGGCGGCGGTCACCCTGTTTCCTCGCATCGCACTCTCCGCGTCCGTTGTCCGTTCACCGGATCCCGTTGACGAACACGAAATCCTCTTGATAAGGAACGGTAGGTAGGAGCAGTTAAAAGTGTCAATGCACTGCGTTTGCAGGTATGTTGCAGGAAATAGGGGCAATAGAGGTTCGCCCGGCCACCGGATGCCGAGAAGAGTGCTATTCGGTCCGATTCCTACCGGACGGTTGTCCCCGCTGTTTGCAGCACGTTTGCGGTCCCGGTACGACCGGGCCGCCCGTCACGCATCGCCCGCCTCCTCCGGCACCGTCGCCCGGTGCGGTTTCACCGCCCACGGCACGCCCAGCTCCGACAGCAGCGCACCCTCGGCCGCCGCCCGGCGCAGGGCCGCGTTGACCCCCCGGATGGTCAGCACCCGGTCCGGCGGGGTACCGGTGGACACCACCGGGTCCCCCTCGACCAGCGCCGGTTCGGGAGCCGCCCGGATCACCTCCGCGACCGCCGTGAAGGCGGCGGTACGAGCCAACGGCGCGATCAGCGGCACCGCCCCGGGGTCATCCCGGTGCTCCAGCAGGTTCGCCAGCAACCCGGCCCGACCGGGCACTTCACGTAGCCCCGGCTCACCGGGCAGGAGCAGCCGGTCCGTTGGGTACTCCAGCACGGCCCGGCCGGCCGTACCGTGCACGACCACCTCGCCCGCGATGAAGTCCTCGCCGGCCAGCGTCACCGCGGCCACCACCGGCAGGCCACCGCCGAGGGTGACCCGCAGCGACGCCGTGTCGTCCACCTCGATCGGCCGGGTCCGGTAGCGCTCCAGTTCGACCTGCGCCGGCCAGGCCGCGTCCGAGGTCTCGGCGCCGTCCGGCCGCCCCGCCGCGACCCCGGCCGACACCGCCGCCCGCGCCACCGCCAGGCACTGCATCACGGCGTGCGCCAGCGGGTTGACCAGCACCCCGTCCAGCACCGGACGGCCGTGCACGCTGCGCCGGCCGGCCCACGGGGAACGGGCGTAGTAGCCGTCGGTCCGCTGCCAGGAGGCCACCGTGGAGATCCCGGTGACCGTGCCGAGCCGGCCGTCGCACACCGCCGAGGTCAGCTCGCCCAGCGCCGCCGAACCGAGCGCCTGGAAGCCGACCTGGCAGACCCGCCCGGCCTCCGCCAGCGCGTCGGCCAGGACGCGGTGCTCGGCCAGGGACAGCACCGGCGGCTTCTCCAGCAGCAGGTCCGCCCCGGCCGCCAGCGCGTCCAGCGCGATCGGCAGATGGGTGTGCGGCGGCGTGCAGATCACCACCACGTCCGGGCGTACGGCGGCCAGCATCTCCCGGTGGTCGGTGAAGACCCCGGTCCCGGGCGGGACCGGCGCGTCCGGCAGTGCCTCCACCGGCCGTACGTCGACCAGGGCGACCAGGTCGAGCCGGCCCGCCTCGTGCAGCGGCGCCATCGTCCGGCGGTGCCACAGCCCGTGCCCGCTCGCCCCGACCAGCGCCACCCTCGGCGGCGCCCCGGCGGACCGGGCCCCGGCCGCCGTACCGGACGCGCTCACGCCGCACCGCCTTCCGTTCGTGACTGCGGGGCTCGCAAACCCGGCTCACTCCTCGCACTCACGCCGCACCCGCCAGCGTCTTCTCCACGCCGTGCCGGTCGAGCGCGGTCAGCCACTCGACCACCAACTCGCGGACCTCGTCGTCGGCGGCCAGCTCGGCCGGGAATACCTCGGTCAGCCCGAAGAGCGCGTCCACCACACCCACCGGGGAGGCCTTGCCCTCGGCCAGCGCCGCCCGGATCCGCTCGGCGAGCGGGTCGTCCAGCGGCAGCGGCGTACCGTCGTCGGCCCGGCCCTGCACGAAGCGCATCCACGCCGCGACCACCAGGGCCGCCCAGCGGGGCCGGGCCCCGCCCGCGCGCAGGTCCGCGATGGTGTGCAGGACCCGCTGCGGCAGCTTCTGGGTGCCGTCCATGGCGATCTGGATGGTGCGGTGCCGGAGGACCGGATTGGCGAACCGCTCCAGCACCTCCTCGCCGTAGTCGACCACCGACACCCCCTCCGGCGGGGTGAAGCTGGCCGCCACGTCCTCGGCGATCAGCCGGCGCAGCGTCGACCGCAGGTGCGGGATCTCCAGCGCCTCGGCGATGGTCTCCCGACCGGCCAGCGCGCCCAGGTAGGCGGTGGCCGAGTGCACCCCGTTCAGCGCCCGCAGCTTCAGGCTCTCCCACGGTCCGGCGTCGTCGGTGAGCACGGCGCCGGCCCGCTCCCAGGCCGGCCGGCCGGCGGGGAAGACGTCCTCGATGACCCATTGCAGGTACGGCTCGGCGGCCACCGCCGCCAGATCGCGGAAGCCGAGGGCCCGCTCGGCGTCGGCCAGGGTCCGCTCGGTACTCGCCGGCACGATCCGGTCGACCATCGTGCCCGGGAAGCTGACGTTGTCGACCACCCACTGCGCCGCCCCGGCCGGCAGCCGGCCGTCGGCGTACTCCAGCGACTGGGTCACCAGGCCGTGCAGCCGCCTGCCGTTGGACGGCAGGTTGTCGCAGCTCACCAGGGCCAGCGGCCCGGCGTCCGCGGCGGCCCGGGCGAGCAGGCCCCGGACCAGCAGCCCGGGCACCGTCACCGGCGGCCGGTCGGTGGTCAGGTCCGCGGCGACCGCCTCGTCCGGCCGCAGCCGGCCGGTCGCCGGATCGAGCTGGTACGCCTTCTCGGTGACCGTCAGCGTGACGACCCGGATCTCCGGGTCGGCGAGCAGCGCCACGATCGCGGCCGGATCGCTGGCCGCGTGCCGTACCCCGGCGAGCGAGCCGACCACCCGGGTCCGGTTCCCCTCCCCGGACATGGCGGTCACGCTGAACAGGCAGTCCTGCTCGGCGAGCTTGTGCACGGTGTCGGTGCTGCGCGGCGCCACCCCGACGATGCCCCAGTCGCCACCGGCCCGCGCGAGCGCGACCTCGGTGTAGACCGCCTGGTGGGCCCGGTGGAACGCGCCCAGCCCGAGGTGCACGATGCCGGCCGGGACGCTGCCCGGACGCACCAGCGGGCGACTGGACTCGGGCAGCCGGCGCAGCGCGGCGAGGCCGAGCCGGGACACGCCGCCGGTCACCGCCACACCGGCCCGTCCGGGAAGGAGTACTCGGCGATCGAGGCGGGCCGCATCGTCGCGCTGTAGCCGGGCTGCTCGGGCAGGAGGTAGCGCCCGCCCCGGGTGCGTACCGGGTCGACGAAGTGCTCGTGCAGGTGGTCGACGTACTCGACCATCCGGCCCTCCAGCGAGGTGCCGACCCGCAGGTAGTCGAAGATCGCCAGGTGCTGGACGTACTCGCAGAGGCCGACGCCGCCGGCGTGCGGGCAGATCGGCACCCCGAACTTCGCCGCCATCAGCATCACCGAGAGCACCTCGTTGACCCCGCCGATCCGGCACGCGTCGATCTGGCAGACCCCGATCGCCTCGGCCTGCATGAGCTGCTTGAAGATGACCCGGTTGGCGGCCACCTCACCGGTGGCGACCCGGCACCGCCCGTCGGAGAGCCCGGCCACCGCCTCGGCGATCCGGGCGTGCCCGAGGACGTCGTCGGCGTGCGTCGGCTCCTCGATCCAGTACGGGTCGGCCTCGACCAGCCGGGCCATGTTCTCGATCGCCTCGTCCACGTCCCAGACCTGGTTGGCGTCCATCATCAGCAGCGCGTCCGGGCCGATCTCCTCGCGGATGATCCGCGCCCGGCGCACGTCGTCGTCGATCGGCCCGCCGACCTTCATCTTCATCGCCCGCCACCCCTGGGCGTACGCCTCGCGGGTCAGCGCCCGGACCTTCTCGTCCGGGTAACCCAGCCACCCCACCGAGGTGGTGTACGACGGGAAGCCGTCGCGCTCCAGTTCGGCGAGCCGGTCGGTCCAGCCGACCTGCCCCTTGTCCAGGATGGCGGCCGCCTCCGCCGGGTTCAGCGCGTCGCTGATGTGGTGGAAGTCGATGTTGCGTACCAGTTCCTCGGTCGGCAGCTGCGCGAGCAGCCGCCACAGCGGTACGCCGGCCAGCTTGGCCCGCAGGTCCCAGACGGCGTTGACCAGTGCCCCGGTCGCCATGTGGATGACGCCCTTCTCCGGTCCCAGCCAGCGCAGCTGCACGTCGGCGGTGAGCGACCGCCAGAACGCGACCGGTTCGGCGGCGATCTCCTCGACGGTCAGCCCGACCACGTGGTGCGCCAGTGCCCGTACGGCGGCGCAGGTGATCTCGTTGCCCCGGCCGTTGGTGAAGGTGAACCCGGCCCCGAACACCCCGTCCGGCGCGTCGGTGCGCAGCTCGACGTAGGTGGCGGAGTAGTCGCCCCGGTTGATCGCGTCGGAGCCGTCGCCGGCCGCCGCGGTCGGGAACCGCACGTCGTGCACGTCGACGCCGGTGATGGTGACCGTCACTGGTTCTTACTCCCGAGCTTGAAGACCTTCTTGGGCAGGTGGTACGCGAGGTCGGCGATGGTCTCGGCGGCCTCCTCGATCGGCAGCCGGTGCTCGGCGACCAGCCGGGCCAAAAACCCGGCGTCGATCCGCCGGGCCACGTCGTGGCGTACCGGGATCGAGCAGAACGCCCGGGTGTCGTCGACGAACCCGGCGGTGTTGTAGAAGCCGGCGGTCTCGGTGACCGCCTCCCGGAAGCGCCGCAGCACCTCCGGGGAGTCCAGGAACCACCACGGTGCGCCGAGGTAGAGCGCGGCGTAGCCGCCGGCCAGCGGGGCCAGTTCCCGGGTGAAGGTGTACTCGTCCAGGGTGTAGAGGACCACCCGCAGCCGGGGGTCGTTGCCGTACGCGTCCAGCAGCGGGGTGAGCGCGTGCAGGTATTCGGTGGCCTGCGGGATGTCGCCGCCGACGTCCCGGCCGTGCCGGGTGTACAGCCACCGGTTGTGGTTGCGCACCGAACCCGGGTGCAGCTGCATCACCAGGCCGTCCTCGATGGACATCCGGGCGAACTCCACCAGCATGTGCGCCCGGAACGCCTCGGCGTCCTCGGGGGTGGCCTCGCCGCGCAGCCCGCGCTCGTAGAGGGTGGCCGCCTCGGCCCGGTCCAGCCGCAGGGTCAGCGCGGTCGGGTGCCCGTGGTCGGAGGAGGTGGCGCCGGCGGCGATGAACGCCTCCCGCCGGCTGCGCAGCGCGGCGAGGTAGCCGGCGTACCCGCCGGTGTCCTCGCCGGTCATCGCGCCGAGCCGCTCGACGTTGCCGGCCCAGCCGTCGAACTCCATGTCGACGACGTTGTCCGGCCGGAACGTCGTGACCACCCGGCCGCCCGGCCCGCCCCAGCCGTCGGCGGCGAGCTTGGCGTGCCGGCCCAGGTCGTCCAGCGGCGACTCGGTGGTGGCCAGCACCTCGATGTTGAACCGCTCGAAGAGCGCTCGGGGCCGGAACGCCGGCTCGGCGAGCTGCGCCGCGATCGCGTCGTAGATCTCGTCGGCGGTCTCCGGTGACAGCCGGGTGTGCACCCCGAACACGTTCGCGAAGGTCTCCTCCAGCCAGAGCCGGGACGGGGTACCCCGGAACAGGTGCCAGTGCGCCGCGAACCGCCGCCAGATGGTCCGGCCGTCGGTCTCCACCGGCTCGCCGGTCACCGACGGCACCCCCAGGTCGGCCGGGGGCACCCCCTGGCTGAACAGCATCCGGGTGAGGTAGTGGTCCGGCACGATGATCAGCCGCGCCGGGTCCGGGAACGGGGCGTCGTCGGCGACCATGCCCGGGTCGACGTGCCCGTGCGGCGAGATGATCGGCCGGTTCCGGACCAGCGCGTACAGCTCGCGGGCGATCGCCCGCTGGCCGGGCTCGGACGGGAAGAGCAGGTCGGGCCGGTCGGACTGGGCAGACACCAGCAGGCTCCTCGCGGGTCAGGGAAGGGTGAGCAGGTCGGCGACGCGGACCGGCTGGCCGGTTTCGAAGGACCGGTTCGCGGCCAGGCCGGTGAGCAGGGCGAGCGCGCCGTCCCGGGCGGTGGCCGCCCGGGCGAGCGGGTCGGCGTGCCCGCCGAAGAGTACGGCGGTCATCCGGGTGTCCGCGCCGCCGTGCCCGCCGCGGGTGTAGCCGGCGACCGGCACCTCGCGGGGCTGCTCCCAGAACGGGTGTACGGTCAGCCGCGCCGAGCCCTCCTCGGCGGCCGCCTCGGTGCCGTGCAGGGCGGCGCCCTTCAGCTCGCCGGCCGCCTGCGGGCTGACGAAGTCGTTCTCCACCACGTGCAGCTCCAGCCGCCCCCGGCTGCCGTTGAACATCACCCGGTAGCCCTCCCAGGGCGAGTACGCGGTGAGGTGGTAGGTCATCGTCGCGCCGGTGGAGTACTTGGCCAGCACCGACATGTCGTCCTCGATGGTGACCCCGGGGGCGAAGACGTTCTGGTCGCGGTGGTAGCCGTCCTCGGACTCCGCCTCCAGGTAGAGCGCGCGCAGCCGGGGGTGCTCGGCGAGCCGCAGTGCGAACGGGTCGTCGGCGGCGGCCGGGGCGCCGTGCACCCGGTCGTAGTCGCGGGCGTAGCCGTGCCGGATGCCGTTCTCGCCGTAGAAGAAGAGCCGGCCGGCGGCGTAGACCTCGACCGGGGTCGCGTCGAGCCACCAGTTGACCAGGTCGAAGTGGTGGCTCGCCTTGTGCACCATCAGGCCGCCGGAGTTGGCCTTGTCCCGGTGCCAGCGCCGGAAGTAGTCGGCGCCGTGCCGGACGTCGAGCAGCCACTCGAAGTGGACGGAGCCGACCTCGCCGATCGTGCCCTCGGCGAGCACCTCGCGGACCTTCTCGTGCAGCGGGTTGTAGCGGTAGTTGAACGCCACCGAGACGCTGCGCCCGGTCTCGGCCACCGCCCGCAGGATCCGCTCGCACTTCGGTACGTCGGTGGTCATCGGCTTCTCGGTGACCACGTCGCGGCCGGCGCGCAGCGCGGTGACGATGTACTCGTCGTGGGTCCGGTCGACGGTGGTCACCAGGACCACGTCGACGCGCTCCTTCTCCAGCATGCTGCCGAAGTCGGCCGCCTGGTACGTCGGCACGGCCGGGAAGCCGAGCTCCTCCAGCCAGGCGTTGTGCGCGTTCATCCGGGCCTGGTTGACGTCGGCGAAGGCGACCAGTTCGGCGGTGTCCGGGTGGTCGAGCACCAGCGCCCGGACGAACATCTCGGCCCGGGCCCCGGTGCCGACCAGGGCGTAGCGAAGCCGTCGTCCAGGTGCCGCCGAGCTCCGGCCGTCAGGTGTTGCCGACATCCCGATTCGCCTCCGATTACTGCAAAGGTTTGCAGGAGAAGTAACCACGCCCCCGCCGGCTCGTCAACGATTGGTGGCCAACCTGCGGCCTATGTCCTTTTTGGCGGCCCTGGAATGGCTCCCACGGCTCCGCGCCGCAACAAAGCCGTAACCGAGGCCCGTTGACACCTGAGCAACCGTTTGCATTAATTGGCCAACCAAACGTGACGGCAGCCACACAGAGAGGACTCGCGTGCCAGCCACCATCCGAGACGTCGCGCGGGCCTCCGGAGTGCACATCTCCACGGTGTCGCGCACGTTCTCCGCGCCGCACCTGGTCAATCCCGAGACCCGCAGCCGGGTGCTGGCCTGCGCCGAACACCTCGGCTACCGCCCCAACCGGGCCGCCCGGGCCCTGATCACCGGACGCACCCACAACATCGGCCTGATCATCGCGGACATCGCCAACCCGTTCTTCCCGCCGCTGATCAAAGCGGCCGAGAGCCAGGCGCGGCAGCGCGACTACCACATCTTCATCGCCGACACCAACGAGGACCCGGCGGCCGAGGAGGACCTGGTGCACGCCCTGGCCAAGCAGGTCGACGGCGTGCTGCTGTGCAGCCCCCGGATGAGCAACAGCCTGATCGAGCAGCTCAGCCGCGAGGTGCCGCTGGTCGTGATCAACCGGCAGGTCACCGGCCTGCCCGCGGTGGTGATGGACGTCGGCCAGGGCGCCCGGCTCGCGGTGGAGCACCTGACCGGGCTGGGTCACCGCGAACTCGCGCTGCTCGGCGGCCCGCGCGGCTCCTGGACCAACCGGGAGATCCGCCGGTCGGCGACCACCGCCGCCCGGGCCGCGGACGCCGCGCTGACAGTGCTCGGCCCCAACCCGCCCACCGAGGGCGGCGGGATCGCCGTCGCCGAGCAGGTGCGCCGCAGCGGCGCCACGGCCGTACTCGCCTACAACGACCTGATGGCGATCGGCCTCATCGAGGGGCTCGACTCGCTCGGTGTGCGGGTGCCCCGGGACATCAGCGTGGTTGGCATCGACGACATCGCGCTGAGCCGGCTCACCCGCCCCAAATTGACGACGGTGGCCACGCCAGCCGCGGCCGCCGGCCGGACGGCCGTCGACATGCTCCTGCAGCACGACGGTTCCGCCTCCGTACGCGCCGGGCGCGGCGGACGGACCACCGCAGGCGACGACCGTCGCACCACCGCACAGGTAACGCTCCAGACCGAATTGGTCATCCGCGACTCGACGGGTGTCGGCCCGACATCCCCGGCCGACCGGTTAGCCACCCCGGCACCGGTCGGACAGCCCGGCTCGGCGGCCTCCGCCGACCGGCCCGGACCGGCGGCCACGGCTGACCCGGGTCCGCAGCGCAATGCGGACCCGGGCGACGCGGCCGAGGCCACCCCCGAAGCTGTCGCCTCCTAAACCCAAGGAGTGAGCGCAATGCACCCCGCCACATCCCCGACGGCGAACGCGTCTGCCGCGCGTAGCCACCGTACCCATGTCAGCCGGCGCGGCCTGTTCCGGCGCCTCACCGCCGTGGCCGTCACCCTGCCCCTGGTCCTCGGCGCCGCCGCCTGCGGCGACGACTCCGGCGGCGGCTCCGACGGCAAGGTCGAACTCTCCATCTTCTGGTGGGGCGGCGACGCCCGCGCCACGCTCACCGAGCAGGCGCTCGACCTCTACACCTCGCGCAACCCCAACGTCACCTTCAAGAAGACCTGGCAGGCCAACCAGGGCTACTTCGACAAGCTCGCGACGCTGACCGCCGGCGGCGACCCGCCGGACATCTTCCAGATCGACGACAACTACCTGACCGAGTACGCGTCCCGCAACGCCACCCTCGACCTGACCAGGTACAAGGACGACGGGAAGCTCGACGTCTCCAAGTTCCCGGAGAGCCTCTGGCAGTACGGCGTGGTGGACGGCAAGCTGGCCGGTGTCGCGTTCGGGGAGAACACCCAGGGCCTGGTCTACAACAAGTCGCTGCTCACCAAGCACGACCTGCCCGAGCCGACCACGGGGATGAGCTGGGAGGACTTCATCGCCTGGGCGGCGAACGTCACGAAGACCACCAAGATCCCGGGCACCCAGGACCCGAGCGCCGACTACAAGGCGTTCTGGGTGTGGCTGCGCCAGCAGGGCAAGGACCTCTACAAGGGCAAGGAACTCGGCTTCACCGCCGAGGACGTGACCCGCTGGTTCGAGCTGTGGAAGGGCGCCCGCGCGCAGGGGGCGACCCCCACCCCGGACGTCATCCACGAGGGCAACCAGACCGACATCACCAAGCAGCTCGTGGTCACCGGCAAGGCGGGCACCTCGTTCGTCTGGGCCAACCAGCTGCCGGAGCTGAAGAAGAACACCTCTGACGAACTGGGCGTCGTGGCGTACCCGGGCGACCCGAGCGCGCAGTGGGCCCGGGCCTCGATGTACCTCTCGGTGTTCAAGGGCTCCGACCACGCGGACGTCGCCGTGGACGTGATCAACTTCCTGGCCAACGACCCGGAGGCCGGCAAGATCCTCGGTACCGACCGGGGACTCCCGTCCAATCTGGACATCCGCAAGGCGGTCGCCGAGTCGGTCACCGATCCCGCGATGAAGCTCTCCATCCAGGTGGAGAACGAGCTGGGTACGAAGTTCGGCCCGTCACCGCAGGTGCCGCTCAAGGGACACAGCAAGATCCGTACGGAGCTGGTCAAGGCGGCCGAGGAGGTCCAGTACGACCGGCAGACGCCGGCGCAGGCGGCCGCCGCCTTCCTGGAGATCTGCAAGACCGCGATCGCCTAGCCGGGCCTGTCGTCACACTTCGGAGAGGAGCCGGCTCGTGGCCCTGACCACGGCGCCCAACCCGACTCCGCCGGCCAGACAGTCCGTCCGGACCCCCGCCGACAAGCGCGGGTCCGGACGGATCTGGCAGCGCGAGGGTCTGGCCGGGTATGTCTTCCTGTCGCCCTGGCTCATCGGACTGATGGCCGTCACGGCGATCCCCATGCTGCTGTCGCTCTACCTCAGCTTCACCAACTACGACGTGCTCAGCGACCTGTCCGACGTCGAGTGGGTGGGGCTGGACAACTACCGGCGGATGTTCACCGCCGACGCCTCGTACTGGCACGCGGTGCAGGTGACGCTCACGTTCGCGCTGATCGCCGTACCGCTGAAGCTGGCCGCGGCGCTCGGGGTGGCGCTGCTGCTCAACCGCGCGTGGCGCGGCGTCGGGCTGTTCCGCGGCCTGTTCTACCTGCCGTCCCTGCTCGGCGGGAGCGTCGCGCTGGCCATCGTCTGGGTCAGCATGTTCAACCGCGAGGGGGCGTTCAACTCGTTCCTGAGCCTCTTCGGGATCGAGGGGCGGCCCTGGGTCAACGACCCGGACTGGGCCCTGGAGACCCTGATGGTGCTGGCCATCTGGCAGTTCGGCGCACCGATGGTGATCTTCCTGGCCGGGCTCAAGCAGGTGCCGACCGAGCTGTACGAGGCCGCCTCGGTCGACGGGGCCAGCCGGTTCCGGCAGTTCGTCAGCGTCACGCTGCCGATGCTCTCCCCGGTGATCTTCTTCAACCTGGTGCTGGAGACGATCAACGGGTTCCAGGGCTTCACCGCCGCGTTCGTGCTCAGCAACGGCACCGGCGGGCCCGTGGACTCGACCATGATGTACACGCTGAAGCTCTACATCAGCGGCTTCGTCGAGCTGGAGATGGGCTACGCCTCGGCCATGGCCTGGGTCTTCCTGGTGGCCATCGCCCTGATCACGACGGTCTTCTTCAGCACCGGTCGGTTCTGGGTGCACTACTCGGACGGAGACGGACACTGATGGTTGCCCAGACTCCCGTCATCCCCGACGCCGGCCGCCCGGTCGCCCGGCGCCGTCCCCCGGGCGGCGGCGGCCGGCAGGCGGTCCGGCTGCTGATCCTGGTGGCGATCCTCGCCGTGGTGCTCTACCCGCTGTTCTGGATGATCGGCACCTCGCTGAAGTCGCAGGAGGAGATCGTCAACAACATCGGGCTGCTGCCGAGGGAGTTCACCCCCGGCAACTTCGCCGAGGGCTGGACGAACTTCGACGTCAGCTTCGGCCGCTTCTTCGTCAACAGCGCGATGGTCAGCCTGCTCACCGTGCTCGGCAACGCGGTCTCCTGCCTGCTCGCCGCGTACGCCTTCGCCCGGCTGCGGTTCCGGCTGCGCGGGGTCTGGTTCGCCATCATGATCGGTACGCTGCTGCTGCCCCAGCACGTGCTGACGGTGCCGCAGTACATCCTGTTCCGGAAGCTGGACATGGTCGGCGGCGACTGGCCGTACCTGCCGCTGGTGGTGCCACAGTTCCTCGCCACCGAGGCGTTCTTCGTCTTCCTGATGGTGCAGTTCATGCGGGGCATCCCGCGCGAGCTGGACGAGGCCGCCAAGATCGACGGCGCCAGCGCGTACGGCATCTTCCGGTACGTCATCGTGCCGCTGAGCCGCCCGGCGCTGGTCACCACGGCGATCTTCTCGTTCATCTGGACCTGGAACGAATTCTTCCGGCAGCTCGTCTACATCTCCGACCTGGACGACTACACCGTGCCGGTCGCGCTGACCCTCTTCATCGACTCGACCAGCCAGAGCGCGGTCGGGCCGATGTTCGCCATGTCACTGCTGTCGCTGCTGCCCGTCTTCCTCTTCTTCGTCGCATTCCAGCGGATGCTGGTGGAGGGCATCAACACCAGCGGGCTCAAGGGGTGAGACTGGAACGATGAACGCTCAGGGAACGAGGGATCCGGCGACACCGGCCGGTGGTCCGGCACCGCACGGCGGGCCGACGCCGAACTGGCCGGAGGAGCCGGGCGGCGAGGCGCGCGGCCGGCACGGCTGGCAGGACACCCTGCGCAACGCCAGCGACCTGGCGCTGCTCGGCATCGTCACCACCCTCGCCGCGCTGCCGGTGGTGACCGCGGGAGCCGCGATCGCCACCGCCAGCGCCGCCCTGCACCACTGGATCGAACACGAGCGCTGGCCCGGGGTACGCCCGGTGCTGCGCGACTTCGGCCGGGCGCTGCTGCCCGGTGCCGCCGCCACCGCGCTCGCCGGGATCGCCGCCGTGCTGCTCACGGTCAACCTGCTCGCGCTGACCCGGGGTGTCGTACCGGGCGGCGGGGCGCTGATCGCGGTCACCGCCGTGCTGACCGCCGGAGCCGCCGGCTTCGCCGGGCTGACCGTGGTGCAGGTCGGGCGGCAGGGCGGGCGGGGCTGGCCGGCCGCCGTACGCGCCGCCGGCCGGCTCGTGGCGGTGCGGCCGGTGACGCTGCTCGCCACCACCGGGGTGGTCACGCTGACCGCGCTGCTCTGCGCGCTCATCCTGCCGCTGATCACCCCGATCCTGGCCGGGTACGCCCTGCTCGGCCTGCACGCCGTGACCCGCCGCACCGCCGGTACGGCGCTCTCCCCCAAGGCCTGAACTCCCCCGGCCCGGCGGTGGTACCGCGCCGCACCGTGATGCCGCTGAGTCATAACGATGCCGCAGAGGCATCACGCTCACCGGCGACGCGACCCGGATGGCGGTCGAACAGCAGCGGGCGGCGCTAGCTTCCGGCGAAGCGGGCGAGGACGAACTCGGAGCCGGCGGGACAGACGATCAGCGCGCTGTTCCAGGAGCAGCGTGCCGAGTGGACCCCCTTGAGCTGGCCCAGCTCGTCGAGTTGCCCGGAGCCGGCCACCACCCCGGCCACGCTCGCGTCGTCGGAGTACGTCGACAGGGCGCCGTCGAAGACCAGCAGGTTACCGCCGTCGACCCGTACGCCCACGCCGTCCCGGGTCAGCCTGGCGGCACCGTCCACGGTGAACAGCCGGATGAGGGATCTCGGCGTGCTGCCGCCAACCACCACGTTCTCGCCCACCGGCAGAAGACGCTGCGCCTGCGGCACGTCCCGGCGCCACTCCGCCTGGCCGTTGCCGGCCCCGCCGTCGGTGCGTACCGCGACGAGCTGGGTGGTGTCGCCGTTGGAGCTGGCGGTCTCCAGCAGGCAGACCTGCTGTTCCCCGCAGGGCTGCAGGTCGCTCGGCCGGCGCGTCTTGTCCGGGGCCGTGTAGAGGTTCGTCGCCTCGCCGAGACGGGCCAGGTCGAAGCGGAGCAGCCCGTAACCGCTGGTCGCGGCGGCCACGAAGACCTGATCCTGGTACGCCAGCACCAGGTCCCCGGTGCCGGCCACCTTCGGCCGGGACCGCCTCAGCTCCTTCCCGGTCGCCACGTCGAGGACCCGGATCGAGCCGTCCGCCCCCACCTCCACGAGCCGGGGGTCGTCCTCGCCGGCCAGCACCGTCGGCTCGCCGTCCGGATCCGCCGGGCCGCCGAGCCCGACGGCGGTACGCACCGGATGAATCGCCGAATCGCTGTCGTACTCCCCCTTCGGGCTGGGCGCCACCCACTCCGCACCGCTGCGTACGTCGATCCCGACGACCGTGTCGGCGCTCTTGTCGAGCAGCACGACGTGCCGCTCGAAGTAGCGGACGTCGTCGTTGCCGTCTGTCACCCGGCCCCACAGCTTCCTGCCGTCGTCCGGGTCGTATGCGCTGATCTCCCGGGGGGTGCTGGAGCTGACGGCGTGGGCCCGCACGATCAGCGCGTCCGGCAGGGCCGTGATCCCGGCCCAGTGCTCGGAGCCGCTCTCCGTGGTGATCCACCTCAGCACCGTCGCCGAGCCGGGCTTCAGCACCGCGATGTCGAGCCGCTGGTCGTCGCGCTGGTAGGCGACGTACGCCCGGTCCCCGGCGGTGGCGGTGAAGAGCGACGTCGGGTCCTTCTCCCGGGCGGTGACCCGGCCGATCTCCGCGAAGTCCTGGAAGTCGAGCGCCGGATAGGGGTCCCGGGTCAGGTAGAGCACCGCCGCGGTGACCACCCCGACCAGCGCGAGCGCGACGCCCGCACCGATCCAGGCCGCCCGGCGGCGCCAGCCACGACCCTTCCCGGCCGCTCCCCCCGGGTACGCCGGCACGCCGGGGCTGACCGGGGCCGGCGGCCCGGCCGGGCTGCCCGGGTACAACGGTGGCGGCACGGCGGCCGGAACCGTGACCGGTGGCGGCAGCTCGGCCAGCGCACCCTCGGCGACCGGCAGCTCGGGCTGCTCCAGCACGGTCGGTGCGATCCCCAGCTCGGCGTGGAGCAGCCGGGCCAGCAGCGGTACCCGGGACGAGCCGCCGACCAGGAACAGCCCGCTGAGCTGGTCCACGCCGACCCGGGAGTGCGCGATCACCGAGGCCGCCTCCCGGACACCCCGGCGCAGCAGCGGGGTGACCACGGCCTCCAACTCGTCCCGGGTCAGGTGCAGCGCCTGCTCGATGCCGGGCACCGGCACCGGGGCGACCGTGGACCGGGACAGCATCTCCTTCGCGCCGCGTACGTCGTCCCAGAACTGCCGCCGGTTGCGCCACTCAGCCGTCGTACCGGGGCGGCTGAGCCGCTGCCAGACCGGTCCGTGCCCGGCGGCGACGATCCGGCCGAGCTGCTCGACCAGCGCGGCGTCGAGGTCGAGCCCGCCCAGGTCGGGCACCCCGCCGGAGCCGACCACCGCAAACCGGGGCCGCCCGGTCCCGTCGACTCCCTCGTTGCGGACCACCGCGATGTCCAGGGTGCCGCCGCCGAAGTCGAAGACGGCCAGCGCCGAGCCGACCGGGACGGGCCGGCGCAGCACGTCGGCGAAGTAGCGGGCGGCCGCGACCGGCTCCGGCACCAGCGCGACGGGCGGCCAGCCGGCCCGGCCGACGGCGACGGTCAGGGCCTCCCGGCGTCGGGTGCCCCAGCTGGCCGGGTAGCTGAGTACGGCGGGCGGCAGGAAGCCGGTCGCCTCGACCGCCGCGCTGGCGACCGCCCGCAGGATCCCGGCCAGCAGGTCCACCGTCGGCACCTCACGGTCGCCGAGCAGCACCGTCGGCTCGTCGATCCGCCGCTTCGGGTTCGGCTCGTACCGGGCCGGGTCGGCCTGGGCCAGCCGCTGGGCGTCGCGGCCGGCGTGCAGCCGACCGGCACCGTCGAGGAACACCCCGGAGGGCAGGATCGGCTGCCCGTCGAAGAGCAGTGGCCGGGTACGCCCGTCCGGCCAGCGCAGCACCGCCACGGTGTGGGAGGTGCCGAGGTCGACGCCGAGCCCGTACCCGCCGGCCTGGCCTGCCATGAACCGAACTCCTCCGCCGGGCGAGGGGATGCCCGGCCCTGCATGTTACGCAGCCGACGCCGGCCGCCGACCGGCCAGGCGACGATCACCGGCCGGTCGTCGGCGCCCTCGGTGCGGACCGGTTGCCGAGCGGGCGGGTCAGGCGGCGAGGCGGCGGCGGGAGACCTCGGCGAGCGCCACCGCGGCGGCGACGCTGGCGTTCAGCGACTCGACCTCGGAGACCATCGGGATGCCGACCCGCAGGTCACAGGTCGCCCCGACCAGCCGGGACAGTCCCCGGCCCTCCGAGCCGACCACCACCACGAGCGGACCGATCGCCGCCTCCAGGTCGTACAGGTCGGTCTCGCCGTCGGCGTCGAGGCCGACCACGACGAAGCCCTCCTGCTGGCACATCTTCAGGGCCCGGGTCATGTTGGTGACCTGGCTGACCGGCACCCGGGCCGCCGCACCCGCGCTGGTGCGCCAGGCGGTGGCGGTGATCCCGGCGGCCCGCCGCTCCGGCACGAAGACCCCCTGGGCGCCGAAGGCGG
This sequence comes from Plantactinospora sp. CA-290183, assembly GCF_050936375.1. Taxonomy (NCBI): domain Bacteria; kingdom Bacillati; phylum Actinomycetota; class Actinomycetes; order Micromonosporales; family Micromonosporaceae; genus Plantactinospora; species Plantactinospora sp. CA-290183. The sequence continues at coordinate 101,341 of NZ_JBNJMX010000003.1, read as the reverse complement.
CCGCCGAGCGGATCACCGCGCCCAGGTTGCGCGGGTCGGTGATCCCGTCCAGCCCCACCAGCAGCGGCGACGGCTGCTCCATCGCCATGGTGAGCATGTCCTCGAAGACCTGGTACGCGAACGGCGGCACCTGGATCCCGACGCCCTGGTGCAGCACGCCCCCGGTCATCCGGTCCAGCTCGGTCCGGGTGATCTCCAGTAGCGCGATGCCCCGGTCGGCGGCGGTCCGGGTGATCTCGTTGATCCGGTCGTCCATGTCGATGCCCTGGGCGAGGTAGAGCGCGGTCGCCGGCACCTGGGCGCGCAGCGCCTCCAGCACCGGGTTGCGGCCGACCAGCAGTTCCGGGGCGTCCCGGGCCGGGTTGGACTTGCGGCCCGGCGCCACCCGGGGACCGGTGCGCGGCGCCGGCTTGGCACCCGTACGCCCACCGGTACGCCCGCCGGCGGCCCGGCCGGCGCTGGCGGCGCCCCGGCCGGCGGAGACGCCCCGGCCGCCCTTGCGTCCACCGCCGCCGGCACCCCAGGTGGTGTCCTTGCTGCCCGGCTTGCCGATCTTGGGGGCCCGGCCCTCCTCCTCGGCCGCCCGACGCTCCTTGTCCTGCTTCCAGGCGGTGCGCTTCGGCAGCGGCTCGGTGCCGGAGTAGCCCTTGTGCCAGGGGCGCTCGTCGGCGGGCAGGGTCTTGCCCCGGCCGGAGAGGGCGCCCCGGTTCTTGCCGCCGGAACCGCCGGTGGGGCCCTTCTTCTGGGTCACCCGCTTGCCGCGGCGCTGCGAGTTACCAGGCATCAGTCCTGCTCTCCGATCGTCCAACGCGGCCCGCGTGGGGTGTCCTCGACCACCACACCGGCCTGCTTGAGCTGGTCGCGCACCGAGTCGGCGGCGGCCCAGTCCTTGCGGCTGCGGGCCTGGGCCCGCTGCTCGAGGGCCAGCGCAACCAGCGCGTCGACCACCCCCCGCAGTTCACCATCCTGCCCGGCGGAGTCCCAGGCCGGGTCGAGGGGGTCGACACCGAGGACGTCGAGCATCGCCCGGACCGCCGCGAGGGCCGTACGGGTGGCCTCGTCGTCACCGTCGGCGAGCACGAGCTGACCGTCCCGGACCGTCTCGTGCAGCACCGCCAGCGCGGCGGAGGTGTTGAGGTCGTCGTCCAGCGCGGCGCAGAAGGCGGCGGGAAGCTCACCGGGCCCGCCGGACCCGACCCGCTCGGCCGCCCGCTGGACGAACCCCTCGATCCGCCGGTACGCCACCGCGGACTCGCGCAGCGACTCGTCGGAGTAGTCGATCCGGGAGCGGTAGTGCGGGGCGACCAGGTAGTAGCGCAGCTCCGCCGGGCGGATCCCGAGCGCCGCGACGTGGTCGAGGTCGATGACGTTCCCCAGCGACTTGCTCATCTTGGCCTCGCCGAGGTTGAGCAGGCCGTGGTGCACCCAGTAGCGGGCGAACGGCAGCCCGGCCGCCCTGGACTGGGCCAGCTCGTTCTCGTGGTGCGGAAAGGTCAGGTCGAGCCCGCCGCCGTGGATGTCGAACTCCGCACCCAGGTAACGCCAGCACATCGCCGAGCACTCGATGTGCCAGCCCGGCCGGCCGGGGCCCCACGGCGACGGCCACGCGGCGTCCGCCGGCTCCTCGGGCTTGACGCCCTTCCAGAGCGCGAAGTCACGCGGGTCCCGCTTACCCCGTTCGACGATGTCCTCACCCGCCTGCGTCGCCTCCGGCCGCTGACCGGAGAGCGCGCCGTACTCCGGGTAGGACCGGACGTCGAAGTAGACGTCTGCGGAGTCGTCGTCGGCCGGGTAGGCGTGCCCGTCGGCGATCAACTTCTGGATCAGCTCGTGCATCTCCGGGATGTGCCCCGTGGCCCGGGGCTCGTACGTCGGCGGCAGCACGTTCAGCGACCGGTAGGCGGCGCCGAGGATGACCTCGTTGTCGTACGCGATCGACCAGAACGGGCGGGCCTGCTCGATCGACTTGACCAGGATCTTGTCGTCGACGTCGGTGACGTTCCGGATGAAGGTGACCTCGAAGCCGGTGCGCAGCAGCCAGCGCCGCAGCACGTCGTAGTTGACCCCGGATCGAAGGTGCCCGATGTGCGGCGCGGACTGGACGGTGAGACCACACAGGTAGATTCCCGCCCTGCCGGCTTGCGCGGGGACGAAGTCCCGCACCGATCGGGTGGCGGTGTCGTACAGGCGTAGCGTCACCGTACAAGGGTACCGGCCGATGTCCCGGCCCGGGCGACCGACGACAGCCGGCAGCCGGCAGCCGCCCACCGACCGCTCCCGGCCACCGACCTCCCGCGCCACCGACCCCCCGCGCTGGCGGCCGTACGCTGCCTGGTGTGGTGGCGACGGGTGGGACCGCCGGTCCGGCGGGCCGGGCCGGGGAGACGGCGCAGACGCTGGACCGGGGGCTGCGCCTGCTGCACCTGGTCGCGGACGCGCCCGGCGGACTCACCGTGACCGAGGCCGCGGCCCGGCTCGGCGTGGGTCGGGCGGTGGTGTACCGGCTCCTGGGCGCGCTCACCGAGCACGGCATGGTACGCCGGGACGGCACCGGGCGGCTGCGCCTCGGCGCCGGGCTGCTGCACCTGGCCCGGCGGGCCCAGCCGCTGCTCGCCGAGGGGGCCCTGCCCACGCTGCGCCGGCTGGCCGAGCGAACCGGGGCGACCGCCCACCTGACCGTGGTCGAGGCCGGCGAGGGGGTCGCCCTCGCGGTCGTCGAGCCGAGTTGGACGGCGTTCCACGTCGCGTACCGGGCCGGCTCCCGGCACCCGCTGGAGCGCGGCGCGGCCGGTCGGGCGATCCTGGCCGGCCGGGCCGGCCGGGCGGAGCCGGTGACCAGCAGCGGCGAGCTGCAACCGGGCGCGTACGGCGTCGCCGCGCCGGTGCTCGGGGTGGCCGGGCTGGAGGCGAGCGTCGGCGTGGTGGCCCTGGCCCCCCTGGACGAGGCCGCGGTCGGCGCCCAGGTCCACCAGGCCGCCACCGAACTAACCCAAACCCTCGCCTAACCCACCCCCATGATCGCGGTGATCAGGGAACGGTTCCGCGTGTCGTACGGCGCGTCGGAGGATCAGCTCCCTGATCACGCGGATCACCGGGCGGCCCCGGACGACCCGGGCGGCGGGGGCGGCGAGGGCGAGGGCGGGGTCAGTGCCAGGCGGCGAGTAGCGAGGGCAGCTCGGCGAGGGAGCGGATCTCCGCGTCCGGGCGCAGCCCGGCCGGCCGGGGCAGACCGGCCCGGTTCAGCCATACCGCGCGCAGGCCGGCCGCCTGCGCGGCCCGTACGTCGTGCTCGGGTGAGTCACCGACGTGCACCGCCGCGCCGGGGGTCGTACCGGCGGCCGAGAGCACCGCGCCGAAGAAGCCCGGCGCCGGCTTCTTCGGCACGCCCCCGACGTGTGCGTAGATCTCGAAGGAGAACTGGGCCGAGAGCCCGCACCGGTCCGGCCGGCTGTTGCCGTTGGTGGCGAACCCGAGGGCGTACGACCGGCGCAGTGCGGCCAGCGCCGGCAGGGTGTCGGCGAACGGCCGGGTGGCCGCGAACCGGCGAGCGAAGAAGATCTCGGCGATCCGGTCCAACTCGCCGGCGAGCCCGACCCGGGAGAGCGACCGGGCCAGCGCGGCGCGGCGGATCCGCGTGACCGGCTCGGCGGCCAGGTCGGCGAAGACGGCGGACCAGTCCGACTCCAGCTCGGCGAGGGTCACCTCGCGGGCCGCCGGGGTCAGCCGCCGCATCTCGGCCAGTACCGCGACGAGTGCGCTGGTCACCGCCGGGCGCAGGTCGACCAGGGTCTCGTCCGCGTCGAACACCACGGTCGTCACCACGCAACCACCACCTCCCGCCCCGCACCGCCCCGGCTCGGCCCGCCCGCCGCCCGGCCCGGCGTGATCGTCGTGATCAGGGAGCGGTTACCTCGACACGCCGGGCGACACGCGGAACCGTACCCTGATCACCGCGATCTTGGGGTGGGTCTAGGGGTGGGTCATGCGGAGGACGTCGAGGGCCTCGTCGAGTTGTTGTTCGGTGAGGCGGCCGGCCTCGACGTGGCCGCGTTCGACCACCACCGCCCGGATGGACAGCTCCTTGGCGAGCGCTTCCTTGGCGATGGACGCCGCCTCGTCGTACCCCAGGTAGCGGTTCAGCGGGGTGACCACCGAGGGCGACCCCTCGGCGTACGCCAGGCAGACGTCCACGTTGGCGACCAGGCCGACCACGCAGCGGTCGGCGAGCAACCGGCTCGCGGTGGCCAGCAGCCGGATCGACTCCAGTACGTTGCGGGCCAGCACCGGAAGCATCACGTTCAGCTCGAAGTCGCCCTGCGAACCGGCGAAGCCCACCGTGGCGTCGTTGCCGATCACCTGCGCGCAGACCTGGCGGACCGCCTCGCAGACCACCGGGTTCACCTTGCCGGGCATGATCGACGAACCCGGCTGGAGGTCCGGAATCTGCAGCTCGCGCAGGCCCGCCCGAGGCCCGGAGCCCATCCAGCGGATGTCGTTGGCGATCTTGTAGAGCCCGACCGCGTACGTGCGGAGCTGCCCGGAGGCCTCCACCAGGGCGTCCCGGGCGCCCTGCGCCTCGAAGTGGTTGCGCGCCTCGGTGACCGGCAGCCCGGTCATCTCGCGCAGCTGCTCGACCACCGCCAGGGCGAACCCGGCCGGCGTGTTGATCCCGGTGCCGACGGCGGTGCCGCCGAGCGGCAGCTCCGCGAGCCGGGGCAGGCAGCCCTCCAACCGCTCGATGCCGTACTGCACCTGGGTGGCGTACCCGGAGAACTCCTGGCCCAGCGTCACCGGGGTGGCATCCATCAGGTGCGTACGCCCCGCCTTCACCACCTCGGCGAACTCGTCCACCTTGGACTCCAGGGTGAACTGGAGGTGCCGCAGCGCCGGCAGCAGGTCGTGCACCACCGCGTGGGTCGCCGCCAGGTGGATCGAGGACGGGAAGACGTCGTTGCTGGACTGTGACGCGTTGACGTCGTCGTTCGGGTGCACCTCCCGGCCCAGCTCCCGGGCGGCGAGGGTGGCGATCACCTCGTTGGTGTTCATGTTAGACGAGGTGCCGGAGCCGGTCTGGAAGACGTCCACCGGGAACTGGTCGTCATAGCCGCCGTCTGCCACGTGCGCCGCCGCGGTGGCGATCGCCCCGGCGACGTCCGCGCCGATCACCCCCAGCTCCCCGTTGACCCGGGCCGCCGCCCCCTTGATCTGGGCCAGCGCCCGGATGTGCGCCGACTCCAGCCCTCGGCCGGAAATCGGAAAGTTCTGCACGGCACGCTGGGTCTGGGCCCGCCACAGCGCGTCGACGGGCACCTCCACCTCGCCCATCGTGTCCCGTTCGATCCGGTAGCCGGTCTCCTCTGGTGTGGTCACGGATACCATCCTGCCCCGAGCCGGCCCGACCCGCAGATGATCCCCGCCACCTCACCGGCCGCACCGAAAGCGGCGGCACCGGAAGCGGCGGCACCACGACCGGCGGCACCGGGACGAGCGGCACCGCAACGGCGGCACCGGGCTCAGCCGAGTTCGCGCAGCCGCCGGCACACCTCGTGCTGGTCCGGGGACCCGACCTGGACCAGCAGCGCCAGCGCCCGGGTCCAGTACGAGCGGGCGGCGGCCGGATCGGTCGGCCACAGGCACGCGGCGATGCCGTCCAGCGCGCGGGCCTGCTCGTAGAGGTAGTGGATCCCGGTCGCCGCCAGCAGGGCCTGCTGGTGCTGCTCCAGCGCGGTCGCGGTGTCACCCAGGTCCAGCAGCGCCCGGCCCAGAGCGTTGCGGGAGCTGCACTCACCGGCCCGGTCCGCCGCGTCCCGCATCGCCGCGAGGGCCTCCCGGTGCCGGACCGCCGCCACCGCCGGGTGCCCCCGGGCCCGCTCCGCCATGCCGATCTCGTTGAGCAGGTCACCCTCGGCGAAGCGGTGGCCCCGCGTCCGCTGTAGGCGCAGGGCCCCGTACATCCGGCGCAGCGCCCGGTCGTGCCGGCCCATCCGGGAGTACACCGCGCCGAGCCCGCCCAGGGTGTCCGCCACCAGCGCGCTCTTCCCCGCCTGCCGGGCCAGGAAGAGCCGGTTCCGCAGCACCCGCAACGCCTCCGGGTAGCGGCCCAGCTGCATGTAGCAGGTGCCGAGGTTGGTCATCGCGTTCGGCAGGGTCTGCCAGTCGCCGGACCGGCGGGCCAGCACCAGCCCCCGTTCCAGGTACCGCACGGCCTCCCGGGTCCGGCCCAGCATCATCAGCGGCAGGCCGAGGTTGGCCGTCGCCACCGCCTGCCCCGCGACGTCACCGAGCCGCTCCCACAGGCCGATGACCACCCGCAGCGAGTCCGCCGCGCGCGGGAACTGGCCGAGCCGGAAGTACGCCGACGCGAGGTAGTTCTGCATGGTCGCGATGCCGGCGGCATCCCCCAGTGCCTCCGCGGCCCGCAGCCCGTCGGTGTGCGTCTGGATCAGCTCGTCGAGATGGCCGCCGAGGTAGAGCTGCCGCCAGTTGGCCCGGGCCAGCTGCCAGGCGTACCGGTGCAGGCCCTGCTCGACCGCGAGGTGCACCAGGGCCACCAGGTTGTGCCGTTCCACCTCCAGCCAGCGCCGCCCCTCCCGGGCGGTCACCTCGACCAGGTCGGGTCGGGCCGGCTCACCGGCTACCGCGGCCCGCAGGTTCCCGGTCGGCTCGATGGCGCGGCTGATCGAGGCGGCCACGTACAGGTAGAAGTCGAGCAGTGCCCGCAGGGCCCGCCGCCGTTCCGCCTCGCACTCCACCGCGGTGACCAGCCCGGCGGCGTACTCCCGGACCAGGTCGTGGAACCGGTGGCGCCCGGCGTCCAGCTCGTCCACCAGATGGGCGTCGACCAGTTCGTCGAGCTGTTCCTGCGCGGCCAGCGGTGGCCCGTCGGTCAGCGCCGCGACGGCCGGCCAGTCGAACTGTTCGCCGGGATGCAGGCCGAGCAGCCGGAACGTCCGCTGGGTCGCCTCGGTGAGCTGGGCGTACGACAGGGCGAAGGCGTCGGCCAGGGTCCGGTGCTCGACCGCCAGCTCGGCCAGGACGGGCCGGTCGGCGTCACCGAGCCGCTGGGCCAGGTCGGCCACCCGCCACCTCGACCGGTGCGCCAGCCGGGCGCCGGCCAGCCGGATGGCGAGCGGCAGGTAGCCGCAGCGGCGTACCACCTCCTCCGCCGCGCCCGGCTCGGCCTCCACCCGTTCGCCACCGGCGATCCGGGCCAGCAGGTCGACCGCCTCGCCGGGCTCCAGTACGGACAGGGACTGGGACCGGACGCCGTCCAGCCCCACCAGCCGGCGCCGGCTGGTCACCACGGTCAGGCAGCCGGGCCCGGCCGGCAGCAGCGGACCGACCTGGGCGGTGCTCGCCGCGTTGTCCAGGACGAGCAGTACCCGCCGGCTCGCCAGCTCGGTACGCCACAGCGCGATCCGGTCGGCGGCGTCGGCCGGGATCCGCTCCCCGGGTACGCCGAGCTGGCGCAGCAGCGCGGCGATGGCGGCGGCCGGCGGCAGCGGGCTGTGCACGCTGTGCCCGTGCAGGTCGACGAAGAGGTGCGCGTCCGGATAGCGGGCGCCGAGCGCGGTGGCGACGTGTACGGCGAGGGTGGTCTTGCCACTGCCGGGCATGCCGTCGATGACGTGGACGGCGGGAAAGCTCGGGTTGGTCTCCTCGATCTCCTTCAGCAGCCGGATGACGGTCTCCCGGCGACCGGTGAAGTCCTCGATGGCCCGGGGCAGCGCCCGCACCGGCGGCCGGACCGGCTCGGCCGGCCCGGCGACGGCGGAGCCGACCTCTCCGGCGAGGACCCGCCGGTGGATGTCCCGCAGCCCCGGTCCGGGCTCGATGCCCAGTTCGGCGATGAGGAGGTCCCGCCCGGTGCGGAACACCGTCAGCGCGTCGGCCCGCCGGCCGCTGTCGGCGAGCGCGAGCATCAGCTGCCCCCGCAGCCGCTCGCGCAGCGGGTGCCGCTCGACCAGGTCGGTCAGCTCGGCGACCAGGTCACCGGAGCGGCCGAGCCGCAGCTCCAGCTCGAAGCTGTCCTCCAGCACCAGCATGCGCTGCTCGTCCAGGGAGGCGGCACCGCGCCGGACCAGCGGGCCGGGGATCCCGGCGAGCGCCGGGCCCCGCCACAGTGCCAGGGCGGCCCGGTAGCCGTCGCGCGCCCCGGCCCAGTCCCGCTCGGCGGCGGCGGCCCGGGCGTCGGCGACCAGCCGTTCGAAGACCTGGGCGTCCAGCTCGTCCGGGCCGGTCGCGATGCGGTAGCCGGCCGGGCCGGTGACGATCGTCTCGGCCGGCACGCCGACGGCGGCCAGCGAACGCCGCAGCCGCGACACGCAGGTCTGCAACTGCCCGCGCGCGGTGGCCGGCGGTTCGACGTCCCAGACCGCGTCGACCAGCTCGTCGACCGGCACCACCCGGTTGGGGTGCAGCAGCAGTACGGCCAGGACGGCCCTGTCCCGGCCGGCCGTTATCGCCGATTCACCGCCGCCCACCTGGAGCGGCCCAAGGATCCCGAACCGCATGCCAGCCCCTGACCGAGCTCGTATCTCGCAGCAGAGTAACGCGTCACTTACCCGAAGCAGAATCGCAATGAGAGCGACGTGGCAGCGGATCGAGAGCGCCGGTCCGGACACTGTGCATGGGACGCACCACAACGAGTGAGACAGATCGACGGGGGCGGTGCGTCCGCCGGCCTACAGCGGGTGGTGGACGCACCGTGTCGGAACTGCGCTTGTGCCGCTTCCACGCCTGAGGGAGACGCCGCTGATGGACGCCGCTGACCCACCCGCCCGGCCGGCACCGGCGCCGGCCGCCGGCGACGTGCTGCGGATCGCCGAATCGGACTACTGCTACGGGGTCGGCCCGCTCGTCCTGCGGGTCACCCGGGTCGGCGTGGACCTCGGCCGGTATCCCCGGCTGGAATGGCTGTCGCTGCGCGGCGTGGAGCTGCGCCGGGACGGCAGCGCCGGCCCCGAGCGGCAGGTGCTGGTCCGGGCCAGCGCGCTCCCCGGCGCCGTCGCCTGAGGACCGGGACACCCCCGTCCGGTACGGGGGCAGCCCGGATCCGGCTCAGCGCCGCCCGACGGTCAGCACCGGCTTGGTCACCTCGGCGAAGAAGTCGTTGCCCTTGTCGTCGACGACGATGAAGGCCGGGAAGTCGACCACGTCGATCTTCCAGACCGCCTCCATGCCGAGTTCCGGATATTCCAGGACCTCGACATGCTTGATGCAGTCCTGGGCCAGCCGGGCGGCCGGGCCGCCGATCGAGCCGAGATAGAAGCCGCCGTGCTCCTGACAGGAGCGGGTCACCTGCCCCGACCGGTTGCCCTTGGCGAGCATCACCTGCGAGCCGCCGGCGGCCTGGAACCTCGCCACGTACGAGTCCATCCGGCCGGCGGTGGTCGGGCCGAACGACCCCGACGGGTAGCCCTCCGGGGTCTTCGCCGGGCCGGCGTAGTAGACCGCGTGGTCGCGCAGGTACTGCGGCATCGGCTCGCCCGCGTCCAGCCGCTCGGCGATCTTGGCGTGCGCGATGTCCCGGGCCACCACCAGCGGGCCGGTCAGCGACAGCCGGGTCTTCACCGGATATTTCGACAGCTCGGCCCGGATCTCGTCCATCGGCCGGTTGAGGTCGATCCGGACCACCTCCGCGCCCTGGTCGAGCTGGGCGTCGGTCACCTCGGGCAGGTACCGGGCCGGGTCGGTCTCCAGCCGCTCCAGCCACACCCCGGACGGGGTGATCTTGCCCATCGCCTGCCGGTCGGCGGAGCAGGACACGGCGATCGCCACCGGGCAGGAGGCGCCGTGCCGGGGCAGCCGGACCACCCGTACGTCGTGGCAGAAGTAGCGCCCGCCGAACTGCGCGCCGATGCCGAACTGCCGGGTCAGCTCCAGCACCTCCGCCTCCAGCTCCAGGTCCCGGAAGCCGTGGCCCTGGATGGACCCGCCGGTGGGCAGGTTGTCGAGGTACTTGGCCGAGGCCAGCTTCGCGGTCTTCAGGGCGTACTCGGCGGAGGTGCCGCCGATGACCACCGCGAGGTGGTACGGCGGGCAGGCGGAGGTGCCGATCAGCCGGAGCTTCTCCTCCAGGAACTGCATCATCCGGGTGGGATTGAGCAGCGCCTTGGTCTCCTGGTAGAGGTACGACTTGTTGGCCGAGCCGCCGCCCTTGGCCATGAAGAGAAACTTGTACGTGTCCGGGTGCCCGTCCGGGTCCTCGGCGTAGATCTCCACCTGGGCCGGCAGGTTGCTCCCGGTGTTGCGCTCCTCCCACATGGTGAGCGGGGCGAGCTGCGAGTAGCGCAGGTTGAGCCGGGTGTACGCCTGGTAGACCCCGCGCGACACCGCCTCGTCGTCGCCGCCGTCGGTGAGCACGTGCCGGCCGCGCTTGCCCATCACGATCGCGGTGCCGGTGTCCTGGCACATCGGCAGCACCCCGCCGGCCGCGATGTTGGCGTTGCGCAGCAGGTCGAGCGCGACGAACCGGTCGTTCGGCGAGGCCGCCGGGTCCTCGATGATGGCCCGCAGCTGGCCGAGGTGCGCCGGGCGCAGGTAGTGGGCGATGTCGTGCATCGCCTCGGCGGTCAGCGCGGTGAGGGCCGCGGGCTCGACGGTCAGGAAACGGCGGCCGCCCGGCCCGTGGACGACGTCGACACCCTCGTCGGTGACCAGGCGGTATTCGGTCTGGTCGGCGCCGACGGGCAACAGGGGAGAGTAGGAGAACGGGGCGCCACTGCTCATAGCCGGCAAGCCTAGGCCAGTCCACCCGGCCCGGCCCACCCGCCGGGTCGGCGCTGCGATGCCGCTCTCACCCGGCCGTCCGGGACCGTCCGCCGTCCGCCCCGCCGGGACCGCTCGTCCCGCCGGACCAGGACCGCTCGCCGGTCGGCCGGGACCGGCGTGGCGGCCCTCGACACCGGCCGGGGCCCCCGCCGGCCGGGCGGTCAGCCGTCCTTGCCGCCGTCGGGCGGGCACGCCTCCTGCTTCGGGCCGCCGCAGGCGGTGCCGTCGCCGGGATCGGCATCCGGGTTGCCCGGCCCGGGGCCGGCGGGCGGCGCGGCCGGCACACCGGCGAAGCGGTAGAACCCGATGTCCCGGCCGTCCCCGATCACCATGCCGGTCGGTCCCACCGCGAAGACCTCGGCCGAGGAGCGCAGGAGGGCCAGTTCCCTGCCACTGCGCGGGTCGAGCGCGATGATCCGGTCAGGCTTGCGGTCGACGATCACGGCGGCGTACGGCGTCAGCGCGGCGCCACCGTCCGGGTTGACCGGTCGGGTCCAGCGGGCCGCCTCGATCGCGTGCTCCCGGCCGGCCACCCGCTGCTTGTCCGCGGAGCGGGACAGTGCGTACCGGTCGTCGACCGCGAGCAGCTTCTCGCCCCTGGCACCGACCCAGAGCAGCCGCCCGTCGTACGCGTCGAGCACGGTCTCCCGCGCGTCCGCGGCCACCCCCACCACGACGTTCTGGCCGCCCTGCGGGTCCTCCCGCTGCACGCAGCCGCCACCGTCGGCGGTACGCAGGTTGATCCCCTCCCGGCGCCACACCTCCTGGCCGTTGGCCGGGTCCCGGGCGATGAGGGTGAAGTAGCAGGTGCCGTCCGCGCTGCGCGCCTCGATGCGCAGCATCCGGCCACCGACCACGACGATCCGGTCCTGCTCGCCCGGCTGGGTCTCGTGCACGGTCCGGCCGGTGGCGGTGTCCACGATGTGCACCCGGTGGTCCACCGGGAAGCCGAGCAGCGGCGGCATCATCTCCGGCCCGCCGGCCTCCTCCTGCACCCGTTCCGTGGTCAGCCGGCGGCTGCCGAGCACCTCGGGATTGTCCGCGAAGAGGCCGGCCCGCACGCCGGGCAGGAACGCCGTCCAGAGCGGAGCGTTTCCGCGCGGGTCCCAGGCGGTCAGGGTGCACTCCCGGGGGTCACCGCAGCGCACGTCGAGCAGGGCGTTGCGGTAGGTCCAGACCCCGATCGCCCGGTTGTCGCGGCGGCGCACCGCCCCGCTCTCCGGATCCAGCAGCTCGTACCCCTTGACCAGCAGCTTGCCCACGGCGACGACCGGGTCCCGGTCGCCGCCGGCGACCGCCGCCCAGTCGGCCTTGCGCTCCCAGAGCCGGATGCCGGTGGCCAGGCTGCGCGCCTCCACCCGGGTGCGGTACTCCAGCACCACGGCGTTGCCGGCGATCGTCACGCTCTTCGGGCTGCCGCCGACCCGCTGCTGCCAGACCACGTCGGGGTCGGAGAGCGGCTGGCTGCGGTTGATCCGGTCCCAGATGCTCGGAAAGGGGTTCCAGACGTTGGTCAGGGCGAGCACGACCACCACGACCAGCGCGACGGCCAGCGCGGACTTCACGCCGACGCTCCCCTTCGCCATCCGGCTACGGTAGCGAGGTCCACCGACCGGGGCCGTCAGGGCGCTTTGTCCGTGTCGTGTCCTTTAGCGCTATTTGCACGGTCGGCCGTGAGCGCCCGCCGACGGCGGCCCGTCACCCGCCGGTGGCGCCCCGCCGGCGGAGCGGGCCAGCGGAAGCACCCGGTAGGGGATCTTCTCGGCCAGCGCGATGAGGCTGGACGCCCGGGTGATCCCCTCGTGCGACACGATCTGGTCGAGCACCCGCTGAAGGTCCGTGTTGGACCGGGCAACGATCCGGCAGAGCAGGTCGCCGGAGCCGGTGATGGTGTGCGCCTCCAGCACCTCGGGGATGTCCCGCAGGTGCGCGGTCACCGGGTCGTGGCCGTACCGCTGGCTGATCTCCAGCGTGACGAACGAGGTCACCCCGAAGCCGATGGCGGCCGGGTCGAGCTGCGGGCCGAGGCCCTGGATCACCCCTCGGGCGAGCAGCTTGTCCAGCCGGGCCTGCACGGTGCCCCGGGCCACCCGCAACCGGCGCGAGCACTCCAGCACCCCGATCCGGGGCTCGGCGTCGAGCAGCTCGATCAGTTGGACGTCGAGCCGATCGAGCTGGGCATCCTGCATAGCAGTCACGGGAGATGACCATACTAAATGCACAAGCTGACCACCGGATTGACCGACAGTTGCCCAGGAGGGCCCGGCCGGCGATGCTCGGCACAGACGGCCGCCGCCCGGCCGGCCGCGCTAGGTGAGGGAGGCATGACGATGACCAGCGCTGTCCACCAGCCCCCGGCCACCGGCACGGGTACCCGGCTCGACCTCGAACTGGACGTCGACCGGCTCGTCGGCGCCGTCGAACACGACACCTCGGCCGACCCCTTCCCGGTGGAGGGCATCGACCACATCCGGTTCATGGTCGGCAACGCCCGGCAGGCCGCGCACTACTACTCGACCGCGTTCGGCATGACCCGGGTCGCCTACCGCGGCCCCGAGCAGGGCCACCGGGAGTACGCCGAGTACGTGCTGACCAGCGGCTCCGCCCGGTTCGTCCTCACCGGTGCGGTCCGGCCCGACGCCGCGCAGGCGGCACACGTGGCCAAGCACGGCGACGGGGTGCTCGACATCGCCCTGGCGGTGCCGGACGTCGACGCCGCGTACGCGCACGCGCTGGCGCAGGGCGCCCGTGGCCTCACCGAGCCGTACGACCTCACCGACTCCCACGGCACCGTCCGGATCGCCACCATCGCCGCGTACGGCGACACCCGGCACTCGCTGGTCGACCGTTCCCGCTACCGGGGTCCGTTCCTGCCCGACTTCGTGGCCGCCGCTCCGATCGTGGACCGGCAGCCGATGGTCGACGCCGGTCTCCAGCCCAAGCGCTTCTTCCAGGCCGTGGACCACGTGGTCGGCAACGTCGAGCTGGGCCGGATGGACGAGTGGGTCGAGTTCTACCGCCGGGTCATGGGCTTCACCAACATGGCGGAGTTCGTCGGCGACGACATCGCCACCGACTACTCGGCGCTGATGTCCAAGGTGGTCGCCAACGGGACGCGAAAGGTGAAGTTCCCGCTCAACGAGCCGGCGGTCGGACGCCGCAAGTCGCAGATCGACGAGTACCTGGAGTTCTACGGCGGCCCGGGGGCCCAGCACATCGCGCTGGCCACCAACGACATCCTGGCCACGGTCGACGCGATGCGCTCGGCCGGGGTGGAGTTCCTCGACACCCCCGACTCCTACTACGACGACCCGGAGCTGCGGGCCCGGATCGGCAACGTACGGGCGCCGATCGAGGAGCTCAAGTCCCGCCGGATCCTGGTCGACCGGGACGAGGACGGCTACCTGTTGCAGATCTTCACCAAGCCCGTCCAGGACCGTCCGACGGTCTTCTTCGAGTTGATCGAACGGCATGGCTCGCTCGGTTTCGGCAAGGGGAACTTCAAGGCGCTCTTCGAGGCCATCGAGCGGGAACAAGAGGCGCGGGGAAACCTGTAACACTGTCCTGCGTGACTGAGCAGCCTTCATCCATGTCCCAGCCGGACGAGAACCGGCCGCCGGGCGGTGCCTACCCGCCGCCCGGCGGATACCCGCCGCAGCAACGCCAGCCCGGGTATCCGGCACCGGCCCAGCCGGGCTATCCGCCGCAGCCCGGTTACCCGGCGGCGCCGCCCCAGCCGGGATACCCGGCCCAGCCCGGATACCCGACCCAGTCGGGCTACCCGGCCCAGCCGGGTTATCCGGCACCGCAGTCCGGCTACCCCGCGCCCGGCGCCCAGCCCGGCTATCCCGCACCGGGCGCCCAGCCCGGATACCCGGCCGGCGGTTACCCGCCGCCGGGCGCCCAGCCGGGTTACCCGGCACCGCAGGGCCAGCCCGGGTACGGTCCGCCCGGCTACCCGGCCCGGCCCGGCTACCCCGCCCCGCTGCCGACCAGCCCCGGGGGGCAGCCGCTGGCCCCGTTCGCCGACCGGCTGCTGGCCGTACTGATCGACGGCGCGATCACCGGCGGGATCAGCATGCTGATCATGGTGCCGCTGTTCATCATCTACTTCGTCGCGGCCGGGTCGGCCCTGGCCGACCTGGAGACCCGCCCGGACGGCACCCTCGAACCGGGCTCGGGCGGCGCGGCGGCCGGAACCCTCGGCATGCTGCTGCTGCTCTACGTCGCCGCTCTCCTGCTCAGTCTCCTCGTCGCCTACCTCTACTACGTGGAGATGACGGTGCGGCGCGGCCAGACGGTGGGCAAGCGGGTGATGAAGGCCAAGATCGTCACGCTGGATCCGGCCGGCTCGGTCACCCGGGGCGTCCTGGTCAAGCGGTACGGCACGCAGATGCTCTGCGGCTTCCTCCCCGGCGGGAGCCTCGTCGACGGACTGTGGCAGCTCTGGGACAAGCCGTTCCAGCAGTGCCTCCACGACAAGGCCGCCAAGACGGTGGTGGTTAAGGTTCCAGCGTGAACGTCAGCATTCAATCGAGGTCGTCCCGGTGACGGTGCAGCCGGGCTGGTACGCCGATCCCGCGGAGCCCACCACCCAGCGCTACTGGGACGGCGAGGGCTGGATCGGCGCGCCGCTGCCCGTCGACGCGACCCCGCCGTCCGGGCCGCCACCGGCCGAGCCGGAGCCGGCGGCGCCCGCCACGCCGTCCGGTGCCGTACCTGACTCCTCCGGGGCGCCGGGCGCGACCGCCCCGGCACCGCCAGTTTCACCGGCGGCACCCACCTCGGGAGTGCCGGGCGCACCCACCTCCGGGGTGCCCGGGGCGCCGGGTTCACCCGGCGCTCCGGCGCCGGCCGGGCCGCCCGGACCGGGCTGGCCGGGCTGGGGTGGCCCCGGCACGCCACCGCCACCCGGCACGCCACCGCCGCACGGCACGCCACCGCCGCACGGCACACCACCGCCGCACGGGGCTCCACCGCCGGGCTGGCCGGGCCCGGGCCCCTACCCCTTCCCGTACGGCTATCCGCCGCCACCGCCCCGGCCGCGCGGGCTGGAGCTGGCGCCGCTGGGCACCCGGCTGGTCGCCCGTCTGATCGACATCGCGCTGGTCCTCCTGCTGAACGTCGTGGTCAACGGCTGGTTCGTCTGGCGGTTCTGGCAGGAGATCGAGCCGCTCTCCCGGGCGATCAGCGACGCCTGGCTGGCCGGGGAGCCGCTGCGGGAGCTGCCCCGGGCCAGTCCGCAGGCCGACGGCCTCCAGGTGGTCATCCTGCTCATCGCCGTGGCGCTCTGGTTCGCCTACGAGGTGCCGGCGACGGCCAACACCGGGCAGACCTTCGGCAAGCGGGTGATGGGCCTCAAGGTCGTACCGGTGTCCGACGACGCGCAGCTGGGCTTCGGCGGCTCCTTCCGGCGGTGGAACCTGCTCGGGTTGCCGGTCTTCCTCTGGAGCTGCTGCGGGGTCGGCTTCCTGCTGCAACTGGTCGACTGCGCGTTCCCCCTCTTCGACCGGCCGCTGCGGCAGGCGCTGCACGACAAGCGCGCGCAGACCGTCGTGGTGCAGCTGCCCCGGCACGCCGGGGCACCGACCGGATCGGGTACCCCGACCGACCCCACCGGTCCGGGCGGGGGCGACGCCCCGACCGACCGTTCCGGCCCGCCCACCGACCGCCCTGGAGGTAACGCGTCATGACCAGCCCCACCGGTCCCGCCCCCGACCGGCGTCCCCGGCTGACCCGGGGCGACCTGGACGCGCTGCCGAGCTACGTACCGGGGCGCAGCCCGGCCGACCTGGCCCGCGAGCTGGGCCTGCCCGAGGCGATCAAGCTGGCCAGCAACGAGGTGCCGTACGGGCCGCTGCCCGGGGTGGTGGAGGCGGTCGCCGCGGCGGTGGCGGGGGCGCACCGCTACCCCGACATGGGGGTGATCGCCCTGCGGGACACCCTCGCGGAGCGGTACGGCGTCAGCGCTGACCGGATCGCCACCGGCTGCGGCTCGGTCGCGCTGGCCGAGCACCTGGTGCGGGCGACCTGCCTGCCCGGGGACGAGGTGGTCTACTCGTGGCGCTCGTTCGAGGCGTACCCGATCATCACGGCGACCAGCGGGGCGACCAGCGTGCGGGTCCGCAACGACGCGGGCCACGGGCACGACCTGGCGGCGATGGCGGCGGCGGTGACCGACCGGACCCGGCTGATCCTGGTCTGCAACCCGAACAACCCGACCGGCACCAGCGTGCGCCGGGCCGAGTTGGACCGGTTCCTCGCCGGTGTGCCGGACGACGTGCTGGTGGTGCTCGACGAGGCGTACCGGGAGTTCGTCACCGACGCGGAGGTGCCAGACGGGCTGGAGGCCTACGGCGACCGGCCGAACGTCGTGGTGCTGCGCACCCTGTCCAAGGCGTGGGGGCTGGCCGGGCTGCGGATCGGCTTCCTGGTCGGGCCGCCGGAGGTGGCCGGCACCATCCGCAAGATCGTCACGCCCTTCTCCACCAGCCTGGCCGCCCAGGCGGGCGCGCTGGCCGCGCTGGCCCAGGCCGACGAGGTACACCGGCGGTGTGCGCTGGTCGTCGCCGAGCGGGATCGGGTGACCGAGGCGCTGCGGAAGCTGTTGCCGGCCGGCGTGACCGTGCCGGCCAGCCAGGCGAACTTCGTGTGGTTGCCGTTGGGTGACCGCGCGGTGCCGTTCGGCCGGGCCTGCGAGGCGCGCGGGGTGATCGTGCGTCCGTTCGCGGGCGAGGGGGTGCGGGTCACCATCGGCACGCCGGCGGAGAACGACGCGTTCCTGGCCGCCGCCGAGTCGGCGATCTGAGGAGAAACCACGTCCGGCTCACCCGCCACTCCTATCACAAAACGGACATAGAGCGCGTATAGTTTGACGGGTGCGAGGACTACCGGCCCTTCTGGTGACCCTGGCGGTCGGCGCGGCGGTCTCCGTCGCGCCGACCCCGGCCGTCGCGGGCCGCGGGCTGCTCGAACTCCAGCCCGGCACCCTCTCCATCCACGCCCCGACGAGGGCCAGCCTGGGCACCGTGATCCGCGGTTCCACCCTCGAGCGGGTGCTCGGCACGGTCGAGGTGGACGACCGCCGGTTCAGCAACCCCAACCCGTGGACCGCCACGGTGACCTCGACCGACTTCCGGCTGGTCGGCGGATCGCCGACGCAGGTCATCCCGCGCGCCCAGGTCTTCTACTGGTCCGGCCCGGTGGTCGTACAGACCGGCGGCGGCACAGTGATCCCGGGGCAGCTCACTGCGGCGCAGGCGGTGAGCCTCTCCGCGCCGCGGGTCGCGATGCGAAAGACCACGGGCAGCGGCAACAACCGGCTGGTCTGGCAGCCTCGGCTCCGGATAGTGGTCCCCGTCGCCACCATCGCCGGGACATACACCGGCACGATCACGCACTCGGTCGCCTGACCCGCCTGATTCGATCTATGGAATGGGTCGTTTTGCTTGATCTTTAACCTATGGCGGCCGGTCGGTGACCCCGACTGATCATGGTGACAGCCCTTGGTTGATCATTCTTCTTGTCGAGGGAAGATGATCAATGGCCAAGGGCTGTCTTGTGATCAGTGTGCATGATCGTCATCCGGCTGGTGTGGTCGGGGAGTTGGCGAGGTTCCGGCGGGAGTTCTACGCCTGTCTGACCTCGCGGGCGGATGCGTTGTTCGAGCTGGCCGACGCGGTGTTGTGCGCCGACGGGCCGGTCCGGTCGTTGGTGGAGTTGTCGCTGGTAGGCGAGCACCGTCGTGGTCATGGGGCGTTGTATGACGCCCTCGCCTGCGGCCGGCTGGACATCGATCGGCTGCGCACGGCCCTCGCGGCGGTGCCGTTGCCGCGGGCGGCTGACGGGCGTCTCGTCCTGGCGGTCGACATCACCTGCTGGTTGCGGCCGGACGCGCACACCTCGCCGCAGCGGATTCTGTGTCACACCTACGGCCGCGGCAAGGACCAGCACATCCCGGTCCCGGGCTGGCCGTATTCGATGGTGGTGGCGTTGGAGTCGGGCCGTAGTTCGTGGACCGCGCCGTTGGACGCGGTACGGCTGGCGCCTGGTGACGACGCGGCCACGGTCACCGCCGGGCAGCTGCGGGACATCGTGGGACGGCTGATCGCGGCCGGCCAATGGCAGGCTGGCGATTCGAACATCCTGGTGGTGGCTGACGCCGGTTACGACGCGCCCCGGCTGGCGTTCCTCCTGCGTGATCTGCCCGTGCAGGTCCTCGCGCGGATGCGCTCGGACCGGGTCCTGCGCCGGGCTGCGCCGCCTCGGCAGCCGGGGGTACTCGGCCGTCCGCCCCGCCACGGCGGTGAGTTCGTCTTCGGTGATGCCGCCACCTGGAATGAACCAGATGCGGCCACCATGACTAACACCCGCCTCTACGGCACGGCGTGGGCCCGGTCGTGGGACCGACTGCACCCCCGACTGACTCACCGATCAGCCTGGATCGACGCGGCCCGGGTCCTGCCGGTCATCGAGGGAACCGTCATCCGCCTGGAAGTCGAACACCTGCCCAGCGGTGCCACCCCGAAGCCGGTCTGGCTGTGGTGGTCCGGCGTCGACGCCACCAGCGAAGACGTCGACCGGCTCTGGCAGACGTTCCTGCGTCGCTTCGACATCGAGCACACGTTCCGCCTGTTCAAACAGACTCTCGGCTGGACCTGCCCGAAGACCCGAACTCCGCAGGCCGCCGACCGATGGACCTGGCTGATCCTGGCCGCCTACACCCAACTCCGCCTCGCCCGCGCCCTCGCCGCCGACCTGCGCCGCCCCTGGGAGCAACCCGCACCACCACAGCGTCTGTCACCCGCCCGCGTCCGCCGAGGATTTCGGCACCTCCGCACGAAGGCCACCTGCCCGGCCGGTGCACCCAAACCCTCCCGGCCAGGACCAGGACGGCCACCCGGCCGCCGCAACAACCACCCCACCCCACGCTACGACGTCCACACCACGACCACCACGAACACCAAGACAGCAGCTGCAAAGAAGACGAAGTCCATCAATCCCCGTCCACGCCGCACAGGTTAAAGATCAAGTTTTGGGCATGTAAGGAAACATCTGCCGCTAGATTCCGTCTATGAGAAAAATCGGCCTCTTTCTAGGCATATCGGCGGTCTTACTCGCGGTGGCGGCCCCGGTAGCCGCGCAGCCCACCACCGAGACCGTCATCACCTTCACGGTCGCCCAGGCCGAACTGACCATCGACGCACCGGATCAGGTGAACCTGGGCGCCGCCTTCCCGGGCGAGGAGGTCGAGGGTCAGATCGGCCCGATCCGGGTGAGCGACCAGCGGGCGGCGCCGGTGGCCACCTGGACCGTGACGGTCACCGCGACGGATTTCATCCGGGTCGGCAACACCGGGCTGCCCGAGGAAGACCTTCCCCCGGGCCTGGTCGAGTACTGGTCCGGGCCGCTGCTGGCGAGCACCGGCACCGGCACCTTCCTCCCCGGCCAGTTGACCGAGGAGCAGGAGGTCACCCTCGACCAGGCCCGGGTCGCGCTCCGGAAGACCAGCGGCGCGGGCGTCAACACCGCGACCTTCAACCCGACCCTGGAGATCGATATCCCGGACACCGCGGTGGCTGGCACCTACCAGGGAACGGTGACCCATTCGGTGGCGTGACGGCGCCCCCGCGCTCGCCCTGGTCGGGCTGCTGCTGGTCACGGGCGCCCCGCCCGCGACCGCCGCACCCCACCGGGCCAACCAGCCGGATTCCGACACGGGCGTCGGGATCCGGCTGGTCGACGCGCCGGTGAAACGCCGTACCGACACCCGCGCCCACCGCTACATCGTCGACCACGTCAAGCCCGGCACCACCATCCGGCGCCGGGTCGAGGTGGTGAACGCCTCCTCGGTGCGAAGGAAGATCGACCTCTACGCCGCCGCCGCGACGGTGCACGGGACGGAGTTCGGCTTCGCACCGGAGCGGACCCAGAACGAGCTGACAAGCTGGACGAAGCTCGACCGGGCCAGCGTCGAACTCGGGCCCCGCGAGGAGACCCGGGCCTGGGTGACCGTCGCGATCCCCGCGGAGGCATCGGCCGGCGAGCGCTACGGGGTGATCTGGGCCGAGCTGGCCGGCGACGTGGACCAGGACACCAACGTCCGCAACGTCACCCGGTCCGGGGTCCGGATGTACCTCTCCGTCGGGCCAGGCGGCGAACCGCCCTCCGACTTCGAGATCACCGGGCTGACCGGCCAGCGCCGGCCGGGCGGCACCCCCGTGGTGAGCGCGGAGGTGCGCAACACCGGTGGGCGCGCCCTCGACCTGAGCGGGGAACTCCAGCTCACCGACGGGCCGGGCGGGCTCTCCGCCGGGCCGTTGAAGGTCGACGCCGGCACCTTGGCCATGGGCGCCGCCGGACCGGTCAGCATTCCGCTGGACGCCCAACTGCCGGACGGCCCCTGGACGGTGCAACTCAAGCTGGTCAGCGGCTGGGTGGAGCGCAGGGCCGAGGGGAAACTCACCTTCGGGCCCGCTGTCGTGCCGGCCCCCGCCACCGACCGGGGCTTCCCGCCGCTGGCCACCGTCGCCAGCCTGCTCGCCGCGCTGGTCGCCCTCGCCCTGCTGGGCTGGTACGCCCGCCGCCGCTGGGTGCCGCGCCGGTTCCAGCCCGCTGTACACCGGCACGCGAGCAGCAGCGGTCGACCGCTCGGCGGAATCAGGTGGCGGCGAGGATGACCGGCTGCGCCGCGAGGTAGTAGGCGTCGTCGTCCGCCTCCGGGTGCACCGGTTCGCTGAGCCGCTCCACCGCCACGAACCCCCTGGCCGCGTACACGAAGCCGGGGGCCCAGCTGGTCGAGTCGCGGCCGTACGTCAGCGGGACGCGGGACCGCTCCCGCCCGCTGGCCGCGTCGAGGGTGACCAGCTCGCCGGTGTCGGTCCCCTCGCCCGGTTCGGTGCGCAGGTGCACCCGGCCCGACTGGGTGGTGAGGATCCGGGCCGGGGCGCGGCCGAGCCAGCGCCAGCGCTGCGCGCCGGTGGACACCGAGCGGGCCAGCAGCTCGGGCCCGCGCGGGGTCAGCGCGAGGTCGCCGAGCAGTTCCGTCTCCGGGGCGTCCAGGGCCGGTGCCGCGACCGGAGTGGCACCGTCGACCCGCCAGCCCCGGGTCGCGCCGCCGCTGCTGGTCCGCAGGCCCCGGCAGTCGGAGCGGGCCACCACACAACCGAGCGGTGTCACCTGGAGCGCGGGGGCGGCCCCCGTCGGGCGCCACGGCGCGGCCGGCGCACCGGTCGCCACGTCGTACAGCCGCAGTGAGGTGGTGCCGGCGCAGTCCACGGTCAGCGCCAGCCGGCCGCCGGCCGTGGTGAAGCCCTCGCCCGGCACACCGGCCGGGGTGCCGTCCGGGCAGGTCGGTGCCGCCCCCGCCCGCCACCGGACCTGCCCGGTGGCGATGTCCACGCCGAGTCGTCCGCCCGCCCCGGCCACCAGGACGAACCGGCCGCCGTCCGGGCTGCCGGCGGTGTACAGGCCGGCCGGGGCGTAGACGGTGGCGGCGCCGGTGCGCCGGCCGACGTACCCCTGGTCCGGTCGTGGCCCCTCGGCCCGCCACCGGACCCGGCCGGTCCGGGCGTCCAGCGCGACCAGTTGGCCGTCGGACCATCGGGTGACCACGGTGGTGCCGCTGGCCACCACGCCGGTGAGCTGCGCGGGCCAGCGCCGGTACGACCAGTACGGCGTGCGGCGGGTCTTCGCGTCGAGCGGCTGGTCGGCGCTGACCTGACGGGTGGTGGCGAAGATCCGCAGCCGGTCGTCCACGATCAGCGGTGCGGCGTTGAGGGTGCCGATGACCCGGGGCCGGGCGGTCTCCGGGGGTGGGTAGCCGACCTGGGCCGCCGTCACCACCTCGGCGGGGGCGAGCACCCGGTGCACGACAAAGGCGCTGGCCACCAGCGCCAGCACCGCCCCGACCGCCGCGAACAGGATCCGCGGCCAGCGCCGCGCGCCCTCCGGCGTTGCCATCCCCGCACCTCCGCCGGGCACCCTACCGACCGCCACCCCGGCGGAGCCTGGCAGGTGGCCGGCGGGAGATCGGCCCCTCGGCCCCGTCCCCACGGTACGGCCGGTCCGGGTCGAGTTCTCCGGAAATAGCCAGAGGTGAACGGCGGGACCGGGTCGCGCCCTCCGGCGGATCGGGGCCGGTCCGTGCGCCTCCGGCATCCTCCGTGACGGCCCTGGTCGCGGAGGATGCCGGCGGAGGACGACCGGACCGGCCCGTCAGTCAGCCGTCGAACCGGCCCGAGCGGGTGGCGGCGACGAAGGCCGCCCAACCGGCCGGCCCGAACGCCAGGACCGGGCCGGGATCCTTCGAGTCGCGCACCCCGACGATCCCGGGAAGGTTGTCGGCCACCTCGACGCAGAGCCCCTGGTCGTTGGAGCGGCTGCTCTTGCGCCACACCGCGCGCTCACCGTCGAACATTCTGCTATCCCTTTCGCGTCAATCGCACCTTATGGCGGGTTTTGTCCGCCCTCGTGCTCAACGCGACATGGATGATCCTGTTACTGCACCGGGGCACCCGATCGCACGGCCTGTGCGACCGCGCCGGATCGCCGCCGGCCGAGTCGAGGCAACGATCTCGGGGCGGCGGCGCGGGACGGCCGTCAGCTCGGGCCGGAGCGGGCCGGTTCGATCGTTCCGGCCACCTCGCCCAACCCGACGGTGCGGCCGTCCGGGCCCGGCGCGGTGGCGGTGACGGTGACCGTGTCGCCGTCGGCGAGGAAGGTCCGGGTGGAGCCGTCGGAGAGCGTGACCGGCTCGGCGCCACCCCAGGTCAGTTCGAGGAACGAGCCGACCTGGTCACGGCGGGGCCCGGACACGGTGCCGGAGGCGTACAGGTCACCGGTGCGCAGCGCGGCGCCGTTCACGGTGAGGTGGGTGAGCTGCTGGGCCGGCGTCCAGTACATCTGCGCGAACGGCGGCTCGCTGACCCGGGTGCCGTTCCAGTCCACCGCCAGCCGCAGGTCCAGCCCGAGGTGCGGTACGTCGCGGAGGTAGTCGAGCACCGGCGGGTCCTGCGGCGGCGCCGGCACCCAGGCGTCGGCCAGCGCCTCCAGCGGCACCACCCAGGGCGAGACCGAGGTGGCGAACGACTTGCCGAGGAACGGCCCGAGCGGCTGGTACTCCCAGGCCTGGATGTCCCGGGCCGACCAGTCGTTGACCAGCACCACGCCGAAGACATGCGCCGCGAAGTCCTCGACGCCGACCCGGGCACCGAGTGGGGACGGCACCCCGACCACGAAGCCGACCTCGGCCTCGATGTCCAGCCGGGTCGACGGCCCGAAGACCGGCCCGTCCGGGGTGCCGCGCTGACCGCTCGGCCGGACCACCGGGGTACCGGAGACCACCACCGTGCCGGCCCGGCCGTGGTAGCCGACCGGCAGGTGCCGCCAGTTCGGCAGCAGCGCCGGCTGGCCGGGGCGGAAGATCTGCCCGACGTTGCCGGCGTGCTGCTCCGAGGAGTAGAAGTCCACGTAGTCGGCGACCTCGAACGGCATCACGAGGTCGACCTCGCCGAGCGGGACCAGCAGCGGCGCGACCTCGGCCCGGTGCCCGTCGGCGCTGAGCAGCTCGACGATCCGGTGCCGTACCGTCGTCCACTGGGGACGGCCGAGCGCCAGGAACGCGTTCAGGCTCGACCCGCGCAGCGCACCGCCGGCCAGGACCAGCTCGGCCGCCTCCGCGCCGTGCAGGTCGAGGACGAAGTCCCCGATCCGTACGCCGATCCGGGGCGGTCCGCCCGAGCGGCGGAAGACCCCGTACGGCAGGTTGTGCACCCCGTACGGCGAGCCCGCCGCACCGTCGACCCAGGTCACGCGCCCCCGCCTTCCGTGTCGCTCACTGTTCGAAACCGCCGTTGACCAGGCCCAGCCGGACGAGATCGGTCAGCGGCTCCAGCACACTGCACGAGCCGAACCCGGTCCAGAGCGGACGGTCCTGTTCCCGGCGGGACCGCGCCGCCTCGACCAGCGGCAGCGGGTCGGTCGCGGCGAGCAGTTCGGTCACCTCGGGCACCTCCGCCCCCTCGTACGCGGCGGCGGTGCCGGCCAGGACGTTGACGAACCCGTGGTGGGTGAAGCCGGTCTCCGGGTCGATGTGCCGGATCGCGTGGTGCAGCCCGGCGGTCAGCTTGAACGGCAGTTGCCGGTCCCGGCAGGCGCCGATCACCGCGGCCAGTTCCACCGGGGTGGGGAAGAGTTCGGCGGCCAGCCCGCCGGTGCGGAACTTCGGCGCGATCCGCTTGCCGGCGGCCCGTTCCCGGGCCAGCCGGTCCAGCGCGGCGAGCAGCCCCCAGGTCAGCGGGATCTCGGCGTAGACGTCGGCGTCGTCGAGGTGGGCGGGGAGCCCGGTCAGCGCGGCCAGGCCCGGGTGGGGGTCCTCGCCCCGCTTGCCCACCGCGGCCTCGACCTGGCGGATCCGCACCCGGGGGTCGACCCGGTCGCGCAGCGGGTAGAGCGCCGGGATCGGCACGTCACCGATCACGCCGACGTCGATCCGCTCGTCCTCGTCGAGCAGCTTGGGCAGCTCCGGCAGGGCGGAGGCGGGCACGAGCAGCGGCCCGACCAGGTCGGCGTACCAGGCGGTGCGGTGCCGCCGGTGCGCCGCCACCGCTTCGGCCAGCGGGGCGCTCCCGGGCGGAAAGACGGCGGCGTCGTCGACCAGCGCGGCGAAGAGCCGGGGCACCTGCGTTGACACGAACAGAGAACTTACGGGACGCTACGACTAGCGGACAACACCGTCCGATTATCGGACGACTTCGGCCGCTGACTGGGACAAAACGGAGGTGATCATGCCGTACTATCGCAGCGTCGGCGAGGTACCCCGCAAGCGCCACACCCAGTTCCGGCAACCCGACGGCAGCCTCTACGCCGAGGAGCTGATGGGCCAGGAGGGCTTCTCCTCGGACTCCTCGCTGCTCTACCACCGGCACCTGCCGACCGCGATCGTCGCCGCCGAGGAGTTCACCCCGCCGGCCTGGTCACGGCGGCCGAACCTGCCGCTCAAGCCCCGGCACCTGCGTACCCACAAACTGGACTCGGCCGGCGCCGACCCGGTGCTGGGCCGCCAGCACCTGCTCGCCAACGACGACGTCCGGATCTCGTACGTCGTCGCCGACCGGCCGTCCCCGCTCTACCGCAACGCCGTCGGCGACGAGTGCCTCTACGTCGAGTCCGGCGCGGCCCGGATCGAGTCCACCTTCGGGGCGCTCGGGGTGACCGCCGGCGACTACGTGATCATCCCGACCTCGGTGGTGCACCGGATCGTGCCGATCGCCCCGGACCCGCTCCGGCTGCTCACCGTCGAGGCCTCCGGACACATCGGCCCGCCCAAGCGCTACCTCTCGGTGCGCGGCCAGTTCCTGGAGCACTCGCCGTACTGCGAACGCGACGTCCGGGGACCGCAGGCGCCGCTGCTGGTCGAGGAGACCGACGTCGAGGTGTACGTCCAACACCGGCGCGGCTGGACCCGCCACGTCTACGCCAACCACCCGTTCGGCGTGGTCGGCTGGGACGGCCACCTCTACCCGTGGGCGTTCTCCATCCACGACTTCGAGCCGATCACCGGGCGGGTGCACCAGCCGCCGCCGGTACACCAGACCTTCCAGGGCCCCAACTTCGTCATCTGCTCCTTCGTACCGCGCAAGGTCGACTATCACCCGCTGGCCATCCCGGTGCCGTACAACCACCACAACGTCGACTCAGACGAACTGCTCTTCTACACCGGCGGCAACTACGAGGCGCGGCGCGGCTCCGGCATCGAACAGGGCTCGATGTCGCTGCACCCGGCCGGCTTCACCCACGGGCCGCAGCCCGGCGCGGCGGAGCGGTCCATCGGCGCGGAGAGCTTCGACGAGCTGGCGGTCATGGTCGACACGTTCCGCCCCCTCGACCTCTGCGACCCCGCACTGGCCTGTGAGGACACCAACTACGCCTGGACCTGGGCCCGCCAGGTGTAAGGAAGGGCCCCCCATTATCGCTTTTTGTATAGGAAGGGCCCCTTCTTAACCCGACAGCGGCGGCGCCTAACCGCGCTCGGCGCCGCCGAAGATGACCGCCAGCTCGGCCACCGCGCTGGCGACGATGGCCAGCACCAGCGGCCACGGGCTGCCCACCAGGGCGTAGAGCAGGATCAGGCAGGGCGCGGCGGCCACCGCGTAGACGGCGTAGCCGAGGGTCGGGTCGACCCGCATCAACTGGGCCAGCCGTTCCCGGTTGAGGTTGGGCACCCGGCGGGCGATCCGCCAAACCAGCAGCCCGCCGGTCACCGCCGCCAGCGCCGCCCAGACCCGGGACGCGCCCGGGCTGCCGGCGGCCATGCAGGCCACCAACACGGCGGCCACGATGGAGTACCCGGCGCCGTACATGACGAACTGGCGCAGGCCCATGCCGATCGTACGGCCGCTGTCGACCCGGGCCGGCGCCAGCGCGGCCGCCTCGGCGAGGTGTTCCAGCGCCTCTGAGTAGCGCCGCTGCTCCAGGTGGAGCACCCCGATGTCGTGCCGCGCCTCGGCCAGCTCCGGGTCCAGTCGCAGCGCCTCCCGGTAGGCCCGCTCGGCCAGGTCGAACAGCTCCATCCGGGCCGCGACCAGCCCGAGCACCAGGTGCGCCTGCGGCTCCTCGGGCGCCAGCTCGACACCCCGCCACGCCGCGTTCAGCGCCGGCTGGCCGTTGCGCGCCTCGGCCAGGATCGCCGCGGCGCTCCGCTGGGCGTACGCGTCCTCGGGGCCGAGCGCCAGGATCTGGTCGGCCATCGCGGCGGCCTGGCGGAACTCGCGCAGGTCGACCAGGGTGTGTCCCCGGATCACCAGCGGATGCACGAGTCCCGGGGCGGCGGCCACCGCCGCGTCCGCAGCGGTCAGCGCCTCGGTCGGCTGACCGGCGGCGAGCCGGACCATGGCCATCCTGACCAGCGCCGCGACGTTGTCTGGTTCCAGCGCGAGGGCGAAACCGAGTTCGCCGGCGGCCTCGTCGTAGCGACCGAGTTCGGCGAGGAGTTCCGCCCGCTGGACGTAACCCTCGGCGGAGGAGGACTGATCGGAGGTGGCGTCGCTGGACACGCGCCGAGCGTAGCCGGAAGTGTCTGGATTGGCGCCGTAGCCCCGACCCGCCGAATCCGTCTCCCCATAGGAGCCCGATCAGCGGTACCGTGTACGGGACCAAGCCTGGCGCTCCCCCCGTGGCGTCAGGCTTGGTCCTTTTCGGGCGTCAGTCTTTTGCCCGCTTTGTCCTGTAGGTGCCCGCCGGGGCGCGGCGGACGGCCCGCCAGCGGGCTCCTGGCGCACCGGCCACCGGGCGACGGCCGGATCCCGGACGACCCGCACGGCGGACGCCTGACCCGCGAGCCGGCCGGCTCGCGGGTGGCCGGCCGGCTCGCGGGTCAGGCGTCCGCGACGCCGGAGACGAAGGTCCGCCAGGCCGCCGGGCCGAAGCTCAGCACCGGGCCGGACCGGTCCTTGCTGTCCCGCACCAGCACCCGGCCCGGCAGGTTGTCGGCGACCTCCACGCAGTCGCCCTGGTTGGCGCTGCTCCGGGCGCTGGTACGCCAGTTCGGCTGCTCAGCCATGCTCCTCCACCGCCTTCAGGATCAGGTCCCGCGACTGGTCGACCGGGAGGGCGAGACCGGACACCACCTCCCAGGCGAACTCTAGCTGGCCGAGGTCGTCCGGATCGGTGACCACCTGGCCGCGCAACTGGTTGTCCAGGTAGCTGGCCCAGACTCCGCCGGGCAGCGTGGCCAGCACGAACGGGCCGGACAGCCCGATATGCAGCCCGGCGCTGTGCGGCACCACCAGGATCTGCACCCGGGGCCGGTGCCCGACGTCGACCAAATGGTCAAGCTGCTCCTTGACGATCTCCGGCGGCCCGCAGCGCAGCGCAGCCTCGCCGACGATCGCGGTCAGCATCGGCGGGTCCGGGCGGTCCAGGGTGGCCGCCTGCCGGTCCTTGCGGACCTGGGTGGTCCGCTCGACCGCGTCATCGGGCAGCCGGCCGCCGCGCAGCACCGCCCGGGTGTACGCCTCGGTCTGAAGCAGCCCGGGGATCAGGTTGGGCTGGAACGTCCGGAGCAGCAGGGACCGCCGCTCGTTCTCCGTCCAGGGCCGCAACCACGGCGCCTGCGCGTCCTCGCGGGCCACCTCGGCGGCTCGCTGAAACTCGTCGCCGGTACCGAACAGCTCGTCCAGCCGTTCCGCCGTGTCCGGCTGCGGGATCGCCCGCCCGCACTCGAACGCCGCGATCAACGAACCGCTGACGTTGATCGCCGCGCCCGCCTGCTCCTGGGTCAGCTTCTTGGCTCCCCGCTGCTTCCTGAGCAATTCCCGAAGGTCGCTCACGTATTACCCCCCATTGAGGAAGAGTGCCGGTTATCCGCCGCTATTGGCGTTGGTCCATCTTCTAGGAGGCGGGGCAGACGGTCCAGGGTGGAGCCAACGGGACCGCTCAGCAGGTACGGACGCGGGGCGGAACCGGGCGGGGGCCGTCGTGATCCGCAACGCGTACGGCCCCCGCACTCCATTCGGGAAAGGAGGGGCAATGATGTCCCGACGGCATCGCGTACCAATTCGGCACCGCCGCGCCTGGTACTTCCTGTGGATCTTCTGCACCTGCGGACGCGGCTGGCGGTGCCCCCGCGCCTCGGCGCGCACCCACGGCTTCCACCCGCCGCCGCAGCGTTTCCGGCCGGCCACGGCAACGGCGGCGGCCCGGCGCCGTCTCAACCAGCGCCCGACCTGGGACGCGCCCACCTGGTCCCACCTGGCCAACGGCCGAGCCGGTGGCCTGACCCCCGGCCAACTCCACCGCACCGCCCCGGCCGCGCGGTCCACCAACCCGGCAGCGCCACTGAGCGGCCCGGCCGCGCAGCCCGTCAACCCGGCAGCGCCACTGAGCGGCCCGACCACGCAGCCCGTCAACCCGGCAGCGCCACTGAGCGGCCCGACCACGCAGCCCGTCAACCCGGCAGCGCCATTGAGCGGCCCGACCGCGCAGCCCGTCAACCCGGCGGACCTGCCGGCGCCCCGGGCCGGCTCGCGGTGACCGGGGCCCGGGCGGCGGGGCACCGCCCGTACACCCGGTTCCGGCCGCACACGCCCGCGCGCCCGTGTTTCCGGTGCCGGACCTGCGGGGCCCACTGGCCGTGCCAACCGGCCCGGCTCGCCCTGCTGCGCGCCTACCGGGACAACCGGGTCGGACTGATGATCTACCTGGCCGGCCAGCTCCAGCGGGCGCTACAGGACCTCCCGCACGCCGATCCCGCCGCCCTCGCCGCCCGCATCGTCTACTGGGTCCCCCGCAACCGACCGCCCTGACCGAGCCGGCCACCCGCCCGAGACCTGTTAACCGGGGGCCCTTCCTATGCAGAATCCGATAAGAAGGGGCCCTTCCTTACCAGGAGGGCGACGGCTATGCCGGCTAGGCCCTCGGCGCGGCCGGTGAGGCCGAGGCCGTCGGTGGTGGTGCCGGAGACGGTGACCGGGGCGCCGACCGCCGCCGAGAGCACCTGCTGCGCCTCCGCCCGGCGGGGTCCGATCTTGGGGCGTACCCCGATCACCTGGATGGAGACGTTGCCGATCTCGAAGCCGGCGGCCCGGACCCGGCGGGCGGTCTCGGCCAGCAGGGTCACCCCGGCGGCGCCGGCCCATTCGGGCTCGGCCACCCCGAAGTTGGCGCCGAGGTCGCCGAGGCCGGCGGCGGAGAGCAGCGCGTCGCAGGCGGCGTGCGCCGCCACGTCGCCGTCGGAGTGCCCGGCGAGCCCGTCTACGCCGGGCCAGTGCAGGCCGGCCACCCAGCAGTCCCGCCCCGACTCGTAGCCGTGTACGTCGGTGCCGACGCCGACCAGCGGAAGGATCATGTGCGCAGCGTAGGCGATCAGGGCTGTCCGGCGGCCGGGGCGGCGTGCAGCAGGTGCTCGGCCAGCGCCAGGTCGAACGGGCGGGTGATCTTGAGGGCGTACTCGGATCCGGGCACGCAGGCGACCCGTACCCCCTGCTTCTCGACCAGGCCCGCGTCGTCGGTCAGCGGGTCGACGGCGGCGGCGTGCGCGGCGGCGAGGACGGCCCGGCGGAAACCCTGCGGCGTCTGTACGGCCCGCAGCGCGCTGCGGTCGACGGTGCCGAGCACCGCGCCGTCGGCGGTGACCTCCTTGATCGTGTCGACCACCGGGAGTACCGGGATGGCGGCGTCCTCGCCGCTCCGGATCGCGGCGGCCACCGACTCGACCAGGCCGGTCGGGGTGAGCGCCCGGGCCGCGTCGTGCACGAGGATGATCTCGGGACCGTCCGGCACGGCGGCCAGCGCGGCGGCGACCGACTCCTGCCGGCTGGCGCCGCCGGAGACCACGGTCACGGCGGCGATCGGCGCCAGCAGTTCGCGGACGGCCTGGGTGTCGGCGGGGGGCGCGGCCACCACGATGACGCGGACCGACGGGGCGGCGGCGACGCGCCGCACGGCATGCGCCAGCAGCGGTTCGCCGCCGAGCAGGCGGAGCGCCTTGGGACCGCCGGGGCCGAGCCGGACGCCGGCACCCGCCGCAGGAACGAGGACCGCGACGTCACCGCGCGGATTGAGCTGCGCGGTCACGTCGCGGTCCTCGGACTTTCTCGCGTACGGTGCTGGCACGGACGGATCATGCCAGGCCGGGGCTCTACGCCTCGGTCAGCACCTTGTCGAGGAGGTTCTCCGCCTCGTCCTTGGTGCTCTTCTCGGCGAGCGCGACCTCGCCGACCAGAATGTCGCGGGCCTTGGCCAGCATGCGCTTCTCGCCCGCCGACAGGCCCCGCTCCCGCTCCCGGCGCCAGAGGTCGCGGACAACCTCAGCCACCTTCAGGGGGTTACCGGAGGCCAACTTCTCCAGATTTGCCTTGTAACGCCGCGACCAGTTGGTCGGCTCCTCGGTGTGCGGGGCACGGAGGACATCGAAGACCTTGCCCAGGCCCTCTTCACCGACCACTTCGCGCACGCCCACGATCTCGGCATTCTCGGCAGGCACCCGGACCGTCAGATCACCCTGAGCGACCCTGAGGACGAGGTACTGCTTAGGCTCGCCCTTGATGACCCGAGTCTCGATTGCCTCGATGAGTGCGGCCCCGTGGTGGGGGTAAACAACGGTCTCGCCGACACTGAAAACCATAGGTTCGAAACCCCTTTCGCTGTGTCTAGGGTAACACGCTCAGGCACCCATGTCCCACCGCAGTCCTGACCGTTAGCGCAGCTCAGAGGCCCTGTGAGAGGTCTTTCTTCGGCTTGACAGGACGGCAATCGGTTGATTTAGACACGCTCTGTGACTCGCGGATCACCGGCCGACAAGACGGGTCCGATAAATCGGATCTAGGGCGTTGCTGTCGTTCCAGCATATCTCTTCCCTCTCGGGCACGTCCCCTACTGGCCATACCGGGCCCGGTAGGGGACCCTGGAGGGGAGCGGTGATTCACTCTCGGGTGACCGGCCAGGGGGTGCCAGATGAGCACGTCGGCGGACGGCGACGGACGGCCGGAGAACGGCCCTGACAAGCTGCCCGAGCTGCCCGCCGAGTGGGGTCCGATCGTGATCCCCGACGATCCCGCCGAGCTGGCCGCCGAGGCCGAACAGGTCCGCCGCGAACTGTGGGCCCAGGCCCACCGGAACGCGCCGCTGCGACGCCACTGGCACATCCTCGGCGGGAGCGCACCGGCGCGGCTGGCCATCCTGATCATGTCCGTGCTGCTGCTGGCGACCCTGACCAGCCTCTTCGCGATCATCTGGCCCGGTAACCCGGCTCCGACACCGACCGTCGCCGCACCCACCCCGGCCGGCACCCGCAGCCCGACACTGCCGGCGCTGGACCTGCTCGACGAGGACGGCGGGCTCGTCTCGTTGCGCGCGGCGCTGCCAGCGGTGATCATCCTGACCGACGACTGCGCCTGCGCGGACGAGGTGGCCGGAGCGCTGGGCGCCGTACCCCCCGGGGTGGCCGTGGTCACGGTCGCCCGCCGACGGGCCGCCCCCGGGCCGCCGAGCGGGGCGCCGCCCGGCACCCGTCCCCGCGCGCTCACCGACCCCACCGGCGAACTGCGGACGTCCCTGCGGCTGGCCCCGCCCCCCGGAAAGGCCGCCGCCGTACTGGTCGACCGCTCCGGACGCATCCTGCGGACCGTGCCGGCGCTCAGCTCCGTCGCCGACTACGGGCCCGAACTCGCACAGCTCGGCACCCGTTGACCCGCCCCGCCGGCACCGCCCGCCGCGCCACCGGCCCCGGCCCGGCTCAGCGGCCGGCGGTGCGCTCCAGCAGCGTGGCGTAGAGGGTCAGCCCCGGCCCGAACGCGAGCATCAGCACCGTACGGGGCGGATGCGGGGCGCGACGGAACCGGTCGAGGATCAGCAGCGAGGTCGCCGAGGAGCAGTTGCCGTGCTCGGCCAGCGTCGCCCGCGACCCGGCCAGCGCCTCCGGCGGCAGGCCCAACTCCTCCTCCACCACGTTGAGGATCCGCGGCCCACCCGGGTGCACCGCCCAGCCGTCCACGTCGGAGATCCGCCGCCCGTGCCGGGCCAGCAGGCCGGTCACCAGGTCGGCCACGTGCGCCGCCAGCACCTGCGGCACCCTCGGCGAGAGCCCCATCCGGAAGCCGGTGTCGGTCAGCTCCCAGGTCATGTGGTCGGCCGTCGAGGTGTCGGTCATCGCGGCGACCTCGCGGACGGCGTACCCCGGCCGGCCGCCCGGGACGACCACCACCGCGGCGGCGGCGTCGGAGAAGAGCGCGTGCGAGACGATCTGCTGGGTGTCCATCCGGGCCGAGGAGGGCTGGATGTGCAGGCTGGTCAGCTCGGCGCAGAGCAGCAGCGCCGGCCGGCCCCGCGACGCCACGAAATCGTGCGCGGCACCGAGACCGGGCAGGGCGGCGTAGCAGCCCATGTGGCCGACGAACATCCGCTGGGTGTCCGGCGCCATGCCCAGGTCCCGGGCCAACAAAATGTCCAGCCCCGGGGTGGCGTACCCGGTGCAGGAGCAGACCACGAAGAGGCCCACGTCCCCGGCACCGATGCCGGCGTCGGTCAACGCCCGGCCGACCGCCTCCTTGCCCAGCGGCAGCGCCTCGATCTGGTAGCGGCGCATCCGCCGCTCGGTCGGCCAGTCGGAGACGTCCTCCAACAGCGGGTTCACCGCCGCCTGCCGGGTCTCGACACCGGAGTTGGCGAAGATCCGCCGAGCCAGCGCCCGGGTGGTGCCGTCGAAGTGCCGCGCGAAGAAGCCCTCCCACAGCTCGTCCTGCCGGGCCCCCGGGGGCAGCGCAACCCCCAGTCCGGTGATCACTCCGGTGACGCTCCCCCGCGCCCCGTTCTCCGTACGTCCGCTCACCATGGCCGCCCTCCGATCGCGACTGCACACGCGCCCGTGGTCCGTGCGCCCACCGGAACCAACCCTCGGGCACGGCGCCGGGACTCGCACGTCGTGGCGACCTGCCTACGGAAGCTCACCATGGCGGTGCCCGCCGGAGCACCCGTTCCGCCCGGCGGACCCGGGCCGCGGACGTCCCCTGCCGGACCGCGCGTCACCATCGGGGAGCCGAGCCGTCCCGGTCCGGGTCCCCGCCGAGCGCCGCGATGCCGAGCCAGTCGGCACAGACGTCCGAGGTCGCCGGGTGCAGCGAACCGCACCGGGCGTCCCGGTACAGCCGCTCCAGCGGGTGACCCCGGCGGGTGGCCGAGGTGCCGGCCGCCTCCACCATCGAGGCCGCCACCTCGGCCGCCGTCGTACCGGCCAGCAGCTTGGCCCGCCACACCCAGCGGTTCGTCTCGGCGTCCCCCGGTGCCTCGTCCACCCGGCGGGCCGCCTCGGCCACCGCGAGCTGGGCGGCGGCGGTCGCCGCGTCGGCCCGGCCGACCCGGGCCCGTACCGCCGGCAGGCCGTCGAACCCCCGGGCGGTCAGGTGCTCCACCGCGGCGTCGATCGCGGCCCGGGCCACCCCGACGTAGACGGCCGCGTAGCTGGCCACCAGCCAGTGCGGCATGAGCTGCGCGACCACCAGCGCCAGCCCCTCCACCCCGCCGAGCAGCCGGTCCGCCGGCACCGTCACGTCCAGGTGCAGGTCGTGCGAGGCGGTGGCGCGCATGCCGAGCGCGTCCCAGGTCGGCTCGACCTGCAACCCGTCCGCCGAGGCGGGCACCAGGAACTGCGACACCAGCGACGGGTCCGCCGCACTGCGCGCGGCGACCAGGTAGGCATCCGCGTGCCCCGCCCCGGAACAGAAGGTCTTCGCGCCCTTGACGTGGTAGCCCCCCTCCACCGGCTCGTACGTGGTGGTCAGCTTCGACAGCCGGGAACCGGCGCCGCGCTCGCTCATCGCCACCCCGTACCAGGCGCCGGACGCCGCCTCGGCCAGCAGCCGGTCCCGCGCGGCGAGCGCCTCGTCCGGTACGCCCAGCGCCTCCGCCAGCTCCTCGGTCAGCGCGCCGAGGGCACCGGTCACCGAGGCGTGCATGTTGAAGACCAGCGCCGTCGCGCCGTTGCCCCGGGCCAGCTCGGTGGCGACCGCCGCGTAGCCGCTGAAGTCGGCGCCGAACCCGCCCAGCGCCGGCGGCACCATCAACCCGAACAGCCCCTCCGCCCTCAGGTCGGCGAAGTCCTCGACCGGGAACGCGCCGTCGCGGTCGTACCCGGCCGCCCGGGCCGCCAGCCTCGGAGCCAACCGGCGCGCCGCCGCCACCGGATCCACCGTCATAACCGTCCCCTTCCACACCGGCCCGGCGTCCGTCGCCGCCCCGCCTACCGTTCCCTGGTCCCCCACCCCTGATAGAGCACCGCCGCCGACCAGGTCGGCACGATCCGTGGCGCGGCCGGATCGGGGACGGCCGTTCCCCGCCCCACCGGGTCGCCGGTGCGTCCCCGCGCCCGGCGTACCAGCCAGCGGGCGGTCCCCCGGACCTCCGGCCGGATGCCCCGGACCCGCAGCGTGATGCCGTGCCGGGCGCACTCCCGGACCAGCGCCCCGGAGTCGACGAAGAGCCGGGGATCGTGGATGCCCCGGGGCACCCCCCGGAAGAGTTCGGCCACCCGCACCGCCAGCAGCCGGGACAGCGCGGTGGCGTTGAGCGTGTCGAGCACCAGGGTGCCGCCCGGGCGCAGGAGCCGGGCCGCCTCGGCCACCACCGCCTGCCACTGCGGGACGTGTTCCAGCACCTCACCGGCGGCGACCACGTCCGCGCAGCCGTCCGCGAGCGGTACGGCGGTGACGTCGCCGTTGACCGGCCACACGCCGTGCGCGGCGGCCTGGCCGAGCGCGGAGCGGACGAGATCGACACCGACGTGCCGGTAGCCGCGCCCCGCCACCCGGGGGGCGAGCAGGCCGGCGCCGCAGCCCAGGTCGACCAGGACCGCCCCGGGGCGGGTCGCGGGCGGCACCAGCCGGGCCCGCGCCTCGGCCAGCCAGTGCAGCATCGCGAAGGCGCCGTCGGGCCGCCACCACTCGTCGGCCAGCTCGTCGTACTGCCGGGGATCGTTCGGCGGCAGCACCCGGGACCCGGCGGTCGACGGTCCCCGCCCGGAAGCCGCCCCGGCGTCCTCGTCGTCCCGCATGCCGTCGAGCCTGGCACGTTCGGGCGATAACGACCAGACTTCCCCTATGTCGCAGGTGGTGTTAGGGCTGGTCCGGGCGAGTCACCCGGAGCCGGCGCTCGCGGTGACGACGGTCTCGGCCCTGCTCGCCTGGGGCATCGGGCACCCGCCCGG
This sequence comes from Plantactinospora sp. CA-290183, assembly GCF_050936375.1. NCBI lineage: Bacteria > Bacillati > Actinomycetota > Actinomycetes > Micromonosporales > Micromonosporaceae > Plantactinospora > Plantactinospora sp. CA-290183. The sequence goes on along the minus strand of NZ_JBNJMX010000003.1, from coordinate 64,872 downwards.
GGCGATCGCGGCGGTGGCACTCACCGTGCTCGCCAGCCAGCTCGCGATCGGCTGGGTCAACGACCGGCTCGACGCCGACCGGGACGCCGCGGTGGGTCGGCGGGACAAGCCGATCGCCGCCGGCATGATCGGCCGGCGGGCGGTCGGGGTGGCCGGGGCGCTGGCCGCCGTCGCCACCCCGCTGCCGGCGCTGGCCCTCAACCTCACCGCGGCGGCCTGGGCCACCGTCGCCCTCGTCTCCGCCCTGCTCTACAACTGGCCGCTCAAGTCGACCCCGGTCTCCGTGCTGCCCTACGCCGTCTCGTTCGGCACGCTGCCCGCCTTCGTCGTACTGGCGCTGCCCGGCGCCCCGGCCCCGCCGGTCTGGCTGGTGGTGGCGGGCGCGCTGCTCGGCGCCGGGGCACACTTCGCGAACGTCCTGCCCGACCTGGCCGACGACGCCCGCACGGGGGTGCGCGGCCTGCCGCACCGGCTGGGGCGGGCCGGCTCCCAGGCGGCCGCCGCCGGGCTGCTGCTGGGAGCGACCGCGACGCTGGTCCTCGGGCCGCCCGGGCCGCCGTCGTGGGCCGGCCTCGCGGCCATCGCGGTCGCCGCCGTGGTGCCGACCGCCGGCTGGTACGCGGGAAGGGTGGCCGCCCGCCGGGGCGAGCGCCCGGTGGCCGCCTTCCGGGCCGTCATGCTGGTCGCGGTCATCGACGTCGTCCTGCTGGTGGCGAGCGGACGGGTGGTCTGAACCGGCCGGTACGGGACCGGACGGATTACCGGGTCGGCGTCTGGGTGCCGATCACCGCCCACTACCCTGGAGGCCGTTGGAGCGCGGGTTCGTACGCCGCGCCCGTTCCGTCCGGCGCCGATCGCGACGAGCGAGCCGGGACCGCAGCGAGGAGGACCAGGTGACGCGCTCGATCAGGGGGGCCCGGCGGGCCACGGTGGTGCTGGCCGGTACGGCAGTCGCCACCACCCTGCTGCTGTCCGGGTGCGGCGCGGGTCAGATCGCGGAGACCGCCGCACGGCAGCCCACCACGGTGGGCGCGAACGCGCAGACGGCGGACAACCTGTTCAAGGTGCGGAACCTCTTCATCGACTACCTGAACACGACGGGGTACCCGGCCGGCGGCAACGCGCCGGTGAGCGTGGCGCTCTTCAACGACTCTGGTGTCCCGGTGACGGTGCGGGTCAGCGCCGAGGGCGCCCAGTCGGTGGTGCTCGCGGGCCAGGTCTCCGGCACCCCGATGCCGGTCGGCACGCTCTCCGGCGGCCCGGTGCCGAGCGGAGCCGCCAGCGTCACGCCGTCGGCGTCGCCGAGTGCCACCCCGGGCGAGCCCGCCGGATCCCCGTCCGCCTCGCCGGAGGGCTCGCCCTCCGGTTCGCCGTCCGCTGCCGGATCGGCCAGCCCGAGCGCGCAGGCCCCGGCCGGCGCGCCGCCCGAGGTGCAGATCCCGGCAGGCAGTTTCATCGTGCTGACCAGGACCCTCGGGAGCTGGCTCCAGCTCAACGGGCTGGCCGCGCCGCTGCCTCCGGGCGCGTCGATCCCGATGACCTTCGACTTCAACGGCGCCCAGGTGGTCGTGGCGGCGCCGGTCGCCGTGCCGCAGACGCCGGCACCGGTGGCCACGCCGGAGGCCGAGGTGGGCGGCGGGCACGGCGACGAGGGGTGAGCGCGCCCCGGGCGTCCGACCCCGGCCGGGGCACGGGCGTTTCGTCGTACGAGTTGGTTAGCGTGCTGGGGTGACCAGCCGAGCCACCCCCCGCCCCGCCGCAGCCGCCGCGCGCGGCCGGGCCGCGACCCGCGAACCCCGGCCCGCCTACGAGTGCGACGCCTGCGGCCACCAGCCGCCCAAGTGGGTCGGTCGCTGCCCCGAGTGCGGGGAGTGGGGGGCGGTCGTCGAGTCGACGCTCTCCGGTCCCACCGTCGCCGGTCGGGTGGTGAGTTCCCGGGCCCCGGCCGAGCCGGCCCGGCCCATCGCCACGATCAGCGCCGCCCCGGCCCGGGCCCGGCCGACCGGCGTGCCCGAGCTCGACCGGGTGCTCGGCGGCGGCCTGGTCCCCGGGGCCGTGGTCCTGCTGGCCGGCGAGCCCGGGGTGGGCAAGTCCACCCTGCTGCTCGACGTCGCCCAGCAGTGGGCGGCCGGCGCCGGCAGCCCGTCGCTGGTGGTCAGCGGCGAGGAGTCGGTCAGCCAGGTGCGGCTGCGCGCGGAGCGGATGGGCGCCCTGCACGACCGGCTCTACCTCGCCGCGGAGAACGACCTCGGCGCGGTCCTCGGCCACCTGGACGCGGTCAAGCCGGGCCTGCTGGTGCTCGACTCCGTGCAGACCATCTCCACGCCGGGCACCGAGGGGGTGCAGGGCGGGGTCACCCAGGTCCGGGCCGTCACCGCCGCGCTGGTCTCGGTCGCCAAGGAGCGCGGCATCGCGACGGTGCTGGTCGGGCACGTCACCAAGGACGGCCAGGTCGCCGGCCCCCGGGTGCTGGAGCACCTGGTCGACGTGGTGCTGCACTTCGAGGGCGACAAGCACTCCTCGCTGCGGATGGTCCGCGGCGTGAAGAACCGGTTCGGCACCGCCGACGAGGTCGGCTGCTTCGAGATGCACGAGGGCGGGATCAGCAGCCTGGCCGACCCGTCCGGGCTCTTCCTCACCCGCTCCGCCGAGCCGGTCCCCGGCACCTGCGTGACGGTGGCGATGGAGGGTCGGCGGGCGCTCGTCACCGAGGTGCAGGCGCTGATCGGCGCCACGGTCGCCGGCTCGCCGCGCCGTACCGTCTCCGGGCTGGACAGCGCCCGGCTGGCGATGGTGCTCGCCGTCCTCCAGCGCCGCACCGAGCGGCTGACGCTGCACGACCGGGAGGTCTTCGCCGCCACCGTCGGGGGGATCCGGGTGGTGGAGCCGGCGGCCGATCTGGCGGTCGCGCTCGCCGTCGCCTCCGGCGGCCTCAACCTGGCCATCGCGCCCGATCTGGTGGCGATCGGGGAGGTGGGGCTGACCGGCGAGGTGCGCCGGGTCGGTGCGGTGCCCCGGCGGCTCGCCGAGGCGGCCCGGCTCGGCTTCCGGTACGCGCTGGTGCCCGTCGGCTGCGGTCCGGCGGCGAGCGGGGTGACCCCGGAGAACATGCGGGTGACGGAGGTCACGGACGTACGATCGGCGCTCCAGTCGGTGGCCCGGCTGTCCGCTGAGTAACCATACGCTCACGCAAAGCACAATGCCGTACGGTGGCATGCTTGGGCGGCGTACCGCGTACCGGGTAGTTCGTGATCACTCGGCCCGACAAGACTCGTCAATCAAGTGCAAACTGGACACTTCACGGCCGGTTCCAGGCGTCACCGCCGGCAGATGGATGGGAGGGAGCGGCGCAGTGGCACGTCACAGTAACCGCGGCAGCACCGAACGCAGGGCGGTCCGTAGAATGTCGGGGTGCCGATCGACCGCGACGCGAACCGGACCGCCAGCCCGGCTCCCCCTGTCCGCACCGGCGCCGCCGGCTCGGCGGCCCGCACCATCAGCGTCGGCATGACCGTCAACAGCAGCGGCCCGACCGGTGACCCGTTGCGGGCCAACCTGGCGCTGATGGCGCCCGGCACCGCCCTGCGGGACGGGCTGGAGCGGATCCTGCGGGGCCGCACCGGCGCGCTGATCGTGCTCGGCTACGACAAGGTCGTGGAGACGCTCTGCACCGGCGGCTTCCCCCTCGACGTCGAGTTCTCCGCCACCCGGGTCCGCGAACTGTGCAAGATGGACGGCGCGGTGGTGCTCTCCAGCGACGGCACCCGGATCGTCCGGGCGGCGGTGCACCTGATGCCCGACCCGTCGATTCCGACCGAGGAGTCCGGCACCCGGCACCGCACCGCGGAGCGGGTGGCCCGGCAGACCGGCTTCCCGGTGATCTCGGTCAGCCAGTCGATGCGGATCATCAGTCTCTACGTGAACGGCCAGCGGCACGTGCTGGACGACTCGGCCGCGATCCTGTCCCGGGCCAACCAGGCGCTCGCCACCCTGGAGCGCTACAAGCTGCGGCTGGACGAGGTCTCCGGCACGCTCTCCGCGCTGGAGATCGAAGACCTGGTGACGGTCCGGGACGCGGTCGCCGTGGTGCAGCGGCTGGAGATGGTCCGCCGGATCGCCGACGAGATCGCCGGTTACGTGGTGGAACTCGGCACCGACGGCCGGCTGCTGGCCCTCCAGCTCGACGAGCTGATGGCCGGCGTCGACGCCGACCGGACACTGGTCATCCGCGACTACCTGCCCACCGGCCGGAAGGCCCGGACCCTCGACGAGGCGCTGGTCGAGCTCGACCTGCTCACCGCCACCGAGCTGATCGACCTGGTCGCCGTGGCCAAGGCGATCGGCTATCCGGGCGCCTCCGACGCCCTGGACGCGGCGGTCAGCCCGCGTGGCTTCCGGCTGCTCGCCAAGGTGCCCCGGCTGCCCGGCCTGGTGGTCGACCGGCTGGTCGGCCACTTCGGCAGCTTGCAGCGGCTGCTCGGCGCCACGGTGGAGGATCTACAGGCCGTGGACGGCGTGGGCGACGCGCGGGCCCGGGGTGTCCGGGAGGGACTCTCCCGGCTGGCCGAGGCGTCCATCCTGGAGCGCTACGTCTGACCCACCCCGGCCCGCCCGGCTCAGTTGGTGATGGTGATCTTCACCGGCTCGCTGAGCTTGGTGGCGAGCCGGCCGAGGAGCTGATAGCTGCCGGCCGCCGGATAGGGCCCGGTCGCCAACCCGCTGGCGCACTTCGAACTCTCCCGGCCGTTCCACACGATCTTGTACTCGTTCTCGTGGGTGGGCGGGAAGGAGTAGACCTCGTTGGTCTGCACGTTGCCGCAGACGTCGGACGACCAGATCTTGCGGGCCCCGCTCTTGACGAACAGCTCCTGCATGGCGGCACCGACATCCCGGCTACAGGTGCGGTCCGAGACGTTCTTGATCCGGAGCCGAAGCTCGATCGGCTCGCCCCGGCGCGCGGTGGTCCTCGACGCCAGCGGCACCACCGACATCTCCTCGTCGGTACATCCGCCCTCGACCGGTGGGGCGGCCGGCGGGACCGCCCCACCGCCCGCAGGCTCGACCGGCGGCAGTTCCTCCCCGGCCGGCGCGTCGGACGGATCGCCCTCCGGTGCGCCGGACTCGGAGGCACCGGGCTCGGGGCCACCGGACTCCGGTGTGAGCACGGGCGAAGGTCCGGGCGACTGGCCGGGGTTGGCAGTGCCGTTCCTTCCGGTCTCGTCACCCGTTCTGGTGCAGGAGTAGACGAGCACGATCAGGAACAGCAGCGCGGCGCCGAGCACGACGGCTCGACGCCGCCAGTACACGGCGGATGGCAGGGGGCCGACCGTCAAACGCATAATGTCCTCACCGTATCGGGGCGTCCCCCGCCGATCCCCGCGACGCGCCGGGCACCCGCCGACCCCGTACCGGATCCGGCGCCGGACCCCGGCGGCGCGCGACGACCGCGCGGCGGCCGCCGACCGTCAGAGATAGACCTTCCGCTGGTAGATCGCGTGCGCGCCGGCGACCCGGTCCAGGAACAGCCGTCCCGCGCAGTGGTCGATCTCGTGTTGCAGGGCGCGGGCCTCGAAGCCGTCGGTCACCAGCCGGACCGGCGCCCCGGTCCCGGGCAGCACCGCCCGCACCACCACCCGGCTGGCCCGCTTGACGTCGCCGGTCAGGTCGGGGACGGACATGCAGCCCTCCCGGCCCGGCCGCCACCGGCTGGCCTCGTCGATCTCCGCATTGCAGAGCACGAAGGTGCCGTGCGAGGTGAGGGTCTTGGGATGGCCGGTCACGTCGACCGCGAAGACCCGGACCCCGACGCCGACCTGCGGCGCGGCCAAGCCGACGCAGCCCGGCGACACCCGCATCGTCGCCACCAGGTCGGCGGCGAGCCGGACCGTCTCCTCGGCCAGTGGATCGACCTCCGCGCCGGCCCGGCTCAGCACCGAGGCGGGCGCGGTGAGCACCGGCAGCACCTGGCCCGGGGCGCCCAGCGCCGCCGTCGTCCAGTCACCCAGCCCGGCATCCTCCGCCATCACAGCAGATCCGAGTCGGCGCGGCGCAGGGTGACCTCCACGCCCAGCTCCGCGCCCACCTCGGCCAGTCGGCCGACCAGGCCGTCCGCCGCGCCCGACGGCAGCTCCACCTCGGCGACGAGGACGTAGAGCGGCCCGGTGAGCCGGGTGGTCAGGTCGGTCACGTTGCCGCCGACAGCGGCCAGCTCCCTGGTCACCGCCGCGACGATGCCGAGCCGGTCGGCCCCGTGCACCGCCATCAGGTACGGCTCACCGAAGGGCGCGCTGGCCGGCTCCGGCCCGACCTCGCGTACCGTCGCCACCAGTTGGCCATCCGCGACGACGGCCTCCAGGGCGGTGCTCGCCTCGGTCGCGGCCGGGCCCGCGCAGATCAGCGTCATCGCGAAGTGACCGCGGAGCCGGGTCATGGTCGAGTCGGTGAGGTTGCCGCCGACCTGGGCGAGCGCCTCGGTGACGTCCGCCACGATGCCGGGCCGGTCCGGACCGATCACGGTGATCGCCAGCTCGTTCATCCGGGCAGTCTGCCCGGTCCGCGCCGCCCCTCGCCGCCCGCCCCGCCGCCCCGCCCACGTTGCGGGACGGGCACCGCCGGCAGGCTTGTCGCCTTCCCGGCCGGCTCGAGCCGGGCGCCGCTGGACGCCGGGCCGGGACGGCGTGACAGGATCGACGGCGCCATGTCAGAGACGCAGCTCGCCACCGCGGCCATCCGGTGGTACGACGAGAACGCCCGCGACCTGCCGTGGCGGGAGCCCGGCATCGGCGCCTGGCCGATCCTGGTCAGCGAGATCATGTTGCAGCAGACCCCGGTGGTACGGGTGCTACCGGCCTGGCGTGCCTGGCTGACCCGGTGGCCGGTGCCGGCCGCGCTGGCCGCCGACAGTCCGGCGGAGGCGATCCGGATGTGGGGGCGCCTCGGCTATCCACGGCGGGCGCTGCGGCTGCACGAGTGTGCCGTCGCCCTGGTGCGGCGGCACGGCGGCGCGGTGCCGACGGACCTCGACGAGCTGCTGGCGCTGCCCGGGGTGGGCAGCTACACCGCCCGGGCGGTGGCCGCGTTCGCGTACGGGCAGCGGCACCCGGTGGTGGACACCAACGTACGCCGGCTGGTGGCGCGCGCGGTCGCCGGTGCGCCGGACGCCGGACCGGCCACCCGTCCCGCCGATCTGGTCGCGACCGAGGCGCTGCTGCCGGTGGATCCCCCGGCGGCGGCCCGGGCCAGCGCCGCATTCATGGAGCTGGGGGCGCTGATCTGTGTCGCCCGGTCCCCGCGCTGCGTCGACTGCCCGCTGGCCGGGATCTGCGCCTGGCGGGCGGGCGGCCAGCCGGCACCGAGCGGACCCACCCGACGTCCGCAGCGGTACGCCGGCACCGACCGGCAGGTACGCGGCCGGCTCCTCGCCGTACTGCGGGAGAGCGTCGGCCCGGTGCCACGGGAACGGCTGGACCTGGTCTGGGCCGACGACGTACAGCGGGCGCGGGCGTTGGCCGGGCTGGTCGAGGACGGCCTGGTGGAGCTGGTCGGTGAGGCCTGCGTCCTGGCCGGCGAACGCCGCTTCTCCACCCCCTGACACCTCGCCCCCGCCCCCGCCCTCTGCCCGGCGGGGCGCACCCCCAAGATCGGCGTGATCAGGGAGTTGACACCCCGACACGCCGACGACACGCCGGACGTACTCCCTGATCACCGGGAGGGGTGGGCAGAAAACGGGCTCGGCCCGGTGGCTTCGCCACCGGGCCGAGCCCGTTACCGCGTTCTTACTCGTCCGCGCCGGCGGTGGCGGCGTTGCCGAGGTCGGCCGGTACCGCGTCGGGCACCTCGACCGGCTTGTCCGCACCGCGGAAGACCAGCTTGGACTTGTCGGTGTCCTCCGGGTCGCCCTCGCAGTCCACCACAACGATCTGACCCGGGGTCAACTCGTTGAACAGGATCCGCTCGGACAGGTTGTCCTCGATGTCGCGCTGGATCGTCCGACGCAGCGGCCGGGCACCCAGCACCGGGTCGAAGCCCTTCTTCGCCAGGTACTTCTTGGCGTTGTCGGTCAGCTCCAGCCCCATGTCCTTGTTCCGCAGCTGGGTCTCGATCCGCTGGATCATGATGTCCACGATGTGCAGGATCTCGCCCTGCTTCAACTGGTGGAACACGATCGTGTCGTCGATCCGGTTCAGGAACTCCGGCCGGAAGTGCTGCTTGAGCTCGTCGTTGACCTTCTGCTTCATCCGCTCGTAGTTCGAGTCGGAGTCCTCAGAGGCCTGGAAGCCCAGCGAGACCGCCTTGGCCACGTCCCGGGTACCCAGGTTGGTGGTCAGGATGATCACCGTGTTCTTGAAGTCGACGATCCGACCCTGCCCATCGGTGAGCCGCCCGTCCTCCAGGATCTGGAGCAGCGTGTTGAACACGTCCGGGTGGGCCTTCTCGATCTCGTCGAACAGGACCACCGAGAACGGCCGACGCCGCACCTTCTCCGTGAGCTGGCCACCCTCGTCGTAACCCACGTAGCCGGGAGGCGCCCCGACCAGGCGGGAGACCGTGTACCGGTCGTGGAACTCCGACATGTCCAGCTGGATCAGCGCGTCCTCGCTGCCGAACAGGAACTCCGCGAGGGCCTTGGACAGCTCGGTCTTACCGACGCCGGACGGACCGGCGAAGATGAACGAGCCGGACGGCCGCTTCGGGTCCTTCAGGCCGGCCCGGGTACGCCGGATGGCCTTGGACACCGCGCGAACCGCGTCCTCCTGGCCGACGACCCGCTTGTGCAGCTCGTCTTCCATCCGCAGCAGCCGGGAGGTCTCCTCCTCGGTCAGCTTGTACACCGGGATGCCGGTCCAGTTCGCCAGGACCTCGGCGATCTGCTCGTCGTCGACCTCGGACACCACGTCCAGGTCGCCGGCCTTCCACTCCTTCTCCCGCTGCGCCTTCTGACCCAGCAGCTGCTTCTCCTTGTCCCGCAGCTGCGCGGCCCGCTCGAAGTCCTGCGCGTCGATCGCGGACTCCTTGTCCCGACGGACCTGGGCGATCCGCTCGTCGAAGTCCCGCAGGTCTGGCGGCGCGGTCATCCGGCGGATCCGCATCCGGGCACCGGCCTCGTCGATCAGGTCGATCGCCTTGTCCGGCAGGAACCGGTCGGAGATGTACCGGTCGGCCAGCGTCGCCGCCGCCACCAGGGCGCCGTCGGTGATGCTCACCCGGTGGTGCGCCTCGTAGCGGTCACGCAGGCCCTTGAGGATCTCGATGGTGTGCGCCAGCGACGGCTCACCCACCTGGATCGGCTGGAACCGGCGCTCGAGCGCGGCGTCCTTCTCCAGGTGCTTGCGGTACTCGTCGAGCGTGGTCGCGCCGATGGTCTGCAGCTCGCCACGGGCCAGCATCGGCTTGAGGATGCTCGCCGCGTCGATCGCGCCCTCGGCGGCACCCGCACCCACCAGGGTGTGGATCTCGTCGATGAACAGGATGATGTCACCCCGGGTGCGGATCTCCTTGAGCACCTTCTTCAGGCGCTCCTCGAAGTCACCCCGGTAGCGGGAACCGGCCACCAGAGCGCCCAGGTCAAGCGTGTAGAGCTGCTTGTCCTTCAGCGTCTCCGGGACCTCGCCCTTGATGATCTTCTGGGAAAGGCCCTCGACGACCGCCGTCTTGCCGACGCCGGGCTCGCCGATCAGGACCGGGTTGTTCTTGGTACGGCGGGAGAGAACCTGCATCACCCGCTCGATTTCCTTCTCGCGCCCGATGACCGGGTCGAGCTTGCCCTCGCGGGCGGCCTGGGTCAGGTTGCGGCCGAACTGGTCCAGCACGAGGCTGGTCGACGGCGCGGCCTCACCCGGGGTGGCACCCGCGGCGGCGGGCTCCTTGCCCTGGTAGCCGGAGAGCAACTGGATCACCTGCTGGCGGACCCGGTTGAGGTCGGCGCCGAGCTTGACCAGCACCTGGGCGGCCACGCCCTCGCCCTCACGGATCAGGCCGAGCAGGATGTGCTCCGTGCCGATGTAGTTGTGGCCGAGCTGAAGCGCCTCCCGCAGGGACAGCTCCAGGACCTTCTTGGCCCGCGGCGTGAACGGGATGTGCCCGCTCGGCGCCTGCTGACCCTGGCCGATGATCTCCTCGACCTGCTGGCGGACGCCCTCCAGCGAGATGCCCAGGCTCTCCAGAGCCTTCGCCGCGACGCCTTCGCCCTCGTGGATGAGACCCAACAGGATGTGTTCCGTACCGATGTAGTTGTGGTTGAGCATCCGGGCTTCTTCTTGAGCCAGGACGACAACCCGCCGCGCTCGGTCGGTGAACCGCTCGAACATGCCCTCGTGCTCCTCACGTGCCGTGCGCACTCGATCTTGATGGTCCAAGCATCGTGGCGGGGCCACCACCCGGACGTCCGGGGCGGACATCCGTGCTCCCTTACTCTATCGCCGCGAGCCGACTCTCCTGAGGTCGTGTGTTGCTGCAATGAGCCACATACGCGACGTTTCTACCAACCGTCCGCGCTCAACGATGCTTCCCGGACCGTCGACTGTACGCGCAGAGCGAAATTTCGCTCCCGCGGCGGCGACGCGGACCCCGCGCCGTCCACAGGTTGTGGACAACATCGTCCACTGGTTGTGGACAACGTCTGGGGCGCCAGGATGTTCCCCGGAGCACAAGAAAGCACGCCGCCATATGGTCTAAACCCACCATACCCGACAACCCGTACGGGGTGGGTGCGCGGCGACCCGCTCACCCACCCCGTACGGACAGCAGGACGCCGGGCGTCTAGCGCCCCGCCTTGGCGTGGTACTCGTCGACGATCTCCTGGGGGATGCGCCCTCGGTCGGAGATGTCCTTCCCCTCCTTCTTGGCCCACTCCCGGATCGCCTTGTTCTGCTCCCGGTCGGCGGTGGCACCGCCACGCCCGCGCGCCGCGCGACCGCCGACGACGACGCCACCCCGGCCGACCTTGGAGCCGGCCGCCACGTACGGGGCGAATAGGTCCCGCAATTTGCTGGCGTTCTTGTCCGACAGGTCGATCTCGTACTGAACGCCGTCGAGCGAGAACTTGACGGTCTCGTCCGCGTCTCCGCCGTCCAGGTCATCGACCAGCTTGTGAATGATCTGCTTGGCCACGTGCCGTTATCCCTTCGAGCAGGTTCTACCGCAAACAAGAGCACAATAGCTCGCGGGCTGCTTGCTTCGTCAATAGGACCGGGAAACTACGCAGCAAGGGGTGGACGACTACTACTCGGCCCGGAGCATCCGCCGGGACTACTCCGGCCGGACCATGGGGAAGAGGATCGTTTCCCGAATTCCGAGGCCGGTGAGGGCCATCAGCAGGCGGTCGATTCCCATTCCCATGCCCCCGGTGGGCGGCATTCCGTACTCCATCGCCCGCAGGAAGTCCTCGTCAAGGCGCATCGCCTCGTCGTCGCCCTTCGCCCCCTGCCGGGCCTGCGCGACCAGCCGCCGCCGCTGCTCGACCGGGTCGACCAGCTCCGAGTAGCCGGTGGCCAGCTCGAAGCCGAGCACGTAGAGGTCCCACTTCTCGGTGAGGCCCGGCTCGTCGCGGTGCCCACGAACGAGCGGGCTCGTCTCCTCCGGATAGTCCCGGACGAACGTCGGCTGTCGAAGCCCCGGCACCACCAGTTCCTCGAAAAGCTCCTCGGCGAGCTTGCCCGACCCCCACTTGGGATCGACGGCCAACCCGGTCTTTTCGGCGTAGCGCAGCAGGTCCGTCATCTCGGTGCGGACGGTGACCTCCTCGCCCAGGGCCGCGGAAAGCGAGCCGTAGAGGGTCACCGAAGTCCAGTCGCCGCCGAGGTCGAACTCGGTGCCGTCGGCGTGTCGGACCACGGCGGAGCCGCTGACCGCGAGCGCCGCCCGCTGCACCAGCTCACGGGTGAGGGTGGCGATAGTGTCGTAGTCGCCGTACGCCTCGTAGGCCTCCAGCATCGCGAACTCCGGGGAGTGCGAAGAGTCGACCCCCTCATTGCGGAAGTTACGGTTGATCTCGAAGACCCGGTCGATGCCACCGACCACCGCCCGCTTGAGAAAAAGCTCCGGGGCGATTCGCAGATACAGATCAGTATCGAGTGCATTGCTGTGCGTTACGAATGGCCGCGCGGTGGCGCCACCGGGCAGCGGCTGCAACATCGGGGTTTCGACTTCCACGAAACGGCGTTCGTGCAGGGAATCACGCAGACTGCGCAGGGTGGCCGCCCTGGTACGGACCATCTCCCGGGCCTGCGGACGCACGATCAGGTCGACGTAGCGCTGGCGGACCCGCGCCTCCTCGCTGAGCGGCTTGTGCGCCACCGGCAGCGGGCGCAGCGCCTTCGCGGTGACCGTCCAGGAATCGGCGAGGACGGAGAGCTCGCCACGCCGACTGGTGATCACCTCACCGGCCACCCCGACGTGGTCACCGAGGTCGACCAGCCGCTTCCAGGCCTCCAGCCGCTCCGGACCGACCCGGTCCAGGGAGATCATCGCCTGCAACTCGGTCCCGTCACCGTCGCGCAGGGTGGCGAAGCAGAGCTTCCCGGTGTTCCGTACGAAGATCACCCGGCCGGTCACCGACGCGGTCTCCCCGGTGGCGGTGTCCGTCGGCAGGTCCGCGTAGCGGGACCGGACCTCCGCGAGCGTCGCGGTACGCGGAAAACCCAGCGGGTACGGCTCGACGCCGTCGGCGAGCATCCGGTCCCGCTTCTCCCGACGCACCCGCATCTGCTCGGGAAGGTCGTCGACGGGTTCGGCGGGCGGGGGAATCTGCTGGGTCACGGCACGCTTCCTCGGAAATTGTCTACGGCGGAGTCCGGCCCCGAGCGTACTCAAGTGCTCTGCGGCGGTCAGCGGATAACCTGCCGGCATGGTTGACCGGACCCACGCCCTCTCCTTCGGCGCCGCCGCCGACGCCTACGACCGCTACCGCCCCGGCTACCCCCGTACGGCGGTCGCCTGGGCCGTCGACCGACCCGCGCCGGCCCGGGTGCTCGACCTGGCCGCCGGCACCGGCCTGCTCACCCGGGTCCTGCTCGACCTCGGCCACGAGGTGGTGCCGGTGGAGCCGGACCCGGGGATGCGGGACCGGCTGACCGCCGCCACGCCGGGGGTCACCGCGCTGGCCGGGTCGGCCGAGGACGTGCCGCTGCCGGACGGATCGGTCGACGCGATCGTCGCCGGGCAGGCGTACCACTGGTTCGACCCGCCCCTGGCGCACGCCGAGGGGGCCCGGCTGCTCCGCCCCGGCGGCAGCTACGCGGCGCTCTTCAACGAACGGGACGAGTCCGTACCCTGGGTGGCCGCGCTCACCGCGCTCACGGTGGAACTGCTCGACGGCCGGGGTGCCCGGGACGACGGCCCGCCGGTCACCGGTTACGGCGCCGACTTCGGGCCGGTGGAGCGGGCCGAGTTCCGGCACCACACCACGCACACCGTCCAGACGCTGGTCGGCATGATCGGCACCCGCTCGTACTACCTCACCGCGACGCCGCAGCGGCAACGGGAGGTGGACGCGGCGGTCCGGGACCTGGTCCTGGGCCACCCGGACCTGGCCGGGCGGGAGAGCTTCGAGCTGCCGTACCGGACCCTGGTGTTCCGGGCCCACCGCCGCTAGCCGGTCCGCGGGGCCGAGCCGTCAGCGGTTGCGTTCGTAGACCAGCCGCAGCCCGATGAGGGTGATCATCGGCTCGTGGTGGGTGATGGTGCGGCACTCGCCGATCACCAGCGGGGCCAGCCCGCCGGTGGCGATCACCGCCCGCACCTCGCCCACCTCCTCGATCATCCGCTCGACGATCCGGTCGACCTGCCCGGCGAAGCCGAAGTACATCCCGGACTGCAGGCACTCCACGGTGTTCTTGCCGATCACCGAGCGCGGCTGGGCCGGTTCCACCCGCCGCAGCTGGGCGGCCCGCGCCGCGAGCGCGTCGAACGAGATCTCGATCCCGGGCGCGAACGCGCCACCGAGAAACTCGCCCCGGCCGCTGATCACGTCGAAGTTGGTGGTGGTGCCGAAGTCGACCACGATCGACGGGCCGCCGTAGATGGTGAACGCCGCCAGGGTGTTCACCACCCGGTCGGCGCCGACCTCCTTGGGATTGTCGATCGCCAGCTGTACGCCGGTCCGGACGCCCGGCTCCACGATCACGTGCGGGATGTCCGCGTGGTAGCGGGCCAGCATCGCGCGCAGCGAGCGCAGCGCGGCCGGCGAGGTCGAGCAGGCGGCGATCCCGGTGACCTCCACCGCGTCCCCGGCGAGCAGACCGCGCAGGGTCAGCCCCAACTCGTCCGCCGTCGACCGCGCGTCGGTCTTGATCCGCCAGGAGTGGATCAGCTTCTCGCCGTCGAAGGTCCCCAGGACCGTGTTGGTGTTACCGATGTCGATACACAGCAGCATTCGTCAGTCCCGGGGCCCGAGGTGGTACCGGTCGTCGGGGGCCGGCGGCCGGCAATCCGCACCCTAGCAGCGGCGCCCCCGCCGTACGCGGTGCCGGGCACACCGCGCCCGGTCGCGGCTGGCGCCTGGCTGCCCGAGGTGTTAGGCGGGGGCCCTTCCTATACAAAAAGCGATAACAGGGGGCCCTTCCTTACACCCGGGCCCGCAGATCCAGCGCGATGTCCAGGATGGGCGAGGAGTGCGTCAGCGCGCCGACCGAGAGGTAGTCGACGCCGGTCGCCGCGTACTCGGCGGCGGTGGCCAGGGTCAGCCCGCCGGTCGCCTCCAGTTCGGCCCGGTCGCCGACCGCCGCGACGACCCGGGCGAGCAGCTCCGGGGTCATGTTGTCGCAGAGCAGGAAGTCGGCGCCGGCCTCCACCGCCTCCACCGCCTCGGCGACGCTGGTCACCTCCACCTGCACCGGGACCGCCGGGAATGCCGCCCGCACCCGGTGGTACGCCGGGGTGATCCCGCCGGCCGCCAGCTTGTGGTTGTCCTTGATCATGGCGACGTCGTAGAGGCCGAGGCGCTTGTTGGCGCCGCCGCCGGCCCGGACCGCGTACTTCTCCAGCAGGCGCAGGCCCGGGGTCGTCTTGCGGGTGTCCAGCACGGTCGCCTTGGTGCCGGCCAGCGCCTCGGTCCAGGCCCGGGCGTGCGTCGCCACCCCGGACATCCGGCAGAGCAGGTTCAGCGCCGTCCGCTCGGCGGTCAGCAACGACCGGGTCGGGCCGGTCACCGTCGCCAGCACGTCTCCCCGGGCCACCTCGTCACCGTCGCGGGCCAGCGTCGACACCCGCAGCGTACGGGTGCCGGCCAGGTCGAAGACGGCGGCGGCGACGGCCAGCCCGGCCACCACCCCGTCGGCCCGGGCCACCACGTCGGCCGTGTCGACCTGCTCGGCCGGGATGGTGGCGGCGCTGGTCACGTCGAGCCGCTCCGGGCCCAGGTCCTCGTCCAACGCCCCCTGTGCGATGCGTTCCACCACCGCCGGGTCCAGCCCGGCGCTCCGCAACGCCCCTACCGTCGACTCCGTCAGCACAGCGCCTCCCAGCCCTGTTCGAGATTGCCGGCCGGGCCGATCGACCCGATCAGGTGCCCGAGCCAGTCCGCGCCCGACTCCGGGTGGTCCTCCCGCCAGTGACAGCCCCGGGTCTCCTGCCGGGCGTACGCGGCGGCGACCAGGGCGGCGGCGACCGTCACCAGGTTGGTCGTCTCCCAGCTCGCGGTCCGGGCTGCCCCCCGGGTGGCGCCGAGCAGCGTCAGCTCGGCCGAGGTGGCACGCAGTGAGTCCGCCGAGCGGAGCACCCCGGCGCCCCGGGTCATCGACCGGGCCAGTCCGGCCCGCGCGTCCGGGTCCACCGCCCAGCCCGTCCCGCCGCGCCACGCCCCGGTCGGGGCCGGCTCGACCTGCGGCGGCACGTCCCGGGCGATGTCCTGGGCGATCCGGCTGGCGAAGACCAGCCCCTCCAGCAGGGAGTTGCTGGCCAGCCGGTTCGCGCCGTGCACGCCGGTGCAGGCCACCTCGCCGCAGGCGTACAGGCCGGGGATGGAGCTCCGGCCGTGCAGGTCGGTGCGGACGCCGCCGGAGGCGTAGTGGGCGGCCGGGGCGACCGGGATCGGCTGGACCGCCGGGTCGACGCCGACGGCCAGGCAGGAGGCGACGATCGTCGGGAACCGCCGGGCCAGGAACTCCGCGCCGAGGTGCCGGGCGTCCAGGTAGACGTGGTCGGCGCCGGTGGCCAGCAGCACCCGGTGGATCCCCTTCGCCACCACGTCCCGGGGAGCCAGCTCGGCCAGGTCGTGCTGGCCGAGCATGAACCGCTTGCCGTCCGCGTCGACCAGGTGCGCCCCCTCGCCGCGCAGCGCCTCCGAGACCAGCGGCTGCTGCCCGGTGCCGGTCGGGCTGCCGGCGCCGGTGCCCGGCGGCGGGAGCAGCGCGGTGGGGTGGAACTGGACGAACTCCAGGTCGGTCACCGCCGCACCGGCGCGCAGCGCCAGCGCCACCCCGTCCCCGGTGGAGACCACCGGGTTGGTGGTGGTGGCGAAGACCTGCCCCATGCCGCCGGTGGCCAGCACCACCGCCCGGGCGAGGATCGCGCCGACCCCGTCCTCGGCCCCCTCGCCGAGCACGTGCAGGGTGATCCCGCAGGCCCGCCCGGTGGCCCGGCCGTCCGGTGCCGCACCGTCCGTTCCCGGAGCCCGCAGCAGGTCGAGCACGAGGGCGTGCTCGACCAGCCGGATCCAGGGATCCCGCCGGACCGCCGCGTGCAGCGCCCGCTGCACCTCGGCGCCGGTGGCGTCGCCACCGGCGTGCACGATCCGGTCGGCCCGGTGGCCGCCCTCCCGGGTCAGCATCAGCGAGCCGTCCGGGTTGCGGTCGAACTCGGCACCGGTACGGATCAGCTCCCGCAGCCGGGTCGGCCCCTCCTCGACCAGCACCCGGACCGCGGCCGGATCGCAGAGTCCCACCCCGGCCAGCTCGGTGTCCCGGGCGTGCGCCGCCGGGGTGTCCAGCGGATCGAGTACAGCCGCGATGCCGCCCTGCGCCCACCGGGTCGAACCGTCGTCGATGTTGACCTTGGTCACCACGGTCACGTGCAGCCCCGCCTCGCGCAGGTGCAGCGCGGCGGTGAGGCCGGCGATGCCCGACCCGACCACCACCACGTCCGTCGTCTCCACCCAACCGGGCGCCGGCGCGGCCAACAGGTCGGGTAGCACCGGCAACTCAGGGGTCGACAACCGCATCAGCCCAGTCAACCGCGTACCGGCGGCGTGCCGCAGCCCGGGGCGGCGGGAAGTGGCCTGGGACGCTCATCCGGTCCGGACGGGCAGACCACTCGACCCGGCGCCCTTCAGCGAGCGGGTGAACGCCCCGTCGGAGATCCACAGGTAGCAGCGCACGCCCCGGTTGCCGGAGCGCCAGTCGCCCGGCCCGCCGGGCAGCGCCACCACCCCGGTACGGAACCGGACACTGCTCTGCGGCACCCCGGCGTACCGCGCGGCGACCTGGTAGCAGCCGTCGTAGAAGGCCGCCCAGTCCCGCTCCTCGGTCGGGTAGCCGGCCGACGCGGGCGCCGCCCACACCCCGGCGAACTCGCTGTTGTGCCGCCGGCCGCAGTCGATCGGCGGCATCGCTTCGATGGTCCGGTTCCGGCCCATCTCCGCCGCGTAGCAGCCCAGGTGCAGCGGCCCCCGGGTGCCCAGCGCCCCCTTCAGGCTCGCGGTCCGGCTGGCCGTGTCGCCGTTGTCCTCGACGTTGGTGAGTTCGGTGACGTCACAGCGGAACCAGCGGGCACCGCCGGCCCAGGCCTGCGGCGAGGGTTTCGCCATCCCGAGCCAGAGCCGGCCCACCCGCCAGTCGTCGCCGAGGTAGCTCCGGGCGCCGGTGTCGCACTCGCCGTACGCGGCGCGGGCCTCGGTCGAGCCCGGGGCCGGAGGCTCGGCCCGCTCCGCCGCCGCGCCCGTGAAGGTGCCCACGTGCACCGTCTCCAGCCGGTGGTTGGTGGCACAGTCCACCGGCCGGTACGACGACAGGTAGGCGGTCTCGGCGAAGTCCGCCGCGTGGCAGGTCCCGGCGCTCGGGATGAAGACCTGGGGCTCGCCCACCCGGGCCCAGTCGTCGGTGAGGTCGCCGTCGGAGCCACCCGGTGCGGCACACGCGACCACGCCCAGGCCAACGACTCCGGCCAGCGCCAGAGCGGTCATCCATCGACGCATCGCGTCCCTCCCCAGGGCGACCAAGAGTCCGGATGGCTGCACCCTACGGTAGCCGCAGGGGTACCCGGACGGGGTGATCACCCCATGGCGACGAGGTCCCCCCGGACCGGGTCGCCGACCATGCCGGGGGCGGCGGCGGCCGCGTCGGTGCCGAGTTCGATGATCCGGTTGGCCGCGTCGACGTGCACGATCCGGGGCCGGTACGACCGGGCCTGCGCGTCGTCGAACTGGGCGTAGGAGATGAGGATGACCAGGTCCCCGGGGTGCACCAGGTGGGCGGCGGCACCGTTGATGCCGATCACCCCGCTGCCCCGCTCGCCGGGAATCACGTACGTCTCCAGCCGGGCGCCGTTGGTGATGTCGACGATCGCCACCTGCTCCCCGGGCAGCAGGTCGGCGGCGTCCAGCAGGTCGGCGTCGACCGTGACCGAGCCGACGTAGTGCAGGTCCGCCTGGGTCACCGTGGCCCGGTGGATCTTCGACTTGAGCATGGTGCGGAACATTTGGAACTATCCCTCCGGTGCGGCCGGGCTCAGCTCGACCGGCATGTTGTCGATCAGTCGGGTGGCGCCCACCCAGGCGGCCACCAGCATCCGGGCCGGCCCGGTGACCGGGGCGGTGCCCAGGTCCGGGTCGGTTAACACGAGGTAGTCCAGCCGGGCGCCCGTACCGGAGCCGAAGGTCCGGTAGGCGGCGGCGAGCGCGGCGTCGGCACCCCGGCCGGCCGCCGCGGCGTCCGCGCCGACCCGCAGCGCGGCCGACAGGGTGAGCGCGGCGGCCCGTTCGGGGCCCGAGAGGTAGCGGTTGCGGCTGGAGAGCGCCAGCCCGTCCGGCTCGCGGACGGTCGGCACGCCGACGATCTCCACGTCCAGGGCCAGGTCGCGGACCATCCGGCGGATCATGGTGAGCTGCTGGTAGTCCTTCTCGCCGAAGAGCGCGACATCCGGCCGGACCAGGTTCAACAGCTTGAGTACGACGGTCAGCACGCCGGCGAAGTGACCGGGCCGGGTGCTCCCCTCCAGCTCGGCGCCGAGCGGGCCGGGGTCCACCCGGACCATCGGCTCGCCCTCCGGGTAGATCTCCGGCCGTGACGGCGCGAAGACGGTCTCCACCCCGGCGGCGCGGCAGACCTCCAGGTCGGCGTCGAAGGTCCGCGGATAGCGGTCGAAGTCCTCGTTCGGCCCGAACTGGAGCGGGTTGACGAAGATCGTCGCGAGTACGGCGTCGGCCCGGTCCCGGGCCGCGCGCAGCAGCGACTCGTGCCCGGAGTGCAGCGCGCCCATGGTCATCACCACCGCGAGCGTCCCCGTCCGGGGGGCGAGTCGGGCGGCCAGTTCGGCCCGGGTGCGGACGACCTCGGTCATGCCGCCACCTCCCGGTCGGAGTCGACCGCCCGCCGGGCGCGGTCCGTGGCGACCGGCCGGGTGACGTCGCCGCCCGGCGGCCGGGTGACGTTGCCGGCCGGCGGCCGGGTGACGTTGCCGGCCGGCGGCCGGGTGACGTTGCCGGCCGGCGGCCGGGTGACGTTGCCGGCCGGCGGCCGCGTGACGTTGCCGGCCGGCGGCCGCGTGACGCCGCCGCCGGTGCGTCCCGGGCCGCCCGTCTGCCGGTCGCGGTCGGCCAGGACCCCGAGCAGCGACTCGGCGTCCATCGGCCTGAGCCGGCCGGCGGCGATCGCCCGGTCGGCGCTGCGCCGGGCCAGGGCGAGGTAGGCGGGGAGCGACGCCGGGGCGGTCGCCGCCAGCCGGTCCAGGTGCCGGGCGACCGTGCCGGCGTCACCCCGCGACACCGGGCCGGTCAGCGCCGCGTCGCCGAGGCGCAGGGCGTTGTCCAGGGCGGCCCGCAGCAGCGGGCCGAGCACCTTCTCCGGCCGGGTCACGCCCGCGTCGCGCAGCCGGTCGGCGGCCTCGTTGACCAGCGTGACGAGATGGTTCGCGCCGTGCGCGAGGGCCGCGTGGTAGAGCGGGCGGTCCCGCTCGGAGATCCACTCGGGTACCCCGCCCAGGTCGGCGACGAGCCGCACGGCGAGCGGCCGCAGCGGGTCCGGGGCGGTCACCCCGTACGAGATTCCGGGAAGCCGGGCCAGGTCCTCGGCCGAACCGGTGAAGGTCATCGCCGGGTGCAGGGCCAGCGGCCGGGCGCCCGCGGCGACGGCCGGGGCGAGCACGTCCAGCCCGTGCGCGCCGGAGGTGTGCGCGACCACCTGCCCGGACCGCAGCGCCCCGGTGCCGGCCAGCCCGGCCACCACCGGGCCGAGCGAGTCGTCGGGTACGGCGATCAGCAGCAGGTCGACGGCGGCCCGGGCCACCTCGTCGGCGGGACGGATCCCGGTCTCCGGCAGCAGGCGGGCGACCCGTGCCCGGGTGGCGGCCGAGACGGCGGTGGCGGCGACCACCCGGTGACCCGCGCGGGTCAGCGCCGCGCCGAGCACCGCACCCACCCGGCCGGCGCCGATCAACCCGACGGTGAGTCGGGGCGGCGAGCCGACAGGGCCCTGGTCGGCGGCGACCGGCCGCGCGGTGGCGGCGGCCGAGCGCGGACGTGATGCGCTCATTCCAGTGATCCAGTCCTCGACAAGTGGTACCGGTCGATCACCAGTATGCGCCGCCGCCAGGGTCCCGGAACAAGCGGTTGTGGGAACCTTCACCACCCCGGCC
The DNA here is from genome assembly GCF_050936375.1 of Plantactinospora sp. CA-290183. Classification (NCBI taxonomy): domain Bacteria; kingdom Bacillati; phylum Actinomycetota; class Actinomycetes; order Micromonosporales; family Micromonosporaceae; genus Plantactinospora; species Plantactinospora sp. CA-290183. The sequence continues at coordinate 44,088 of NZ_JBNJMX010000003.1, read as the reverse complement.
CGGGGTGTAAGGAAGGGCCCCCTCTTATCGCTTTTTGTATAGGAAGGGCCCCTTCCTAACCGCCGGCCCGCCGGCCCTGCCGGACACGGGCGCCCGGAGGCGGATCAGCGCAGGGTGCGCAGGAACCCGGCGTCGAGGAACTTGAAGTTGGTGTCCGCCCGGGGCTCGCCGTCCGGGCCGGTCGTTCCCGGGGTGTTCGCCCCGTCGTGCACCACCAGCAGGCCACCCGGATAACCGGGCAGCGGGGTGGATACGACCGCCGCGCCGTCGCATTCCTGGGAGCCGTCCACGGCCCCGTCGGTGACCGCGAACCGGCCCAGCGGCCGGTTGGTCCGCCGGTCGTAGCCGAAGAACGTGTCGTCGCCCTGGCTGGAGACGACCAGCACCCCGTCGGCGCTGGCCGTCGGGTAGATGGTCAGCCCCTCCACGTCGGCCGCGATCCGGCCGCCGTACCCGGGGTCGGCGGCGTGGTCGACCACGCAGTCGTCCTGCCCGGGGTCGAACGCCGCCGGAACGCCGAACTCGCGGGTCCGCTCCACCGACCGGGGCTCGCCGGTGAACCGCCCGTTGCGGACCGGTACCCGCCACAGGCCGACCGTCTCCTGCGCCAGGTAGGCGGTGCCGGTCGCCGGGTCGACCACCATCCCCTCCACCTGCGGTCCGTCGCCCGCATCGGCACACGGCAGCCAGGTCGCGCCGTTCGGCAGCCGGAACGAGGCGGGCAGGGCCAGCCGGTCGACCGGCCGGTACGAGACGGTGCCGCCCCGGGTCACCAGCCGGAAGATGCCCACCTCCGGGGTGCTCCGCCGGCTGACCACCGCGTACCAGCCGCCGTCCGTCCCCCGGTAGGTCGCCAGGCCGTACGCCGTGCGCTGCACGTTGACCTCCGCCTGGTCCCGGCTGAACGCGTACGGGACGTCCGCCGCGGTCACGTCGGCCAGGCGCCGGTTCGCCGGGTCGATCCGGTAGAACCGCAACTGGTCGCGTCCCCGGTCGGTCACCACCGCCAGGTCCACCCGGCGACCGGCCAGCGGAAACCCGGAGACCAGGTCGACGTTGTTGAACCGCCCGGACTCGTCCTCGGCACCGGGGGCGGGCGGGGTGGCGACCGCCTGCCGCTGCCGTCCCCGCAGGTCGTAGACGCGTAGCCCACCGTTCTTCGCCGTGGCGATCACCAGGCTGCCAGCCCGGTCCCCCGGGTGCACCCAGATCGCCGGGTCGTCTCCGTCGGCGTTGCCGCCGGCCTCGTCGTCGTACAGCGACGGCGTCTCCACGGTGGCGCTGACCGACCGGGGCTGCGCCGGTGCCGCCGCCGGGGTCGCGCCGGCCACCCCGCCGGCGGCCAGCAGGACGGGCACGACGAGGGCGGGCAGCACGAACGGCGCGGGCCTGAGCAGTCGTCTCATGGCCGCCGACAGTAGGGCCGGCGTGGTGCCGGACACTGAACGGCGGATGAACCGCGGCCAGCCCAGCGACACACAGCCTGGGCCGCACAGCCGGCACAGCGGCATCCAGCCCGGGTTGCCCAGCCGACACAGCGGCATCCAGCGCGGGCCGCGCGGCGGGCTCGTCCGGGGCCGCCTAGCCTGGGCCGGTGCCCATCGGATGGCGAGCGGCGATGTCCGCCGCGCTCTACGGCGAGGCGGGGTTCTTCGTCGCCGGCGCCGGACCGGCCGCGCACTTCCGGACCAGCGCGCACGGCGTACCGGTGCTGGCCACCGCCGTGCTGCGGCTGCTCGACCGCGTCGACGCCGCGCTCGGCCGGCCCGACCGGCTCGACGTGGTCGACGTCGGCGCCGGCCGGGGCGAACTGCTGACCACCCTCGTCGGGCTCGCCCCGCCCGAGCTGGCCGCCCGGCTCCGGCCCACCGCGGTCGAACTGGCGCCCCGACCCGCCGCGCTCCCCGCCACCGTCGACTGGCGGCCCGACCCGCCGGAGCGGGTGGCCGGGCTGCTGCTCGGCACCGAGTGGCTGGACAACGTACCGCTGGAGGTGGCGACGCCCGGGCCCACCGGCTGGCGTCGGGTGCTGGTCGACCCGGCCACCGGCGCCGAATCGATTGGCGGGCCGGTCGACGCGGCCGAGGCGGACTGGCTGGCCCGCTGGTGGCCCGTGCCGGCGCATCCGGGACCCGCCGACCGGGCCGAGATCGGGCTGTCCCGGGACGCCGCCTGGGCGTCCACGCTGAGCGTGCTGGAACGCGGGCTGGCCCTCGCCGTCGACTACGGGCACCTGCGGGACGGCCGGCCGCCGGCGGGCACCCTCACCGGCTTCCGGGCCGGGCGGCAGGTGCCGCCGGTGCCGGACGGGAGCAGTGACCTGACCGCGCACGTCGCCGTGGACGCGGTCGGCACGGCCGGTGCGGCGGTGGCCGGTACGCCGTACACGCTGGTCCGTCAGCGGGCGGCGCTGCGCGCGCTCGGGGCCGACGGCGCCCGACCCGCGCTGGCGCTGGCCGCCACCGACCCGGCCGGATACGTCCGGGCGCTGGCCCGGGCCTCGACCGCGGCCGAGCTGACCGACCCGGCCGGACTCGGCGCCCACTGGTGGCTGCTGCAACCGGTCGACGTCGACCCGCCCGCCGTCCTCCCGCCCGGGCTGTAAGGAAGGGCCCCTTGTTATCGCTTTCTGTATAGGAAGGGCCCCCTCCTAACCGCGCAGCCCGAGCGCGCACATCGAGCGCACACATCCGGCCGGGACGCCCACCGTGGCACGATGTCGGGCATGACTGCCGACACCGGCGCGCTGCGCGAGCTGACCGTCGGCACCGGGGCGGGCCTCGACACCGCCGACATGGTGCTGAACATCGGGCCCCAGCATCCGTCGACCCACGGCGTGCTCCGGCTCAAACTGGTGCTGGACGGCGAGCGGGTGGTCGCCTGCGAGCCGATCGTCGGCTACATGCACCGGGGCGCGGAAAAGCTCTTCGAGGTACGCGACTACCGGCAGATCATCGTGCTGGCCAACCGGCACGACTGGCTGTCGGCGTTCTCCAACGAGTTGGGCGTGGTGCTAGCGGTCGAGCGGATGATGGGGATCGAGGTGCCGGAGCGGGCCGTCTGGCTGCGCACCGCGCTCGCCGAACTCAACCGGGTGCTCAACCACCTGATGTTCCTCGGCTCCTACCCGCTGGAGATCGGCGCGATCACGCCGGTGTTCTACGCGTTTCGGGAGCGCGAGACGTTGCAAGCGGTGATGGAGGAGGTTTCCGGCGGCCGGATCCACTACATGTTCAACCGGGTCGGCGGGCTCAAGGAGGAGGTGCCGGCCGGCTGGACCGGGCGGGCCCGGGAGGCGATCGGCGAGGTCCGCCGCCGGCTGCCGGACCTGGACAACCTGATCCGCCGCAACGAGATCTTCCTGGCCCGTACGGTCGGGGTCGGGGTGCTCTCCGCCGCCGAGGCCGCCGCCTTCGGCGCCTCCGGCCCGGTGGCCCGGGCCTCCGGCCTGGACCTGGACCTGCGCCGCGACGAGCCCTACCTGGCGTACGGGTCCCTCGACGTGCCCGTGGTCACCAAGTCCACCGGGGACTGTCACGCCCGGTTCGAGGTGCTGCTCGACCAGGTGTACGTCTCCCTCGACCTCGCCGAGCGCTGCCTCCACGAGGTCGACCGGATCGGCGGGCCGGTGAACGTACGGCTGCCCAAGGTGGTGAAGGCACCGGAGGGGCACACGTACGCCTGGACCGAGAACCCGCTCGGCATCAACGGCTACTACCTGGTGTCACGGGGCGAGAAGACCCCGTGGCGGATGAAGCTGCGCACCGCGTCGTACGCCAACGTGCAGGCGCTCGCCACGCTGCTGCCGGGGTGCCTGGTACCGGACCTGATCGCGATCCTCGGCTCGATGTTCTTCGTGGTCGGCGACATCGACAAGTGAGGCCGGGCGGCCGGGCGGCCGCCGTTCCCGGCCCACCATCGCCGACGCCGACGCACCGTCCAGCTACGCCCGGCTCAGCACCCGCCGGCGCCCGGCTCAGCGGTAGCCGTCCGTGCCGTAGCCGTACTCGCCGGCACGTCGGGTCCCGCCCGCCCGGGGTGCCTCGTCCACCGGCGGGTAGCCGTACTCCTCGTCGTCGCGGTGCCGGCGTCCCCGCCGGGCCGGCTCGGGTTCCGGCTGCGGCCGGGCCGGGCCCCACTCGGCGCCGGACGGGGCCCATGCGGCGGTCTGCTCGACGCCACCGGGCGGCAGCGCGGCCGGGCGGGCACGCCGGTCGGCGCCGCCCATCCGGTCCGTCGGCTCCTCGTCGTCCCAGGAGTCGCGGCCCCGGCCGCCCCGGGGCTCGGGGGACCGGTCGTCCTCGTCGGCCCACCGAGCCGGCCCGCGCGGCCCGGCCGGCCGGCGCTCGTCGTCGGCGGCGGACCGGCGGCGGCCCGAGCCGCGCTCGTCGTCCGGCCGCGACTCGCCCCGGCGCACCTCGGCCCAGCGGTCCTCGACCCGCATCTCGGTGCCGGACTCGTCGGTACGCACCGAGGCCCGCCGCTCACCCATCCGGACCTCCTGGCCGCCCTCGTCGTCGCGGACCGACGACCACCGGTCACCGGCCCGCAGGTCGGACCAGTAGGAGTCGTCGGCGGGGTCGCCGGTCTCCAGGTCCGGATCGGGCTCCGCCGACCGGCCGCGCCAGGGCATCTCGCCGAGCTTCATGTCGCCCAGCCGCATGTCGCCGAGGCGCATGCCCGCGAACCGCCGGCCGCCCGAGGAGTCCTCGTCCGGATCGTCGCCCCGACCGCCCGGCGGTCGTCCGGCCGGTTCCTCGTCCCGGTAGCCCCGCTCGTCGCGGTAGCCCCGGTCGTCCCGGTGGCCCCGCTCCTCCCGGTAGTTCCGCTCGTCGCGGTGATGCCGCTCGTCGCGGTGATGCCGCTCGTCGCGGTGGTCCCGGTCGTCGTCGTTGCCCCGGCCGCCGTACGTGCCGCCCCGGGGCGGCCCGCCGCCGTAGGTGCCACCCTGCGGGGCACCGCCGCCGTAGGTGCCACCCTGCGGGGCACCGCCGCCGTAGGTGCCACCCTGCGGGGCACCGCCACCGTAGGTGCCACCCTGCGGGGCACCGCCGCCGTAGGTGCCACCCTGCGGGGCGCCGTAGCCGCCGTACACGCCGCCGCTGCGGGTGTCCTCCTCGTGCGCGCCGACGATGGTGTGCCGGGTGGTCACCTGCACGGTCTCGGTGTGCCGGACCACGCCGCCGGCCAGGTGCGGCCCGGGCGGACCGCTGGCCGGCGACCAGGCCGGGGCGTACTGCCCCGGGGGCATCGCGCTGTGCTGTCCGGGCCGCTGGCCGTGGGCCGGCCCCGGCGGCGGCTCCGCCCGGCCGTACCGGCCCCGCCCCGGGTCGCTCCGCTCCTCGGCGGGATAGCCGCCCTGGTCGTACTCGGCCGCGGGGTGGCGGGGCGGATAGCCGGCGACGTCCGGGCCGCCGTACTCGCGCCCGCGTACCGGCGGGGCCTCCGTACGCGGTGCGTCCGGGCGCCCCGCCTCGACCCGGGCCGCACCGACGCTCGGCGGTCCGGCCGGCGTCCGGCCGGCCGGTGCCGGGTCACCGGGCGCCCAGCCGGCCGAGGGGGCGACGACGGCGCCGCCGACCGGGACCCCGGCCCGGACCGGACCGGTACCGGCCGCGCCCGACGGCGGGCTGGTGGCGGAGGTGTCCTCGGCCGACCCGTTCGCGGCGGGCCGGACGCGGCCCCGCTCGGCACCGCTGCGGCCCGGGTCGGTGGCGGTCCGCAACGCGTCGACCTGGCCCCGCAGCGCCTCGACGTCGCCCTGCACCGTCTGGAGCTTCTCGCCGAAGGCCTTGTGGGTGGCGCGGGCGGCCGTCGCGATGTCGTTGCGGAGTTCGCCGCGCAGATCGTCCAGCTCCTCGATCAGCGTTTCCTCGAGATCCAGCCGGCCGCTCTCCGCGTCGCCCCGCATGGTGATCGACAGTCCGATGAGGACGACCGCCAGCACCGCGAGGACGGCCGCGACCCGCAACGGCCCGTTCCCCTGTCCCACCAGGAGCAGCAGGGCAGCCAGCGGGGCCAGCCCGACGCCGACCCAGAACAGGATCGTCAGCAGGGGTCGACGACGTGACTCCTCGGGGGCCTCCCGGTCTGACATGGAAGTCGAGCCTACCCACAGTTGGCGGCAACCGGAACGCCGGCACATGACCTGCGACGCAACGCCTGGGCAACGCCGGTACCGCCGTCGACGACCGCGGCCGGCACCGCCCGCGGGCGGTGCCGGCCGCGACCTGCGAGCCGGGGTACGCCGGGCTACCTGGCGAGCTCACCGTCGGAGGAGAAGACCAGACCGACGCTGATCTCGCCGCGCCGCAGCGCCGACTTCGTCTGCGACCCACCGGCGTCCAGGGAGCTGAACCGGCCGGCGTTGAAGTTGTAGACCTGGGTCAGCCCGGCCTGGCACTTCGGCCGCTGCGGGCACTCCGGCGGGCCCCCCAGCACGGTCGCCGCGCCGGAGCACTTCGCCGCCAGGTCACTGAGCGTACGCACGCCGTGCTTGTCGGCGAACTCCCTGGTCACCGCGAACGCGTTCTGCGTCTGGGCGGCGGAGGGCTTGCCGAAGCTGAGACCCACCTTCCCGCCCACGTTCTTCAGCCCGTCGACGGTCTGGTTCAGGTCCGGCGAGGAGATCGGCGGGGGCGACGCCGCACCCGGCTTGCCGTTCACCTTGTTGTTGAGGAAGTCCGCCATCGTCGCGGCGTACTCGGGCACGACCTGGATGTCGCCCTTCTCCAGTGCCGGCTCGTACAGCTCGCGGTTGCCGATCTGCTGGACCCGGACCTGGTAGCCGGCCGCGGAGAGCGCGATGCGGTACAGCTCGCCCAGGGTCTGGCTCTCGCTGAAGTTGGCGGCGCCGACGACGATCGAGCCGGTCCCGCCGGTGGGGATCCCGGCGGTCAGGTTGTTGGCGGCGGCGAACTGCTCCGCGGCCACCTTCGCCGTCTTCCGCTCCACGCCGACGGCCCGGTTCAGCCCGATCAGCTTGGGGGTGTCGAGGCTGTCGGAGACCTTGTCGAGCGCGGCGACCAGCTGCGGCTGGGCCGCCTCGCTGTTGATCGCCGGAATGATGTTGTCGCTGTTCTGCAGCTTCTTGTCGTCGTCGAGCACGACGAAGTCGTTGCCGGCCACCGGTGCGCAGCCGGCGCCCTGGGCACCGGTGGCCGGAGCCTGCGTGCCGGACGATCCGGCACCTCCGCAACCGGCCAGGAAACCTGCCGCCGCGACCGCGCTGATCGCGCCGATCGCCAGCCGTGTACGTGCGCGCATGTCGCCCGCCTTCCGTGTCCCGGCGCGACCCCCGGACGGGGCCGGCCGCGTGTCCGACGGGCGACCTTCCGTGTCTCGACCGCCCGCGACCCTCCACGAAACATCTTCTCGTCCGCACCGACAATCCGAGGCGAGCTTTGTCACCAGACCGTCACCGGGAAGGTCACGATCCGCGTCCATTCGGACACGGAGCGCTCAGCAGGGCCCGGAGCGGGCAACGGACGGTCAGGAGCCGGTGATCGCCGCCGCCGCCCGCTGGTCGGCCCGACGGCCACCCCGGCGCAGGGGGCGCGGCGTGACAAACCGCTCGACCAGCGCGAAGACCAGCTCGACCAGGAGGGCGAGCAGGGCGACCAGCAGGCCGCCGGCCAGGATCTGCCCGCCGCCGATCGAGATGCCCAGCCCGAATCCGGCACTGATGATCTGCCCCAGTCCGCCGCCGTTGACGAAGGAGGCCAGGGCGGCGGTCGCCACCACCTGCACGGCGGCGGTACGGAATCCGGCCGCCAGGTAGGGGATTGCCAGCGGCAGTTCCACCCGGCGCAGCAACTGCCCGCCGGAGAGCCCCATCCCCCGCGCCGCCTCCCGGGTCTCCGGGTCGACCTGCCGGATCCCGGTGTACGCGTTCGCCAGCAGGGGCGGCACCGCGAAGACGGCCAGCGCGACGATCACCGGCGGCTTGCCGAAGCCCAGCACGGTCAGCGGCAGGATGCTCAGCAGGGCGATCGTCGGGATGGCCAGGGTGACGTTGGAGATCAGCACCACGAGGCCGCCCCCCCGGCCGGCGTGCCCCAGCCAGAGGCCGACCGGCCAGGCGACCAGGCAGCCCAGCGCGACCGCCGCCGCCGAGATCACCAGATGCTCGCCCAGCCGGTCCAGGATGCCGCCGGGGTTGTTCCAGTTCAGCGGATCGTTGAGCCAGAGGATGGCCTGCTGGAACGGGTTCATCCGGCCACCCGCCGTCGGCTCCAGGGCGTGAGCAGCCGACCCACCGCCGCCAGGATCAGGTCCAGCACCAGAGCCAGGGCCACGCAGAGGATCGTGCCGGTCATGATCTCGGCCTTGAAGGTGTTGTTGCGGAACCCGCCGATGATCAGCTGCCCGAGCCCGCCGTGCCCGACCAGCACCCCGACGGTCACCAGCGCCACCGTCGAGACGGTGGCCAGGCGCAGCCCGGTGAGGATGCCGGGCAGCGCGAGCGGCAGATCGATCCGGATCAGCCGGGCGAGGCGGCCGTACCCCATGCCCTGGGCCGCGTCCCGCACCTCCGCCGGCACCTGGTTCAGCCCGGCGAGGGAGTTCCGGATGATCAGCAGCAGGGCGTAGAGGACCAGCCCGATCAGCACCGTGGTGGTGCCGGTACCCACGTACGGCGCGATGAAGGCGAACAGCGCCAGCGAGGGGACGGTGTACAGCACACCGGAGAATGCGAGAATCGGCCCGGTGAGCGGCCGGAACCAGTACGCGAGCACCGCCAGCGGGATCGCCAGCAGGGCGGCGATCGCCACGGCCTGGGCGGTCAGCGAGGCGTGCTCCCGCAGCGCGGAGAGGATCGTGTCTGAGTTGTCCTGCAGGTACTGCCAGGAGAACCACGGATTCCCCGGGTCTGCCCGGTAGATCGCGCGGAAGGACATACGTGGACGTTACCCCGCCGGCCCATCCCGCCGGACCGGCCGACGCGGCGCGCGCCGCGGCGATCACCCTGGACGGAATCCGCAAGCGGTACCCGGACGGGACCGTCGCCGTCGGCGGCCTCAGCCTGGAGATCAAGGCCGGCGAACTGGTGGTGCTGATCGGCCCGTCCGGGTGCGGCAAGTCGACCGTGCTCCGGATGATCAACCGGTTGATCGAGCCGACGTCGGGACGGATCATGCTCGGCGACGAGGACGTCACCCGGACGGACCCGGTCCAGCTCCGGCGGCGGATCGGCTACGTGATCCAGAACGTCGGGCTCTTCCCGCACCAGACGGTCCGGGCGAACGTCGGCACCGTACCCCGCCTGCTCGGCTGGCCCCGGGCCCGGATCCGGGACCGCGGCGACGAACTGCTCGCCCTGGTCGGCCTCGACCCGGCGACGTTCGGCCCGCGCTACCCGCACGAACTCTCCGGCGGCCAGCGGCAGCGGGTCGGCGTGGCCCGGGCGCTCGCCGCCGACCCGGTCGTGCTGCTGATGGACGAGCCGTTCTCCGCCGTCGACCCGATCGCCCGGGCGCGGCTGCAGGAGGAGTTCCTCCGGCTACAGGCGGAGGTGCGCAAGACGATCGTGCTGGTCACCCACGACCTGGACGAGGCGGTCCGGCTGGGCGACCGGATCGTGGTGCTCTCCCAGGGCGGTCAGCTGGAGCAGTACGCCTCGCCGGCCACCCTGCTCGGCGAGCCGGCGTCGGCGTTCGTCCGGGAGTTCGTCGGCACCGACCGCGCCATCCGGCGGCTCGCGGTCACCCCGGTCACCCCGGAGCTGCTGCGACCGCTGCCGCCCGGCGACCAGAGCGCCGAACTGCCGACCGTGCGGATCGACTCGTCGCTCTACGACGCGCTGGCCGTGCTGCTCCGGACGAACGCCGACGATGCCCGGGTGACCACCCAGCAGGGCGAACCGCTGGGGCTGCTGAGCCGGCACCGGATCCTGAGCATCGACTATCCGGCCGATCCGGTCGGCGACTGACCCGGATCAACGCTCGGGTCAGTGACTCTGCAGGTAGTCGATGAAGGCGGCCCGCAGCAGCGGTTCGGTCTCCTCGTATCCGTGACCGGTGAACTCCCGCCAGAGCGCGACCGCCTCGTCCACGGTCGGCCCGGCCGCGTTCGGGGAGCCGTCCAGCACCGCCGCCTCGTCGGCGTTCGGCAGGTGGCGGAAGACCGACCAGAAGAAGCCGAGATCGCGCCGCTCCCGGGCCAGGGCGAACGCCCGTTCCCGTAACTCCTCCGTGGTCAGGGCGTCCAGTTCGGCGAAGGTGGGGGCGGCACGACCCCCGGAGCCCGATTCGGTCATGACGCCGAGCCTAACCCGGCCCCGGCCGGCTCGTCGGGACGCGGCGCCGCGCACCCCGCCCGGCGCGCACCGGGCACGGCACGCCGGGGTCAGCGGTCGGTCCCACCCCACCGGTCGGCTCCCCACGGGTCGGACCGGTTCTCCGTGGGCTGCTCCGGCAGGGACGAGGTCCAGGCCTCCGGCCGGTCCGCCCGGGGTGGGTCCCAACTCGGCCCCGGCTCGGGCTCGTCGTCCCACTCCGCCATCCCGCCGATCAGCGAGCGCGGCCGGCCGTACGACTCGACGAGCCGGGTCACCACCAGGCCGGCGGCCACCGCGACGGCGGCGACGGCGGCCGGCGCGATGTCGAGGTTCCGCTCGTCGGCGTACCGGATGAAGAGGGCGAGCGCGACGACCGCGAACAGGCCGCCGGTGATCCCGCCCCGCCGCCCGAAGGCGCTGGCGCCGCCGAGCAGCGCCGCCCCCATCGCCAGCCCGGTCCACTCGATGCCGGTGGTCGGCGGCACCGGCCCGCTGCCCCCCGCGGCGAGCAGCACACCGGCCAGCATCGCGAAGACCATCGACAGCACCACCGAGCCCCCGGCGATGATGCCGGCCACCGCGCCCCGGCGGACCGCCGGGTCGCCGACCGGACGGAACCGGCCCAGGGTCCGGCGTACCGCCTTGATGCTGCCGAAGAGCCCGGCGAGTACGGCGGCCGCCGCGAAGCCGCCGAAGAGGTAGAGGGCGTGCCGGGTCGGGTCGTACCCGCCCTGCACGTCGACCGGCCCGGTGCGCTGCTCGATGAAGACCACGACGGCGAGCGCGGCGGCGAGACCGGCCGCCCAGCCGGGCACGTGCAGGCCGGCGACGAGCACCGCGACCAGCAGCCCGAGCGCCACCGCGGCGATCATCGCCGGGATCATCGCGGCCAGCACTCCGCGGTCGGAGTTCTCGGCGAAGTGCAGCGCGGAGGCGACCGCGACCGGTCCCACGGCGAGGTTGGGCGCCCCGGCCCGCAGCGTCGCGCTGGCACCGAGGCTGAGCAGGCCCACCGCGGCGGCGAAGACCAGCAGGCTGTTCAGCTCGTCGCCGCGGATCGCCGCCGGATAGTCCCGGTTGAACAGGAAGACCAGCACCGCCGCCGCCACCAGCAGGACCAGTTCCCAGAGCAGGTGTACGGCGAGCCGGTCCCGGCCGGGCTCACCGTGCGTCGGATCGTCGAAGACGTTCTCCAGCCCGGCCGTCGGTACGCTCCGGCGCCGCCCCGGCTCCGCCGACGCGGCGGGCTCGGCGGCACCGACCGGCTCGCGGTCCATGAACCGGCCGGCGACGTGCCCGCCGGCGGTACGGGGTTCGGCGCCGTCCGGATAGTCGGGGTCGCGGGCGTACCGGGACTCCTCGCGGGCACCCACCGGATCCATCCCGCCGCCGTCGCGCCGCCGATAGATCGAATCGTCGTACGCCATCTCGCGCGCCTCCTGGTGTCGTCCAGTCGACCGGGCCGCGAACATGGCGGGGGTCTCGCGGTCGACCATCCGGCCCGGTCCGGCGGACCGATGGATCCGGGCCGATCGGAGGCACCGTACCCGCGCCCGTACCCGGTCGTCACCCCCGGTGTCCACCGGCGGCCATCCGGGCCGGACTCTCAGCGCTGGCCGTGCCGGTTCAGGCCGTCGTCCTCAGCGTCCCGGTCCGGATCGTCCGGCACCCGGCAGGACCGCTCCAGCCAGAGCGCCGCACCCAGCAACACGAGCGACGCGAACAGGCCGGTGCTGGCCGCCGGTACGTCGTTGACGGCGGCCCGGGTCTGCTCGATCAGCAGCCAGGCGTCCAGGCCGGCGTAGAAGCCGGCGAAGATCGCACCGACCAGTGCCGACGCCTTGGCGAGCACGACGAAGCGGGCCACCGTGAGGGGTTCGACCGGATCCTGCCCCGGTCGCCGCTCGATCCGGGCCCGGGTGTTCGCCGCGGCGTACCCCTCCAGCACCGCCAGCGCCAGCAGCGTGGCGATGGGCAGCCAGGGCAGCGGCGGGATGTGGTTGTAGAAGAGGCTGACCAGGAGCCAGGCCACCGCCGCCGAGGCCAGGCCGGCCACCACCAGCGTGGCGGGTCTGGTCGGACCCATCCGGCCCCGTTCGGACTCCGGCCCGCGCGGCCCGGACTGCCGCCCGGTCATGCCCGCTCCTCGCCCCGGTCGTTCACACCGATCGCTCCCTACGCCTCGCCCGTCAATCCGACTCTATCCGTAGATCGGGTCGGGGGCGCAGGTCCATTACGTCGGTGGCGACCGGCTCGGCGGACATCAGGTCGGTCAGCCACCCGTGGCCGGGCAGCCGCCCGTACGGCTGGATGTCGATCCACGGCCGGAGCACGAACGCCCGCTCGTGGGCCCGGGGATGCGGCAGGGTCAGCTCCGGGTCCTGGCTCAGCACCGGTTCCCCGTCCTCGTCCCAGACCGCGACGACGTCGACGTCGAGGCTGCGCGGGCCGTAGCGCCGCCCGGGGTCGCGGACCCGGCCGGCGGCCTCCTCGGCGGCCCGCGCCCGGTCCAGCCAGTCCCGGGGGCTCGCGGTCGGTCCCGCCACCAGCAGTGCGGCGTTCAGGTACCACGGTTGGTCAGGGTCACCCCAGGGCGGCGTCTCGTAGACCCCGGAGGCCACCAGGAGTACGTCGTGCAGCGAGGTCACCGCGGCGCGCAGGTGGGCCAGCCGGTCACCGAGGTTGCTGCCCAGGGAGAGCACGGCGAGGGTCACCGCTCACCGCCGCCGGGTCAGCGTGACCGCCACGTCGGCGAACTCGTGCCGGATCGGCGCCTGTGGCTTGTGCACGGTCACCGTGCTGGCCGCCACCCGGGGGTCGGCCAGGCACTCGGCGGCGAGCCGCTCGGCCAGCGTCTCGATCAGGTTCACCGGTTCACCGGTCACGACGGCGACCAGCCGGTCGGCCAGTTCGCCGTAGTGGACGGTGTCGGCCACGTCGTCGGAGCGGGCGGCGGGGGCGAGGTCCAGTTCGAGCACCACGTCGACGACGAAGTCCTGACCCTGCTCGCGCTCGAAGTCGTAGACGCCGTGCCGGCCCCGGGCCCGCAGCCCGGTCAGCACGATCCGGTCGCCCGGCCGGCCGGTCACCGCGCCGGCCCCGCCGCCGGTGGCCCGCCGGCCGCCAGCCGGGGAGACCCGCTGGCCCGCCACACCGCCAGGGCGTCCACGGTCTGGCGTACGTCGTGCACCCGTACCCCCCAGGCGCCGGCGGCGACCGCGAGCACGCTGGTCGCGACGGTGGCGGCGGTCCGTTCCGCCGGCGGCCGGGGTGCGCCGTCCGGGCGGGCCAGCAGCGCGCCCAGGTACGACTTGCGGCTGGCGGCGAAGAGGAGCGGGTAGCCGAGCGAGATCAGCTCGGACAACCGGGCGGTGAGCTGCCAGTTGTCGGCCGCCCGTTTGGCGAAGCCGAGCCCGGGGTCGACCACGACGCGGTCGGCGGCGACCCCGGCGGCCAGCGCGTCGGCGACCCGCTGGGCCAGTTCGGCCCGGACGTCGGCGACCACATCGGAGTAGCGCGCCAGTTCCTGCATCCGCTTGGCGTGCCCCCGCCAGTGCATGAGGATCCAGGGGCAGCCCGCCTCGGCGACCACCGTGGCCATGTCCGGGTCGGCGAGCCCACCGGAGACGTCGTTCACCACCGTCGCCCCGGCCGCCAGGGCGGCGGCCGCGACGCCGGCCCGGTAGGTGTCGATGCTCATCGGCACGCCCCGGGCGGCGAGTTCACGGATGACGGGCAGCACCCGGCGGGCCTCGGTCTCGGCGTCGACCCGGTCGGCGCCGGGCCGGGTGGACTCACCACCCACGTCGATCAGGTGCGCACCCTCGTCGTGCATCCGTACGCCGTGCCGCACGGCGGCGTCGAGGTCCGCGTACCGGCCACCGTCCGAGAAGGAGTCCGGGGTGACGTTCAGGACGCCCATCACCACCGGCCGGGGCGAGCGGAGCAGGTGGTCGGGGGCCGTGTCCTGGCCGCCCGGCTCGGCGGGGCGGTGGGCTGACTCGGTCACGGCTAGACGGTACCCACCCCGGCCGCGTTGCCCCTTCGGGCGGGCCGTCGGAGCACGTGAAAACCTGCCCTATCGGGCTGATTCGTGGCACTGAACCCCGCTTGTTCGAAACAGGCACGCGCCGTACGCTCGCATCAGCCAGTTGCCGAAGCTAAAGAGATGGGCCGAATCGGGACATAGGTATCCACAACTCATCACCCTTCGGGGTGATCAGGGAACTAAGGGTCGATCTACCACCCCACGAACGGCCCGGTCCGCAGGACTTGACAACAGTGCGGTGCCTGAAAAGCCGCACCGGGGAGGATTCCGATGTACGCCACGGAGCTGGTGGAGACGGCACTGCCGGTCGCCACGCAGGCGCTCCACACCTTCACCCTCGTCACGGCGGCCGAGCCGGCGCCGGAGGGCATCGACACCGACGGTGTCGTCAGCTTCTTCGCCACGAACATCGCGCCCATCCTGCTCGCCGTACTCGGAGTGATCTTCATCGGCCGGGCGAGCAAGGGCGAGGTCTCCAAGGTGCTGACCAGTTCGGCGATCGCCATCCTGGGCCTGGCCTTCATCGCCGGGGCGGCGACGCTCTTCTTCGTCGGCGACTACCTGATCAACCTGATCTTCGAATAGACCGCGGAGCACGGACATGCGGCTGCGCACCGACGACGACATCTATCGAGCCCGCCTGGTCTACCTCGGCCCGCCCGGCTACACGCTGCCGGTACACCTCCCGTACACCCAGTACGGGCTGTTCATGATCCTGGTCCCTCTCTTCATGTTCATTCACTGGCTGTTCACGCTCCGGGTCGAGCTCATTCCGGCCTGGGAGATCGCCCTCGCGATCGTCACGACCTCGTTCGTCTTCCGGTACGTCGATCCCGACCGCCCCGCCCGCATGGTCATCCGGACCGCGTTGACCGACTGGCGGCGCACCCGCGAACCGGCCGTCGAACAGCGGGACCCGCGCCTGGTCGCGACCCGCGTCCGGATCCGGGAACAGTTGACATGACCGAACGAACCGAGGTGACGGCATGAGCGAGCGAATCGGCCGGCCCAGCGCACACGAGCCTCGCGCCGGCGACACGAGCGGCAGGACATCGGCGTCGACGGTGCTCGCCGGCGGGGCGACGGTATGACCCGCCCCCCTGCGCCGGGTTCCTCCCACCCGGCCGGTCGGCAGACCGACACCAACGGTAACGGTGCGCACGCCTCCGGCTACCCATCGTTCGAGCACGAGGACGACACCGAGTACGACGCCGCGCTGCTCAGCAACACCGGGCACGGGCGGGTGGCGGTCTTCCAGGCGCCGCAACCGCCGGTCCGGGGCCGTACCGCCCCGCCCCCCGGCGCCGAGCCGGCCCGGCCGGCCCCGCCCCCGGAGCTGCCGGACATCGACTCGCCGTTCCTCGACCTCTTCGGGGCCGGGCCGGTCCAGCCGGCGCCCTCCGCCGCGCCGCCGGGCCGTCCGGTGCCCGTCCCACCCGCGCCGCGCCACCCGGTGAACCCGCCCGCGTCCCAGCCCGCGCCGGTCCCGCCCGCACTGCCGCAGCAACCCGCCCGCTGGGGCGACCCGTCCGACGGCACGGTCGGGCATCCGCGGTGGGGGTCCGAGCCGGCCGGCACCCCGGCCCGCCCGGCGACCGTTGGGGCCCGCCCGCTGCCGCGCCCCGCGCCCGCTCCCCGCGAACTCGGGGCGCGGTCCCGCGACATCGAGGTCCTGCCCCCGGACATCGAGCCGCTGCCCGACCTCGACGCCCTGCCCCGGGGCACCGGAGGCGCGACCCGCGCCATCCCGATGCCGGCCCAGCCCGCCGACCCGCCGCCGCACCACATCGACCCGCCGCACCACACCCACCCGCTGCCGCAGCACGAGCCGGTGGCGTACGAGGTCGAGGCGTTCCCCCGGGACGTCGGCGAGATCGCCGCCGCACCGGTCGCGACGCCGCCCCGACCGGCCGCGCCACACCAGCGGGGCGCCGAGCACTCCGGCTACCTGCCGGTGGTCCGCGAGCCGGACGAGCAGCCGGTCCCGGGGCGGCGACCGGACCGGGAGCCGCCGGTCCCGCCGAGGCAGCGACGGCCGAAGTCGAAGCGGACCCAGCCGGCACCGTTGGTCGTGCCGAAGCAGCAGCGGATGCGCCCGCCGAAGCGCTTCGGCGACCGGGATCCGGCGGTCGAGCTGGCGATCACCGAGATCGCCGGGCACGTCACCTTCACCCCGAACACCGTGACCGCCTGGTACTGGCTGCCCGAGGTGCGCTGGGCGTTCCGCCCGGACGCCGAGCGGGAGGCGCTGCTGAGCGCCATCTCCGAGCAGTACGCCGGCCTGGCCGGCTTCCGGCTGCACCTGCGGCGTACCACCCGGCCGTTCCCGGCCGACGAGTGGGCGCGGACGATCGACTCGCACACCCCGCAACCGCTGGGTACCGTCCCCGGGGCGCCGAGCTGGGCCGACCACCTGGTGGCCGCCCAGCGGCACCTGATGTCGGTCAACCACGCCGAGGGGCAGACCTACCTCGGCGTCACGTTCGCCCGCCGGTCGCTGGGCAACTCGCTCGCCGAACGGATGCTGCGGGCCTTCGGCCGGGGCGTCGCCGACGGCGAGCGCCGCAAGCTGGGCCGTACGGTGGAGCAGTTCGACGAGGTCCTCGGTGCGTTCGGCATGCGCGGCCGGCAGGTGACCGCGCAGGAGCTGGAGTGGTTGCTCTACCGCTCGGTGGCGCTCTGCATGGCCCCACCCGGCACGCTCTCCCCGATCACCGACGGGCGCTGGGAGCGCGGCGACCTGCTGGCCCTGACCGAGCAGGTCGAGCGCTACCGCACGCCGTACGGGTCGACGGTGAAGCTGGTCAACCGGATGACCGGCGAGGAGCGGCACGTCGCCGTCCTCGCCGTCGGCCGGATGGAGCCGCTGGAGATCCCCGAGCGGCACGAGCCCTGGCTGCACTTCCACGAGCGGCTGCCGTGGCCGATGGAGCTGTCGACCCGGGTCGACATCCTCGGTCCGGGCGACTCGTTCCGCAACCTCGAACACCGGCTGCGGATGATCCGCTCCCAGCAGCTCGACTACGCCGAGCACGGCATCGACGCCCCGCCGGAGCTGGAGCGGCTGGCCAAGCGGGCCCTGGTGATCGGCGACGAGATGACCACCGGCCTGCCGGTGGAGTCCGCCCGGGCGCACGGCTGGCACCGGATCGCGGTCGGCGGCCGGACCCGGGAGGAGTGTCTGGAACGGGCCCGCCGGCTCATCCAGCTCTACTCGCGGGAGCTGCGCATCTCGTTGCAGCACCCGAAGAACCAGGACTGGCTGGCCCGCGAGTTCATCCCGGGTGAGCCGATCGCGAACACCGGCTACCTGCGCCGGATGCCGGTCAACCTGCTCGCCGCCGCCCTGCCGCAGGCCGCCTCCAACGTCGGCGACCGGCGCGGTGACCTGATCGGCCGTACCGCCGGCACCTGCCGCCGGCCGGTCTTCCTCGACCTGCACTTCCCGATGGAGGTACGCGAGCGCTCCGGGCTCGCCGTCTTCGTCGCCGAGCCCGGTGGCGGAAAGTCGACCCTGCTCGGCGCGCTGGGCTACCTGGCCGCCCGACGCGGCGTCCAGGTGACCCTGCTGGACCCGTCCGGCCCGCTGGCCCGGCTCTGCAACATGCCGGAGCTGCGGCCGTACTCCCGGGTGTTGAACCTGACCGGCTCCGAGCAGGGCACGCTGGCGCCGTACGCGCTGATCCCGACCCCGCTGCGGACCGAGTTCCCGGTGGGCGCGGGCGGCGACCGGGAGTTCCAGATCGCCGTCTCCAACGCCCGGGCCGAGCGCCGGATGCTGGTCCAGGACATCTGCATGATGCTGGTTCCCCCGCAGGTGGCCCGGGAGGCCTCCACCGCGACCCTGCTGCGGCACGCGGTACGCCAGGTGCCGGCCGAGGAGACGTCCACCCTGGACGACGTGGTCGCCTGCCTGGCCGGGCTGGAGGACGAGGGCCGGGAGCTGGCGAACCTGCTGCTGGACACCGCCGAGATGCCGCTCGCGCTGCTCTTCTTCGGCCGCCCGCCGGAGCACCTGCTCGGCGCGGACGCCACGCTGACGGTGATCACGATGGCCGGGCTGCGGCTGCCGGACCTGAAGATCGAGCGGGAGTACTGGTCGGCCGAGGAGGCGCTGGCCCTGCCGATGCTGCACACCGCGCACCGGCTCGCGGTACGGCGCTGCTACGGCGGTGCGATGTCCGCCCGGAAGCTGGTCGGCCTCGACGAGGCGCACTTCATGGAGGGCTGGCGGTCCGGCCGCTCCTTCCTGGTCCGGCTCGCCCGGGACTCCCGGAAGTGGAACCTCGCCGCGCTGGTCTCCTCGCAGAACCCGAAGGACATCCTCGGGCTGGACGTGCAGAACCTGGTCTCCACCGTCTTCGTCGGGCGGATCGCCGAGGACACGGAGATCGCCTCCGAGGCGTTGCGCCTGCTCCGGGTGCCGGTCGACGACGGTTACGAGGCCACCCTCGCCTCGCTGTCCAACGTGGACTCCGCCTCGGCGGACCGGCTCGGCTTCCGGGAGTTCGTGATGCGGGACGTGGACGGCCGGGTGCAGAAGGTACGGGTCGACGTGTCGTACGTCCCGGGCCTGCTCGACCACCTCGACACCACCCCGGTCACGGCCAGGGCCGCGACCTCGAACCTGCCGTCCCCCGTCGCTGACCTGGAGGCGTGACCATGGCGAGGACCGGAGGACGCGTCGCCGCACTGCTCGCCGCCACCGGGATGCTCGCGGCGGCCACCGTGCTCCTGCCGGTCTTCGGCGGCACCGCGACGGCGGCTCCGGTCCTCGCCGGCACGTCCGTCGCGCTGGCCCAGGCGCCGGTCCACGCCCAGGCCAGGGCCGCCCTCTGCACCACCGAGGAGTGGCAGGCCAACTTCCGCGACTGCGTCGAGCGGCTGGAGGACGTCGGCCAGGCGGAACTCAACTGCTACAACCCGCCGACCCCGACCGACCCCTCGACCGGGGTCCCCGGGTTCTTCCTCGGCTCCCAGCCGGAGTCGGCGCAGAAGCCCGGCCGCAAGGGCATGTACGGCGAGTACGGCCTCGGCGGCTACAGCTACGAGACGTACGACGACACCGGTGGCTGCGCCTCGGACGTGATCGACCCCGGCGCGAAGATCATCAACCGGCTCGCCAGCTTCGAGATGAGCACCGCGACCACCATCATCGGCGCCTCGAACGCGGTCCGGGAGCGCGCCTGGGACCCGAGCACGATGTGGGACTGGGCCGATCCGATGGTCGCCCAGGCCACCCGGGCGGTCTACGAACGGGTCTTCAGCGTCTTCGGCATCATCACCCTCTGCGTCGTCGGCCTCTACCTCCTCTGGCGGTCCCGCCAGTCCGACATGAGCAACGCGATGACCACCGCCGGGTGGGCCGTACTGGTGATGGTCGCGGTGACCGCCATCGCCGCCTGGCCGGTGAAGTCGGCGAACATCGCCGACGGGACCCTGATCACCACCCTGGGGGTGGTGCACGAGGCGGTCGGCCCGCGCGCCAAGAGTATCCCGGCGGACCAGTGCGCCGCGCCCAACCCCGCCTCCTGCGCGGACAACCGGCCACCGGCGCTGCGGGCCAGCGACACCGTGACCGAGACGATGCTCTACCGCAACTGGCTGCGCGGCGCGCTCGGCTCCGCCGACAGCGAGACCGCCAAGCGGTACGGCCTAGCCCTCTACGACGCCAAGACGCTGAGCTGGGCCGAGGCGGCGCAGCTCAAGGCGAACCCGGCCAGCCGGACGACGATGATCGAGGCCAAGCAGGACCAGTGGCGGAAGGTCGCCAACCAGATCAAGACCGAGGACCCGGAGGCGTACGAGTACCTGCGCGGCGCCCGGGACTCGGACCGGATGGGCAGCGGCCTGATCGCCATCCTGGCCGCCGCGCTCTTCGCGATGTTCGACCTGACCGCCTCGCTGCTGGTGCTGCTCGGCTTCCTGCTGTTCCGCTGGGCGGTCATCGCGGCCCCGATCCTCGGCACCGTCGGGCTGATGCGCCCGGCCAGTGCCGGGCTGCGCCGGCTCGGCAACGCGGTGGTGGCCGCCGTGTTCAACATCGCCATCTTCGGCACCGGCGCCGCCGTCTACCTCTTCGCGGTCGACCTGATCATGAGCACCCCCACCCTGCCGGGTTGGCTGCAGGTGGTGCTGGTCTGGCTCTGTGGCGTGGTCGGCTGGCTGCTGCTGCGCCCGTACCGGCGGATCACCCAGCTGGGCGGCAAGGACAGCACCGAGGTGGTCGGCTCCGCCGGCTCGTGGCACCGCCGGTTCTTCCGGGACATGCGGGCCGCCTCCCGGCTCGACCCCGACGCCGACGTCGACGTCCGGGTGAAGAGCCGCACCCTGGTGATCCAGCAGTTCAACACCCGGCCGGAGGCCCGGCACGAGGACCCGTCACACGCCGCCGAGAGCCGGCCGGACGGTGTGGAGCGGACGCCCGAGCGGGTCGGTGCGGCCGAGCCCGCGGAGCCGCACCGGCCCGGCCCCACGGCAGCGCCGTCGCGGCGCCGGGCGGGCGAGTGGACCGAGCCGGACGTGCCGGCGGAGCGGCCGTCCTACGTCATCTACCGGCCGGGGTCGGCCGAGCCGGCGCCGGAGCCGAAACCGGCGTCGAGCCCCCGGATTCGGTCCGAGGCCCGGTGAGCGCGGTGCGGCGGGCGATCGAGTTCCTGTTCACCCGGGTGCTGCGGTCCCGGCTCGGCGTGGCGCTCCTGCTCGGGGTGGTGATCCTCGGCATCGTCGGGGCGGCCCGGCTGCTCTCCGGGTCGATCGGCGACATCGCCGACGGGGTCCGGGGCCCGGCCCAGCCCATCGTCACCGAGGACCCGGAGGCCGGTGACGACGGGCTGACCGTCACCGTCGACCCGACCCCGTACACGAGTCCGGGCGCCCCGGTGCCGGCGGCGGTGGCCCGGTCCTTCGGCACCGCCTGGGTCGCCCACCGGGGCGTGACCGCGCAGCGCTGGCTCGACGAACTGCTGCCGCTGGCCACCCCCGAGCTGGCGGAGAAGCTCACCGGCGTCGACCCGGCGGGCGTACCGGCCGACCGGTTGACCGGCGACCCGGTCGTCATCCCCCGCAGCGACAGCCTGGTCGAGGTGACCATCCCGGTGGACTCCGGCGAACTCCGGCTCGGCCTGCTGGCGACCGAGGGCCGGTGGCGGGTGGACACGGTGGACTGGAGCCGGGGATGACCGTGCGGCGGGAGGGTCGGGGATGAGCGGGACGGGACGGGTCAGGCGGCCGAGACGACCGGTCGCCCTCGCGGTGGTGCTGACCGCGGCCATCGCCCTGCTCTGCTGCACCGGCGGGACCGGGGCGGTGGTCATCACGCAGCTCGCCGGGGCGGAGGAGGACAACCTGGCGATGAACGCCTTCGGCTGCGGCGTCGACACCGAGATCGAGGTGGACGGCGACCTGCCGCTGGTCGCCCCGTACGGCCGGGCGCAGATGCGCAACGCCGCCGTCATCATCCGGGTCGGCAAGGAGATGAAGGTGCCGCCCCGGGGGTGGGTGATCGCGATCGCCACCGCGATGCAGGAGTCCGGCCTCGCCAACCTGCCGCACCTGGGTGCGGACAACGACCACGACTCGCAGGGAATGTTCCAGCAGCGGCCCAGCATGGGCTGGGGCACCCCGGCGCAGGTACGCGATCCCGCGTACGCGTCGCGGAAGTTCTACGAGAGGCTGGTGCGGGTCGACAACTGGCAGCGCCGGCCGCTGACCGTCGCGGCGCAGCGGGTGCAGCGCAGCGCCTTCCCCGACGCGTACGCCAAGCACGAGCCGATCGCGACGCAGATCGTGAACGCGTTGACCGGCGGCGCGGCGCGGGCCACCGGGGACACCACGGAGCTGCGCTGCACCACCGGCGCGGACATCGCCGCGTCGGGCTGGACCGCCCCGATTCCCGGTGCGGTCGGCTCGGGGTTCCGTAGCACCCGGCGGCCGAACCACCAGGGTGTGGACATCGGGGCGCGCAAGGGCGTCGACATCCGCGCCGCGGCGGCCGGCCGGGTGGTGGTGTCCCACTGCGACCCGGACAACCGGGGACGGCTGAGCTGCGACGTCGACGGCCATCCCGGCAAGGGCGGCTGCGGCTGGTACGTCGACATCCTGCACGCCGGGAACGTCATCACCCGGTACTGCCACATGGTCCGGGCGCCCCTGGTACGCAAGAATCAGCTGGTGGAGGCCGGACAGGTGATCGGCAAGGTGGGATCGAGCGGCAACTCGTCCGGCCCGCACCTGCACTTCGAGGTCCACCTGCGCGGCGACCGGAGCAAGCGCGGCGCGACCGACCCGGTGCCGTTCATGCGGGAACGGGGCGCGCCGCTCAAGGGCCACGGTTGAGCCGGCGGTCCCGTCCATGAGCCACGATCCCCTGCCGGATCCGTTCGCCGGCCAGCCGGACTGGGCCCCGGCGCCGCCCCGACCGATCGTGATCGCGGCGGCGGGCGGCCGGGTCGAGCTGCGCGGCCGGCGGGTCCTCGTCGGCCTGCCCGGCCTCGGCTGGCGGGCTGACCTGCGCGCGGACGAGCGCGTGGTGCAGGGCAGTCGCACCTACGTGCCGGTGCTGGCCGAGCACGAGTGGTACCGGGCGGAGGCGGAGCAGGTCGAGGTCTTCGCTCCGCTCGTGCCGGCCGACCGGGTCTGGGTGGAGACGCTGGGTGAGCGCCCGTCCGCGGTGGTACCGGGCCAGACCCGGGCCGACGTGCTGTCCCGGCTGGTGTCGCTGGACGCGCCGACGCACCGCCCACCGCTGCCGGTGGTGGAGGCGGACGCGGTCTCCGGCCGGCGGGTGGTGCAGGTGGACGAGGGCGTCGAGCGCCGCGACCTGCGCGCGGTCACCGAGGTCCACACCAGCGCCGAGGGTGACATCTGCGTACGGGTCACCTCGGAGCTGGAGTGGTACCGCTGGGGGTGGAGCGGCCGGCCGCCCACCACCCTGGAGGTGCCGGTGCACCTGCTCTGGATCGAGTGAGGCGACGGGAGATCCGCACCCCGGGAAGGTGGGTCCGGTCAGCCGGCCGGGGCGGCCTGGCAGACCCGCCAGCCATCCTCCTCGCGCACGGTGAACCGCCACCGCTGGTGGTCGACCTGGAAGAGCCCGCCCTCCGCGTAGCGGATCTGCAACTCCACGGAGACCTCGGCGGAGGAGTCCTGCTTCCGCACGTCCAGCGGGCCCCACTTGACGTCGAAGGTGACCTGGAAGCGCTGCTCCCGGGCCCGCAGCTCGGAGCGGAGGCTGTGCAGGTCGCCCAGGGACGACTCGGCGCAGACCATCTGGTCGGCGAGCACGTCGTTGCGGTCGACGAGGTAGGCGCGCAGGTAGCTGTCGACCACCACGTCCGGGGCGCTGCGGTCGGGCGCGGTGAACCGGTCGTACGCGACGTACGCGACGGCGGCGCCGCCGAGGCAGAGGAGCGCCAGCGCGCCACCGACCACCGCCAGGGCGAGGCGCAGCCGCCGCCGTGGCGGAGGTGCCGGTGGCGGTGCGACCGGCTCGGGGACGGCCTGTCCGGGCGGGGTCCGCTGGGTGGGTACGCGGGTCACCTGGGAATCGGCCGGGGGGTGCACTGATTCCACACCCCGAGGCTAGCCGCTGGGGCGCCGGGACCCAATGGCCCCGAATTCCAGCTTGATAACCAAAAGGGGGCAAGATGGGCACTATTGCCGGCACCGGCGGGTCGCACCGCCCCGCGTACCGGCGCAGCTCCCCGGGAATGACAGTCCGCTGGGTTACCGTCTCAGTCCAGGACGGGGCGCCGGCCACAAGCGACAGGAGTTGGCTGCGGTGGACAGCTGGAGGGCACGGGCCAGCCAGGCCGCCGCGCTGCACCGGCGCGCCGCCGCCACCGCCGCCGCCGCCGGCGTGGTGCTGGACGCCACCCGGCCCGCCCCCGCCGACCAGCGCGAGCAGCACGAGCTGGCCGAGCGGCTGCGCGCCGCGGCGGGCCTGCTGACCCCGGGCTGGCTCGGCGCACCGCTGGACGCCCAGTCCGAGGAGGCCCCGCTGGGCGGGCCCGGGCTGCCGGCCTTCGTCCGGATCGGCATCGCCCAACCGCTCGACGACGCGCGCTTCCCGGCGGTGGTCCCGCTGCTCGGCACCGGCCACCTCACCGTCGACGCGGACAGCCGGGATCCGAGGGTCGCCGGCCTGCTCCGGGCCGTACTGCTGCGCCTGCTGGCGGCCGCCCCCGCCGGCTCGCTGCTGGTCCGGGCCGTGGACGCGGCCACAGCGGGCCAGGTCTTCGCCCCGTTCGGGCCGCTGGCGGACGCCGGCCTGATGCCGCCGCCGGTCACCGACCACGCCGGGCTGCGGGCCGTGCTGGCCGAGGTGGAGCAGTGGGTACGGCCACCGCGTCGGGCCGCCACCCGTCGCAACCGGCACGACCGGACGCTGCTGCTGGTCATCGGTTCGCTGCCGGAGTTGACCGAGGGAGCCGACCTGCTCCGGATCGGCGCGCTGGCCGAGCAGGGGCCGGAGGCGGGACTGCACCTGATCGTGGCGGGCTGGCCACCGCCACCGTTGACCGCCGAGACCACGCAGCCGCCGCTGGCCCGGACCACCATGATCACAGTGCGCAACCCGTACGCGGTGGTCGGCGACCCGCCCGGCGGATCGTTCGGCAGCCCGGGCCCGTACCTCCCCTCGACCGGGCTCAACGCGCCGGTCTTCCTCGACGAGGCTCCCCCGCCCCGGCTGCTGGACCGGGTCTGCCGCGAGCTGGCCGCCCGGTTCGAGGCCGACTACCACCGCACCCTCGACGACCTGCTGCCCGACCCCGCCGACGGGTGGGCGTCCAGCGCCGCCGAGGGGCTCACCACCACCGTCGGACACGACGGGGAGCGGTCGGTGACGCTGACCTTCGACGAGCGCACCCCGCACTGGCTGATCGGCGGCCGGCCCGGTGCCGGCCGGAGTGCGTTCCTGGTCAACGTGCTCTACGGCCTCTGCGCCCGGTACCGACCGGACGAGCTGGCACTGCACCTGCTCAGCTTCGCCGACGGCGCCCAGTTCACCGACTTCGCGCCGGACGGGCCCGGCGAGGGTGGCGGGGCCGGGTTCGCCGGGCCGTGGCTGCCGCACGTCCGGCTGGTCGGCACCCGGGTCGACCGGGACCACGCCCTCGCCGTGCTGCGCGAACTCGACGCCGAACTCGACCGCCGGGCCGCCGGCGCCGGCACCGGACCGGAGGACCGGCGGTGGCACCGGGTCGTCTGCGTGCTGGACGAGTTTCCGGTGCTGCTCGGCGGGGACGACGAGGTGGCCGTCGAGGCGCTCGCCCGGCTGGAGTCACTGGCCCGCCGTGGCCGCCTGTACGGCGTACACCTGATCCTGACCGGTCGTCCGGCGCCGGCCCTGGCTCCGCTGCGCGCCCGGCGGGATTCCGTCTTCGCCCAGTTCCCGGTGCGGGTGGCGCTGCCCGGCGGTACGGACGTGCTGGAGCCGACCAACGACTCGGCGGCCGGCCTGCCGCTGGGCGCCGCCGTGGTCAACACCGCCGGCGGGCTGGGCGGGCCGCGCGGCGCGACCCGGGGGCACGAGCGGGTGGTCCGGTTCCCCGACCCGCACCTCGACGGCCACACCCTCACCGCCCTGCGGCACCGGCTGTGGGCGCAGCGGCCCGCCAGCACGTCCGAGCCGGTCACCTTCTCCGGCCGGCCGGTCCCGCGCCCCGGGGACGAGCCCGACGTCGGGTGCCCGGTCGCCGAGCCGCAGCGTCCCGCCGACCTCGACGGCCCCGGCACGTCCGCCGGCCCAGGCAACCGCACCGGCCCCGGTGAACGGGCCGGGCCCGGCCCGGTCGACCTGGCCGGCCCCGCAGGCCCCGGTCGGCCCGACCCGGGCGGGCCGGCGCCGGCCGGGGTGACCGTGCCGTCCGCCAGACGGCCGGAGGGGGGAGCATGAGCACCGACCCGTGGCAGGACTACCTCGCGGCGGCGCGACGGCTCGACGCCGTCCGGCAGGCCGCGACCAGTGCCGCCGGGCAGCAGGCACAGGGGGTGCAGAGCGCTCGGCAGGAGCTGACCGGGGTACGGGCCCGACTGGTGCCGCAACAGACCCGGCTGCGCGCGCTGGGCGTACCGGAGCGGGAGCTGCTGCCGTCGGAGCCGGAGGTGGCGGCGGCCGGGCAGGCGATGGCGGCCGGTCCGGAGGCGGTCCTGGCGGCGCTGCGGGAGGCCCGGGCGGCGGCCGACGCCGCCGACGCCGCGACGTTCCCGGCCGGCATGGGGCCGCTGCCCTGGCCGGCCGACTGGCGGCGATTCCTCCTGCTGTACGGGTCGGCGGCGCTGGTCCTGCTGGTGGTGCTCGCCGCCGTCTGCCTGGTCGGCGTGGCCGCCCTACGCAACTGACTCCCCGCCCGCCGGGCGGGCCGGTCCGGGCGGCCGCCCCGGGTCAGGAGTGGATGATCAGGGACATCGCCTCGGCGCGCGACTTGGCGTCCCGCTGGAACACTCCGCGCACGGCCGAGGTGATGGTCTTCGCGCCCGCCTTCTGGATGCCGCGCATCGCCATGCACATGTGCTCGCACTCCAGCACCACGAGGACGCCGCGCGGTTCGAGCTTCGCCATCAGCAGGTCGGCGATCTGCGTGGTGAGCCGCTCCTGCACCTGGGGCCGCCGGGCGTAGACCTCGACCAGGCGGGCCAGCTTGGACAGGCCGGTGATCCGGCCGTGCTCGCCGGGGATGTAGCCGATGTGCGCCGAGCCCCGGAACGGCAGCAGGTGGTGTTCGCAGAGGCTCATCACGTCGATGTCCCGGACCAGCACCAGCTCCTCGTGGTTGGCCTCGAAGGTGGTGCTGAGCACCTGGGCGGGGTCGACCCGCAGCCCGGCGAAGAGTTCGGCGTACGCCCGGGCGACCCGGGCCGGCGTCTGCACCAGCCCGTCGCGGTCGGGGTCCTCGCCGACGGCGATCAGGATCTCCCGGACCGCCTTCTCGATCCGGGCCAGGTCCATGGTCTGCTCGACGGGGCGACCGCCGAGCCGGCCGTTGATCAGCCGGGCGGCGAGGTAGTCCAGCTCGTCGTCCGGTTCGGTGGAGGAGACCGCCTCGCTGGGAACGGCCGCTGCCGCGGGGCTGGACACGGGCAGGCCGCCGGCAAAATCGCCGGCGGCCTGATCGCTGGTCGGATCGTTCAGTGGGTGCCGTCCGAGTTGGGCGAGGGATTGTGGTTGCCCCCGACCGTCGCCTGGACGCCGTCCGCCTCGGCCTGAGCCTTGAGGCTCTCCTTCTCGGCCGGGGTGAGCACCGGCGGCTCGGTCGACGGCTGCCGCTTGCCGAACCCGTTGTACGGCGCCATCGGCGGCCGCTTGACCACCCGGGCGCAGATCCGGGCCATGTCGGCGGTGGAGAGCGTCTCCTTCTCGATCAGCTCCAGCACGAGGTTGTCGAGGACGTCCCGGTACTCGACCAGGATCTCCCAGGCCTCGTCGTGGGCCAGTTCGATCAGCGAACGCATCTCCGCGTCGATCTCGGCGGCCACCGAGTCGGAGTAGTCCCGCTCGTGGCCCATGTTGCGGCCCAGGAAGGGCTCGTCCCCGCCGGTGCCGTACTTGATGGCGCCGAGCTTGGAGCTCATGCCGTACTGCGTGATCATCGCCCGGGCCAGCGCGCTGGCCTTCTCGATGTCGTTGCTGGCACCGGTGGTCGGCTCGTGGAAGACGAGTTCCTCGGCGGCCCGGCCACCCAGCGCGTACGCCAGGGTGTCGATCATCTCGGCGCGGGTCTGGGTGTACTTGTCCTCGGTGGGCAGCACCAGGGTGTGCCCCAGCGAGCGGCTGCGGGAGAGGATCGTCACCTTGTGCACCGGGGCGGAGTGCGGCAGCGCCCAGGCCACCAGCGCGTGCCCGCCCTCGTGGTAGGCGGTGATCTTCTTTTCCTTGTCGCTCATCACCCGGGTCCGCCGCTGCGGGCCGGCCACCACCCGGTCGATCGACTCCTCCAGCGCGTCGTTCGAGATCGCCCGCTTGTCGCCCCGGGCGGTCAGCAGCGCCGACTCGTTGATCACGTTGGCCAGGTCGGCACCGGTGAAGCCCGGGGTACGCCGCGCCACCGCGTCGAGGTCGACGTCCGGCGCGAAGGGCTTGCCCTTGGCGTGCACCCGAAGGATCGCCTTGCGGCCCTCCATGTCCGGGGTGTCCACCGCGATCTGCCGGTCGAACCGGCCGGGGCGCAGCAGTGCCGGGTCGAGGATGTCCGGCCGGTTGGTCGCGGCGATCAGGATCACGCCGCCCTTGGTGTCGAAGCCGTCCATCTCGACGAGGAGCTGGTTGAGCGTCTGCTCGCGCTCGTCGTGGCCGCCACCCATGCCGGCGCCACGGTGCCGGCCGACCGCGTCGATCTCGTCGACGAAGACGATGGCCGGCGCGTTCGCCTTGGCCTGCTCGAAGAGGTCGCGCACCCGGCTCGCACCGACACCGACGAACATCTCGACGAAGTCGGAACCGGAGATCGAGTAGAACGGCACCCCGGCCTCGCCGGCCACGGCCCGCGCCAGCAGCGTCTTACCCGTACCGGGCGGGCCGAAGAGCAGCACACCCTTGGGGATCTTGGCGCCGAGGGCCTGGTACCTCGCCGGGTTCTGCAGGAAATCCTTGATCTCGTGCAGTTCCTCGACGGCCTCCGCGGAGCCCGCCACGTCGGCGAAGGTGGTCTTCGGGGTGTCCTTAGTGATCATCTTCGCCTTGGACTTGCCGAAGTTGAGCACCCGGGACCCGCCACCCTGCATCTGCGACATGAAGAGCAGCAGCAGGATCACCAGGATGGCGATCGGCAGCAGGTTGACCAGCAGCGTCACGAAGACGTTGTCGCCGGAGACCTCGGTGTCGGTCGCGCCGGTGATCTTGCCGGCCGCCTTCGCCGCGGTGACCTGGTTCCAGATCTCGTCGCCGACCTCGGCCGGGAACTGAGCCTGGATCTTGTCGGTGTCGGTGTCACCGAACTTGGCCTTCTGTGCCAGGTCGAGCTGGAGCGTCTGCTCCTTGTCCTGGAAGTTGACCTTCTCGATGCCGCCCTTGTTGAGCTGGTCGAGGACCACGTTCGTCTCGACCTGGTGATAGCTCGGGCCACCACTGAAGAATGAGCTGAGCCCTATCGCGCCGATGATCACCAGGATGATCCAGACCACCGGGCGGCGGAAGAAACGCGTACGTTCCATGCTGTTGTCGAGCGCCGTAACGCCCGGACCCTCCTGATCGACGTCCTGACCGTCTGGTTACCTGCGTTCGCCGCCGGAGCGACGGCCGAAACCGTCCCCTGCGGGCCGGCCTCGACGCCGGGCGCTCTGACACCGCGCCACGGTCATTCGACGGTACACCGTGGGCGCGAGGAGCGAGCCTGCGAGCCCTCGGCGGGCAGGTTCACCCGCACCCGTGTGCCGGGATGGCGCCGGACCGAGGGAAGCTTCGCCAGCGCCACCGCCACCACCGCATACCGTAACCGCGTTTCCTGGGAGCGCGCTGTACGTAGGCTCTATATTTCCCGTCTGGCAACCAGGACCAACCAGACGTACCGGGTGGCCGGCGCGGGACAGCGGCCGGACCGACGCGCCGGGGGAGCCGCGCGGACGGGTGCCGGAAACAACCTCGCAGCGGTGGGCGACGGCTCCGGTCCGGGCTGAGAACGCGCTCAGGAAGCGGGTCGAACGCCGGCCGGAGTCAGCTGCGGGCGTAGACCTCGGGCTTGAGCACCCCCACGTAGGGCAGCTCCCGGTAGCGCTCGGCGAAGTCGAGCCCGTAGCCGACGACGAACTCGCTCGGGATGTCGAACCCGACGTACTTCACCGGCACCGCGACCTGGATCGCGTCCGGCTTGCGGAACAGCGCGACCACCTCGACGCTGGCCGCCTCCCGGGACTCCAGGTAGCGCAGCAGCCAGGAGAGCGTCAGCCCCGAGTCGACGATGTCCTCGACCACGATCACGTGCCGGCCGGCGATCTCCCGGTCCAGGTCCTTGCGGATCCGCACCACCCCGGAGGAGGTGGCGGCCTGCCCGTACGAGGAGAGGGCCATGAACTCCAGTTCGACCGGCGGCCCGTGCCGGCCGAGCGCCCGGGCGAAGTCGGCCACGAACATCACCGCGCCCTTGAGGACGCACACCAGCAGGAGTCCCTCGGGGGCCGACGCGTAGTCCGCCGACACCTCCTTGGCCAGTTCCGCGATCTTTTCCCGAATCTGTTCCTCCGAGATGATCACGTGGTCGATATCGGCGTCATACCAGGAGCCCTGAGCCATGCGCCTAGCCTGCCGTACGCCGGTTCGGGCCCGTCGCCGGGGCGGCCCCTTCGCGCGGGCCGCGCCCCGGCTGGCCAGGCACTCGCTCCCGTCCCGGCGCGAGGTCAGTGGCGTGCCGACCAACGCCGGCCCCCGGTGGTCGGCTTCCAGTCGGCCGAGTCCCGGCTGTCGGCGGTGAACCCGAGGGCGGAGGCGAGGACGAGAACGGCGAAGAAGAGCAGGACGAAGAGTTCCATGGCGGCGTGACCTTCCGGTCTCCGTGGCCCGTACCCGGTCTCCCGGGATCCCGGACCAGCTGGTTTCTGTGGTTCGCCGCCGATGCGCATCGGCTTTCGGTGTCCAGTGTCGTCCGCCGTTCCGGAGCCAGACAGTGGCAGCATTGCCAGACACCATCGAATTTCTGCCACTTACCCGGTACGCTTCCGCCATGTTGCGCAACGTCGCCGTGATCGCCCTGGACAACGTCGCCGCCTTCGAACTCGGGGTGCTCTGCGAGGTCTTCGGCACCGACCGGACCGCCGACGGCTTCCCCGGCTACCGCTTCGACATCTGCACCGTCGACGGCGGACCGGTGCGCACCGCCTCCGGCTTCGGGCTCGTACCGCACGCCGACCTCGGCCCGACCACGGACGCCGACCTGGTGGCCGTCCCGGCGCACAGCATCGGCGCACCGGTCCCGGACGCGGTCCTGGCGGCGCTGCGCCGGGCCGACGCCCGCGGCGCGTACGTGCTCAGCGTCTGCTCGGGCGCCTTCGTGCTCGGCGCGGCCGGCCTGCTCGACGGGCGCGAGTGCACCACCCACTGGCGGCACGCCGACGAGCTGGAAGAGATGTTCCCGCTGGCCCGGGTCCGCTGCAACTCGCTCTACGTGCAGGACGGCAACCTGCTGACCAGCGCCGGCACCGCCGCCGGGATCGACGCCTCCCTGCACCTGGTCCGCCAGGAGCACGGCTCGGCGCTCGCCACCAAGCTCGCCCGCCGGATGGTGGTGCCGCCGCACCGCGACGGCGGGCAGGCGCAGTACATCGAGGCACCCATGCCGCGTACGCCGGCGGCACCCACCCTGGAACCCGTACTCAGCTGGCTGGTCAGCCACCTCGACCAGCAACTGACCGTCGACGACCTGGCCGGGCGGGCGCACATGGCCCCGCGTACCTTCGCCCGCCGGTTCCGGGCCGAGACCGGCACCACACCGCACGACTGGATCACCAACCAGCGGATCCTGCTGGCCCGGCGGCTGCTGGAGGAGACCGAACTCGGCGTCGAGGCGGTGGCCGCGCGGGCCGGCTTCGGTGACGCCGCCACCCTGCGGCACCACTTCGCCCGCCGGCTCGGCGCCACCCCGCAGGCCTACCGGGCCACCTTCCGGGACCGGGTCCCGCAGGACGCGGGCAGCCCCCCGGGGTGACCGGAGCGTCCGGCCACCCCGGGGGTCAGAAGCCGGTCGCGCAGCCGTCCGCCCGGGGCTCCGAGCCGGCCACGTACCCGCCCTCGGGCAGCCGCCAGATCGCCTGGCCGTACCCGAAGGCGGACGGGTCGGCCTCCACGGTGATCTCGTGGCCGCGCGAGCGCAGCTCCGCGACCGCGTCCCGGCCGGCGTCGTCGGCCAGCAGCGCGGGCTCGACCAGCACCGAGCGGCCCGCGTGCCAGTACCAGCGCGGGTGGTCCAGCGCGGCCTGCGGGTCGAGCCCGCCGTCCACCGTGGACGAGACGAGCTGTACGTGCCCCTGCGGCTGCATGTGCCCGCCCATCACCCCGAACGGGCCCACCGGCGCACCGCCGCGGGTCAGGAAGCCCGGAATGATGGTGTGGAACGGCCGCTTCGCCGGCGCGACCACGTTGGGGTGGGCCGGGTCGAGGCTGAATCCGGCGCCCCGGTTCTGCAGGCCGAAACCGAGACCGGGCGGCACCACGAACGACCCGAAGCCCAGGTAGTTCGACTGGATCAGGCTCACCATCATCCCGGCGGAGTCGGCGGCGCAGAGGTAGACGGTGCCGCCCAGGGCCGGATCACCCGGGGCCGGAGTGCCGGCCCGGGGCGTGACCAGCGCCCGGCGGGCCGCCGCGTACTCCGGGGTGAGCAGTTCGGCGGTCGGCACCGCCACCCGCTCCGGATCGGCCACGTACGCGTGCGCGTCGGCGAAACCGAGCTTCGTCGCCTCGATCTGCCAGTGCAGCCGCTCGGCCGGCGACATGGCGGCCGGCTCCACCCCGTCCAGGATGTTGAGGGCGAGCAGCGCCGCCACCCCCTGGCCGTTGGGCGGCAGCTCCCACACGTCGTACCCCCGGTAGCCGGCCCGTACCGGATCCACCCAGGTGGAGGTGTGCCCGGTCAGGTCGTCCGCGTCGAGCAGGCCACCGGTGCGCGCCGCGTGACCGACCAGCGCCTCGGCGATCCCGCCCGAGTAGAAGTCCGCCGTGCCGGTGGCGGCGAGCCGGCGCAGCGTCCCCGCCGCGTCGGGGTTGCGCCACCGCTCGCCGGCCCGGGGCGCCCGCCCGCCGTCGACGGTGAAGACCCGGCCCCACTCGGCGAACTCCGCACCGGCCGCCGGGGCGCCGGCCAGCTCGGCGTACGCCAGTACCGAGCGGGCCCAGCCGGCGGCGACGTTCGGCGACACCGGGAAGCCGTGCTCGGCGTAGCCGATCGCGTCGGTGAAGAGGTCGGCGAAGGGGAGGCTGCCGAACCGGTCGTGCAGGTCACGCCAGCCCGCCGGCCCTCCGGGTACGGTCACCGGCAGCCAGCCCCGGGCCGGCATCGCCGGGCCGGTGGCCTGGGCGCCGCCGTGCGCCGGGGTCGGCTCCGCGCCCCGGCCGCCGTTCGCGACGAGCACCATCTCCCGGGTCAGCCCGGCGGGCGAGCGCCCCGAGGCGTTCAGCCCGTGCAGCCGGCGCCCGTCCCAGACGATCGCGAACAGGTCACCGCCGATGTCGTTGGAACCGGGCTGGACCACCGTCAGGGTGATCGCGGTGGCCAGGGCGGCGTCGACGGCGTTGCCGCCCCGACGCAGCACCGCGAGTCCGGCGGCGGCGGCGAGCGGCTGGCTGGTGGCGACCGCGCCGTGCGGCGCGAAGAGCGGCTGGCGAGGGTGCGGCATGCCCCATGTCTACTCCGGCGCCGGTGCCTCGATCCACTCCGGCGCCCCGGGAACCGCCCGCCGCTCCGGCGCCGCACCCTGGCCCGGCACCCCGTGCCCGCCCGGCGACTCAGGCCCGCCCGGCGACCCCCGGTGACCCGTGGCCGCGCTTTCCCCGGTGCTGAGCACCGCGCCGCGCCGGACGACCCGGATCCCACCCGGCAGGTACGCCGGCCCCTGCCCGCGCCACGCCGTCACCAGGGCGTCCAGCGCGTCGACGTGCCGGTGCGACAGTGCGGCCGGCGGCGCACCCAACTCCCGGGCGTACCGGTGCAGCACCCGGGTACGCACCGCGGCCGGCAGCCCGGCGAGCACCGGTACGGCCAGTCCACCGGCCGCCGCGTCGGCCACCGCACGGGGCCCGTCGGCGGCCTCTCGACAGGCGGCACGGGCCCGGTCGTAGGCGGTGGCGGCCAGCGCGTCCAGCGCCGCGTTGTCCGCCCCGAGCAGCCGGGCACTGCGCGCCAGGTTGTCGAGCACGGCCGGACCGAGCGCCGCCACCAGCGCCGGCAGCACGTCGGCCCGGACCCGGGCCCGGGCGTACCGGTCGTCGGTGTTGTGCGGGTCCTCCCACGGGGTCAGCCCGAGCACCGCGCACGCCTTGCGGGTCTGCTCGCGGGAGATCTCAAGCAGCGGGCGGCACAGCGTCACGCCGGCCAGCTCCCGGGTCACCGGCATGCCGGCGAGACCCCGGGGGCCGGCGCCCCGGGCCAGCGCCAGCAGCATCGTCTCGGCCTGGTCGTCGCGGGTGTGCCCGAGCAGCACCGTCGTCGCGTCGTGCCGGCGGGCCACCTCGACCAGCGCCTCGTACCGGGCCTGCCGGGCCGCCGCCTCCGGCCCGCCCGGCCGGCCGGCCACCTCGACGACCGCCACCTCGGCCGGGGCGAACCCCGCGCCGGAGGCCCACCCGACCACCGCCTCGGCCCGCCGGTCCGAGCCCGGTTGCAGCCGGTGGTCGACGGTGACCAGCCCGGCCGGGATCCCCAGCCGGGGCGCCACGAACGCGGTGGCCTCGGCCAGGGCGAGCGAGTCGGCACCACCGGAGCAGGCGACCAGCACCGGCCGGTCCCGGCGTACCCCGGTCAGGGCCCGCCGGACCGCGACCCGGACGGCCGCGACCGGCGGCGGCACGGCGGCCACGGCGCGGCCTCGGTCAACCGGCGGACGCGACGGGGCCGACCGGGCCGTGCACCCGGGCCACCCACGCGTCCGGGTCGGAGAGCTCCTCCAGCCGGGGCAGGGTCAACGGCGAGCTGAAGATCCGGTTGAAGCCCTCCATGCCGACCCGCTCCACCACGCCGTGCACGAACTTGCGGCCCTCGGCGTACTGGCGCATCTTCACATCGACCCCGAGCAGCTTGCGGATCGCCTTCTCCAGCGGGTTGCCCGTCTCGCGACGGCGGTTGAACCGCGCCCGGATCGTCTCCACGGACGGGATCACCCCCGGCCCGACCCCGTCCATGACGAACTCGGCGTGCCCCTCCAGCAGCGTCATCAGTGCGGTCAACCGGTCCAGTACGGCGCGTTGGCCGGGCGTCTGCACGATGTCCAGCACGCTGGCCCGGCTCTCCGGGTTGCGGATCGCGTCGGAGAGCGTCCCGACGCCCCGGCGCAGCCGCTCCAGGACGTGCTCACCACCGGCCTGCGACGCGTCGACGAAGGCCTGCACCTCGCCGAGGAAGTGCCCGCGCATCCACGGCACGGCGGTGAACTGCGTGCGGTGGGTGACCTCGTGCAGGCAGACCCAGAGCCGGAAGTCCCTCGGCACCGCCTGCAACTTCCGCTCGACCTCGACGATGTTCGGCGCGACCAGCAGCAACTGGCCGGGGTCGGCGGAGAAGACCTCGTACTGGCCGAGCACCCGGCCGGAGAGGTACGCCAGCACCGTACCGGCCTGTACGCCGGTCAGCCGCGAGCCGATGCTGTCGGTGAGGACCCCGGGCGGCTTCTCGCCGGAGAGCCGGTTGATCAGCGGGGTGATCACCTCACGGAGACCGGCGATGTTGGTGGCCGCCCAGTCGCGCCGGTCCACCACCCGTACCGGTGGGTGGGC
Organism: Plantactinospora sp. CA-290183; assembly: GCF_050936375.1. NCBI lineage: Bacteria > Bacillati > Actinomycetota > Actinomycetes > Micromonosporales > Micromonosporaceae > Plantactinospora > Plantactinospora sp. CA-290183. The sequence goes on along the minus strand of NZ_JBNJMX010000003.1, from coordinate 8,346 downwards.
GACCTGGGCCCGCAGACCGGTGTAGTCCAGCACGTGGCTGGCGGCCTCGTCGGTCAGCCGCCGGAGGTCGGCCACCACCTCGGTGGCCTCGTCATAGGAGACCCGGGGGCCTGATTTTCCCAGCGCCCCGGCGGTGGCGGCGGCCAGATCCCAGTCCACGAACTGCGCCATGCGTCCACCGTACCCGCGCCGGCACACCCCGAGCGGGGTGTAAGGAAGGGGCCCTTCCTATCGCTTTGTGTATAGGAAGGGCCCCTTCCTAACGCCTGTGGCGGCGGGTGGCCGTCAGCGGCAGCCGCAGGCGGCCAGGGCGTCCGCGATCCGGTCCAGCGCCGGCTGTGCCTGGTCGGGCCCGCCGGGCACCCCGTTGGCGAGTACCGCGAAGGCGAGCAGTCGGCCCTCCGCCGTGGTCACCACGCCGGAGATCGCGTGTACCCCGCTGAGGGTGCCGGTCTTGGCCCGTACCACGCCGGCGCCGCTCCCCGTGGCCGTGCCGGGGGAAGCGCCGCCGGACGGGCCGAAGCGGTCCTCCAGGGTGCCCGACCAGGCGGCCACCGGCAGGCCGGGGAAGACTCCCGCGAGTTCCGGCCGGCTCCCGTCGGCGGCCCGGGAGAGCAGTTCGGTCAGCAGCCCCGGGGTGATCCGGTTGCGGCGGGACAGGCCGCTGCCGTCGGAGAGCGCGGTCTGCGCCTCGGGCAGTCCGAGTTCGGCCACCACCGCATCCATCGCCTCGCCCGCGCCGTCGAAGGAGCCCGGCTTGCCGCGGGCGAGCGCCACCTGCCGGGCGAGCGCCTCGCCAACCACGTTGTCGCTCTCCCGGAGCATGAACTCCACCAACCGGATCATCGGCGGCGACTCCACCCGACCCAGCTCGGTACCGGGCGCCGCCGTGGCGGAGGGGCTGGCGCTGGTCGCGGCGACCGGCGCCGTGGCGGAACCGGCGGGAGCGCTGCCCCTGCTCACCGCGGAACCGGGCAGTCCCAGCTTGCCGGCGAAGGCCCGGCCGGCCGCCAGGTCCGGGTTCTGTGACCGTGCCTGACCCCGGCCCTGGTCCTTCGGGTCGAGCCGGGCACCGTCGACCATCAACGCGGTGATCACCGCCCCGAATCCGCCGGTGTGGGCGTCGGAGTCCCATCCCGGGCCGACGTTCGGGCCGGGGAAGAGGCTCCCGTCCACCGTCACCTTCGTCGGTGCCGTACCGCCGAGCGCCTTCTTGACCTGCGTGGCGAGCCGGTCCAGCCGCCCCGCCCCGGGGTACCAGCCGGTCTCGTCGACCGCCAGTGTCGGATCGCCGGCTCCGATGACCACGACCTCGCCCGGGTTCTCCCCGGCCACCACCCGGGTGGCGATCCGGTGGGCCGGGCCTCGGGCGGCCAACACGGTGACGGCGGTGACCAGCTTGGTCGTCGAGGCGGGCACCAGGGGCTTGTCCTGGCCGCGCTCGAAGAGCGGCTGGTCGCTCACCGCGTCGACCACGGAGATGTTCACGTCGTCGCCGAGCACGGAGCTGCTGAGCAGCGGGGCCAGCGCGGCGCGTACCCCGTCGGGGGTCGGCGCCGGGGCGCTGTTCCCGGCGGCCGTGAGCACCGGCGGGGGCGGCGGTTCGGCGAGGTCGGGCCCGGCCTGCGTGGCCGCCCGGTCGCCGCCCAGCCAACCGTCCACCGGACCGGGCCGGACCACGACCACCCCGGCCGCCGCGAGCCCGAGGACCAGCACGGCGGCGAGCGCGACGATCAGGGTACGCCGGCGCCGCCGGCCCACCGGCGGGTCCTCGGCCGGCGGCGGCTGGGCGGGCGGTTGCGCGGCCGGTGGCGGCCCGCCGGCCGGGACGACCGGCGGGTTGGTCGGCCAGGCGCGGGCGTGTGCCGGCGGTGCCGCCGGGTTCGGGTACGGCGGCGGCGCTCCGGCCGGGCCCTGCTGCCCCGGTGTCGATGCCGGCCCCTGCTGTCCGGGCGACGCGGCCGGATTCGGGTACGCCGGCGGCGCGGCCGGAGCCGGGTGGCCCGACGCCGGTGCGGCCGGAGCCGGGTGACCCGGTGCGGGCATCGACCCGTTCGACGGCGGGATCGGCAGCGAGGCCGGCAACGGCACCACCGCCCGGCCACGTGCCGGTGCGGAATTCGGGCCGCCCTGCGGTCCGCCGGCCTGGCCGGGCTGGGGTCGATCGCCCTGGCCCTGCCGGGGTCCACCACCCGGCCCCGGCTGCGGCCCACTGGCCGGGTGCGGCTGCGGCCCACTGGCCGGCCATGGCGGCGGTCCATTGACCGAGCCGGACTGCGGTCCGGAGGCCGGGCCGGACTGTGATCCGGAGGCCGGGCCGGACTGCGGCCCGGAAGCCGGGCCGGACTGCGGGCCGACCTGTGGTCCGGAAGCCGGGCCGGGCTGCGGCCCGCTGGCGCCCGGCACGACCACGCGACCGCGCGGCGGCTGCTCCGACTGACCTTCGCCCGTCAGGCCCGAGTGTGAATCTTCACTCCCCACCCGCCCCTCCTCCCCGTCCGGTTCCGCCTAGGCGACACTACTTTGGTCCGAGCACCGCGGGGCGGCCGGCGCGACACTTGGGTCGCGAGGTCACCCTGTGCCGGTGCGCACCGTTGTGTTCCGTAGGCCAGCGCCGGCAGACGAGGGAGCGTGCGAGATGGATTTCGACGTCACGGTTGAGATCCCGAAGGGTCACCGCAACAAATACGAGGTGGACCACGCGACCGGCCGGATCCGGCTGGACCGCACCCTCTTCACGTCCACCCAGTACCCGGCGGACTACGGTTTCATCGAGGGCACGCTGGGCGAGGACGGCGATCCGCTCGACGCGCTGGTGCTCGTACCCGAACCCACGTTTCCAGGCTGCCTCATCCGGTGCCGGACCATCGGCATGTTCCGGATGACCGACGAAAAGGGCGGGGACGACAAGGTCCTCTGCGTGCCGTACGAGGATCCGCGGCAGGAGCACCTGCGCGACATCCACCACCTCGGCGAGTTCGACCGGCTGGAGATCCAGCACTTCTTCGAGGTCTACAAGGATCTGGAGCCGGGCAAATCGGTCGAGGGCGCCACCTGGGTCGGCCGTACCGAGGCCGAGGCGGAGATCCGGGCGTCCTACCGGCGCCAGCAGGAGGCCGCCGAGCGGGGCGAGTCGCCGCACTGAGCCGTGCGCCCCGGCACACCACCGGGGCCCACGCCCGATCATGAAATTGTCGCCGAGACCGGTCCGGTCTCGGCGACAATCGCGTGATCGGGATGAGTCGGGATCAGCCGGGCGGGCCGGGGCGGCCCGCGATCAGCCGAGCAGGCCGCGAGCCCGGCCGTAGAGCCCCAGCACCGCGCAGGCCACCGGGACCACCGCCACCACCATCAGGGTGTCGAGGATGTCGGCGGCCCGACCCAGGTACGGCGTCGGCGGGCGCTGCGAGTAGGTCGCCCCACCCGCGACCACCACCAGCGCGAGCACCAGGGCGCCGGCCGCCAGCCCGAGCAGGCCGAGTTCGCCGAGCCGGCCCGCCAGGGCGATGCCGAGCACGGTGAACGAGGCGACCCCGGCGACCACCAGCGGCACCCGTTGCCGAATCGTGACGAAGAGCCGGGAGCGCAGCAGCAGGCCCGCCGCCGAGACCGCCACCAGCAGCCGGCCACCGACCCCGCCGGACGCGACCAGCAGCACGGACGCCGCCACCGCCAGCACCGCGTGCCCGATCAGCATCCCGGTGAGCATCTCCTCGGTACGCGCCACCGCCGCGAAGACCCGGTTGCGGTCCGGCCGCTCCCGCGCACCGGTCTGGGCCGGCGTCGAGGTGGCCGTGGTGAACCCCTCGGCCGCCTCCGCCCCGGTGGGCAGGGTGATCGGCGGCATCGGCAGCTTGCCGAACCGGATCGCCAGCAGCGGCAGCATGCCGATGGCGCAGACCAGCACCGCCATCAGCAGGGCGGCGGCGCCGGCGGCCGAGAGCACGAAACCGGCCAGCGCGGTGAGCGCGCCGAGCAGCCCGACGGCGACACCCGCGGCGTAGACCCGCAGCCCGGCGGCCACCCCGACCATGCCGAGCACGGCGACCAGCAGCAGCGCGACCGAGCCGGCCAGCACCTCCGGGGCGCCGAGCCAGGCGACCGGCCTGAGCACGCCGGCCGGGTCACCGGAGGCGACCAGCAGGGCGCCGCCGAAGAAGGCGTACGGCAGCGCGTAGCCGCCCAGCGCGGCGCCGGCCGTCGCGTCCCCGTACGCCCGGGAGGCCACCACGGCGGCCAGCGACAGCACGACGGCGGCGCCGAGCGCGACGAACGTGCCCAGGTCCCAGCCCGGCCCGCCGCCGACCACCGCGAAGAGCCCGACGGCGAGCAGCCCGCCGGCGGCGCTGAGTGTCGCGGCCCGGGTGTTCAGTCCGGACCAGGCGCTGCCGCGGCGCCGGGCCCCGTCCGCGATCGCCTCGACCACGTCGTCGTACTCCAGCTCCGGCCACTGTGCGCGGGCCGGCACCAGGTGCAGGACGTCGCCGTCGCGCACCCCCTGCGGCAGCAGCGCCTGGCCCGCCGCGAGAGCGGCCCCGTCGGTACGGCGCAACAACCACCCGCCGTGCTTCTCGCCGTCGTCGGCCAACCCCTCGCCGGCGTGCCGCAGCACCTCGGGCAGGAGCTCGGCCAACGGGAGGTGTTCGGGCAGGGCGACATCCACCCGTCGTTGCGGCGCGCTGATCGTGACGCGGGCGAGCCCGGTACTCATCGACAGTCCTCCATCGAGGGGGCAACCCATGGCTGCGCGGACGACCGCACTTTACCTAGGATGGGTCGTGCTCGTCCGACCGAGCACGAGGACATTCGCGACGCAGGTCGTCGCACGGCCCGCCGACGTCGTCCACTCTTCCAGTTGGCGTGGCCTTAGCGGGGAGGTCTCAGATGGACACGGGTAGCCACTGCGGGCGCGGTGGACGCCGCGCCGCCGGGGCCGTGCGGCCCGGCGGCGGGCAACCGCGTTACGGCCCTGGTGCGCGGATTTCCGCCGGTCAGGGCCGGGTTGCCGAGGTGGCGCGGCGGGTTGGGGACGTGCGGTGAGCACCGTCGTCATCAAGCGCCCGCCACGGCGACCGGCACCGGACATCCCGACCGGCGAGCTGGCGGTCGAGGCGCCGCCGGAGATCCCGCAGGCGACCGGCGGGCGCTGGCAGCAGATGATGATGGTGCTGCCGATGCTCGGCGGCTCCGTCGCGATGGCGATGATGTTCGGCCGCGGCGGCGGCACCTACTCGTACGTCGTCGGCGCCATGTTCGGCATCTCCTCGCTCGCCATGGTCGCCTCCTCCTGGGGCAGTTCCTCGGGCTCGCCGAAGAAGTCCGAGATGATGGCGGCCCGCCGCGAATACCTGCGACACCTCGCCACCCTGCGGCGCCGGGTCCGGGAGACCGCCGCCAAGCAGCGCGCCGGGTTGTTCTACCGGCACCCCGACCCGGCCCAGCTCTGGTCCACTGTGGGCAGTCACCGGGTCTGGGAACGCCGCCCGAGCGACGGGGACTTCGGCGTCGTGCGGGTCGCGGTCGGCCCGCAGACCCTGGCCACCCCGCTCGTGCCGCCGGTCACCCGTCCGCTGGAGGACCTCGAACCGATGACCGCCGGCGCGCTGCGCCGGTTCCTCGACGCGTACTCGGTGGTGCCGGACCTGCCGGTGGCGCTGAGCATGCGCGGCTTCGCCCGGGTCTTCATCCGCAGCGGGCCGCAGGGGCGCGAGTTCGCCACCGCCGAACCGACCGGTGGGCCGCCCCAGGCGCTGGCCCGGGCGGTGGTCGCCCAGCTCTCGGTCTTCCACGCCCCCGAGGAGCTGCTGATCGCGATCTGCGCCGGCCCCGAGCGGCGGGCCCGGTGGGAGTGGGCCAAGTGGCTGCCGCACGTCCACCACCCGGTCAAGACCGACGCGCTCGGCGCGGTACGCCTGGTCGCCAGCTCGGCGGTCGAGCTGGAGAAGCTCATCGACGACGTGGTCGGCAACCGGTCCCGGTTCAGCCCGTCCGGCCCGGCGACCGACGGCCCGCACGTGGTGATCGTGCTCGACGGCGGTGACCTCAACGGCGCCAGCTACCTGGCCGGGGACAGCGGCATCGACGCCGTCACCATCATCGACCTGGACAGCTCGCCGCCCCGGCTGCTGGACCGGGCCACCCTGGTGCTGGAGATCGCCGGCGGCCGGTTGAACACCTTCTCGATGGACGGGCAGGCCGAGGTCGGCACCCCGGACCGGCTCACCATCGAGGAGGCCGAGGCGGTCGCCCGGCGGCTCGCCCCGCTGCGGCTCGCGGCGGCCTCGAAGGGCTCCTCGGACGCCCCGCTGGCCACCGAGATGACCCTCGGCGAACTGCTCGGTGTCGGCGACCCGGAGAACTTCAGCACCGCGCAGGGCTGGGCACCCCGCCCCAACCGGGACAAGCTGCGGGTGCCGATCGGCGTGGGCGCCGACGGCGGCGCGATCGAGCTGGACCTCAAGGAGTCCGCCCAGGACGGCATGGGCCCGCACGGCCTGCTCATCGGCGCCACCGGTTCCGGCAAGTCCGAACTGCTCCGCACCCTGGTGCTCGGCCTGGCGGCGACGCACTCCTCCGAGTCGCTCAACTTCGTCCTGGTCGACTTCAAGGGTGGCGCCACCTTCGCCTCGCTGGACCGGCTGCCGCACACCGCCGCGGTCATCACCAACCTCGCCGACGAGCTGCCCCTGGTCGACCGCATGGTCGACGCGATCAACGGTGAGATGATCCGCCGGCAGGAGCTGCTCCGCCGGGCGGGCAACTTCGCCAGCCTGCGGGACTACGACAAGGCCCGCTCCGGCGGTGCCGCGCTCGCCCCGCTGCCGTCGCTGATGATCATCTGTGACGAGTTCTCCGAGCTGCTCTCCGCCAAGCCCGACTTCATCGACCTCTTCGTGCAGATCGGCCGGCTGGGCCGGTCGCTCGGCGTACACCTGCTGCTCGCCTCGCAGCGGCTGGAGGAGGGCCGGCTGCGCGGCCTGGACACCCACCTGTCGTACCGGGTCGGTCTGCGGACCTTCTCGGCACTGGAGTCCCGGGCGGTGCTGGGCGTACCGGACGCCTTCGAGCTGCCCCGCGCCCCGGGCCACGGCTACCTCAAGTTCGGCACCGAGCCGCTGATCCGGTTCAAGGCCGCGTACGTCTCCGGCCCGTACCACAAGAGCAGCGTCGCCGGCGTCGGCGCGCAGGGCCAGTCCGGTCCGCGACTGCTCTCCTACTCCACCCACTTCGTACCCGTGCCGGAGCCGGTCAAGCCGGCGACCCCGGCCCCCGTCCCGGAGGACTCCAAGGCGGCCAGCCTGCTCGACATCATGGTGTCCCGGCTGGTCGGCCAGGGCCCGCCGGCCCACCAGGTCTGGCTGCCCCCGCTCTCCCAGGCGCCGGCCCTGGACGAGGTCCTCGGCCCGGTGCTCGCCGACCCGGCCCGGGGGCTCACCTTCGGCAACCCCGAGCTGCACGGCGCGCTCCAGGTGCCGGTGGCACTCGTCGACAAGCCGTACGACCAGCGCCGTGACCTGCTCTGGCTCTCCCTGGAGGGCGGTGCCGGGCACGTCGCCATCGTCGGCGGTCCGCAGTCCGGCAAGTCGAGCCTGCTGCGGACGCTGATCTGCGGCCTGTCGCTCACCCACACGCCGGCCGAGGTGCAGATCTACTGCCTCGACTTCGGCGGTGGCTCGCTGGCCTCGCTGCGCGACCTGCCGCACGTCGGCGGGGTCGCCGGCCGGTCGGACGCGGCGGCGGTGCGCCGTACCGTGGGTGAGATCTCCACCCTGCTCACCGACCGGGAGCAGCGCTTCGCCGAACTCGGCGTGGACTCGATGGGGGCGTACCGCAAGCGGCGGGCCGCGGCGAACGGGGTCGGCGTCGGAGCCGACCCGTTCGGTGACGTCTTCCTGGTCGTGGACGGCTGGCCGACCCTGCGCGGCGAGTACGACGACCTGGAGCCGCTGGTCACCGACATCGCCACCCGGGGCCTCTCGTACGGCGTGCACGTGGTCGCCGCGGCGCCCCGCTGGATGGACTTCCGGCCGGCGATCCGGGACCTCTTCGGCTCCCGCCTGGAGCTGCGGCTCGGTGACCCGACCGACTCGATCGTCTCCCGCAAGTCGGCGGCGAACGTGCCGGAAAAGTCGCCCGGCCGGGGCATCACCGCGGAGAGCCTGCACTTCCTGACCGTCCTGCCGGAGCTGGCCAGCCTAGGCGGGCAGACGAACGCGCTGGTCAAGGCGGTCTCCGGCAACTGGCACGGCGCGCCCGCGCCCCGGGTCCGCCTGCTGCCGCCGGTGCTGCCGTACGCCGACCTGGACATCATGGGCACGCCCGGCCTGCGGCTGCCGATCGGCATCT
>NZ_JBNJMX010000004.1:0-290830 GCF_050936375.1 Plantactinospora sp. CA-290183 | reverse complement strand
CGGGAAGATCAGCAGGCTGGCCCAGGGCCGTCGCGATGATCAGACCGGAGATCGCCTGCCGCCGGCGGTCGCCATGGTGCGCTGGATCATGACGTTGATGACCGGCGCCGCTCCTCGGAACCGGCGTACGACCACGAAGAGCGCGTAGTCGACCGCCATGCCCAGCCCGATCAGGGTGATGATGTTGATCGCGAAGACCGAGACGTCGGTGACCGTGCTGATCAGCCGGACCGCGACGAACGCGCCCAGGATCGCCAGGCCGCCGACCAGCAGCGGTGTCGCGGCGGCGACCAGGCCGCGGAAGATCAGGATGAGCAGCACCAGCAGGACCGGCAGCGAGAGTGTTTCGGCCCGGGTGATGTCCTCGGTGGTCTGCCGGTTGGACTCCGCGAGGAAGGCGACGTTGCCACCGACCTCGGTGGTGACCCCCGGGGCGTCCAGCGCCGGCCGCAGCTCCTCGTACCGGTCGGTCTGCTCGTCCGGGTCGGTCGCGCGCAGCTGTACCAGCGCGTACGTGGCGTGCCGGTCGGTGGCGAGCAGGTTCGGGGCCCCGGTCTCGTACCAGCTGCTCACGCTGGCGATCTCCGGGTGTTGGCGGAGCCGGTCCAGGATGGCGGTGACCGGGGCGCGGAACGCCGGCTGGTCCACCGCGACGCTGGCGCTGGAGTAGAGCACGACCAGGTCGGCGCCCTGGTTGCCGAGCTGCGCCGTGATCTGCCGCTCGGTCCGGCTCGACTCGCTGGCCGGGTCGTCGAAGCCACCGCCGGTCAGCGACCCGAAGACCCCCGACCCCCAGGCCACCCCGAGGGCGGCGAGCACCAGGGCGGCGGCGAGCACCACCCATCGGACGCGGACGACCGTCCGTCCCCACCAGGCAAACATCGCTGCGGGCCTCCCACCGGACGCTAAGGTCGGTGCCGTAACGTCGCGTTATCCGAGTGAACAACGTTCACTATGGCAACGGCCGTTTTCGTAGGTCAAGGGGGTTCGCTATGACAGTGCCCACCCGGCGGGAGCGCCTCCGTACCGCGACCGTCTCCGAGATCAAGGACGGGGCACGCCGCCTGCTGGTGACCGGTGGGCCGCAGGCGATCTCACTGCGGGCCATCGCCCGGGAGATGGGCATGACCGCACCGGCCATCTACCGCTACTTCCCGAGCCTCGAAGCCCTGGTCGTGCAGTTGGCCGGGGACCTCTACGACGAACTGCGCCAGCACGTCGAGGCGGCCCGGGACGCTGCCGGCGCGGAACCGACCGACCAACTCGCCGCGATGGCGCGGGCGTTCCGGAACTGGGCGGTACGACACCCGGCCGAGTTCGGGTTGGCCTTCGGCGCCCCCACCCCCGGCATCGACGCCTTCGAGGAGGGCTGCACCGACCAGAACCACCCCGGCGCCCGGTTCGGCGCGGTGTTCATGCGCCCCTTCCTCGACCTGTGGCACCGGGCACCGTTCCCGGTACCCCCGCCGGAGCTGCTCGACCGGCGGCTGGCCGACTGCCTCGGGCCGCTGCGCCAGCAGCACGGCGAGGTCCCGACCGAGGTGGCGTACGTCTTCCTGGCCGGCTGGACCATGCTCTACGGGATGGTCTCCATGGAGGTCTTCAACCACCTGCGGTGGGCACTGACCGATCCCGAGGCGCTCTTCGAGGCGGAACTGGCCGGGTTCCTCGGACAGCTCAACCCCTGATCCCGGCGGCTCGACCGGTCGAGCCGCCGGTCAGCACAACCGTCGCCCTCGGTGAACCGGTGAGGCTAGGCTCCCGGAGCATGAGTGCCGAGCTGCCCGCCCGGGCCGACGTGGTGATCGTCGGCGCCGGCCACAACGGCCTGGTCTCCGCCGTGCTGCTGGCCCGCGCCGGGCTCGACGTGGTCGTCCTGGAGGCGGCCGGCACGATCGGCGGGGCCGCCCGCACCGAGCGGCCGTTCCCGAGGGTGCCGCAACTGCGCCACTCCACCGGGTCCTACCTGCTCGGCCTCATGCCGCCGGAGCTGATCCGGCTGCTCGACGTCGAGCTGCCGGTGCTGCGCCGGGACCCGCACTACTTCCTGCCCACGCCGGGGGGCGCCGGCTCGCCGTACCTGCTCTTCGGGGCCGACCGGGAGGTGACGCGGGCGCAGATGGAGCGGTTCTTCTCCCCCGCCGACGTGGCGGCCGACGACGCCATGCAGGCCGAACTGGCCGCGCTGCGCGAGGACCTCGCGCCGGCCTGGCTGGCCGAGCCGCTGCCCGTCGAGGAGACCGCCGACCGGCACATCCGGCCCGCGCTGCGCCAGGTCTTCGTCGACCTGGTACGCGGCTCGGTCGCCGACTACCTGGCCCGGTTCGACTTCCGCTCCGAGCTGCTGGTCTCGATGTACGCGGTGACCGACGGCCTCTCCGGGCTCAACGCCGGCCCGGACGACCCCGGCACCGGGCACAACTTCCTGGCCCACAACATGTGCCGACTGCCGGGCGCCGGCGGCACCTGGATGATCGTGGCCGGTGGGATGGGCACCGTCGCCGCCACCGTCGCCGACGCGGCCCGGTCGGCCGGGGCGAGGATCTTCAGCGGTACGCCGGTCGCCGCGATCACCGTCGACGGCGGTGCCGCGAGCGGGGTGGTGGTGGCCGACGGGCGGGAGATCGCCGCGCCGGTGGTCCTCGGCGCCTGCGACCCGTACCGGCTGATGGAGCTGGCGCCCGACGGCGCCCTGCCGGCGTCGCTCACCGGGCGGATGGCGGCGACCCGCCGTCCCGGCAGCACGCTCAAGGTCAACCTGGCCCTCTCCGGCCTGCCCCACTTCTCCTGCCTGCCCGCCGACGCGCCGAGCCCGTTCGGCGCCACCATCCACCTGCTGCCCGGCTCGGCGTCCCTGCTCTCCGGCGCCGACCAGGACGCGGCGCCGATGGCGGCGCTGCGCGGCATGTGGGCGGACGTCCAGGCCGGGCGGCTGCCGGCGGAGCCGACCATCGAGTGGTACCTGCACACGACCGTCGACCCGTCGCTGCGGGACGATGCGGGACACCACTCCTCCGCGCTCTTCGTGCAGTCGGTCCCGTACGCGCCGGCCGGAACGTCCTGGGACGCCGCGCTGCCCGGGTACCTGGAGAAGCTGCTGGCGATCTGCGACCGGTACGCCCCCGGCACCACCGACCTGGTCGCCGACGCGGTACCGCTGACCCCGCCGGGGATCGAGGCGCACTTCGGGATCAGCGGCGGGCACATCCACCACGTCGACAACACGGTCTCGTTCACCGACCGGATGCCGTACGCGACCGGGCTGGACGGGCTCTACGCGGGCAGCGCCGGCTGCCATCCGGCCGGCAGCGTGATCGGGGCCGCCGGTCACAACGCCGCCCGGCGGATCCTCGCCGACCTGGGGCGAATCGGCCCCGGCGGCTCCGGCAGGCCCGGGCTGGCCGCGGGGCGCTGACCGGGGCGGCCGGCTCCGGCGCGGCCGGACCGGCGGCGGGCGCGCCGACCGCGGCGGCCCGCTCCGGCGGCTCCCGGTTCAGCCGGCGGTCGGCCCGGGGCTCGGTTGCGGCGCCGGGGCGTCGGCGCGACGGGCCCGGACCTGGTGGCCGACGCTGGTCAGGCAGCGCCCGCTCTCCAGGTCGAACCGCCAGCCGTGCAGCTGGCAGGTGAGCTGGTTGCCCTCCACGATGCCGAACCGGGTCAGGTCCGCCTTCAGATGCGGGCAGCGCCGCTGCACGACCCAGTCGCCCAGCGTGATGTCCTCGGCGTCGGTGGTCCGCTCGTGCTCGTCGTACCAGCCCTCGGCGTACTGGAGCCGCTCCTCGGAGAGGCACTTGAAGAAGGCGTAGACGAACTCGTTGTACTGCCCGATCCGGGCGGCGGAGAAGCGGCAGGAGAGGAAGAGCGAGTTGACCCAGTCCACCTCGCCGATGTGCAGCAGGTGCTCGATCAGCGCCCGCTCGGTACGGAACCGGTAGCGCACCTTCTCGTCCGCGTACGGCCGCACCTGCTTGCCGGGGAAGTCCACCACGATGGACTCGACCGTCTCCCCGCCCGAGCTGTCGGTGCCGACCAGGTCGAACCGGACCGGCCACCCCCTTGGCGAGGTAGATCGACTCCTCCAGCAGCGGCTCGATCCGCTGCTTCATCTCCTTGAGCACGTCGATCTCGGGGTGCCGCCAGGACGCCTTCTCCGCCTCGATGACCGGGCGCTTGCGCTCCCGCATCTCGACGAGGTGGGCCTCCTTGTTGGCGAAGAACTCGTCCACCGGCGTCGGGTGGGTCGTCTCGCAGGTCTCGGTGGTCAGTTCCGCCACGCTGCCGGGCAGCAGCACCACGCCGTTGTCGCCACCGACCTTGGCGTACTCCCGCAGGAACACCGACTGGTCGGGGAAGATGTTGCCCTCGTCGCCGTGGATGTCGTTGAACTGCCACAGCTCGTCGTCGAGGAAACAGGGCGGGCCGGCGATCGGGAAGACGTGCGACGCCTTGAGGTCGTCGATGATGGCGCGAGTCCGGTCAGAGCGCGATCCCGCTGCGCAGAGAGGCGGTCTTCCGCGGCGGTGGGCGGCGCAGCGCCAGACCATCGGGTACCAGATCGCGCCGGAGAACTGGAGCAGGTGCGCGTGCACGTGGCCCAGCTCGGCGAAGACGGCGAGGTCGGTGGGGCGGGCGTCGTTCTGGTTGAGCAGCCGTACGCCGTCGTACTCCACCCAGAGCGAGGAGTCGCCGATCGGGCCGTCGGTGGGGCTGGTCAGCGCCTGGATCATCACCTTGAGGCCGCCGTCGAGCTCGGTGACCTCCTCGCTCTTCGTCCGCAGGAAGCTGGTGAAGCCGAGCGCCCGCAACTCGTCCTCCAGCTCCGAGGTGGGGTACTCCGGCAGCAGGACGGTCGCCTTCTTGGAGATGAACCGCTTGAGGTGTGCCGCGTCGAAGTGGTCCCGGTGCAGGTGGGAGACGTAGAGGTAGTCGACGTCGCCGAGGGTCTCCCAGTCGAGCTGTGAATTGTCCGGGAACGGGAACCACGAGGCAAAATATGCCGGGTTGACCCAGGGGTCGCAGAGGATGCTGCCCGCGCCGGTGTCTATCCGCATACTCGCGTGGCCCGTACCGGTCACTCGCACCGCACACTCCCCCTAGTCATCACAGGCCCGCCCTGCACGCGGGCAGTCAAGGTGTACGCCAAACGCTACCGGAGGCCGTGCCGACACCGACCCGCGACGCCAGCTTGTGCCCCTGACCGGCGGCGGCGCCTCCCCGTCGGTGCGCCGCGGGCCCGGTGCGGACCACAGACGGGAGGCCCTGCGGCGCCGGCCGTACGACGCATGCCAGACTTGACCCGGACGCGATCGTGAGGGAAGGACCAGAAAGTGGCTGGAAGCGAGCCGGTGACGTCACCCGACCAGCGCAAGCCGGGGCACCGCAGGGCGGGCCAGATCGGCGCCCTGGTCTCGGCCGCCGCACTGGTGGCGATGATTTTCAACAACAACGAGGTCAGCGGCATCGCCAAGCTCTGGCTCGTCCCCGATCGCCCTGGCCCTGGTGGTCGTCGTCATCGCGGACGCCGTCCTGCGCCGCAACGGACTCCGTTCCTGATTCCGCGCACCCGGCGACACGCGGTCGGCGGGTAGCCCGACATTCCGAGCCGGCCCGCGTGACCTGGTGGTCCCGCAGCCGGGCGCACCCCGTCTCGGCGCCCGGTGGCCCCCGGCCCGCGTGGACCCCCGCCTGATCTCGCGGGAGGCGCCCGGCGACCGCCGCGGACGCCGTGTCCCGATCTCGCCGTGCCACCCGGGGACCCGTGATCTCGCCGTGCCCCCGAGGGAGCGCGTCTGGCCGCCGGGGACCCGCGCCCTGATCTCCGCCATACCGCCGCGCCGGGGAAGGCCGGCCGCCGCACACTCAGGCGGACCCGGCCGGTCGGGCGCCCGGATCTCGCCGGCGTGCGCGCAGGGCCGGCCATCGGCGCACCTGCGGGACACCGGTGGGGCGCGGTCGGGCCGGACGGCCGACCGCGCCGGAAGCCGTCTGGCCAGCAGCAGGTCCTTCACCTCTTTGAGCGCGGCGTCGACCTCGGCCTCGAAGTAGCCGCCGGGCACCAGTCCGAACCGCAGGGTGTCCAGATCGGCGGGGTTGACCGGCATCGGTCCGCGCCCTGCCATGCCGCCGAGGATCCCCTCGAACAGCCGATCGACCTGTTCCGGGTCGTAGCCGCTGCCGAACCGACGGACCTGGAACGTGCGCCGGATGTGGTCGATGCGCCCCATCGGACCGCCCGTCGGTGCGGGGCCGCCCAGACCGGCCCCCGGTGGCGGGCCACCGAGCGGACCGACGACGGTGGGGGCGTCAGCGACCGGGCGCCCCGGCATGGGCGGAGGACCGCCCGGAGGCGGACCCATCGGCGCGGGAGGGCCGCCGGGCTCCCGGCGGAGGTCCCGATCCGGCAGTCTGATTTCGGCGGTCATGTCCGCCTTGCCGTGCCGGCCCGGCTCGAAGCCGTCGAAGCGCTCGTTCGGCCCCGGGCCGAAGCCTCCACCCGGGCCAGCCGGCCCGCGCGGCGGAACCGGCGGCGCGCCGGTCGCGCGGGTCGAAACCACCCCGCTGCGGCGGCTGGGACGGCTCGAAACCACCCCGCTGCGCCGGATCGAACCCACCGCGCTGCGGCGGCTGGGACGGCTCGAAGCCGCCCCGCTGGGCCGGGTCGAAACCACCGCGCTGGGACGGGTCGAAATCGCCCCGCTGCGGCGGATCGAAACCACCGCGCTGCGCCGGGTCGAACCCACCCCGCTGCGGCGGCTGGGACGGCTCAAAACCACCCCGCTGCGGCGGATCGAAACCACCGCGCTGGGACGGCTCGAACCCACCCCGCTGCGGCGGCTGGGACGGCTCAAAACCACCCCGCTGCGGCGGATCGAAACCACCGCGCTGGGACGGCTCGAAGCCACCGCGTTGCGCCGGGTCGAACCCGCCGTTGAACGTGCCGGTGGGCTCGTCGTACTGGCCGTAGGGGTCGTTCGGGCCACCGGCCTGCGCCGCCATCGGCCGGGGCGGCAGCGACGGCGCCCGGTCGTCGCGGGGCGGACCCATGCGGTCCGGCGGGCCCATCCGATCCGGCGGACCCATCCGATCCGGCGGACCCATCCGATCCGGCGGACCCATCCGGTCGCCCAGCCGAGGCTCACCCTCACGGCCGCGAGCGCCGCCGCCGCGCTCCTCCAACTCGGCGATCTGTCGCTCCACCCGGTCGAGGTGCAGGTCCACCTGCCACTCGTCGTAGCCGCCGAAGCGGACCCGGAAGACGACGTCGTGCACCTCCTGAGAGGCGACGGGCGCGCCCAGCGGCTCCCCGGCGAGCGTGGCCTCGACACGGTCGAGGAACGAGTCCACCTCTTCGACCTTGTAGCCCCGCCGGAGCGCCTTGCGCCGGAAACGCTGACCCTGACTGCCACTATGTCTCCTGGTTCGCTCGCTCACTGTGTCACCGCCGCCGCGGCCAACTGGCCACATGCTCCGTCGATGTCGCGTCCACGGGTGTCCCGGACGGTCGTCGAGACACCGGCCGCGCGCAGTCGCCGGACGAACTCCCGCTCCACCGGCTTGGGACTGGCGTCCCACCGACTGCCCGGCGTCGGGTTGAGCGGGATGAGGTTCACATGTGCCAGCCGGCCGGCCAACAACCGACCCAGTAGGTCGGCACGCCACGGCTGGTCATTCACATCTCTGATCATTGCGTATTCGATGGACACGCGACGCCCGGTGCGCTCCGCGTAGTCCCACGCGGCGTCGAGGACCTCGGCCACCTTCCACCGCTGGTTGACCGGCACCAATTCGTCGCGCAGCTCATCATCGGGCGCGTGCAACGACAACGCAAGCGTCACCGAGAGTCCCTCGTCGGCCAGCCGGCGCATCGCCGGCACCAGGCCGACGGTGGAGACCGTGATGTGGCGCTGGGAGAGACCGAGCCCCTCCGGTGCCGGCGCGCAGAGCCGGCGGACCGCCGCGACCACCCGGGAGTAGTTGGCCAGGGGCTCGCCCATGCCCATGAAGACCACGTGGGACAGCCGGGCCGGCGCGCCGGTGACCACCCCGGAGGCGGCGACGCCGGCCAGGTGGACGGCCTGGTCGACGATCTCGGCCGTGGAGAGGTTGCGGGTCAGCCCGGCCTGGCCGGTCGCGCAGAACGGACAGGCCATGCCGCAGCCCGCCTGGCTGGAGATGCAGACGGTGACGCGGTCGGAGTAACCCATCAGCACGCTCTCGACCAGCGAGCCGTCGTGCAGCCGCCACACCGCCTTGCGGGTCGCGCCGTCGTCACAGGCGACCTCCCGGACCGGCGTGAGCAGGGTCGGCAGCAGGGCGTCGGCCAACCGGTCACGGACCCCCGCGGGCAGGTCGGTCATCCGCGCGGGATCGCGTACCAGCCGACCGAAGTAGTGCGTGGAGAGCTGCCGTGCCCGGAAGCCCGCCTCCCCCAGCTCGGTGACGGCCGCCTGCCGGCCGGGCAGGTCCAGGTCGGCGAGGTGCCGGGGTGGCAGCGCGGCGCGGCGTGCGGCGGCGGAGGTGGTCGGGGCGATCGGGATCATGGGCAGACTCGTCATGGCTTGTCCAGTCTCCCACGCCACGGCGACAACGCACTCGGCCGAGGGAACCGAACCGGCGGACCGGGCCGGATCGCCCGGGTGTGATGCCTCACGTCGCGGCTCAGCCGGGCGGGGCGAAGATCGCCAGTAGGAGGTAGCCGGTCGGCACCGCGAACAGCACCGAATCGAGCCGGTCCATCAGCCCACCGTGCCCCGGCAGCAGATTGCTCATGTCCTTGATGTCGAGATCCCGCTTGATCAGGGACTCACCGAGGTCACCCAGGACCGCCGCCACCGAGACCGCGACCCCGAACAGCGCCCCCCACCAGGGTGCGACGTCGAGCAGGAGTCCCAGCAGCAGGGCGCTACCGACGGCCGCCGCCAGCACCGAACCGGCGAAACCCTCCCAGGACTTCTTGGGGCTGACCGTGGGTGCCATCGGATGCCTGCCGAAGGCGACGCCGGCGGCGTACCCGCCGGTGTCGGAGAGCACCACGGCCGCGAGGGTGACCAGTACCCGCAGGTCGCCGTCCGCCGGCACCGCGAGCAGGGCCGCGAACCCGCCGAGGAACGGCACGTAGACCGCGATCAGGGTGGCCGCCGTCATGTCGCGCTGGTAGCCGGCCGGCCCGTCGCCGAGCCGCCAGACCAGGGTGGCCAGCACCGTCACCAGCAGGCCCAGGCTGAGCGCGTCCGGCCCCGCCCACCAGGCCAGGCCGACCATGAGCAGTCCGCCCGCCAGCAGCGGTACCAGTGGGGGATGGATACCGCCCGGCCGCAGCGCCCGGACCATCTCCCAGATCCCGATCACGACCGCGGCCGCCACCACGACGAGGAAGGCCGGCCGGAGCAGGAAGAGCGGCACCACGATGGCCGCGCCCAGACCGAGCCCCACGCCGACGGCGGCCGGGAGGTTGCGTCCGGCCCGCCCGGAACCGGCGGGCCGCCCCGACCGGGTCGCCCGGCGGCGGCCGGGACCGCGCCGGGAAGGCAACGGCTCCGCGTCGGCCAGCGGCCAACCGACCGGGTCCGGCTCGATCGGGCCCGCGCCACGGTCGTCGAGCGCGCCAGGGTACGGGGAGAGGCCGCCAACCCCCGGACGGGGCCCCGCCGCCGTCACCGGGTCCGGCTGCTCCCCGCCGAGGTGACCGCCGCGGTGGGCGGTCAGCTCCCCCGGCGGCTGGTCGGGCAGCGCGTGGTCGGGCGGCGCGGCATAGGTGTCAGGCGCGGCACCGCTGCGCCGCGCCCGGACCCAGGTGTCGTCGCCGTCGGGCCACTGTCGACCCGGCGCGTCGTCCTGGCGGCGTGGAGACCGCTCGGGGCCGCGCGGCCAGTCCGGGCCGGGCGGGGAACCCGGCCGCTGCCAGCCACGCGGCTCCGCGCTACCGCCGTAGGGGTCGACCTGGGACATCAGACCTCGAGCAATTCGGTTTCCTTGTGCTTGACCAGCTCGTCGACGTGGGCCACGTACCGGTGGGTGAGGTCCTCCAGCTCCTTCTCGGCGCGGCGGCCCTCGTCCTCACCCGCTTCGCCGTCCTTGACGATCCGGTCCAGCTCCTCCTTGCCCCGGCGCCGGATGTTGCGGATCGCCACCTTGGCTTCCTCACCCTTGTGCCGGGCAACCTTGATCATGTCCCGTCGCCGCTCCTCGGTCATCTGCGGCAGCAGGATGCGCAGCTGGTTGCCCTCGTTGTTGGGGTTGACACCGAGGTCGGAGTCGCGGATCGCCTTCTCCATGGCCTGCAGCTGCGAGGCGTCGTACGGCTTGATGAGCGCCATCCGGGGCTCGGGGACGCCGACGGAGGCCATCTGGGTCAGCGGGGTCGGGGTGCCGTAGTAGTCGATGATGATCTTGGAGAACATGGCCGGAGTGGCGCGCCCGGTGCGGATGGCCCCGAACTCCTCCTTGGCGTGCTCGACCGCACGCTCCATCTTCTCCTCGGCCTCGAGGAGGGTGTCGTCGATCACCTGCTCCTTCGCCTCCTTCTGCTGGATGCTGCTCCGATAGAACTCAACCCGTGCCCCGGCCCGATCTCCCGGTCGAGGCCGCGGCTCGATGGTCCCGGCTCACGCCGTGATCAAGGTGCCGATCCGTTCTCCGCCGACGGCACGGATGATCGTGTCGTCGCCCTCGGCGCCGAACACCAGCATCGGCAGGCCGTTCTCCATACACAGGCTGAAGGCGGCGGCGTCGGCGACCCGAAGCCCCCGGCGCAGCGCCTCGTCAAACGTGATCGCGTCCAGCTTGCTGGCGTCCGGGTCGGTACGCGGGTCCGCCGTGTACACCCCGTCCACGCCGTTCTTGCTCATCAGCACCACATCGGCACGGATCTCCAGCGCACGCTGCGCGGCGACGGTGTCGGTGGAGAAGTACGGCATTCCGGCACCGGCACCGAAGATCACCACGCGGCCCTTCTCCAGGTGCCGGATGGCCCGCAACGGTATGTAGGGCTCGGCGACCTGGGCCATCGTGATGGCGCTCTGCACCCGGGTCTCGATGCCTTCCTTTTCCAGGAAGTCCTGCAACGCCAGGCAGTTCATCACCGTGCCGAGCATGCCCATGTAGTCGGCCCGGGCCCGGTCCATCCCGCGCTTCTGCAACTCGGCGCCCCGGAAGAAGTTGCCGCCGCCGACCACCACCGAGACCTGCACGCCCCGGCGTACGACCGTGGCGATCTGCCGCGCGATGGCCTGCACCACGTCGGGATCGACGCCGATGGCGCCGCCCCCGAAGACCTCGCCGGAGAGCTTGAGCACCACCCGTCGGGCACGGCCGGGCGGCGGTGCCGTGGGATCGTCCGCCGCCAGGGTCCGGTCACTCACAACCTGCGTCATCCGACTCGCCTCTCCCACGCCGACACAACCGGCGCCCCGTCACCCAACCTGCCGCTGCTGACCGTAAATGCCGCTGCCGGCCCTGTCCGCGCTGCTGACCCTACGTGACGAAGAGGCCGCGGTGCCTGTCACGTACACCTGCGGCCTCCTCTCCCGTGTCCCGGGCCGGAGCCCGGAACGGTTCACACGTACGGTCGATCGCTCAGGCCTGGCCGACCTCGAACCGGACGAACCGGGTGACCTCGATGCCCGCCTCGGCGAGCAGCTGCTTGACCGACTTCTTGTTGTCGGTCACCGAGGCCTGCTCCAGCAGGACGAAGTCCTTGAAGAAGGCGTTGACCCGGCCCTCGACGATCTTCGGCATCGCGGCCTCCGGCTTGCCCTCCTCGCGGGCCGTCTGCTCGGCGATGCGCCGCTCCGAGGCGACGGTCTCGGCCGGCACCTCGTCCCGGGTGACGTACCGGGGGCGCATGGCCGCGATCTGCATCGCCACCCCGCGCGCGTCGGCGTCGCCCGCCTCGTCGGACTTGCCGGCGTACTCGACCATGACGCCCACCTGCGGCGGCAGGTCCTGCGCCTTGCGGTGCAGGTAGACCGCGACGGTGCCGTCCAGCACGGCGAACCGGTTGAGCACCAGCTTCTCGCCGATCTTCGCGGACTGCTCCTGGATGGTGTCGGCCACCGTACGACCGTCGGACAGCGTCGAGGCGAGCAGCGCCTCGGCGTCCGCGGCCCCGCTCTGCTCGCCGTGCTCGACCAGCCGCTGGGCGAGCGCGATGAAGTCGCTGTTCTTGGCGACGAAGTCGGTTTCGCAGTTGAGCTCGAGCAGCGCCCTGCCGGAGTGCGCGACCAGACCGTTGGCGGCGGTGCGGCCGGCCCGCTTGCCGACGTCCTTGGCGCCCTTGACGCGCAGGATCTCGACGGCCTTGTCGAAGTCGCCCTCGGCCTCGGTGAGTGCCTTCTTGCAGTCCATCATGCCGGCGCCGGTGAGGTCCCGGAGCTTCTTGACGTCCGCGGCGGTGAAGTTGGACATGACTCTCTCTTCGGTGTGTGACGCGGCTGATTCCGTGTTGTGCGGTTTACCCGGCTCCGGGCCCACCGTGTCCTCGTACCAGGTCGGGTTCGCCGGCCGGACGACCGGCCGGCGGACCCGACGGCGAGGTCACTCGGCGGCGACGGTCGCCGGCTCGCCGGCCTTCTGCTCCGAGTCGTCGGCAGCCTTCGGCTCCGAGTCGGCCTTCGGCTCCGAGTCGGCCTTCGGCTCCGAGTCGGCCTTCGGCTCCGAATCGCCGGCAGCCTTCTTCTCGGTGTCCTCGATCAGCTCACGCTCCCACTCGGCCAGCGGCTCGTCGGCTCCGACGACGCCCGGCTCGGGCTTCTCGTCGGTGCCCCGGCGCTTGCCCGAGCGGGCGATCAGACCGTCACCGACCGCCGCCGCGATGACCCTGGTGAGCAGCTCCGCGGAACGGATCGCGTCGTCGTTGCCCGGGATCGGGAAGTCGACCTCGTCCGGGTCGCAGTTGGTGTCGAGCACGGCGATCACCGGAATGCCCAGCTTGCGGGCCTCGTCGACGGCGATCTGCTCCTTCTTGGTGTCGACGACCCAGATCGCGGCCGGCACCTTCTGCATGTCGCGGAGGCCGCCGAGGGTGCGGGTCAGCTTGTCCTTCTCGCGGGAGAGCTGCAGGGTCTCCTTCTTGGTGTAACCCTGCGCGGTGCCGGAGAGGTCGCCCAGCGCCTCCAGCTCCTTCATCCGCTGCAGCCGCTTGTAGACCGTCTGGAAGTTGGTCAGCATGCCACCCAGCCAGCGGTGGTTGACGTACGGCTGACCGACCCGGGTCGCCTGCTCGGAGATGGCCTCCTGGGCCTGCTTCTTCGTGCCGACGAAGAGGATGCTGCCGCCCTCGGCGACGGTCCCGCGCACGAACTCGTACGCCTTCTCGATGTACTCGAGAGTCTGGCGGAGGTCGATGATGTAGATGCCGTTGCGCTCGGTGAAGATGAAGCGCTTCATCTTCGGGTTCCAGCGCCGGGTCTGGTGCCCGAAGTGAACGCCGCTCTCAAGCAGCTGGCGCATGGTTACCACGGCCATGGTGGGGTGCTCCTTCAATGTCCCTGGTTTGTCACGCCGGGCCGGGCGGCCTGGCGTCCTGGCACCTGGTCGCCGGCCATGACCGACCCGATGGAGACATCGGGACCAGGGGGCCGTCGCTCCGCAGTCGGGACCGTGGAGAGGGCGCGCGAGGTCGACCGCGCGAGGCGGTCGCCAGTCGACAAGTGTACGCCCCGCCGTACCCACCGGCGCGCAAACCCCCGTCAGCCCTTCGACCTGGGCCAGGACACCCATATCGGCGCACCCGGGCCGCGCCGGTGGCGGCGTCCGCGGCCGGCGGACCCGGGCCGGCGGCTGCGGCCCGCGGGCGGCCGGTCGGGGCGGACACCGGCGGCAGCCGCGGCCCCGAGTCGGGTGATCAGCCGGCCGAGGCGGACACCGCCGGCAGCCGCGGCCCCGGCCCGGGCGGTCAGCCGACCGCGAGCCCCGCCGCGACGAAGAGCACCAGACCGGTCACCAGGTACCCGACCGGTGGCCGGAGCCAGACCCGGCCGGTGTCGGAGAGGGCGGTGGTGGTGATCAGCCCGTACAGACCGCTGGCGAAGATCGGCAGGCCCAGCGCGAGGAAGGTCCCGGCGAGCACCCCGGACGGCGACACCTGATCACCGACGGCCGAATCCAGGAGCACCCGTACCGCCGGCACCTCGAAGATCACAGTGAGGAGGGCCAACAGCAGCGCCACGGCGGGGCGCCGGGTCCGGTAGATCCCCTCGGCCGGGGCGAACCCCGTCGTGGGCCCGCTATCCGCGCCGAATCCGGCGGGGGCCCCGCCTCCCCCACCGAACCCGGCCGGGTTCACCGCCAACGCGCCCGACGGGCCCGTCCCCGAGGCGGTGCCGGAGGCGTACGACGATGCGGACACCGGCGACGACTGCGACGCCGATCTCCCGGACCTCCCCTCCGGGTAAACCGAGGCGACCTCCTGCCGGGCCTCGCGGTCGGCCGACTCCCGGTACGGCGCCGCTTCCGGGTCCGCGTTGCCGGGATCCGCGCTCGGTCGGGACCCGACCTGCGGCACCGGGCCCGTCGGCTGCTCCAGCGACCCGGTCCGGTCCCCGGCGCCACCCGGCCGCACGATCGGGTAACCGCTCAGCGGGGAACGACCCGGGTCGGCGACGGAGGGAGCCTGGTCGGATTCCGTCCCGACCGGGTGCGCCTCGCCGCGACGGGTCAGCAGCGGAGCGTGTGGGCCGGCGTCGCGGTCGTCGGTCGGGAAGCCCTCACTGCGCAGGCCGCGACCGTCCAGGCCGCGACCGTCCGCGGAGAGTCCGTCGTCTCCCGAGCCGTCGAACCCGTTGGAGTACCCGTACGCGACGCCGGTGGTCCGACCCGGCCCGGCGGCGGAGTCGCCGGAATCGGCGGTGGGGTAACCGGGCTGGGCCGATGAGTAGCCGGGCTGGGCGGCGGCGTAGCCGGACTGGGCCGACGAGTGGCCGGGCTCGGCGGCGGCGTAGCCGGACTGGGCCGACGAGTGGCCCGGCTGGGCCGGGTAGCCGGTCTGGGTGACGGAGTAACCCGGCTGGGCCGAAGAATGGCCGGGCTGGGTGGCGGAGTAACCGGGCTGGCTCGTGGCGGGACGGGACGCATCCGTGGCGGAACCGTCGAGCATCGTGGAGAAGCCGGGCTGGACGGTGGAGAGGGCGGGCTCGACCGCGGAATAGCCGGGCTGAGCCGGTGGGTAACCGGGCTGGGCGGTCGGATGACCGGCCTCGGAGTGCGGGTATCCGCCCCGGGACTGAGTTTCGGCCTGGAGCCCGGACTGGGTTCCGACCCCGAGCCCGGACTGGCCCGGCTGGGGCGTGGACTGATCCGGCCGGAACGCGGACTCACCGTACTGAGCCGTGGGGTAACCGGGCTGCGCCGCGGAGTAACCGGGCTGCGCCGCGGGATAACCGGGCTGAACCGCGGACTCACCCGGCTGGAGCGCGGAATAGCTCGACGGAACGGGCGCCGCCGACGGATCGAGGCGCGGCAACGGCAGTTCCAACGCGGACTCCTGCCGGTGCGGCGCCGAGCCGGCGTAGCCGTCTCCGCCGAGGTGGCCCGCGCCGGATGGCTCCGCCGGGCCGAACCGCTCCGCGACGCCGTGCCGGCCCGGCTCGCCGTACCGGTCGGATCCGGGGTCACCGGGCTGGCCGTACCGGTCCTCGGTCGCCGTACCGCCGAACTGCCCCGGCGCGGCGTGGGCGGCAGCGTCGTAGCGGTCCTCGCCCGGGCCGGGCCACTGCGGGTCGGCGGCGCCCTGCTCGCCGGCTCGCCAGGCGGGCACCGGCTCTTCGGGGGAGTTGCGTCGGGTGGGCCACGGCACGGACGTGCCGTGTGCGGGCAACCGCCAGCCGGCTGCCGGATGCGGGTTGCCACCGGCAGTCCGAGGATTCCAGGTCGATGCCCTCTCGGCGAGAAGGCCTGCTTTGGCAGACCCTTGATCGTCCGGCCGTCCACAGGCTGCCCGGATATCCACAGCTCCGCCCTCGGGGCCTTTCCCGGCCCGGCGGTACCGGCCACGGTTGGCGCATGACGACGGCGAGACAGGCCCTCGGCGCGTACGGCGAGCGGTGTGCCGTGCGGCACCTGATCGAGGCGGGGCTGCGCGTGGTGGCGCGGAACTGGCGGTGTGCGGACGGGGAGGTCGACATCATCGCCTGGGAGGGCGACGTCCTCGCGTTCTGCGAGGTCAAGACCCGCCGGTCCGACGCCTTCGGCACGCCGGCCGAGGCGGTCGTCGGCACCAAGGCGCGCCGGCTGCGCCGGCTGGCCGCCGAGTGGCTGCGGAGCACGGACGCCCACCCGGAGCAGGTACGCTTCGACGTCGTCGAGGTGTACGCCGCGCGGGCCGGGGCGGCACGGGTCGAACACACCCGGTCCGCCTTCTGAGCCGCGCTCCGCCGTTGCGGCGACGGCAGGCTCCGCGTCCGGCGACCCGTCGGATCACCGTCGGTCTCGGCATGTGATGCGCTCATTGCAAGGGTATGCTCGGGGATCGCCCGCCATGCCGTCGGCGACTCCAGCCCGTCCGCCACCGGCCAGGCCATGTCCACGTCGTTCTGGGCTACCGCCCGCCCCGCTGAACGGTTTTCCAGCGCGGTGCTGCGACAACTGCTGGACCACGTCGACGACGACACCCCGCCGTCCGGGCCGCACGGGCCGGTCGCCCGGCTGGAGCGGCGGATCGCCGACCTGCTCGGTACGGAATCCGCGCTGTTCTTCCCGACCGGGACGATGGCGCAGCAGGTCGTGCTGCGGATCCACGCCGCGCGGCGGGCTCGGCCGGGCTTCGCGGCGCACCCGCAGACCCATCTGGAGCTGTGGGAGGGGCAGGGTTACCAGGTGGTGCACGGCCTGCGCTTCCACCCGGCAGGTGACCGGCACCGGTTGATGACCACTGCGGATCTCGCGGCGATCGGCGAACCCCTGGCGGCCGTGCTCTGGGAGTTGCCGCAGCGGGACATCGGCGGGCAACTGCCGGAATGGGAGGACCTGGCCGAGCAGGTCGCCACCGCCCGAACCCGCGGGGCGGCGGCGCATCTGGACGGAGCGCGAGTCTGGGAGGCCCAGACCTACCTGGCGTGGTACACGAGATCGCCGGAGAACAAGGGCCTTCAGGGCATCCGGGGCGCCGTCCTGGCCGCCGATGCCGCGACCATCGCCGAGGCGATGCCGTGGCGTACCCGACTCGGCGGCGCCATCCACGACGCCTGGCCGCTCGCGCTGGCGGCGCTGGTCGGGCTGGACACGCTGGTGCCCCGGATGCCGGCCTTCCGGGAGCACGCGATCGCGATCGCGGCGGCGATCAACGCGGACGGCGCGGCCCTCGCCTGGCCCGATCCGCCACAGACGCCGATCTTCCACGTGCACCTGCCCGCGCCCGTACCCGCTGTCGAACGCGCCGGTGCCGCCATGGTCGCCGAGCACGGTACCCAGCTGTTCGGCCGGGTCCGGTCGGCGCCGGATCCCACCCGGTGCAGCTTCGAGGTCAGCGTGGGCGAGAACGCGATGCAGTTCAGCCCGGCGGAGGTCGTCGAACTGGTTCACGAGCTGCTGCGCCGGGCCGCCGTCGCCTGATCGGTCCATCCCGCTCGGTCTGCTCCGCTCCGACCTCTCGCTCCGGCCTCTCCGCTCCGGTCTGCTCCGCCCCGACCTGCTCCGCGCCGACCTGAAATGACGACCTGCCCGGCGGTGCCGCACCGGCGGACGCTTAGCACACCGAGGGCTTGATCGTCCGGACATCCACAGGGCACCTGGTTATCCACAGTCACCGATCACCGGGTATCGCCGACCGCCACCGCCCCGGCACCGTCGAGGACATGACGCCGCCGAACCAGTCGATTCCCGGGACCCGACGATGAGCTACGCCAAGGTGCTCTGCGTGGGACTCGTCGGGGTGACCGGACACCTCGTCGAGGTCGAGGCCGACCTGGCCCCGGGCCTACCCACCGTCGTCCTGTCCGGACTGCCCGACACCGCGCTGAACGAGGCGCGGGACCGGGTCCGTGCCGCCATCGTCAACTCCGGACAGCGGTGGCCGAACCGCCGCATCACCGTCAACCTGCTTCCCGCCACGCTGCCCAAGCACGGCTCCGCGTTCGACCTGGCGATCGCCGCCGCGCTGCTGGGCGGTGCCGGGGAACTGCCCCTCGCCCCGCTGGACGATGTCGCCGTGCTCGGCGAGCTGGGCCTGGACGGCACCGTCCGCCCCGTCCGGGGCGTACTGCCGATGGTCGCGGCGGCGGCCCGCGCCGGGATCCGCCGGGTGGTCGTGCCGCTGCACAACGCCACCGAGGCGGCGGTCGTGCCCGGGGTACGGATCCGGGCCGTCGACACCCTGCACCGGCTGGTGGCGTTCATCCGGGACGGTGCCCCGCTGCTCGATCCGCCCTGCCGACCGCCCGCCGTGCCCTCCCCCGGGCTCGATCTGGCCGACGTGGCCGGCCAGGGCCTCGGCCGTCGAGCCCTTGAGGTCTCCGCGGCGGGCGGGCACCACCTGGCGCTGCTCGGCCCACCGGGTGCCGGCAAGACCATGCTCGCCGAGCGCCTCCCCTCGATCCTTCCCGAGCTGGACGACGCGGCAGCGTTGGAGGTGACGGCGCTGCACTCCATCGCCGGTGTCCTGCCCCCGGACGGCCAACTGCTGCGCCGGCCACCGTTCCAGGCACCGCACCACACGGCCACGGTGGCCTCACTGGTCGGTGGCGGCAGCGGACTCGCCCGGCCCGGCGCGATCTCGCTGGCCCACCGCGGGGTGCTCTTCCTGGACGAGGCCGCGGAATTCGGCAAGGGGGCGCTGGAGGCGCTCCGGCAACCGCTGGAGAGCGGCCGGGTCATGCTCACCCGGGCCCGGGGCGGCACCGAATACCCGGCCCAGGTGCAGCTGGTGATGGCGGCGAACCCGTGCCCCTGTGCGAAACCGGCCGGCGACGCGTACTGCGAATGCACCCCGCTGGCCCGCCGCCGCTACCTGGGGCGGCTCTCCGGCCCGCTGCTGGACCGCATCGACGTACAGGTGACACTGGCCCCGATGCGCGCCGCCGAGCTGATGGAGGGCGGGCTGACCACCGAGTCCTCGGCGCTGGTCGCCGAACGGGTCGGCAAGGCGAGGGCGGCGGCCGCCGCGCGCTGGGCCGACGGGGGTTGGCGGGTCAACGCCGAGGTGCCGGGGCCGCACCTGCGCCGACCACCGTGGCGGCTGCCGGCGGACGACACGCACTCGCTGCGGCGCCGGCTCGACAGCGGTTCCCTGTCGGCCAGAGGCTTCGACCGGGTGATCCGGCTCGCCTGGACCATCGCCGACCTCGACGGCCGGGACCGCCCGGACGCCCACGACGTCGACGAGGCGACCCAGCTGCGCGTCGGGAGCGCGGGATGACGCCGCCGACGGATCCGGTGGCGGGCCCGGCGACCGATCCGGCGGCGGAGCCGCCGTCGGGGGTACCCGGGGGTGCCGGGATGGACGAGATCCGGCTCGCCCGGATCGCCCTGACCTGGCTCGCCGAACCCGGCAACCGGGCGGTGTCGCTGCTGGTCGCGCGGCTCGGCCCGGTGGACGCACTCCGTCACCTGCTCGCCGGAGAGGCTTCCGACCCGAAGCTGCGGGCGGCCGTGGTGTCCCGGACCGCCGCCGACGATCCCTGGGAGATCGCGGCGGACGCGGCGGAGCGAACCGAGCGGATCGGGGCACGCCTCGTCACGCCCGAGGACGAGGACTGGCCGCCGAGACTGCGGGACCTGAGCCGTCTCGCCCTGGCCAGCGCCGCCCGACGGGTTGACCAGGAGACCGCCCCGCCACTCTGCTTCTGGGTACGCGGCGCCTGGCCGCTGGCCGAGGCGTTACAGCGGTCGGTGGCGGTGGTCGGCTCCCGCGCCGCCACCCCGTACGGCCTGCACGTGGCGACCGAGATCGGTTTCGGGCTCGCCGAACGGGGTTGGACCGTCGTCTCCGGCGGGGCGTACGGCATCGACGCGGCGGCGCACCGGGGGGCCCTCAACGCCGGCGGGTTGACCGTGGCGGTGCTCGCGTGCGGGGTGGACCGGCCCTACCCGGTGGGTCACACCGCGCTGTTCGACCGGATCGCCGAGGACGGTCTGCTGATCAGCGAGTGGCTGCCGGGCGCCGAACCGCTCCGGCCCCGCTTCCTGATCCGCAACCGGGTCATCGCGGCCGCGACCAGCGGCACGGTCCTGGTGGAGGCGGCTGCCCGCAGCGGAGCGACCCAGACGCTGCACCGGGCGCTCGCGCTCAAGCGGCCGGCCATGGTCGTGCCAGGGCCGGTCACCTCGGCCATGTCGGTCGGTGCGCACGAGACACTGCGGGAATATCCCGAGGCCCGGCTGGTCACCGGGTTACCGCACATTCTGGAGGAGGTCGGCCGGATCGGCGCCGACCTGGCCCCGCCCGCGCGCGGTCCGCAGCGGCCGCACGACGCGCTTGACGACGAGTCGGCGCTGGTCCTCGAATCGGTGCCCCGACGGGGCTCGCTCGGTCCGGACGCTCTCGCGGCGCGGTCCGGGCTCGCCCTGCGTACCGCGCTGCGCAAGCTGTCCATGTTGGAGCAGCTGGGCCTCGTCGTACGCCGTGACAACGGGTACGCGCTCCCACCGGCCCGGGTCCGACCCCGGGGACAGCCACCCGGACCACCGTCGGGATGAGCGCCGTCACCGGCTTTGGGCACGGCGATGGCCGGTCGGTCACGTCTCCCCGTCCGGCGCCCCGGCCGGTCCGGGGTGGGCCGGGCCGGGCCGGGTGACAGCCGGGTGGGGGTATCCGTCGGCCAGCGCCGTCGTGCCGGACGAGCTCGCGAGCGGCGACTCGCGCCGGGGGTCGCCGCTCCGGACCGTCAGATCGGAGGCACGTTCACCCAGTACCGGACGTCGTTGCTGCGGTTGGCCGAGTTGGAGTTGAGTTGGTCGCGGATCCAGTAGACGGCCGTCTTGTAGCGGTTGATGTCGGCCGTGTTGGGGTTGTTGATGCCGGTCTCCCCGTTGCGGTGGCCGGCGAACCAACGGTCGGTCCCGTAGTAGCTCTCGCTGGCGTGCCGGCACTGCACGTCCGCACCGAGGTTGCTGTTCAGCGCGGCACCGTTGTTCCAGTTGCTGGCGCTCTGCCCCTGGAAGCGGGAACAGGCGTTGCGCAGCATGAACCAGTTCTGCTTGAAGATCCCGAAGTTCGCGGCGTCCCCGGACTTGTTGTCGCCGTAGGGATAGTTGGTCTGCATGTTGTCGGTTTCGAGCATGGCGATCGCCAGGTCCAGGACGTTGCCGCCCGCGCTGGTGACCGCCTGCTTGCGGGCGCCCAGCCCGCTGACGGTGTACGAACCGCAGGTCGCCCCGGACGGACAGGCGAGGCTCGCGCCACCGCCACCGCCACCGCCGCCACCACCGTCGGCGGGACCGCCGCGCACGACGCAGGACTGGTTGTTCTCCCAACCCCAACCGTCGCCGTCGGGGTCGCTGGCACTGCCGTTCACGCAGTACGGGTAGCCGTTCGGTGCCGGTTCGGCGCTCGCGGGCGCGGCCAGGGCCAGCGCGCCGGCGACCGCCATCGCGGCCATCGTCACGAGCGAGACGAGACGTTTCATCTGGATTGCTCCCCCCTAACAGTGAGGTTAATCGATGTCTGTCTCCGCATGGTGGACGCCTTAAACGGTTAAGTCAATCCCTCCTCCGGCCCGCCGGCCCGATCACCTCTCCGGACAACGACACAGTGGTTAACCGCTCAAGCAAGCGATCACCGAGCTCGGCCTCCTTGGAGCGCGATGGTCTCGGGTCGTGCGGCGAGCCGGCTTGACGTACCGCCCTCGCGGACCCACGGTCGAGGGTGATGAGTCGCCAGGAACGCAGCACCCGATCGGTCCACGAGGCCCTGCCGGAACCCTTCCGGGACGCCGTGGACGAGTTCGCCCGGCACCTGGCCCAGGTCGACAACCGGTCGGTGCACACCGTTCGGGCCTACGTGGCCGACACGGTCTCACTGCTGGACCATGCGGGCCGGATGGGCTGCACGACCCTCGCCGAACTCGACATCACCGTGCTGCGCAGCTGGCTGGCCAAGCTCCGTACGCTCGGCGCCGCCCGCGCGTCGCTGGCCCGACGCGCGGCGTCCGCCCGTACCTTCAGCGCCTGGGCGCACCGGACCGGGCTGTTGGAGACCGACGTCGGTGCTCCGCTCGCGAGCCCTCGGGCACACCGTGAGCTTCCCGCCGTGCTCCGGGCCGACCAGGCCACCGAACTTGTCCTGGCGCCCGGCCAGGAGCCCGCCCCGGTGCTGCTCCGGGATCGGGCCGTGCTCGAACTGCTCTACGGCACCGGGATCCGGGTGGCCGAACTCTGTGGCCTGGACGTCGGCGACGTCGATGCCGCCCGCCGGGTGGTACGGGTGTTGGGCAAGGGCGACAAGGAACGCTCGGTGCCCTACGGGGTGCCGGCGCAGCGCGCCCTCGACGAGTGGCTGGAAGTGGGACGGCCGGCGCTGGCCGGACGGAGCAGTGGCGGCGCACTGCTGCTGGGCGCCCGGGGTGGCCGGCTCCAGCCCACCGTCGTCCGGCGGCTGGTCGCCAACTACGCCCGGGCCGCCGACCTGCCCCGGATCACCCCGCACGGGCTGCGGCACACCGCGGCCACTCACCTGCTGGAGGGGGGCGCGGACCTCCGGGCGGTGCAGGAACTGCTCGGGCACGCCTCCCTGGCCAGCACCCAGCTCTACACCCATGTCTCGGTGGAGCGACTGCGCGCCGCCTACCGCCAGGCGCACCCCCGGGCCTGACGGGAGGCGAAGGAGCCAGCTGCGCGCCACCGTCCCCATCTCGGTAAAACGGCCACCCCAGCTACCGCCAGGCCGCCGGGGCCCTGACGGGAAGCCCAGGAATCAGCCGGGCGTAACCTGCGTCGCCAGCGTCGCCGCCGGACCGGGCGCGCGCCGAGCGGGCTGGAACCCTGCCGGCCAGAACCGCGGCCGACGGGCCGAAGGGACGCGGCGGCGGGAACGACCCCCCGCCCCGGAGCGCGGCCCGCCTGACCAAGGAGGAAGCCGATACGTGATCGTCCGGGCGGTACGATCACCGGGTGAGCGCCGCCGGACCACAGCCGCCCGCGCCGATCCCCGGGGCCCGGCTCCTCTTCTCGCTCGATCCGGCCGTCGCCCACCTCAACCACGGGTCGTACGGCACGGTGCCGATCGGCGTCCAGCGGACCCAGCAGCGGCTCCGCGACGAGATCGAGTCCAATCCGATGCGGTTCTTCAACCGAGGGCTCGTCGATCGGCTCGCCCATGCCCGGCGACACCTGGCCGCCTTCCTCGGCGCCGACCCCGAGGGCACCGCGCTGGTCGGCAACGTGACCACCGGAGTGGCCGTGGTGCTTCAGTCACTGCGGCTGGAGCCGGAGGACGAGGTGCTCTGCACCGACCACGGGTACGGAGCGGTGGCCATCTCCGTGGACCGGGAGACCCGGCGGACGGGGGCGGTACGCCGCACCGTCGCGGTGCCGCTGGACGCGACCGACGAGGAGGTCGTCGAGATCGTCCGCGCCGGCATCCGGCCGGGGCGCACGCGGTTGCTCATCGTCGACCAGCTCACCTCCTCGACCGCCCGTCTCCTGCCGACCGCCGCGATCGTCGCCGTGGCCCGGGAACGGGACGTACCGGTGCTGGTCGACGGGGCGCACGCGCCCGGCATGCTGCCGGTCGACGTGGACGCCATCGGTGCCGACTTCTGGGTCGGCAACCTGCACAAATGGGGGTTCGCCCCGCGCGGTACCGCCGCGCTGGCCGTGGCGCCGCCGTGGCGGCCCCGCATCGAGCCACTGGTCGTGTCGTGGCAGCAGGACACCGGGTTTCCGGCACGGGTGGAATGGCAGGGCACCCTCGACTACAGCGGCTGGCTCGCCGCACCGGTGGGCCTGTTCACCCTGCGCACGCTCGGTCTGGATCGGGTCCGGTCCCACAATGCCGCGTTGGCAGCGTACGGGCAGTGGGTCGTCGGCCGGGCTCTCGGCGTACCACCGGCGGACCTGATCGACCCGGGCGGCCCCACGGTCTCCATGCGGCTGCTCCCGCTGCCGCCCGGCATGGCGACCACCTATCCCGCCGCCATCGCGCTGCGGGACCGGATCGCCGGCGAACTCCGCACCGACGTCGCGATCAATCCGTGGCAGGAGCGGGGTTGGCTTCGGCTCTCCGCGCAGGTCTACAACCGGGCCGAGGAGTACGACCGGTTGGCCGACAGCCTTCCCGCCCTGCTCTCCGCCGCGGCCTGACCACCGGCAGCAGCCGGACCCGGCCGAACCCCAGCAGCAGCAACGGGTCCAGGTAGTCCGCACCCCGGCGCAGCCCCCAGTGCAGGCAGGTCCCCGCCCCGGCCGCACAGCCGGGGTGGCCGGCGACCAGTATGCCGATCGGATCCCCGGGCTCGACCCGGTCACCGGCAGCGACCACCGGTCGTACCGGTTCGTAGGTGGTGCGCAGCCCCCGGGGATGGGAGACGCTCACGACCGGACGGCCGGCGACCATCCCGGCGAAGAGGACCGTCCCGCCCCCCGCGCTGCGGACCGTCGCGCCGGCCCGCGTCGCCAGGTCCACCCCGCGGTGGCCCGGCATCCACGGTCGGGGCGGCGGATCGAACCCGCGTACCGGTCGGGGCGCGCCGTCCAGCGGCCAGCGGAAGCGATCGACGGCCGGTGCCACCCACCAGGCGGCGGGCCCGGCCGTCGGCGACGGCGTCGCCGGCCGGGGCCCCTGCCCGACGGCCGGGACCGACCAGGGCGGTCGCGCGGTCGGGTCGGGCGACGATGACACCCGGGACACCGGTGCCAGCAGCAACGGCAGCGACAGGGTCAGGGCCAGCGCCCGGCTGTGCCATCTCGTGATGTCGGGCAGCGTCATGCCGGCCAGCCTCGCGGCGTCCGGTCGCCGCCACAACCACGCCAGCCGCGAGCTGTGGACAACCGAGCGCCCTGTGGAAAACGCCCAACCAGGCCGATGATCTGGTATGGCGGCACAAACCGGGCGGAGGCCGGCCCGGGCACCGCCGGGCCCTCGATCCACCGCCCGGTCGCCTCGCCTAGGCTGGCAGCCTGCGCGGGTACCCATCCGCGACGGCCGGACGAGGGAGCGCCGATGAGCACTGTGGACGATGTCAGCGGCCCGTCCCGGCTGGCGGAGCCGGAGGAGGGCATCAGCGTCGAGGAGCTCGCGCTCGCCGCGCGCAACCACGCGCTCCCCCTGGAGGCCCTCCGGTACGACGTGACCCCGACCGGGCTGCACTACCTGCTCATCCACTACGACATCCCGGACCTCGACCCCGCCCAGCACACGCTGACCATCGACGGTCGGGTCGACCGGCCGATGACGGTGGACCTGGCCGGGCTGCGGGCACGGCCGAGGGTGACCCGGCGGGTCACCCTGGAGTGCGCGGGGAACGGGCGCGCGCTGCTCACCCCCCGCCCGGTGAGCCAGCCGTGGTTGACCGAGGCGGTGGGCACCGCCGAGTGGACGGGCACGCCGCTGGCCCCGCTGCTGCGGGAGGCCGGGATCGACCCGGACGCGGTGGACGTGGTCTTCACGGGGGCGGACCACGGCGTGGAGCGCGGCGTCGAGCAGGACTACCAGCGCGGCCTGCCGGTCTCCGAGGCGCTGCGCGAGGAGATTCTGCTGGCGTACGAGATGAACGGCGCTCCCCTGCTGCCGCAGCACGGCGCCCCGCTGCGCGTGGTGGTGCCGGGCTGGTACGGCATGGCACACGTGAAGTGGCTGCGCCGGATCACCGTCCTCGACCGGGAGTTCGACGGCTACCAGAACGCGGTGGCCTACCGGCTCCGGGCGCACCCGGAGGATCCCGGGGTGCCGGTCACCCGGATCGAGCCGAGGGCGCTGGTGCGACCGCCCGGTTTCCCCGACTTCATGTCGCGGGCCCGGGTGCTGCGTCCCGGCCCGTGCACAGTGGAGGGTCGGGCCTGGTCGGGGTTCGCCCCGGTCACCAGGGTCGAGGTGACCACCGACGGCGGCGCCACCTGGAGCGAGGCGACGCTGGACCCGGGGACGGTCCCCGCCGGGTCGGGCGTCGACGGCCAGGCCGCCGACGAGCGGTGGGCGTGGCGCCGCTGGCGGTACGAATGGACGGCGACCCCGGGCCGCCACACGCTCGGCGCGCGGGCCACGGACGCGTCCGGTCGTACCCAGCCGGTGGAGCAGCCGTGGAACCGGGGCGGGTTCGCGAACAACCTGGTGCAGTGGGTGGTGGTGGCGGTCGTTCCGGAGGATCTTCCGGCCGGCCGGTGAGCGGACCGGACCGCGCCAGGTGAGCCGGCGGCGGGCGCGCGGTGGGGACCCCGGCTCGCGGGCAGCGGCCGCCGGTCGGCGGGGCGGAAGGGACGGGACGTGGCCCGGCCGGGTCAGCCGCCGAAGCCGGAATCCGCCGGCAGGGAAATGTCCGGCTTTTCGAGCTCCTCGACGTTCACATCCTTGAACGTCATTACTCGGACATTTTTCACGAAGCGCGCCGGACGGTACATGTCCCATACCCAGGCGTCGTGCATCTCCACCTCGAAGTAGACCTCGCCGTCCGAATTGCGGACATGCAGGTCCACCTGGTTCGCCAGGTAGAACCGCCGCTCGGTCTCCACCACGTAGGAGAACTGGCGAACGATGTCGCGGTACTCCCGATAGAGCTGCAGCTCCATTTCGGTCTCGTACTTTTCGAGATCTTCCGCGCTCATCCCACTCCGCCTTCCATGGCCACATCTTCCCCCACCGGCGCGGACGGTCGAGGCCGCTCGCCCAACGCCACGCCGACGGTACCCCCTGCCCGGCCCGCCCGCCCCATCGACTCGATCCCGCTGAGGTGAGCCGGCCGCCTGGTCCGGGGCGGCGACCCGATCCGTCCCGAGACAGCGGCGACATTGACGTACGAGAAGCGATGTTCCGGGCACGGGCCGTGATGCTCCAGCGCCGCGGTGTGCTCGGGCGTGATGTATCCCTTGTGCTCGGCAAAGCCGTAGCCGGGATGGTGGTCGTCCAGCTCCACCATGATCCGGTCCCGGGTGACCTTGGCGAGCACGCTCGCCGCCGCGACGCAGGCCGCGACCTGGTCCCCCTTCCAGACCGCCAGTCCCGGCACGCCGAGGCCGTCCACGCCGAACCCGTCGGTCAGCACGTATTCCGGCGGAACGGACAGCAGAGCCAACGCCCGGCGCATCGCGGCCAGATTGCACACGTGCAGCCCACGCAGGTCCACCTCGGCGGCGGGGATCACCACCACGGCGTACGCGGCGGCCCGGGCCACCACCTCGGCGTAGACCCGTTCCCGGGCGGCCGGGGTCAGCAGCTTCGAGTCGGCCAGCCCCTCGATCTCGCCCCGGCGCCCCTCCGGCAGCACGGCAGCGGCGGCCACCAGCGGACCGGCGCAGGCCCCACGACCCGCCTCGTCGGCCCCGGCCACGTGCCGGAAGCCACGCCGCTGTAGTGCGCGTTCCATCGCGTAGAGGCCGCCCTCGCGGCGGACCACGGTACGGGGTGGGGTAAGCACCCTACTCGCTCCCCAATGCCCGACGCAGCACCTCGGGCAGGTCGGTCGGATAGAACCGCTCGGTCGTCCGGGCCAGCTCGCCCGGCGTCCACCAGCGGTGTGCGTCGATCGTGTCCCGTTCGGCCGGGTCGAAGCCCCTGGTGTCCACCTCCCAGCTCTCCACCCGGACCAGGAAGAACTGCTGATCCTGGCGGTACCAGCGGCCGTCGAAGGAAAACTCGGTGACCTCCTGCCAGACGGGTTCGCCGAACTCCTCGGGCGGCATCCTGAGCCCGGTCTCCTCGGCCAGCTCGCGGGCCGCGCCCAGCGCCGGCGTCTCGCCCGGGTCGAGCCCGCCGCCCGGAGTGAACCAGTAGCGGCGCTCGGGTCGAGCCGGATCCCAGCCGTGGAAGAGCAGCAACCGGCGCTCGGCATCGACCAGGAGCACCCGGGCGGCCCGGCGAGGGGTGAACACGGTCACCGGACCAGACTAGTCGCGCCGCCGGCTCCGTCCGCACACCCCGGCCAGCGGGGGCGGAGCGGGACGCCGTCAGCGCCGC
This sequence comes from Plantactinospora sp. CA-290183, assembly GCF_050936375.1. Taxonomy (NCBI): domain Bacteria; kingdom Bacillati; phylum Actinomycetota; class Actinomycetes; order Micromonosporales; family Micromonosporaceae; genus Plantactinospora; species Plantactinospora sp. CA-290183. The sequence continues at coordinate 262,794 of NZ_JBNJMX010000004.1, read as the reverse complement.
GCCACGGGGTCGGTCGCCGGCTCAGCCCTGCGGTGCCGGGATGTTGTCGTAGGAGGGCGGCACGGAGAGCCAGGTGGCCCGGCCAACCGGCCAGAAGACGGTGAAGGCCCGTCCCACCACCGACTCCTCGGGTATGGTCGCGAGCTGGATGTTCTGGTTGCTCTGCTGCCAGTGCTCCAGCGAGTCGCCCGAGGCGGACCGGTGGTCGCCCATCACCCAGAGCCGGCCGGCCGGTACGGTGATGTCGAACTCCTCGTCGGCGACCGGGTCCCGGACCCCGTTCTCGGTGAAGACGTACGGCTCGTCGAGCGGCTGTCCGTTGATCATCAGGCGGTCCTCGGGGTCGCAGCAGACCACCCGGTCGCCACCGACTCCGATGACCCGCTTGATGAAGTCCTCCCCGTCCGGGTTGCCGCTCCACTCGGTGGGCGCCACGAAGACCACGATCTCGCCCCGGTGCGGTGCCCGGAAGTCGTAGACCAGCTTGTTGACGAGGACCCGGTCGTAGATGTCGAGGGTGTGCTCCATCGACGGCGACGGTATGTAGAAGGTCTGCAGGACGAACGCCCGGACCAGCACCGCGACCAGAATTGCCACGCCCAGCAGAATCGGCAGCTCTTTCCAGAAGGAGCTGCGGGGCTTTGACTTGTCCGTCTGCTCGTCAATCACGAGTGGAGCCTACGATGCCGAGTCCCGGATGAGCGTCGAGAACGCGCGGTAATGAGCAGAGTGCCCATGATTGGCAGTGTAATGGCGGCATCTCCCGTGTTCGCAGTGATAGCTCCCGCATTTTCCGGATTTTCCGGGCTGCCCGGTACGGACGACGGCGTTCCGAGCCCGGCCGCCGCGACGGGCTTCGGCAGGTTGTCGAAGGTCTCCGGCACCGGCAGCGAGGTCCAGTGCGTGGACGGCCAGACGATGACGAAGGCCCGGCCGATGACATTGTCGATCGGCACCGGCCCCTGGCAGCGCCCGTCCTGGGAGACGAGCCGGTGGTCACCCATCACGAAGAGCTGTCCGGGCGGCACCACGACCTCGTCGAACCGGCGCGAGCGACACTCCTGCCGGTTCGGCGGGGGCTCCAATGGGGAGTTCTCCAGCACGTACGGCTCGTCGAGCGGCGCACCGTTGACGGTCACCCGGCCCTGGTCGTCACAGCACCGCACCCGGTCGCCGGGCAGCCCGATGACCCGCTTGATGAAGTCCTTGTCGCCGGGGCGGCTCACCCCGACCAGGTCGCCGATGGTGCGCCCGAGCTTGCCGACGAACCCGGGCTCGGGCTCGTCGGAGAGCTGCGGCGCCCAGTCGGCGGTGCCCCGGAAGACCACGATCTCGCCCCGGACCGGATCGCGCAGGTCGTAGACGATTTTGTTGACCAGGACCCGGTCGCCGATCAGCAGGGTGTCCTCCATGGACCCGGACGGGATGAAGAACGCCTGGAGGAGGAAGGTGCGGATCAGGACCGCGAGGCAGAAGGCGACGATCAGCAGCAGCGGGAGTTCCTGCCACAGCGGCATCTGCCGGCGGGTCCGGCGGGACCGCCGGGTCCGGCGACGCCACGGTTCGACATCGCTCGCTTCGTCCACCCTACGCACCACGCGTCTCCCCGGTCCCGAGATACAGCGCTACCGCCCAGGGAGACCTGGGCGGTAGGCACCGCGAGCGGTGGCGCGGGGCCGTCCCGCAACCTCGGCGGCCGCCGGGTCGCGTCTCGCGTCTGCCCGTGCCGCCAGCGTAGTCGGCGTCGGGGGGAACGGCATCCCGCGGTTGATCGTGCAGTCCGCCGGGATCAGCCGACCCGCTTCTCGCGCCGCTCCTTGATCTTGGCCTTCTTGCCGCGCAGCTCGCGGAGGTAGTAGAGCTTCGCCCGGCGTACGGCACCACGGACGGTCACCTCGATCCGGTCGATCACCGGGCTGTTGACCGGGTACGTCCGCTCCACGCCGACGCCGAAGCTGATCTTCCGAACCGAGAAGGTCTCCCGCAGGCCCGCGCCCTGGCGCCGGATGACGACGCCTTCGAAGACCTGGACCCGGGACCGGCTGCCCTCGACGACGCGGGCGTGCACCTTGACGGTGTCACCGGCACGGAACTCGGGAAGGTCGGTCCGCTGCGACTGGGCGTCGAGGGCGTCCAGGGTGTTCATCGCTGCATCCTTGAAGGCTCACGGCGCACCGGTGGTCGGCGCGCGGATGGGTGATTCTGATCTCCGCTGGCGATCCTGGCTCGGACCCTGGCGGAGATCCTCGCGGTCGTCCCGTGGCACGGGTCGACTGCGGCAACCCCTCTACTTTGCCATATGGTCGGCCGGCGGCTGAAATCCGGCCCCGGCCAACGCGGTGACGTCCCGATTGTCCAGGTCCGCCGGTGGCAGTGCGGCGAGCATGTCCGGGCGCCGTCCGGCGGTACGGATCAACGCCTGGTCCCGCCGCCACCGGGCGATCCGCCCGTGGTCGCCGGAGCGGAGGATCTCCGGGACGTCGTGCCCCCGCCAGCTCGGCGGCTTGGTGTACACCGGGGCCTCCAGCAGCCCGTGCGCGTGCGACTCCTCGGTCAGCGACTCGGCGTTGCCGAGCACCCCGGGCAGCAGCCGGGTGACGGCCTCCATGATCACCAGGACCGCGACCTCGCCGCCGAAGAGCACGTAGTCGCCGAGCGAGACCTCGGTCACCGGCATCCGGGTGGCCGCGTGCTCCAGCACCCGCTGGTCGATCCCCTCGTACCGGCCGCAGGCGAAGATCAGGTGCGGCTCCGCGGCCCACTCGTGCGCCCTCGCCTGGGTGAACGGGACCCCGGCCGGGCTCGGCACCAGCAGGCGCGGCGCCGGGTCCTGGCCGGGAGGCGCCAGCGCGTCCAGCGCCTCGCCCCACGGCTCGGGGCGCATGACCATCCCCGGGCCGCCGCCGTACGGGGTGTCGTCGACCGTACGGTGCACGTCGTGGGTCCAGCCGCGCAGGTCGTGCACGGACAGGTCGAGCACCCCGGACGCTCGGGCCCGCCCGATCAGTGACAGCTCCAGCGGGGCGAGGTAGTCGGGGAAGATCGACACCACGTCGACGCGCATCTGCGGAACGGCCACCTTTATCGTTTCCCGTACAAGAAGGGGCGTCTCAACCGTCCGAGGACGGGACCGCCACGCGGCTCACAGGTCGAGCAGCCCGGCCGGTGGGTCGACGACCACCCGGCCACCCGCGAGGTCGACCTCGGGCACGATCGCCTTGACGAACGGGATCAGCGCGGTGCGCCCCTCCGGTCGGCGCAACACCAACAGGTCCGAGGCGGGCGCGTGGTCGATCCGGGCCACCTCGCCGAGCGCCTCCCCGGTCGGGGTGACGACGGCCAGCCCGATCAACTGGTGGTCGTTGAACTCGTCCGGGTCCTCCGGCGGCGCCACCTCGGCGCTGTCCACCACCAGCATGGTGTCGCGCAGCGCCTCGGCCACGTCCCGGTCGTAGAAACCGTCGAAGGTGACCAGCAGGCGGCCCTGGTGCCAGCGGACGGTCTCCACGGTGAGCCGCTCCGGCACCCGTACCAGCTCACCGTCGGCCGTCATAGGGGGAACGCCGGCCGCCGACGCCCCCGTCGGGTCGGTGCGCAGCACCGACCCGACGGCGAAGCGTACGTCCGGCTCGTCGGTCCGGACCTCGACGGTGACCTCGCCACGAATGCCGTGTGGCCGGCCGATCCGGCCGATGACCAGTTCCATCGATGCCAGCGCGGTCAGTACGAGTCGACGATGTCGACCCGCACCCCGCGTCCGCCGATCGATCCGACCACCTGGCGCAGCGCCTTGGCGGTACGGCCGGAGCGGCCGATCACCGTGCCCAGGTCCTCGGGGTGCACGCGAACCTCCAGGCGCTTGCCCCGCCGGGAGTCGACCATCCGTACCCGTACGTCGTCCGGGTGGTCGACAATCCCCTTGACCAGGTGCTCGAGCGCCGGCCGGAGTGCCACGTCAGGCCTGCTCGCCGGAGGCGGCACCGGCCTGCTCCTCGGGCTTCGCGGGCGCTTCCTCCTTGGCCTCCGCCGCCGGGGCCGCAGCCGCCTTGGCCGCCTTCTTCGCCGGCTTGGCCGGCGTCTCGGCGATCCCGGCCGCTGCCTTGGCCTCGGCCTCGTAGGCCGCCTTGCGGTCCGCGCGCTCCGGCGCCACCAGCAGCGGCGGAGGAGCGGGCAGGCCCTTGAACTGCTGCCAGTCGCCAGTCTTCTCCAGGATGCGCTGCACGGCCTCGCTCGGCTGCGCGCCGACGGAGAGCCAGTACTGCACCCGGTCGGACTTGACCTGGATCACCGAAGGGTCTTCCTTCGGCTGGTAGATCCCGACGAACTCGATCGCCCGGCCGTCGCGCTTGGTGCGCGAGTCGGCCACGACGATGCGGTACTGCGGGTTGCGGATCTTGCCCATCCGCAGGAGCCGGATCTTTACGGCCACGTTGTGTTCGCTCCTGTTGCGATTCGAACCGGCCCGGAAGGGCGGTGCGCGGGTGAGCGGCGACCGGCACAGTGGGGTTGGGCCGGAGGCTGCTCGATGGACTGGCGACACGCCCGGGGTAGAGGGCGCCGAACGTGTGCCGGGTACCAGCGACCCATTCTGCCAGACCCGGCCCCGAGACCTCACACCGGCCGGCGAACTCGCCGTACGACCCGGGCCGGCGGTCACCACAGGCTACGGGTCGACGATCGTGACCGACCGGACCGGCGCCGGGACGGGCGCGACGGGACGGGACGGGACGGGACGGGACAGGTGAGATTCCGCCCGCGCCGTCCCGGTCGTCCCGCCCGTCCCGGTCACCGCCTGCCGCGATGCCTGCCGGGGGGATGGCCCCCGCTGGCCATCGGCGCGACCGCCGGTCTGTCGGGGGTCTCCCCCGGCCGTCGCGCGGGTACCGCCTCCGGTCAGCCCTTGACCGCGCCCTGCAGGCCACCGACGATCTGCTTCTCGGCGAAGGTGAAGAAGAGCAGTGCGGGCAGCATCGCCAGCGACGTGAACGCGAGGATGCCCGCGGTGTCGGAGGTGTACTGGCTCGAGAAGTTCTGGACGCCCAGCGGCAGGGTGTGCAGGCTGGCGTCGCTGAGGACGAGCAACGGCAGGAGGAAGGCGTTCCAACTCGTCACGAACGTGAGGATCCCGACCGTGACGAGTGCGGGCCTCGACAGCGGCAGCACGATGAGCCAGAGGAAGCCGAGCCGGCCCGTGCCGTCGATCGCGGCGGCGTCCTCCAACTCGCGAGGAATGGCGGCGAGGAAGGGGCGCAGGATCACGATCGTGAGCGGCAACGCGAAGGCGACCTGCGGGAGGATCACCGCGTAGTAGGAGTTGACCAGGTTCAGGTCACGCAGCATGAGGTAGAGCGGCAGGATCGCCGCCCCGGCCGGGAAGAGCAGACCGAGCGTGAAGAAGGTGTACAGCGCCTCCCGCCCGCGGAAGGCGTACCGGGCGAGCACGAACGCCGCACTGACGCCGAGCGCCACGACGGCGAGCGTCGTACCCAGGGAGATCACCGCGCTGTTGAACGTCTGTCCCCAGAAGTCGCTCTGCGTCAGCACCCTGGCGTAGTTGTCGAAGACCCACGGGTCGGGCAGCCCGGCCGGGTTCGCGACGATCTGCGGGGTGGTGCGGAACCCGCCGACGATCACGTAGACCACCGGGGTGATCGACACGGCCGCGATCGCAAGCGCCAGCGCGTAGGTGAGCGGGCTCCCCCACGACACCGGGCGGCGCTTGGCTGGTGGGGGCAGGACAGCGTTCCCGGCCACGATCAGTTCACCCTTCTGGTGATGGCGCCCTGGAGGTCGCGACGGAGGAAGAAACGCTGGAACAGCAGCGCCGCGACGAAGGAGATGACGAACAGGATCACGGCCACCGCGTTGCCGTAGCCCCAGAGCCGTGCGAAGAAGCCGTTGTCCACCATGTACGTCGCCATGGTGTTCGACGCGCCGAGCGACCGCACCGCAGGCACCGAGGTCACGAAGATCACGTCGAAGACCTGTAGTGAACCGATCATCGACAGGAACATCCAGATCCGGATCGTCGGGCCCAGCAGCGGAAGCGTGATGTGGCGCTGGATCTGCCACCAGCTCGCGCCGTCGATCGCGGCGGCCTCGGACAGCTCCTGCGGCACGTTCGACAGGCCGGCGAGCAGGAGGATGATGGCGAAGCCGATGTACTTCCAGGTGAGGACGAAGAGCAACGTCCAGATGACGACGTCGAGGTCGGCCAGCCACGCCTGCACCATGCCGCCCAGTCCCAGGGACCGCATCAGCGCGTCGACCGTCCCGCCGTCGGTCAGGAGCAGCTTCCACATGATGCCGACGGTGACCTCGGCGAGCACGTAGGGCACGAACACCAGCAGCCGGAACACGGTGCGCCCGCGGAACTGACGGTTGAGCAGCAGCGCCACGGCCAGCGCGATGGGGCCCTGGATCAGCAGCGACCCGACCACGATGAGCGCGTTGTTGCGCAGCGCGTCGAGGAAGATCGGATCCTGGAACGCCAGGACGTAGTTGTCGAGGCCGACGAACTCGGTGGGCGGACCGACGCCGCGCCACCGGAAGAGGCTGTAGTAGACCGCGAAGCCCATCGGCACGAGCACGAACATGACGTAGACGATGATCGCCGGCGTGGTGAGCCCGATGATCTCGTACCACTTGCGTCGGGTCTCCGCGGCCCGGGAGCGCGACCCCCGGCGCGTGGGCCGGAGGCCCGCCGGCGGCGCGGAGGCGCCGCCGGCGGGATTCAGGGTTGAATTGATGGAGGTCACTTGCGCGCGGCCGCCTTCATAGCCTCGACGACCTGCTCAGCCGAGCCACTGCCCGCGAAGATGGCGACGATCGCGTCGTTCATCGCGTTGCCGACGGTGCTGCCGAAGGCCGTGTCCAACCAGAGCTGTACGTAGGTCGCGCTGGACGTGGCCTCCAGGATGGACTTCAGGGCGGGGTCCGCGACGCCACCCTCCGCGCCCTTGGCGACCGGCAGACCGGTGTTGGTCTGGGCGTACGCCGTCTGCACCTCGGGGCTCACGATGTACTTGAGGAACTCGACGCACTCGGCCGGGGCGTTCTTGGCACAGGAGAACCCGTCGCCACCGCCGAGCGCCGCCTTCGGGTCACCCGCCGCATTGGAGAGCGCCGGTACGGGGAACCAGCCGAGGAACTTGTTGAGCGCCGCCTTGTCCTCGGCGACGGTCTCCAGGGTGCCCTTGTTCCAGTCACCCATGAGCTCCATCGCGGCCTTGCCGTTGGCGAGCATGCCGTTGGCGCTGGTCGGGTCGTTCTGGCCCGGGGTGGCGATGAAGTTGGGCTGAAACGGGTTGGTGCCGATGAAGGCCTTCAGGTCCTGGCCGGCCTTGATGAAGCACGGGTCGTCGAAGACGGTCTCGGCGGACGCCTTCTTCAGGGTGTCGACCGAGCAGGCGCGCAGCGCGAAGTTGTACCACCAGTGCGCGGCCGGCCACTTGTCACCGGCGCCGAGGGCGATCGGAACGACGTTGATGGCCTTGAGCTTCGTGACCGCGTCGTTCAGCTCGTCGAAGGTGGTCGGCGGAGCGGCGATGCCCGCCCGCGCGAACATGTCCTTGTTGTACCAGATGCCCTCGATGCCCATCCGGTACGGCAGGCCGTACTGCTTGCCGTCCACCTGCCAGATCTCGACCGCGCTGCCGATGTTGGCGGTTTCCGTCTTGACCTGGTCGGTGATGTCCTTGAGGTAGTCGGCCTCCACCTGTTCGCGGATCTCGCCACCGCCCCACGCCTGGAAGATGTCCGGCGGGTCGCTGGTCAGGAGTGCGGCGGGGAGCCGGGTGCGCTGGAGCTGGTTGGTCTCGATCGCCTCGATCTGGATCGTGACCGTCGGGTGAAGTGCGGAGAAGTCCTTGGCGACCTTCTCCCAGTAGGTCTTTCCGGGCCCGTCCTGGGAGGCGTTGTGCCACCAGTTCAGGGTCACCGGGTTCTTGTACAGCTCGTTCTCAACGGGGGTCTCTCCGGCGCCGCCGCCACATCCGGCGGCAAGGAGCGCGCTGGTCGTCAACAGCGCGAAGACGGCGCCCGTACGGCGCTTGATCGGCATCGAATGTCTCCTCGACTAGGCAGTCGCGGTACTTCAACCTGAACGGCGAGTTTTACAGCCCCGTAACGGGGTGTCAACCGTTGTCGATAACGTTTTCGACTCCGCTGCGAGCGGCTTCGGACGGGCCTCTATCATCGTCGGCGTGGCGTTTCCGCAGCGTGTCAAGATGTCGGACGTGGCCAGGGCGGCGGGCGTCTCCGTGGCGACGGTATCCAAGGTGATCAATGGCCGCTACGGCGTCGCCCAGGCGACCGTGGAACGCGTCCAACAGGTCATCCAACAACTCGGGTACGAGGTCAGCCTCGGCGCGCAGAGCCTGCGCAGTCACCGGACCAACGTGCTGGGCATCCTGGTCGACGAGTTCGAGCCGTTCTCGACCGAACTGCTCAAGGGGGCATCCAGGGAGGTCGCGGGCACCGGCTACCAGCTGCTGGCCTACTCCGGCGGCGACGGCGACGTCAGGGCCATCGGCTGGGAACGGCGGTCGCTGGCGCGCCTGTCCGGAACGCTCATCGACGGGGCCGTGATCGTCACGCCGACCGTGGTCGAAACCAAGCAGGGCTTCCACGTCGTCGCCGTCGACCCCCACACGGGCCCGTCCGGCCTGCCCACCGTCGACTCCGACAACTTCGCCGGCGCCGTGCTCGCGACCGAATACCTGCTGTCGCTCGGCCACCGTCGCATCGGGCACATCAGCGGACGCCCCGACCTCGAGTCGGCGCGCCTGCGCGAGGCGGGCTTCCGCAAGGCCATGGCCGACGCCGGTGTCGCGGTGGACGAGAGGCTGGTGCGTGTCGGCGGGTTCCGGATCGAGAGCGCCGCCGGTACCGCCGCGGAGCTGCTCGCGCTCCCCGACCGGCCGACCGCGGTCTTCGCGGGAAACGACCTCTCCGCGATCTCCACCCTCGACGTCGCCCGGAGCATGGGTCTGAGGGTGCCCGACGACCTGTCCGTGATCGGCTTCGACAACGTCCCGGAGTCGGCGCTGGTCAACCCGCCGCTGACGACGATCACGCAACCCCTGCAACGCATGGGTGCCGAGGCGTTACGACTGCTCATCGACCTGATCCGCGGCGTCGAACGCGACACACACATCCGGCTCCCCACCGAACTGGTCATCCGCGCGTCCTGTCGCCCCTACGCGCCTGCCCGGCAGCAACAGCTGCCGCTGCCCACCCGTACCGCTCCGGCGGGTGGCTGAGCCGGGCTCGAGGTTCAGCGCGCGGGCGGGCGGTCCCAGCCGGGCGGCAGCGCCGTCGGCACCGTCCAGCCCGGATCGGGTACGAAGTCGCACCAGGTGCCGTCGAAGGGGAACTGCCCCGCCTCGGCCAGCTTGACGACCCGCTCGCCCTCGGCCCGTACCGCGGCGGCGTCGGGCACCCAGTAGTGCTCGGGGACGGCCAGCCGCTCGGCGAACTCCTCCTCGTCCTTCCAGTGCCAACTGCGGTCGGGCCGGACCACCACGTCGAGATCCTGGTCCACCACGTCGACCCCGGCCACCGCCCCGTCATCCCAGCGGACGCCGTGCTCTTCGAGGTTGACGTACCAGTTGGCGAACCGGCCGTCGGCGCCGCGGAAGAACCAGACCGAGTGGTCCGCCCCGGCGGGCAGGAACTTCAACACCGGCGGGCCGTTCCAGACACCCTGCTCGAGCCGGTAGGAGCGGGTCAACCACTCGGTGAAGGGCATCGCCCGCATGCCCCGGCCGTCGTCGGCGACCTCGTACGCCACCGGGGCGCCCCGGGCGATCCAGAGCAGCAGCCCACGACTGTCGTCGCTGACCACCCGGGCCAGCCGGACCCAGCCGATCCGTCCGCGCCGGACGTTACGGTGCAGGATGATCCGACTCGGCGTGAAGCGCACCTCGCCGGCCGCGTCAGTAGGAGCGGGCCAGGATGGCGACCAGCTCCGGCTCGTCCTCCGAGTCCGGCACCGTGCCGTCGGCGCGACGCAGGCAGCGGACCGTGACGCCCTCGGCGTTGGCCCGCGCCTCGCCCTCGACGCCGACCGCCGCCCACGGCACCCGGGCCCAGCCGGTGGCGGCCGCCTCGATCGCCTCGGGCAGCGAATCCACCGACACCGTCCGCGACTCGCGCATGGCGAGCGCCTCGTCGTGCAGCGCCTGCTGGTCGGCCGCCAGGGCGGCGAGGACCGCCGACACCACGTCCGGCACCGGCACCGGCGCCTTTGTCCCGCCGGTCCGGCGTACCACCACGGCGTTGCCGGTGGCGAGATCGCGGGGACCGACCTCGACGCGTACCGGATAGCCCTTGAGCTCGGCGTCGACGGCCCGGCGGCCGAACGGGGTGTCGACCCGGTCGTCAAGTGCGACCCGGACCCCGGCGTCGCGCAGCGCGTCACACAGCTTGGCGGCGGCCTCGGCCACCCCGTCACCGGCCTTGACCACCATGACGTACGCCTGCACCGGCGCGAGCCGGGGCGGCACCCGCAGCCCGTTGTCGTCACCGTGGGCCATGATCAGGCCGCCGAGCATCCGGGTGGAGCTGCCCCAGGAGGTCGTCCAGGCGTGCTCGACGCCGCCGGCCGCCGAGGTGTAGGTGATGTCGAAGGCGCGGGCGAAGTTCTGCCCCAGCTCGTGCGAGGTGCCCATCTGCAGCGCCTTGCCGTCACCCATCATGCCCTCGAGGGTGTAGGTGCGGACGGCGCCGGCGAACCGCTCCCGGGCGGTCTTCAGGCCGGGCAGCACCGGGATGCCGAGGACGCCGACCATGAAGTCCTCGTAGACCTCGTGCAGGATCTTGCGCGCGTACGCCCGCGCGTCGGCGGCGTCGGCGTGTGCGGTGTGCCCCTCCTGCCAGAGGAACTCGCTGGTCCGCAGGAAGATCCGGGGCCGCAGCTCCCAGCGCACCACGTTGGCCCACTGGTTGAGCAGCAGCGGCAGGTCCCGGTAGGAGTCGACCCACTTGGCCATGAACTCACCGATCACGGTCTCGCTGGTCGGCCGGACCACGACCGGCTCGGCGAGCTGCTTGCCGCCACCGTGGGTGACCACCGCCAGCTCCGGCGAGAAACCCTCCACGTGCTGCGCCTCGCGGCGGAGGTAGCTCTCCGGGATGAAGAGCGGGAAGTACGCGTTCTCCGCGCCGGCCGCCTTGATCCGGGCGTCCATCTCCGCCTGCATCCGCTCCCAGATGGCGTAGCCGGCGGGCCGGATCACCATCGTGCCCCGGACCGGCCCGTTGTCGGCGAGCTGGGCCTTGGCGATCAGGTCCTGGTACCAGCGGGGGAAGTCCTCCGCACGGGGAGTGAGCACGCGTGCCATGAGGACACATCCTAGGCGGCGAGGGCCGGTGCGACGCGCCGGGGCGGGCGCGCCGCACCCCTACCCTCTCTTTCAATATCAAACGGTTCATTCGAACATCAATCGGTGCGGGCAGCCGAGCGACCCGCCGCCACTCCGGGCGTCGGCGGCACGATCTCCGACCAGGTGCTCAGCAGGCGGCCGTCGGGTCGCCGATCTGGGCGGCGTAGCTGCCGACCGCGTGACCACCGACGTTGTCCCGCATGACGTTTCCGCAGATCCTGCCCTGTGACCCCGGCTCCTGGACCTTGATCCCGCCACGGGCGTTGTCGGTGATCACGTTGCCGTGCACGGAGTTGCCGATCGCGTCTCCGGGCCGGTCGCCGCCGAGCCGGATACCGGCGGCGGCGTTGTGGTGGATCCAGTTTCCGCGGAAGGTGTTGTCCGAGCCACGCGATTCCATGGCGCCGGAGTTGCCGTTGCGCGGGTGCTGTCCGGTGCAGGTGTTGAGGGCGACGTCGTTGCGGCTCGCGCCCTCCTTGATGTCGACGCATTCGGCGCCGCGGGTGTCGAACACGTTGCCGTACACCTGGTTGTGGTCGCTCGCGTCGGGCTCCGGCGTCGGGTTCAGGTAGGTCTGCTCGGGTGCCGTGCCGATGTAGACCCCCTCACCGTTCTGTCCCGTTGTGGTGTTGGGGATCCCGAAGTCGTACACGCCACACGGGCCGATCTGGTTACCGGCGACGAGGTTCCCGGTGGCCAGGTACTTGATCCGGACACACTCGCCGCCGAGGTTGGTGATCCGCATGCCGATGATCCTGGTGCCGCTGACGCCGTCGCCGGGGACGAGGCTCACCACGTAGATCGCCTTGTCGCGGTAACACGCCTCCACCGGGTCGGCGCAGACCCTGCCGTCGACGGTGAATCCGTTCAGCGTGGTGTCGTCGTGGTGCACCTGCACCACCCGCGTCGAGGTTCCGGCGCCCCGCAGCACTGCGGTGCGCGGGCCGACGATGGCCACGCCGGGCCGCACGGTGGCGATGTCCTCGTCGTACGTGCCGGGGCGGAGCACCACCCGCTCACCGGGCCGGGCGTCGGTCAGCGCCCGGGAGATGCTCCGGAAGGGACGGTCACCCGTTCCGGTGCCGGTCTCGTCGTCCCCGCTGATCGGGTCGACGACGTAGCTGCCGACGCTACCGGCAGTCGGGACCGCGGCGGTCGCGCCGGCAGGGAGCATGGCGACAAACAGCGTGGGCAGGGCGGACAGGGCCAGCCAGCGCCGGACGCGCAGGAGGGCGGAAGGTCGGATCATCGGCGGTGCACCTCTCGGTCGGAGGCGCCCTCACCCGAGCGATTCTTGGACGCGGGAGCGTTCGTCGGACCGAACGCCGTACGTGATGGGGCACGAGGTTAGGCGGAGTTTTGCCGCGCTGTCAACGGGCCGGGCCCGATGACGCCCGGACCACGAGTTCGGGGCGCATCAGCAGTGAGCGCCCCGCCGAGGCGTCGTCGCCGTTCTCGATGCGGGAACGCAGGTGCGCGAAGGCCGCGGCGGCCATCTGCGGCAGCGGTTGCCGGATGGTGGTGAGCGGGGGGGCGGCGAGGTCGGCCAGCACGATGTCGTCGAAACCCACCACCGAAATGTCCTCGCCGACCCGCAGTCCCGCGTCACGGATGCCCGCCGAGACGCCCAGCGCGCACATGTCGTTGATGGCCAGCACGGCGGTTGGCGGCCGGTCGTCGCGGATCAGTTCCCGAGCGGCGGTACGGCCGAGGTCGGCGACATCGAGGTCGCCGTACCGCTCCTCCGGCCCGCCGGACCAGACGATCGCGTCGGCGGTGCTCAGGCCGTACTCCTCGAGGGCGGCCGCGAACCCGCGGAACCGCTCCTTGCGGTTGACGCTGCGCAGTGAGCCGGAGACGAACGCCAGCCGACGGTGGCCCAGCTCCAACAGGTGTCGGGCGGCCAGTTCGGCGCCGACGACGTTGTCGACGCTGATGTTCACCAGGGACGCGGGGTCGCCGACCTGCGCGGTCCGGTCGAAGGCGACCAGGCCGAGCCCCCGCTCGATCAGCGGCAGCACGTGGGAGAGCGAGGGCAGCGACGAGCAGAGCACCACTCCGCGGATTCCGTCGGCCCACAGTTCCTCGACGTAGCCGCGCTCACGGTCGGGGTCGCGCTCGCTGTTGCACAACAGCACGTGGTAACCCTCCGCGAGCGCCGCGCCCTCGAGATGCCGGGCGAAGGTCCCCCAGAACGGGTTGGCGACCGAGGGCACGACCAGACCGATGACCTGGATGCGGCCGGTACGCAGCTGGCGGGCGGCCCGGTTGGGCCGGTACCCGAGGCGGACGATCGCCTGCTCGACGCGCTCCCGGGTCTGTGGCAACATCCGTCCGGGCCGGCCGTTGAGCAGATTCGACACCGTGCTGGGCGAGACCCCGGCTTCCCGCGCGACCTGGTAGATCGTCACACCACTCATGCCTCGGCGCTCCCAGCAGTGCATCGGTTTCCTGTCGGCCCCGAACATTCTAGGTCGGCACCGCCGTAGCGGATTCGGCGTGCCGGCCGTAACGCCTGAGCTCGCGCCCGCACCCGGTTACGAATCGGCGTCAACCGCGTTCCCGCCCCGTTGACAGCGTCGAACGCCGGCCCTAGCCTCTGCTGCATCGATGCACCACTGTATCGATGCACCAGCGACCTACCACCGCACGTGCACACCACCGCCCACCCGGTCTCACCGCCGGATCCGTCCGCTCAACCGCCCGCCGATCCCGAGCCGGCAGGCGGTCCGACGGACGGCCGGCCCAGCGCTTTCCCGTACGCCGCCTCGTAGTGCCCAGCGGCCCCGCCGCCGCGGAGGGAGATCAGCATGAGATCCATACCCCGGTCGCCAGCCACCCGTGTCATCGCCGGCGCGACCCTGCTCCTCGGGCTGCTCGGCGCCGCCGCCTGCGGCGGCCCGGCGCCGACCGCCGACGGTGACGGCACCGCCGTCAGCGGCGAGATCCGGCTGCTGACCCCGATCTTCGAAGGTTCCGACGGCGCCGCGGTGCTCCAGGAGCAGCTGGCGGCGTTCAGGTCGGCCAACCCGAAGGTCACGGTCCAGGTCGACTACACGACCTACGCCAAGCTCAACGAGAAGCTGACCACGTCGATCGCCGGTGGCCGCCCGTACGACGTCATGCTCATGGGCATCGGCTGGGTCCCGCCGTTCGCGTCCAAGGGCGTCCTCGCCGACCTGGGCGAGGACCAGGCCACGCTGCGGCAGCAGTTCAACCAGCGGGTGGTCGACCCCGGCATCTACCAGGGCAAGGTCTACGCGCTGCCGATCATGTTGGACATGCGGTTCGGCATCTACCGCAAGGACCTCTTCACCCAGGCCGGCCTGACCTCGCCGCCGAGGACCTTCGCGGAGTTGCGGGAGCACGCCGTCAAGCTCACCCGGCGCGACAGCGGCGGCAAGCTCACCCGGGCCGGGGTGGACATCCTCTCGATCGACCCACGCCAGACCTTCGAGACGTTCCTGTGGGCCAATGGCGGCGAGTTGTTCACCGCCGACGGCAAGGTCGCGTTCAACTCCGACCGGGGCGTCGCGGCACTTCAGACGATGACCGACATCATCCGCACCGACCGGTCCGAGGACTTCGGCTTCACCCAGTCCGGCGCGGCGACCGGAATCCCGCTGGTGCAGGGCCGGTCGGCGATGATGATCGGCCACAACAACACCTGGCTGGAGATCGAGAAGAACGCACCGGACCTGATCAGGGACGACAAGATCGGGTTTTTCCTCCTCGCCAACGAGCGTCCGGCCATGTTCCAGGGCGGCACGCTCGGCACCGTCTCGGCCCGGTCCGCACACCCGGCCGCGGCCAGGGCGCTGGTGCGGTTCCTCGCCGCCGAGGACGCGGCGCTGGCGGCCAACGCGCAGCGCGGCAACGTGCCCGCGCTGAAGAGTTTGGAGAGCTCGGAGTACGTCAAGGGCAACCCCGCGGTCCAGTTCGCCATGCGCAATCTCGACTCGGCCTACTCCGAGGGCGGCGTTCCCGCCTGGCTCGACATCCGCAGTGAGTTCAAGGCAGCGATCGAGTCGGCCCTGCTCGGCAGGAAGACGCCCCGACAGGCGCTCGACGAGTTGGCGGCCCGGGCCGAAACGGCCATTGCCCGGGGCTGACCCCCGATCGTCGCCGCACCGACTCCCACCCCCGTGCACGAGAGGAGCGCCCGTGGCAGTCACCGCGACGGCCGGCAAGGCGCCGGCAGGTCCACGGCGGTTCCGCCGTCTCGGATACGAGCGCCGCCGCGCCGCGTACCTCATGCTGGCCCCGGCGCTGATCCACCTGGGGTGGTGGATCGGTATCCCCACCGTCGTCTCGTTCCTGCTCGCGTTCACCCACTACGACGTGCTCGCCGGTACCGCGTCCTGGGCCGGGCTGGACAACTTCCGCGCGATCTTCGCCGACGAGGTCTGGAACACCTCGATCTGGCACACCGCCGTCTACACGTTCTTCACCGTGCCGGTGGCCATGGCGATCGCGGTGGTCGTCGCGGTGCTGCTCAACACGAAGCTGCGCGGCCGATCCTGGTACCGCGCGGCGTTCTTCCTGCCGCACATCACCGCGACGGTGGCGATCGCCCTGGTCTGGATGTGGATGTTCGAACCGAACATCGGCCTGTTCAACTGGATACTCGCCAGCTTCGGCGTCAACGGCCCGGCGTGGTTGTCGGACCCGGCGTGGGCCATGCCCGCGGTGATCCTGGTCAGCGTCTGGAAGGGCATCGGGCTCAAGATGCTCATCTACCTCGCCGCGTTACAGAGCATCCCGCACGACGTGTACGAGGCGGCCGACCTGGACGGGGCCAGCGGCGTACGGCGGTTCTGGTCGATCACCCTGCCGCTGCTGCGCCCGGCGACGTTCTTCATCTTCGTGATCTCGCTGATCGACTCGTTCCAGGTCTTCGAGCAGGTCTACGTGCTGACCCCGGACGGCGGGCCGGCGAACGCGACCACGGTGATGACCTACGAGATCTACAAGAGCGCGTTCGGCGAGTTCGACCTGAGCACCGCGAGCGCGCAGAGTCTCGTGCTCTTCGCCTTCCTGCTGGTGCTGACGCTCATCAGCAAGCGGCTCACCGGGAGGGACGACGATGTCGACTGACACCCTGCGGACCACCGCGGACGACGGGGCGGGCCGGTCGGCGCGGCCGGGGCCCCCAGCCTCCCGGGCCGACGGCCGGGTCGCGGACCGGGTCCGGGCCGGTCGGGTCGCGCTGCACCTCGCGCTCATCGTCGGCTCGTTCGCGATGGCCGTGCCGTTCATCTGGATGGTGCTCTCGTCGCTCAAGAGCCATACGGAAATCACCTCCTATCCACCCACACTCCTCCCCACCGAGTGGCGCTGGCGCAACTACCTCGACGCGCTCGACTACGCCCCGTTCGGCACCTACTTCCGCAACAGCCTGTTGATCTCGATCGGGCACACCGTGATCAACCTGGCGCTGGCCACGATGGCCGGCTACGCGCTGGCCCGAATTCCGTTCCGCGGCCGCACCGTGCTGCTCGTGGCGGTGCTGGCGATGATGATGATCCCGACCTACACGAAGATCGTTCCCCAGTACCTGATCGCCAAGACGATGCCGTTCTTCGGCGGCAACGACCACCTGGGCCGCGGTGGGTCCGGTTGGCTCGACTCCTGGTGGGCGCTGATCGTCCCGGGCGCGCTGACCCCGCTGGCCATCTTCCTGTTCCGGCAGTTCTACCTGTCCCTGCCCCGCGAACTGGAAGAGGCCGCCCGGATCGACGGGCTGGGCGAATTCGCCATCTTCGCCCGGGTGATGACGCCACTGATGAAGCCGGCGATCGCCACGGTGTCGCTGATCACGTTCGAGAACAGCTGGAACAACTTCCTGTGGCCACTGATCGTGACGACCCGGCAGGACCTGCGGGTGATCCAGGTCGGGCTGGCCGCGTTCCAGCAGAGCGAGCGGACGCTGTGGGAGTTCCTCATGGCCGGCACCGCGCTCGCCACCCTGCCAATGATCATTCTGTTCCTGTTCACCCAGCGGTACTTCGTGCAGGGCTTCGCCACTGCCGGCATCAAGTGAGGGGTAAGAGATGTCCTTCGACCTGACGGGTATGCGCGCGCTGGTCACCGGCAGCGGCCACGGCATCGGCGCGGCCGTCGCGGTGGCCCTGGCCACCGCCGGCGCCGACGTCGTCGTCCATTACGGACGGTCGGCCGACGCCGCCGCCCGGACCGTGGGCCGCATCGAGGCGCTCGGACGTAAGGCGACGGCCGTCGCCGCGGACGTGACCGTCACCGCCGAGGTGGACCGGCTCGTTGACGAGGCCGTCGGTTTCCTCGGCGGCCTGGACATCCTCGTCTGCAACGCCGGGCACATGGTGGGCCGGGTCCCGGTCGCGTCGATGACCGACGAGCACTTCGCCCGGGTCGTGGACGTCAACCTCGGCGCCACGTTCCGCACCGTCCGGGCGGCGATGCCGCATCTCAAGGCCGCCGGTCGGCGCGGCCGGATCGTCACGATGTCCTCCCTCGCGGCGCACAACGGCGGCGGCCCCGGCTCGGCCGTCTACGCCGCCGCCAAGGCCGGTGTACGAGGGCTCACCAAGGGGCTGGCCAAGGAACTGGCCGTCGACGGGGTGACCGTGAACGCGCTCGCACCCGGCTTCATCGGCCAGACCGCGTTCCACGACACCTTCACCGCGCCGGCCGCCCAGGAGGCGATCATCTCCGGTGTGCCGCTGCGCCGTGCCGGAACGCCGGACGAGGTCGCCGCGACGGTCGTCTGGCTCTGCTCGGCGGCAGCCGGCTACGTGACAGGCTCCACGGTGGACATCGACGGCGGCGCGTGGTTCCGGTGATCCGGCTGCCGACGGAGCCGGGTGGCTGGTGGCACGCCTACGTCTGCCCGGCGCACGGCGTCGAACTGGGCCACGTCGGCCTGCTGGACGGCGCCTTTCCCACCGGCGGCGCCCCCTGCCCGCACGGCTGTGCCGTCGACACTCCCGCCGTCCGGGCCGCCTGGACCGTGCTCGCCCACCAGGAGTGCGCCCGCGAGATCCTCAGCGCGGCACGATCCCCGGCCGTGGCGGACCGCACCGTCGCGGTCCGGCTGCTACGCGAGTACGAGGCGCGCTACCTCGCGTTGGGCACCGAGCCACCCGACGGAGCGGCGGACTGGATGCTGCGCGGTCGGCTGTTCCACCAGGCGCTGACCGAGGCGATCTGGGCGGTGTCCATCGGCCGGGCCGCCCGCTGCGCCGACGACGCCGTCCCGGCGCTCCGGGAGGCACTCGTCGAGGCGTCCGCCCAGGCTCGGGACCGGCTCGTCGCCGAAGGCCGGTTCACCTCCAACTACACCGCCTGGCTCTGCGCCGCGGGCGCGGTCTGCTCGGGCCGGCCGGAATGGCTGGACGGCCCGCACGGCATCTACGCGCACGTGCTCGCGGCGACCCACGACGACGGCTGGGAGTGGGAGGCGAGCACCTACTACCACGCCTTCGTGCTGCGGGCGTACCTGCTCGCCGTGCGGGCGGTGCCCGGCGCGGCGCCGCCGGCGCCCGTCCGGGCGCGACTGGCGGCGATGGCGCGGGTTCTCACCGACCTGCGCACGGCGGGCGGTCTGCTGCCGGCGCTGCACGACGGGCCGTACTCCCGCCGGGGCTACGACCGGGAGCTGACCGAACTCTCAGAGCTCTGCGACCTGACCCCCCGGTCGGAATCGAGCGGTGTGACCGTCCACGACGGTGGCGGATACGCGGTCGTGCGCGGCGGTGGCGTGCATGCCGTCCTCGACTTCGGCGGGCACGGCGGGTCGCACGGTCACCGCGACAAGCTCGCGCTCTACCTGTACGGCGCGGACACTCCGTGGCAGCCCGATCCCGGCCAGGTTCCCTACGGCCACGGCGAGTGGCGTCGGTACTACGCCTCGACGGCGGCCCACCCCACCTTCGCGGTGGACGGCGAGGAGCAGGCCGAGTGCACCGGGCGGCTCGTCGCCGTCGACGACACGGCCGTGACGGTGAGCTGCGACCGCGCCTACGACGGCGTCTCGGCCGACCGCCGGGTCGCGGTGACCGCGGCCGGTGGGGTGGTCGACGAACTCACCGTCACCGCCGACCGACCCCGGCGGATCACCGCCCACCTTCGCCCCGACGTCCCGCTGACCGTCCGGGTGACCCCCGTCGGCGATGCCGAAACCGCCTGGTCCGGCTTACAGGCACTGCGCGGTACGCACACCGCCTCGGTGCCGGCGCGGTTCGTCACCCGTCCGGGGCCCGGCCCCGCCGACGACCCGCAGCGGACGCGCACCCACGTGGACTGGACCGCGGACGCGACGACCCGGGTGACCTTCCGATCTGTCTACCGGATGGAGGAGTGATGGAACCGCTGCTCATCGCCGGCCGGCTGGACGCCCTGCGCGCCGGGCTCGGCAGCACCCACGCGGAGCAGTGGCGGCGACTCCACGAGCAGTGCGACTGGTACCGCGGACAGACGCCCCCGGCGGAACACCCGACCGCGAGCATCACCTACCTCGGGCCGGCGGCCGCCAACCTCGCCCTCGCCTACCGGCTGACCGGACAGCGCGGCTACCTGGACGAGGCATGGCGCTGGATCTCCACCGCGGTCTCCTATCCGCACTGGGGAAAGGCGAAGCTGCCCGACCACGACCTGGACGCCGGGTGGCTCCTGCACGGGCTGTCGCTCGCCTACTCCTGGCTGCGCGACGACCTGCCGCCCGAGCGCGCCGAGGCGCTGCGCGACAAGCTGATCCTGCAGGGCCGCCGGCTCCACGACTTCGCCGTCGAGACCGAGGGCAGCTGGTGGTCGTCGAGCTACTGGCAGAATCACAACTGGATCTGCTACACCGGCCTGGCCACCGCCGGCTACGCCCTGGACCGACCGGAGTGGGCGCGCCGCGCGAAGGCGAACATGG
This sequence comes from Plantactinospora sp. CA-290183, assembly GCF_050936375.1. Taxonomy (NCBI): domain Bacteria; kingdom Bacillati; phylum Actinomycetota; class Actinomycetes; order Micromonosporales; family Micromonosporaceae; genus Plantactinospora; species Plantactinospora sp. CA-290183. The sequence continues at coordinate 242,511 of NZ_JBNJMX010000004.1, read as the reverse complement.
CCGACGTGCTCGACCTGATGCCGGCCGACGGTTCCGACTCCGAGGGCGTCGTCTACTGGCGGTACGGCGTGCCCTGGCTGGCCGCCTACGTCGACCTGTTGCAGCACGTCGAGGGCGACGACTGGTGGCATCGTGGATCGTTCCTGCGTAACACGTTCGACTGGCGGCTGCACCAGTGTGCGCCGGGCTTCGAGGAGAACGTCGACCACGGTGACTGCCACGACCGCCGTAGCGGGCACAGCGTCGCGCTCTACTACAAACTGGCGTCCGCGTACCGGTGCGGGGAGGCGCAGTGGCTGGCCCGGACCGTGGCCCGGCGGCACTTCTGGCGCGAGGCGTACGCCTCCGGGGTGAAGCCGGGTGTCATGCCCGAGGCCTACTACGAACTGCTCTGGTACGACCCGGGGGTCCCCGCGCTCGATCCGGCGGCGACGAAGCCCACCACGGCCTTCTTCCCGGACCTGGGCCAGGTCACCGCGCGCACCTCGTGGGCGGACGACGCGACGTACGTCAGCTTCAAGGCGGCGCCGGGCGGCGGGCACGGCGCGTGGGAGGCGGCGGAGCGGTTCCGCCGCGACCGCGGCTGGGAGACGCTCAACGCCGGTCACCACCACCCGGACGCCGGCTCGTTCGTCCTCGTCTCGCACGGCGCGTTCCTCGCCGTGGACGAGGGTTACAGCAACCGCAAGCGGGCGGGCGACCACAACCTCGTGCTGGTGGACGGTCAGGGCTGGGCCGGGGAGGGGCGGTACCACGTCTACAAGGAGTTGCCCTACGAGCGGCAGCCACGGATGCGTGACGTGCACACGGGTGACGGCTGGGTGCACGCGACCGCGGAGTCCGCGCTCATGTTCGACCCCTCGCTCGGCGTACGCCGGGTGGACCGGACCCTCGTCGTCACGCCTGCCGGGCGGCTGGTGCTGCTCGACCTGCTCGCCGCCGAGGAGCCTCGCGAGTGGACCTTCCTGCTCCACTCGGACTGGCCGGCGACGATCGGTGCCGACGGCCGGATCGCGTTGCGGTCCGGCCCGGCGCAGGGCTGGCTGACCCGCTTGGCGCCGGACGACGCGGTGTTGTCCGAGCTGGACACCCCGATCGAGGCCAACCCCACGGCGAGCACGCCGAGCCTGCGCATGACAAAAACCCTGCGGACGCTGCGGATCAGCACCCCGCGCACGACCCGGGCGCACTTCCTCAGCGCGATCGAGCCGACCAGCGCGCTCGATCCCGCGCCGCCCCGGGCGGTCGCCGTCGACTGCGCCAGCGGGTACGGCGTCGACTTTGGCGACGAGGCCGTCTATCTGGCGCCGGTGAGCCGGCGGATAGCCGCGCCGGGTGTCGAGGCGGACGCGACCGCGGTCCTGATCTCCGGCGGTCGGACGGTACGTCTGTGAGCGGGCCGCCGGCCGCGCGGCGGGGGTCGGACCGACGGGCCGGCGGCTGGGAGGCCGTCGCGCTGCGCGGCCTGGAGTACGTCGCCTATCCGGCGCTCGCCGGGATCGCGTTCTGCCTGCTCTGCGTCGGCGTGGTCACCTGGCTACCGGCGCTGGCGGCGGTGGGGAACGCGTTGCAGCGCTGGCGCGTCGAGAACGCGACGCGGCCCTTCGTCGGCGTCCTGACCGCGTTTCCCGGGTACTGGCGGGCACTGTGGCGGCACGCGGTCGTCTCCACGGCGGTGCTGGCCGTGCTCACCGTGAACGGGATCTTCCTCGCCGGCCAACCCGAGCCGGTGGCGATCCCGCTGCTCGCCGTACAGCTGGGCATTCTCGCGGCGTTCGCGCCGTACCACCTCGCGCTGGCGGTCGTCGCCGGCCGCGTTCCGGACGGCGGCCTGCGACTGTGGCGGGGTGCGGCCCTGCTCCTGGCGTTCGGCTCGGCGCGCCGTGGGCTCACGCTGCTCGCGGCCGCCGTGCTGATTCCGATCCTCACCCTGCCCCTCGCACTGGGCCCGTTCCTGCTCGGGACGACCCTGCCGGTCCTCGCCGGACTGGCGCTGGCCGACCACGCCACTGGCACCGCGGCACCACGTCGATAACCCGTTCCGAAAGAGACCCGGAGAGAGGTATCACCGTGAGACACGTTCGCACCCGCACCACCCGCGCCGCCGTCGCCGCGACGGCCCTGATCGGCAGCCTCCTCGTCGCCACCCCCGCCAGCGCGGCCGATCCGTTGGCCGTCTCGGCCGTGACAGCCAGCGGTGATGACGGCAACGTACCCGCCAACACGCTCGACGACGACCTCGGCACCCGCTGGTCCGACGAGGGTGACGGGGTCTGGATCCGCTACGACCTCGGCGCGAGCCGGACGGTCGGCTGGCTCGCCATCGCCTGGCACGGCGGTGACCAACGGGTCTCCACATTCGATGTGCAGACCTCGTCGGACGGCTCGTCCTGGACGACCGTGATCGGCAACCGCGACAGTAGCGGAGCCACCAGCCAACCGGAGAACTACGACTTCTCCGACGTCGCCGCGCGCTACGTGCGGGTGGTCGGTCATGGCAACACCCGCAACGAGTGGACCAGCATCACCGAGGTGGACATCTTCGGCGCGGGCTCGCCGGACGGCGGCGGGAGCGACGACTGCCGGTACCCGGCCGAGATCCTCGACCTGAGGAACTGGAAGGTGACGCTGCCGACCGGCTCGGCGGGCAGCCCCACCGAGATCAAGCAGCCGGCGCTGGCGACGCACGCCACCGATCCCTGGTTCCGGGTGACCCCCACCTGCGACCGGGTCCAGTTCCGCGCGCCGGTGAACGGCGTGACGACGAGCGGTTCCAGCTATCCCAGGTCGGAGCTGCGGGAGATGACCAACAACGGTACGAGCAACGCGAGCTGGTCGTCGACCTCCGGCACCCACACCCTGGTCGTCGACCAGGCGATCACGGACCTGCCGGGCGACAAGCCGCACGTCGTCGCCGGTCAGATCCACGGCGGTTCCGATGACGTCTCGGTGTTCCGGCTGGAGGGCAGCAACCTCTACGTCACCAATGACGACAACAGTCATCACAAGCTCGTGACGAGCAGTTACGTCCTCGGCACCCGGTTCGAGGCGAAGTTCGTCGTCAGCGGCGGACAGGTCAGGGCCTACTACAACGGAGTCCTGCAGACGACGATCAGCAGGAGCTTCTCCGGCGCCTACTTCAAGGCGGGCGCCTACACGCAGGCCAACTGCACCAACTCCGCGCCGTGCAGCGCCACGAACTTCGGACAGGTCCTGGTCTACGGCATCTCGGTGACCCACTCGTAGGCACCCGCTCGCACACCCGCGGCCGCCGGGGCGTCGCCGACCGGCCCGGCGGCCGCGGGGCACCCTCAGGATCAGAGGTACGACGTGCGGAACGGCCACCGGTGGTGGGCGGTCGTGGGGTGGGACCGCCGGGGACACCGGGGCTCAGAGCAGGACGCGGCCCCGCAGGACGATGCGTTCCGGCGCCTCGATCACCCGCAGGTCGAGCCGCGGGTCGGCCCCGTAGACCACCAGGTCGGCGAGGCCCCCCTCGACCAGGCCGGGGAAGCCCAGCCACTCCCGGGCCCCCCAGGAGCCGGCGGCCAGCACGTCCGATGTGGACATACCGGCGCTGGTGTGCAGCAGCAGCATCTCCCGGGCCGCCATCCCGTGGTCGATGCCGCCGCCCGCGTCGGTGCCGACGTAGATCCGCACCCCCGCCTCGTACGCGGCCCGGACCACGTGCGGAAAGCCGTCGCGGAGCGCGAGCATGTGTTTGGCGTACCCCGGGAACTTGACCCGGGCCCGCTCGGCGATCCCGCCGAAGGTGCCGATGTTGAGCATGGTGGGGACCAGCGCGGTGCCGCGCCGGGCCATCTCGTCGACGAGGTCGACGCTGAGCCCGGTGCCGTGCTCGACGGAGTCGACCCCGGCCCGGACCATGATCTCCACCGCCGATTCGGAGAAGGTGTGCACCGCGGCGCGCGCCCCGGCGTCGTGCGCGGCACGCACGGCGGCGGTCAGGGTGTCGGCGTCCCAGGCCGGTGTCAGATCGCCGGCGTCCCGGTCGATCCAGTCCCCGACCAGCTTGACCCAGCCGTTGCCGGCCCGGGCCTGCGCGGCGACGGTGGCCGGCACGTCCGCGGCGGCCACCTCCAGCCCGATGTCCGGCAGGTAGCGCCGGACCGGCGCGATGTGCTGACCGGCGCGGGCCAGCCGGGGCAGCTCCGGGGAGTCGTCCAGCTCCGGATAGGGGTACGGGGAGCCGGCGTCGCGGATCGCCAGTACGCCGGCGTCCCGGTCGATGGCGGCCAGTTCACGGGCCTCGTCGAGCGAGCCGACCGGCCCTCCGCCGGGAGCGATGCCGATGTGGCAGTGCGCGTCGACCAGTCCGGGCAGGACGAACCCGCCGTCGGCGATGGTGACCGCCCCGGGAACGGGGGTGAGGGTGACCCGGTCACCGACCAGCCAGAGGTCGCGGACCTCGTCGTCCGGGAGCACGACCCCGCGTACGTGCAGCGCCATGCCACATTCCTACCGGATCATGGCCGGTCCGGCGCGCCCACCCGCCGCGACTCGCGGGTCACGCCCCGCCCGGCGGCTACTTGTCGTCGGGACGCTTGGTGAGCTTGTTGAAGTCCAGCTTGGGCAGCTTGAACCCGGGCGGCAGTCCCTGGCCGCCGCCGGGCAGCGCGTTCGGGTCCAGACCCGGCGGCAGCTGCGGCATGCCGGCCGGGAAGCCGCCGGCCGGACCGCCGGCCCGGGGACGCCCGCCGCCCTTGGTCCCCTTGCGCTTGTTCTTCGGCGACTTGGTCGCCTTCCGCCGGCCGCCCGGCAGGCCCATCATGCCGCCCATCTGCTTCATCATCTTCTGCGCCTCGGTGAAGCGGTTGAGCAGCTGGTTCACGTCCATCACGGTGACCCCGGAACCGGTGGCGATCCGCGCCCGCCGGGAACCGTTAATGATCTTGGGGTTGGTGCGCTCCCCCGGCGTCATCGACCGGATGATCGCGGTGACCCGGTCGAAGTGCCTGTCGTCGACCTCGGCCAGCTGGTCCTTCATCTGCCCCATGCCCGGCATCATGGCCAGCACGTTGGCGATCGGACCCATCCGACGTACCGCGATGAGCTGGTCGAGGAAGTCCTCCAGGGTGAACTGCTCGCCGCCCATCAGCTTGGCGGTCATCTTCTCCTTCTGATCGGCGTCGAAGGCCTGCTCGGCCTGCTCGATCAGAGTCAGCACGTCACCCATGCCGAGGATCCGGCTGGCCATCCGGTCCGGGTGGAAGACGTCGAAGTCCGCCAGCTTCTCGCCGGTGGAGGCGAAGAGGATCGGCTGGCCGGTCACCTGCCGTACGGAGAGCGCGGCACCGCCGCGGGCGTCACCGTCGAGCTTGGAGAGGACCACACCGGTGATCCCGACGCCGTCCCGGAACGCCTCCGCGGTACGCACCGCGTCCTGACCGACCATCGCGTCGATCACGAAGATGACCTCGTCCGGGTCGACGGCGTCCCGGATCCCGGCGGCCTGCGCCATCATCTCGGCGTCGATGCCGAGCCGGCCGGCGGTGTCCACGATGACGATGTCCCGGGCCGCCCGGCGGGCGTGCTCGATCGAGGCGCGGGCGACCTGGATCGGGTCACCGACACCGTTGCCCGGCTCGGGTGCGAAGACCTCCACCCCGGCGCGCCCACCCAGCACCTGGAGCTGGCCGACGGCGTTGGGACGCTGCAGGTCGGCGGCGACCAGCAGCGGCTGGTGCCCCTGGCCCTTGAGCCAGTTGGCCAGCTTGCCGGCGAGCGTCGTCTTACCGGAACCCTGGAGGCCGGCCAGCATGATCACCGTGGGCGCCTGCTTGGCGAACTGCAGCCGGCGGCTCTCGCCGCCGAGCACGCCGACCAGTTCCTCGTGGACGATCTTGATGACCTGCTGGGCCGGGTTCAGCGCCTGTGACACCTCGGCACCGCGCGCCCGCTCCTTCAGGCTGGCGATGAAGCCCTTGACCACGGGCAGGGCGACGTCCGCCTCCAGCAACGCCAGCCGGATCTCCCGGGCGGTCGCGTCGATGTCGGCGTCCGTGAGCCGGCCCTTGCCACGCAGCTTGGTGAAGATCCCGGAAAGGCGGTCACTCAAAGTGTCAAACACGGCGCAGCATCCCGTTTGTCGTATTTACCCGAGCATGGCATGGCCGGGTGTTGCCTGCCCGGCCCCCGCAAGGGTAGCCGCCCGCGCCATCCGGCGCTCCCACGCCGCCGGCCTCCGGGGCGGCTCAGGGGTCGACCAGCCCCGACTGGTAGGCGTACACCACCAACTGGGCCCGGTCCCGGGCGCCGAGCTTGACCATCGCCCGGCTCACGTGCGTACGGGCGGTCGCCGGGCTGACCACCAACCGGGCGGCGATCTCGTCGTTGCTCAGCCCCTCCCCGACCAGGCCGACGATCTGCCGCTCCCGCTCGGTCAGCGTCTCCAGCCGGGGATGCGGGCGGAGCACCCGGGACGGGCGGGTGGCGAACTCCCGGACCACCCGTCGGGTGACCGAGGGCGAGAGCAGCGCCTCGCCGCCGGCCACCAGCCGGATCGCCCGGAGCAGTTCGACCGGCGGGGTGTCCTTGATCAGGAAGCCGCTGGCGCCGTACCGGAGCGCGTCGAAGACGTACGCGTCGAGTTCGAACGTGGTCAGCACGACCACCCGGGTGCCGGCCAGCGCCGGATCGGCGACGATCCGGCGGGTCGCCTCGATGCCGTCGATCCCGGGCATCCGCACGTCCATCAGCACCACGTCCGGACGCTCCCGCCGGGCCGACCGGACCGCGTCGAGGCCGTCCGCCGCCTCCGCCACCACCCGCAGGTCCGGCTCGCTCTCGATCAGCGTGCGCAGGCCGAGCCGGATCAGGTCCTGATCGTCCGCGATCAGCACGCCGGTCGTCGAGCCGGCCCCCGGGCCGCCCGCGCGATCGGCACCGGCGCCGCTGGCGCCCGCCGGCTCGCCGGTCATCGCGGCGGCTCCAGGGGCAACCGGGCGAAGACCCGGAACCCGCCGTCCGGGCGCGGCCCGGCTTCGAGGTGGCCACCGAGCGCGACGACCCGTTCCCGCATCCCGGTCAGCCCGTGGCCGGCGCCCGGCCCCGCCGCCCCGGGCCCGCCGTGGCCGGTGTCGGTGACCTCGACCGTGACCTCGGTGGGCAGGTAGCCGATCCGGACGGTCGCGGCGGCCGCCCCGGCGTGCCGGAGCACGTTGGTCAACGCCTCCTGCACCACCCGGTACGCGGCCAGGTCGACGGCCGCCGGCAGCGGTCGCCGTGCCCCGGCCAGGGTCAGCGTCACCGGCAGCCCGGTGCCGCGCAACCGCGCGGTCAGCGCGTCGAGCTGGTCCAGCCCGGGTGCCGGGGACCGGGCGTCGTCGCGGCGGACCACCGCCAGGGTCACCCGCAGCTCGTCCAGCGCCTCCCGGCTGGTCCGGCTGATCGCGGTCAGCGCCAGCTCCGCCTGCCCGGGTCGCTTCGCCAACAGGTGCAGGGCGATCTCCGCCTGCATGTGGATCGCGGCGAGTCCGTGCCCGACCACGTCATGCACCTCCTGGGCGATGCGCAACCGCTCCTCGTCCGCGACCCGCCGGGACTGCTCGACCCGGGTACGCGCGGCGGCCTCCCGGGTGAGCCGGACGGTGACCCCCAGAGCGAAGGGTACGACGACCCATGCCGAACCGGGGAGCACGCCGACCAGCCCCTCGGGCGGAAAGCGGACCGACACCACGGTGTGGGCCAGCAGGACGACCAGCGAGACGGCGCCCGCGACCGTCGCCGCCCGCACGGGCAGGTACGCCGCGACCGTGTACACCGCCACCAGATAGCCGAGCAGCACCGGCCCGTACGGGAAGTCGAGCACCAGGTAGGCGGAGGTGGCCACCGTGGCGACCGCGAGCGTGCCGAGCGGCCACCGGCGCCGTACCGCCAGCGCCAGCGTGCAGGCCGCGATCAGGGCGTAACCCCAACCGTCCGGCGGCACCGCCCCGGGCTGGTGCTGGCCGATGAACCTGGTCACCGGCGCGGCGACCGCGAAGAGGGCGACCGCCAGCGCCACGTCGGCCAGCACGGCCCGCGAGTTCGGCCGGAACGCCCCCGACTCGTCGACCGGACGGGCGGCCGGCGGGTCGGGTCGGACGCGCTCGGACGACGCGTGCGCGCCCACCGGCCGGGACCCGGAGACGCCGGCCCGCTCCGGCGTCCGTGCCGGTTCCGCGGTCCGTGCCGGTTCCGCCGTCGGTCCAGCTTCCCCCGTCGGTGCGGGGTCCGGCGTCGGTGCGGGATCCGGCGTCGGTGCGGGATTCGGCGTCCGAGCCGGCTTCGGCATCGGTGCGGTAGCCGGCGTCCGTGCGGGGTCCGGCATCGGTTGAGGGTCCGGCATCGGTCAGAGGATGTCACGGCGACGCAGCAGCGCGCCGGCCAGCAGCGCGAAACCGACCAGGTAGCCGGCGACCGCCAGCGCCGCCCGGCCACCGCCGACGACCTGCTCGACGCCGGGGGTGGCCGGGGCGGCACCGAGCGCGGCCACCAGCGAACCGGCGTTCGGTCCGGGCAGCCACCGTTGCAGCTCCGCTACCCAGTCCAACAGCGGCGCGGCGAGGCTGGCCAGCAGATTCTGTACGGCCAGCAGCCACACCAGGCCCAGCCCGATCGGCAGCGCCACCCCGCGCAGCAGCACGGCGAGCAGGACACCGAGGGCGGCCCACATGGCGGCGACGAGCCAGCCCGCGGCCACCCCGGTCAGCAGTTCGGCGGGCGCCGGCCAGTGCACCGGTTGGTCCTCGACACCGGCGATCACCGCGCTCGTCACCGCCCCGGCGGCAAAGAGCGCCACTACGGTGACCAGCGTTGCCACGGCCAGCGCGAGGAGCTTTCCGGCGTATCCGACCAACCGCGACGGTCCCCGGGTGAGCAGCGTCTTCCAGGTGCCCCAGCCGTACTCGGCGCCGACGGTCAGCACCCCGAGGATCAGCATGATCGCCCCGAGGAAGACCGGCAGGCCGCCGATCGAGTTGCCGACCAGCTCGGCCGGGAGCAGTGTGGCCACCGTCGGCGCGCCGGGCGGTCCGCCCTCCGCACCCGCCGCCCCGCCGGCGTCACCGGCGTACGGGACGAGGTAGCCGAAGGTCAGGCTGAGCGCGACCGTCACCGCCAGCAGCAGCCAGTTGGCCGGCCGGCGTACCAGCTTGACCAGCTCGGCCACCGTCACGTTGCCGAGCCCACCGGCTCGGGGGCGCGGGGCGTCGCGACCGCCCGCCACGGACGTCAGGTCAGCGAACAGTCCGGACATCGCCGGCCTCCTCCCGCAGATCGCCGCCGGCCCGGCCCGCGCCGACGCCGGTGAGTTGCGGGCCTCCGTCCGGGCCGGCCCGCCCCTCGGCGTCGGGCACCCGCCCCTCGGCCGTGAGTTCGAAGAACACCTGCTCCAGGTCGCGTTCCCGGGGGCGCAGCTCGTGGACCGCGACCCCGGAGCCGACCAGCTCCGCGTTGACCCACGCCGCCCGGTCCGGATCCACCGCGAGGTCGAGGCCGCCGTCGACCACCCGTACCCGCTCGGGGCCGAGCAGCGCGCGGGCCCGGCTGGCAGCGGTGTCGAGCGGCTCCGCCACCACCCGCAGGCTGGCCGTGCCGCGCAGGTCGGCGACGCTGCTCTCGGCGACGAGGCGTCCCCGTGCCACCACGCCGACCCGGTCGCAGACCTGCTGGACCTCGCCGAGCAGGTGGCTGGAGAGCAGCACGGTGCAGCCGGTGGCACCGAGCCTGCGGATCAGGGTCCGCATCTCCGCCATGCCGGCCGGGTCCAGCCCGTTGGTCGGCTCGTCGAGGATGAGCAGTCGGGGATCGGCGAGCAGCGCCGCCGCCACGCCGAGCCGCTGCTTCATCCCGAGTGAGTAGGTCTCGTACCGGTCGCCGGACCGGTCGGCGAGGTCGACCAGTTCCAGTACGGTCCGGATCCGCCCGGTGGGGCTGCCGGCGTAGCGGGCCAGCACCCACAGGTTGTCCCGCCCGGAGAGGTACGGGTAGAAGGCCGGTCCCTCGATCAGCGCACCGACCCGGTTCAACTGTCCCGGGGCGGTCGGCGGCCGGCCGAACAGCCGGACCGTTCCGGCGCTGGGCCGGACCAGGCCGAGCAGCATCCGCAGGGTGCTGGTCTTGCCGGCGCCGTTGGGGCCGAGGAAGCCGTAGACCTCACCCGCGCGGACGGTCAGGTTGAGCGCGTCGACCGCGGTGAGGTCGCCGTACCGCTTGGTCAGGCCGCTGGTCTCGACCGGATGCCGCGGTCCGGCGCCCGGCAGTCCGGCCGCGACGCCCGTCGGTTCTGTCATGCCACCGACGATCCCGCCCCGCCGGCCCAGCGACGTCCGCCGCCGAGCGACTCCCCGGCTACGTCCGCTGACGTAGCGCGCGGTTAACAGGGGGCCCTTCCTCTACCGAAAGCGATAACAAGGGCCCCTTCCTTACACCCCCTTCCTTACACGGCGGCGGCGAGCACGGCGGCCTCGACCCGGTCCCGCTCGGCGTCGTCGGGCCAGCTCCCGACCAGGTAGAACGCGTCCACCACGTCGCCGCCCAGGGTGGAGATCCGGGCCGCCCGCACCTGGGCGCCGGCCTCGTCCAGCGCGCTGGTCACCCGGTAGAGCAGTCCGCCCGCGTCGGCGGCGCGCAGCTCCAGCACCACCGCGTCGGTGGCCGCCGCGCGGTGCCAGACCACCCGGGGCGGCGATCCACCGCCGCGGGCCGCGAGCGCCCGGCCGCGCAGCCGCTGGGTCACCGAGACGTCCCCGCTGACCGCCCGGCGCAGGTCGGCGGCGAGGGCGATCGGATCCGGCGGGGTGCCGTAGCGGGGCTGGACCAGGAACTCCACCAGTGCCCGCCCCTCGACCATGGAGGCGTCCGCGGCCAGCACCTCCAGCCGGTGCAGGGCCAGGCAACCGGCGACCGCGGCGAGCAGGCCCCGCCGGTCCGCCGCGGCCACGGCCACCCGGTCCCCCTCCAGGTGTACGGCCGGCAGCGGCCCCGCCACCAGGGCCGGGTCCGGGGCCGGCGGGTCGGGCAGCAGGCCGGTGTCGAGCCGGGTATGCACCCGGCGGACCAGCTCGGCGATGAGCCGGGCCTTCCAGTCCGACCAGGCGGCCGGTCCGGTCGCCTGGGCGTCGGCCCGGGCCAGCGCGTGCAGCAGGCTGAGGGTGGTGCTGTCCCCGACCGCCTCGCCGACGCCGGAGATGGTGACCGGGTCGCCGATGTCGCGCCGGGTCGCCACGTCGGGCAGCAGCAGGTGCAGCCGGACCAGCTTCTCGATCAGCGCCACCTCGGCCGGCGGCAGCCCGACCCGGGCGGCGATCCGGGCGGCGACCGGCGCCCCGACCAGGCTGTGGTCCCCGCCGAGCCCCTTGCCCACGTCGTGCAGGAACGCGGCGAGCAGCAACAGGTCGGGCCGGTCCACCTCGCGGGCGTACCGGGTCGCCTCCGCCGCCGCCTGCACGAGGTGCCGGTCCAGGGTGTACCGGTGCACCGGGTTGTGCTGGGGCAGGCTGCGCATCCGGGTCCACTCCGGCAGCCAGCGGTCGACCAGGCCGTACCGGTCGCAGGTCTCCCAGGTGGCGACCAGGCCGGGACCGGCGCCGAGCAGGGTGACCAGGGCGGCCCGGGCGGCCGGCGGCCACGGCGTGGGCAGCGGCGGGCAGTAGGCGGCGAGCCATTCGCAGGTGGCCCGGGCGATCGGCAGCCCAGCGGTGGCGGCCGCGGCGGCGACCCGCAGCGACAGGCTCGGGTCGGGGCGGGCCCCGATGGCGGTACGGGCGAGCACCAGCTCGCCGTCCTGCTCCACCACGTCCCGGGCGACCGGGCGGCGCTGGGGCCGGCCGTCGGCGCCCCGCCGTCGGCCGGAGCGGAGCCGGTCGGCGGCCCGGAACGCGTCGTCCAGGGCGTGGCTGACGGTACGGGCGTCCCCGGCGACCCGGCGCAGCACCGCGTCGCCGTCCTCCAGCCGGAGCAGCCCGGCGACGGCCGCCCGCTCCTGGGCGAGCAGCCGGTCGACCCGCCGCCGCAGCGACTGGTGCAGGGCGTCCCGGATGTCGAGCAGCCGTACGTGGGCGGCCCGGACCGCCGGACGGAGGGTGTCGCTGATCCCGGCGAAGGCGATGGCGCGGAGCAGGCCGACGTCCCGCAGCCCGCCGGCGGCCTCCTTCAGGTCCCCTTCGAGCAGGAAGGCGAGTTCGCCGTGGGCCCGCCAGCGGTTCACGGTGATCTCCCGCAGCCCCGGCAGCGTCCGTACGGCGGTCCGCCGCCACTGGTCGGCGGCGGCGTCGACCAGCCGGGCGGAGAGTTCGGCGTCCCCGGCGACGTGCCGGGCGTCGAGGAGGCCGAGCGCGACCTTCACGTCGTCGTGCGCCACCGAGAGCGCTTCACCGATGGTGCGCACCGAGTGGTCCAGCCCGAGCCGGGCGTCCCAGATCGGGTACCAGAGCGCGGCGGCGAGTTCGTCCATGCCGGGCACCCCGGCGTGCAGCAGCACCAGGTCCAGGTCGCCGCAGGGCGCGCACTGCCGCCGGCCGAGGCCGCCGACCGCGATCAGGGCCACCCCGCGGGCGTTGGCCAGGTCGGGGGCGATGCCGGTGTCGCGCAGGCCCCCGGCGAGCAGCCGGGCCAGCCAGGCGTCGAGCGCCGCCGCACGCTGCTCGCGTGCGGCGGCGCCGATGCCGGCGATGACCGGGGGACTCGGATCACGCTTCGTTCCGGTGGTCACCGGCACCGGCCCCCTGGTCATCGTGGGTGTCAGAGCGCGTCGAGGCCGCGCTCGCCGGTACGGACCCGGATCACGTCCTCCACGCCGGTCACCCAGACCTTCCCGTCGCCGATCTTTCCGGTACGGGCCGCGGTGACCACCGCGTCCACCACCTTCTCGACGTCGATCTCGTCCGTCAGGACCTCGACCCGGATCTTCGGCAGGAACTCCACGGTGTACTCGGCACCCCGGTACACCTCGGTGTGGCCCTTCTGCCGTCCGTACCCCTGGACCTCGCTGACGGTCAGGCCGGCCACGCCGAGGGCGTGCAGGGCCTCCTTCACCGCGTCCAGCTGGTACGGCTTGATGACCGCGGTCACCAGCTTCATGTCCAACCCCTCCATCGCTGCAACGTTAACCGGCGACCTTTTCACTGACCGGGGCGGCCGGCTCGGCCGCCCCCGTGCTGCTGCCGGGCGTACCGATCCCGGCCATGGCGAACGCGCCGCCGGTACCACTGCTACCCGCCGTGGACAGGTCGTAGCCGCTCTCCGCGTGTTCCGCGATGTCGATGCCCTCGACCTCGGCCTCGCTGGCCACCCGGAAGCCGATGGTCTTCTGGATGACGAACGCCAGCACCCAGGCGATGGCGAAGGACCAGACGGTGACGATCAGGCCCGCCAGCGCCTGCCGGCCGAGCTGGGTCAGCCCGCCGCCGTAGAAGAGTCCGTCGGAGGCGCCGACAACGTCGCTGATGGCGCCGTTGACCTGGTTGGTGGCGAACAGGCCCAGCCAGAGCGAGCCGATCCAGCCACCGACGAAGTGCACGCCGACCACGTCGAGCGAGTCGTCGTAGCCGAGCTTGTACTTCAGGCTGACCGCGAGCGCGCAGACCCCGCCGGCGACCAGGCCGAGCAGCACGGACGCCCAGGGGGCGATGAAGCCACAGGCGGGGGTGATCGCGACCAGACCGGCGATGGCGCCGGAGGAGGCACCGACCAGGGTCGGCCGCCCGTCCTTGACCCACTCGACGAAGATCCAGCCGAGCACGGCGGCGGCCGTGGCGAGCTGGGTGTTGATGAACGCCAGGCCGGCGACGGAGTCGACGGTGAGTTCCGAACCGGCGTTGAAGCCGAACCAGCCGAACCAGAGCAGCCCGGCGCCGAGCGCGACCAGCGGGATGTTGTGCGGCTTCATGCCCTCCCGGGGCCAGCCGAGCCGCCTGCCGAGCACCAGCGCCACGGCGAGCGCCGCCGCACCGGCGTTGATGTGCACGGCGGTGCCGCCGGCGAAGTCCAGCGCGTGGATGTCGCCGCCGATGATGCCGCCGCCCCACACCCAGTGCGCGACCGGGAAGTAGACCAGGGTGGCCCAGCCGAACGCGAAGAGCAGCCAGCCGGCGAACTTCGCCCGGTCGGAGATGGCGCCGCTGATCAGCGCGACGGTGATCACCGCGAAGACCATCTGGAACGCCATGAAGACGTACAGCGGCACGCCGATGCCGCTCACGTTCTCGGCCGTCGCACCCCAGAGGTCCGTCTCGGCCAGGAACGTCTTGGTGCCCAGGTACTGCGCGGGGTCGCCCCAGAATCCGTTCACGTCGGTGCCGAACGCGACGCTGAAACCGTAGAACCACCACAGAATCGAGATGAGCCCGATCGCGGAGAAGCTCATCATCATCATGTTGAGCACGCCCTTGGACCGGTTCAGGCCGCCGTAGAACAGCGCCAGACCGGGCGTCATGAGCAACACGAGCGCCGTCGACACCAGCAGCCAGGCGGTGTTGCCGGTGTCGATCGTCGGTGCGTCAGGCACGCTGGCCTCCTAATGATTGGTTACCCTCCTTCCCGGCCCACCGAGGCAGCATCGCGCCCGTACGCCGGTTGGGCGGAAGCTTCCTGCGTAGCTGTTTCACACATGGTGCCCGCTCCGTTTCAACCGGGTGACGGGTTGTTTCGAACATGTGAAGAAACGCGCACTATCGATGGAACGGACGGGGGCATACCAGCCGAATAGCCCGTCGCCGTTGTACGGACAGCGACGAACGGCTACCGGAGCGCGTATTCCAGCGTGTGCCGTTCGTAGTCCAGCAGCCGCAGATCGCGCATCGGCCGGCGCAGGTGCCCCTTGTGCACGATCCGGACGAACGCCGGGTCACCCGCGGCCGCCATCCGGCGGATCCCCTCCACGTGGTCCACGATCCGCTTGCGGATGGTGCGGACCAGCCGGTGCCGGTCCCGGGGGATCAGCCCGTACGCGTCGGCGAAGAGCCGCAGCCGACGCGGACGGTTCGGCCGCTGCCAGCCGAGGGTGTACGAGTCACGGTCGGAGAAGAGGGGCACCCAGGTCCAGGCCGCATACGCCACGTCGTAGATGCGGGCGCCGGGCGAGGCGAGGTCGAAGTCGATCAGCGCCAGGGTGCCGTCCGGGCGCCAGATCACGTTGTGCGGCGCGGCGTCGTGGTGGCAGATCACCTCGGTGTCCGGTGGGGGCGGCCCGAAGGACCGCCACACCGCGCTCGGCGGTGGGGTGAAGCCGTACTGCGCGTCGTGGAACATCCGCAGCATGGTGGCGACGGTCACCAGCGCCTCGTCGGTGACCCAGTGCGGGGCGAGCGGGTATTCCCCGCACTCCCCCTCCAGGTACGACAGGACCTCCCGGTTGCGCGAGTCCATGCCCAGGGCTCGCGGCGACCCGGTGAAGCCGACGTATTCCAGGTGGCGCAGCAGGGCGTGCACGGAGGGCGTCCACGGGCCGGCGTTGCGCCGTACCGTGTCGCCCACCCGCACGACGGTGCTGACGTTCCCGCCGTGCAGCGGGATCTCCTGCGAAGTCACGTACGTCTCTCCCGAGGCGCCAGGCCGGTCCGCGGCCGTCTCCCCGCGCCCGGGCGGGGCGCGTCACCAGAGTCACCCGAGATTACGCGTCGACGCCAAGCGGCTCGGTGCCGAGGAGCGCGTCGACGAACTGTGCGGGGTCGAACGGGGCCAGGTCGTCGGGGCCCTCGCCCAGTCCCACCAGCTTCACCGGGATGCCGAGCTTGCGTTGCACGGCGATCACGATGCCGCCCTTGGCGGTGCCGTCGAGCTTGGTCAGCACCACGCCGGTGACGTCGACCACCTCGGTGAAGACCCGCGCCTGCTCCAGCCCGTTCTGCCCGGTGGTGGCGTCGAGGACCAGCAGCGTCTCGTCCACCGGCCCGTGCCGGGAGACCACCCGCTTGATCTTGCCGAGCTCGTCCATCAGGCCGACCTTGTTCTGCAACCGGCCGGCGGTGTCGATCAGCACCGCGTCGACGGAGGCCTCGATCCCGCGCTGCACCGCGTCGAACGCCACGCTCGCCGGGTCCGCGCCCTCGGGACCCCGGACCACCTCCGCACCGACCCGGCCGGCCCAGGTGGCGAGCTGATCGGCGGCGGCCGCCCGGAACGTGTCGGCGGCGCCCAGCACCACGCTGCGGCCGTCGGCGACCAGCACCCGGGCCACCTTGCCGCAGGTGGTGGTCTTGCCGGCGCCGTTGACGCCGACCACCAGCAGGACCGCCGGGGTCCCGCCGGGCCGGGTCGAGCGCAGGGTCCGGTCCAGCGTCGGGTCCAGCGCGCCGACCAGCTCGTCGGCGAGCAGGGTACGCAGCTCGGTGGCGCTGCGGGTGCCGAGGACGGAGGTCCGCTCCCGGAGCCGGTCGACGATCTCCCGGGTCGCCTCGACCCCGACGTCGGCGCCGATCAGGCTGTCCTCGATCTCCTCCCAGACCTCCTCGTCGAGGTGGTCGCGGGCGAGCAGCGTCAGCAGCCCCTTGCCGAAGACGTTCTGCGAACGGGACAGCCGGGCACGCAACCGGACCAACCGCCCGGCCGTCGGCTCGGGCCGCTCCCGTACCGGCGGCGCCAGCACCTCGGCGGGGGGCGCGGCGACCTCGGTGGGCGGGGCGCGCGGCGCCTGCACCTCGGTCGGTGGCGGCACGGGTGGGACGGGCGGGGCCGGCGGGATCGGCGGGAGCGGCGGGGCGGGCCGGCCGCCGCGCCGGCGCACCACCAGACCGGCCGTCAGGGCCACCGCGAACAGCACGAGCACGCCGACCACGATCAACACGGCGACGAGGTTGTCCATACGGCCGATCCTGTCAGACGTCGGGCCGGCCGGCGCAGCCGCCGCACCTGCGGCGTGGCGAGTCGCCCGAGTAGGCTCGCCGCCAGATTCCGGCGGCGTCCGCCGGGTACGCCGGCCAGCAGGAGGGATGCGCCAGCCAGCCGGCGGTAAGGAACCGGCTGGACGGGAATCCGCCGCCCGCCGCCCACCACCCGCTCGGAGGTTCCGCCATGCCCACCGCTCGGCTGCTGATCGGCCCGGTACTTCGCCGGGTGGTCGGATCCAGGGCCACCGTCTGGGTGGAGAGCAGCGGGCCGGCGCTGGTCCGGGTGCGTACCCGGGACGGGGCGAGCGGCGAGGCGCCCACCTTCACCGCCTTCGACCACCACTACGCGCTGGTGGTGGTGGAGGGGCTCACGCCCGGCTCGGCCGCACCGTACCAGGTGCTCCTCGACGACGAGCAGGTCTGGCCGGAACCGGGGTCGACGTTCCCGCCGAGCGTGATCCACACCCGCCCCGAGGGCGATCCCGGGGCCACCCTGGTCTTCGGGTCGTGCCGGGAGACCACCCAGCACGCCACCGCGCGGCGGCTGCCCCCGGACGCGCTCGACGCGTACGCCCGGCGGTTGATGGCCGGGTCCGGCGCGGACGCCGACCGGCCCGACCTGCTGGTGCTGCTCGGCGACCAGGTGTACGCCGACCAGACCTCGCCGACGGTGCGCAAGCTGCTGCGGCGGCGCCGCAACCGCCGGGCGGACGCCCCGGTCGACCAGGTGGTCAGCTTCGACGAGTACACCAAGCTCTATCTGGAGTCGTGGCGGGATCCGGAGATCCGCTGGCTCCTCTCCACCGTGCCGAGCGTGATGATCTTCGACGACCACGAGATCATCGACGACTGGAACACCTCGGCGCCGTGGCGGACGGAGACCCACGCCCAGCCGTGGTGGCCGGAGCGGGTCGCCAGCGGGCTCGCCTCCTACTGGGTCTACCAGCACCTCGGCAACCTGTCCCCGGACGAGATCGCCGCCGACCCGGTCTACGCCAAGGTCGTGGCGGCCGAGGACGCCACCGAGGTGCTGCGCGAGTTCGGCCACCGGGTGGACGCCGAGGCGGCCGAGTACGACGCCGCGCTCGGCCGGGGTGAGACACCGGCCGAGGCCGCCGCGGCCGGCCGGTACCAGTGGAGCTACGCCCTGGACGTGGGCCGCACCCGGCTCGTGGTGCTGGACAACCGGTGCAGCCGGGTGCTGGACCGGACGCACCGGGCGATGCTGCCGCCCGCCGAGTGGTCCTGGTTCACCGACCGGGTGCACGGCGACTACGACCACCTGGTCGTCGGCTCGTCACTGCCCTGGCTCCTGCCGCCGGGCATCCACCACCTGGAGTCCTGGAACGAGCGGCTCGCCGACTCGCCCCGCCCCCGGGTGGCGGCGCTCTCCGAACGGCTGCGCCGGGCGCTCGACCTGGAGCACTGGGCCGCGTTCCGCCGCTCGTTCGACGCGCTGGCCATGGTCTTCGCCCGGCTGGGCACCGGCCCGACGGACCACCCGGACGATCCGGTGGGCGCCGGACCGGCGTACCGGCCGCCGGCGTCGATCAGCGTGCTCTCCGGTGACGTGCACCACTCGTACGTCGCCCGTGCCCGGTTCGGCACCGGGATGCGCACCCCGGTGCACCAGTTGACCTGCTCGCCCATCCACAACCAGGTGCCCGCCCCGATGCGCCCGCTGATGCGGCTCGGCTGGTGGCGCGGGCCGGCCCTGGCCACCCGGGCGCTGGCCCGCTCGGCCGGGATCCGCCGCCCGCCGATCGGGTGGCGCCGGCTGGACGGGCCGTACTTCGGCAACGCGGTGAGCACGCTGCGGCACGACCGGCGCTCCGCCGAGGTGGTCATCGAGGGCACCACCCGGGAGGGGCGGCTGCAACCGGTCGCCCACCGCCGCCTGACCGCCTGACCGCCTGACCGCCTGACCGCCTGACCGCCTGGCCCGGGGCCCGGTCGACCGCGCTGGCTCTTCGGCGCCGGCGGTCGTGCGATCATGTCCGGATGACCTGGACCGCCCCGGAAACCGACCGCGACCCGGCTCCCGTGGTGGCCGACGAGCGCACCATGCTCGACGGCTGGCTCGACTTCCACCGGCAAACCCTGCTGACCAGGTGTGCCGGCCTCACCGCCGAGCAGCTCCGGACGGCCAGCGTCGAGCCCTCCCGGATGACCCTGCTGGGTCTGGTCCGGCACTGCGCCGACAACGAGCGGTACTGGTTCCGCCAGCAGTTCGCCGGGCTTGACCTGCCGAACGTGTACTTCACGCCGGAGCAGCCGGACCGCGAGTTCGAGGACATCATCGACGCCGACCCGGAGGCCGACTTCGCCACCTTCCGGGAGGAGATCGAGCTGGCCCGCCAGACGGCGGCCGGCCGCTCGCTCGACGAGACGTTCGTCAGCCCCAAGGGCCGGGACGTCAGCCTGCGCTGGGTCTACCTGCACATGATCGAGGAGTACGCCCGGCACAACGGGCACGCCGACCTCCTCCGCGAACGGATCGACGGCGCCACCGGCGAGTGAGGACGGTGCGGCTGCGGCGCTGGCCACCCCGGAGCGGAACGCGCTCGCGGTGAGCTGGTTGAACGGCGGAACGCGATACCGTCGCACGGCATCCCGGACCGCCCCGGTGATCGACGGCGATCAGACGCCGAGTACCGCCCGCAGGTAGCGCGCGTCGGCCGGACCGGTCCACCGGTACGCGGAGAGGCCGGCCGCCCGGGCGCCGAGCACCGACCGGTCCTCGTCGTCGACGAAGAGCACCCTGGCCGGCGGCACGTCGATGGCCAGGCACGCCTGCTGGAAGAACTCCTTCGCCGGCTTGTGCACCCCGAGCCTCGCGGAGTTGACCACCGTGTCCACCTCGTCGGTGAGGGCCAGTGCGGCCAGGTCGGCGTCGAGCCGGTCGGTCGCGTTGGTGGCCAGCCCGACCCGCAGGCCGGCGGCGCGGGCGGCCCGGACGAAGGTGAGTACGTCCGGATCGACCTCGCCGCGGTAGTCCTGCCACTCCTGCACCGCCGCCCGGGCCTTCTCCGGGTCGCCGGCCGGCCCGGCCAGCGCCTCCGCCACGCTCGTCACCCAGTCGGCGTGGCTCACCTCGCCGGCCACCGCCGGGCGGAGCCGGGACCACCGCATCGCGGTGTCGAGGATCGCGCCGGCCGGCAGCCCGTGCCGGCGTTCCACTCCGGCGGTCACCTCGGGGTCCCACGAACGCAGCACCCCGTCCAGGTCCAGTAGCACCGCGGTCGGGCGTTCCCGGGGCATCAGTCCTCCTCGTCGTTGAGCCGCTGGCTGATCACCTGGGTCACGCCGCTGCGCATGGTCACGCCGTACAAGGCGTCGGCCACCTCCATCGTCCGCTTCTGGTGAGTAACAATGATCAACTGGCTCTTCGCGCGCAACTGGGCCAGCAGCGTGATCAGGCGGCCCAGGTTGACGTCGTCCAGCGCCGCCTCGACCTCGTCCATGATGTAGAACGGGCTGGGCCGGGCCCGGAAGATCGCGACCAGCATGGCCACCGCGGTCAGCGACCGCTCGCCGCCGGAGAGCAGCGAGAGACGCTTGATCTTCTTGCCCGGCGGCCGGGCCTCGACCTCCACCCCCGTGGTCAGCAGATCCTCCGGATCCGTCAGCACCAACCGCCCCTCGCCGCCCGGGAAGAGCACGGTGAAGACCTGCTCGAACTCCCGGGCCGTGTCGGCGAACGCGCTGGCGAAGACCTCCAGGATCCGGTCGTCCACGTCCTTGACCACGGTCAGCAGGTCCCGGCGGGTGGCCTTGAGGTCCTCCAGCTGCTCGGAGAGGAACTTGAAGCGCTCCTCCAGCGCCGCGAACTCCTCCAGCGCCAGCGGGTTCACCTTGCCCAGCAGCGCCAGCTCCCGCTCCGCCTTCGCGGCCCGCTTCTCCTGCACCGGCCGCTCGAACGGCACCGGCTCCGGCACCGGCCGGCCGTCCCGCTCGGCCGCGGTCACCTCGGCCTGGCTCGGCGGGACCGGCTGCTGCGGGCCGTACTCCGCGACCAGCGTCTCCACGTCCAGCGCGAAGTCCTCGGCCGCCTTCGCCTCCAACTGCTCGATCCGCAGCCGCTGCTCGGCGCGGGCCACCTCGTCCCGGTGCACCGCACTGGTCAGCCGCTCCAGGTCGGCGCCGAGCCGCTTGGCCGCGCCGCGTACCTCCTGGAGCTCGGCCTCCCGCGCGGACCGGGCCAGCGCCACCTCGTCCCGGTGCTCCTCGGCGGCGGCGAGCGAGACCGCGAGCCGGGTCAGCGCCTCCCGGGCGCCGATCTCCACGGCCCGGGCGATGGTGGCCCCGCGCACCCGGGCCGCGCGGCGGGCCGCCGCCCGCTCGCGGGCGGCCCGCTCCGCCCGGGCCTGCCGGGCCAGCGAGTCGGCCCGGCCGGCGATGGACGCGACCCGCTCCTCGGCGGTACGCACCGCGAGCCGGACCTCCATCTCGTTCTGCCGCGCCGGCGGCAGGTACGCGGCGAGTTCGTCCCGTTCGGCGGTGGAGGGCTCGGCGTCGATCGGGGTGGCCTCGGCCAGCCGCAGCCGCTCCTCCAGCTCGGCGAGGGTGGCGAGGTCGTGTTCCCGGGCCTGTTCGGCGCGGGACCGGGACTCGGCGAGCCGCTCGGTCTCCGCCTTCGCCGAACGGGCGGCGGCACCCAGCTCGGCGAGCCGACGGGCGGCCGCGTTGCGCTGCCCCTCCGCCTCCCGCTTCACCGCCGCCGCGGCGGCGACCGCCGCCTTGTGCTCCGCCACCTCGGCGCGCGCGTCGTCGAGCTGCTCGCGCAGCTCCGCGCTGCTCTGCTCGGCGGCTGCCCGGTTGATCCGGGCCTCCTCGACGGCGGCCTGCACCTCCAGGTAGCTGGGCGCCTTCGCCGACCCGCCCGCCGCCACGTACGCGCCGAGCACGTCGCCGTCGCGGGTCACCGCGCGCAGTTGCGGGTTGGCCGCCACCACCCGGGCCGCCGCCGCCAGGTCCTCGACCAGGACCACGTCGCGCAGCGCCCGGTGCACCGCCGGGCGGACGTCCTCCGGGCAGCCGACCAGGTCCGGGGCCCAGCGTGCGCCGTCCGGCAGCGCGGGGCGCAGCGAGTCGGCCGAGCCCAGCATGCCCGGCCCGGCCGGACCACCCACCAGGAGGTCGGCGCGTCCGGCATCGGAGATGCGCAGCAGCCGCATCGCCTCGACGGCCTCGTCGACCCCGGCCACCGCCACCGCGTCGGCCAGGCCGCCCAGCGCCGCCGCCAGGGCCGCCTCGTGCCCCGGCTCGACGGTGAGCATGCCGGCCAGGCTGCCCAGCAGCCCCGGCACCTCGTCCCCCCGGGCCAGCAGCGCTCCGGCACCGTCCTTGCGGCGCAGCCCCATGGCCAGCGCCTCCTCGCGCGCCTTCCAGGTCGCCGCGTCCTTCTCCGCCGCGCGTTCGGCGTCCGACAACGCCCGTACGGTGGCCGCCGCCGTCTCCTGGGCGGCGACCGCCTCCGCGTGCCGGGCGTCCAGGTCCGCGTTGTCCCGGTCCGCCTCGCTGGACCGCTCCGCCACCGCGTCGAGTTCGGCCTGCGCCTGCGCGGCCCGGGCCTGCGCGTCGGTGTGCGCGGCGACCAGCCGTTGGATCTCCTCGGCCGCCGAGCCGGTACGGGCCCGCGCCGAGTTGACCTGCCCGGTCAGCTTGGCCAGGCCCTCCCGCCGGTCGGCGATGGCCTTCGCGGCGACGACCAGCGCCCGTTCCGCCTCGGCGAGCTGGCGTTCGAGCTGCTGCCGGCTCTCCACCGCCTCGGCCAGCCGGATCTGGTCCTCGGTCAGCGCGGCACGCAGCTCCTCCTCGTGCGCCCGCACCTGCTCGGCCTCGGCTTCGAGCTGGTCCGGGTCCCGGCCGGGGCGCTCGTCGTCCGGGGTGGCGCTCAGGTGCCGCAGCCGCTCCCGGGCCAGCTGCTCGGTGGAGCGGAACCGCTCGGTGAGCGCGGAGAGCTGGTACCAGGTGTCCTGGGCCCGGGCCAGCAGCGGAGCGTCGGAGGCCAGCTCGGTCTCCAGGTCGGCCAACCGGCGCTGGACCTCGTGGTGCTCCTGCTCGACCTGCTCGCGCCGCTGCCGCAGGGCCGTCTCGTCGGCGATCTCCTTGTCCAGCGTCGAGCGGAGGGTGGCGAGGTCGTCGGCGAGCAGCCGTAGCCGGGCGTCGCGCAGGTCGGCCTGGATCCCCTGCGCCCGGCGGGCCACCTCGGCCTGCTTGCCCAGCGGCTTGAGCTGCCGGCGCAGTTCGGCGGTGAGGTCGGTCAGCCGGTTGAGGTTGACCTGCATCGCGTCCAGCTTGCGCAGGGCCTTCTCCTTGCGCTTGCGGTGCTTGAGTACGCCCGCGGCCTCCTCGACGAACGCCCGCCGGTCCTCCGGCTTCGCGTGCAGTACGGCGTCCAGCTGCCCCTGCCCGACGATGACGTGCATCTCCCGCCCGATGCCGGAGTCGGAGAGCAGTTCCTGGATGTCGAGCAGCCGGCAGGAGTCCCCGTTGATCTCGTACTCGCTCTCACCCGAGCGGAACATCCGACGGGTGATCGACACCTCGGTGTACTCGATCGGGAGGGCGCCGTCGGTGTTGTCGATCGTCAGGGTGACCTCGGCGCGGCCCAGCGGTGCCCGGCCGGCGGTGCCGGCGAAGATCACGTCCTCCATCTTGCCGCCCCGCAACGCCTTGGCGCTGTGCTCGCCGAGCACCCAGGCGATGGCGTCGACGACGTTCGACTTGCCGGAACCGTTCGGTCCCACCACGCAGGTGATCCCCGGCTCCAGCTTGAAGGTCGTGCTCGAGGCGAAGGACTTGAAACCCTTCACCGTCAGGCTCTTGAGATACACGCTCTCGATCCTCGTCCGACGTGACCGCCGGGCGGACTCCCCGCTGGCCGATCCGCCCACTCCGGTCCCGGTCGGCCCCGCTGGCCGGTCGGGCGGCACCCGCGCCCCGGATCTCCGGCCCGGTCCGCCTCGCGCCTTCGAGCGCGGACCCCACCGGCTTGCGCCCGGCGCGGGGAGCCTGGTCAACCCGCAGGGTAACCCGGGGCGGCGTGCGCCACGACGCGGCACGCACCGGTCAGCGTATCGGATCGGCCGATAATGCCTGCCGATAGCGTGACCAGGGGCGGCACCATGGCGTAGCGGGCGGGGCGGCGGCACCGATCCGGAAAAGAACTGCGCGCCGCCACGGATGTGTCGGCGCGCGATTTCTTGATGCGATGGAGTTGTTCAGACGGGGGCGCCGGTCGCCCGGCGCCCGGAGATCACGTCAGCGCGGGCTCGGCCAGCCGGAGCAGGTCGTCTGCCTCGGCAACGGCCGCGGCGAGCCGGTCATTTTCGGCACGCAACCGCGTCGTCTCGAACTCCAGTGCCTGAACCCTGGCACGCAACCGGGTGACCTCGTCGAGCAGGCGCCGGTCGGGCGCCGCACTAACGTGGCCGTAGAGGGCCTTCGCCATTTCGTCTCCTTGTAATGCGCTGCCGGAAAGGCCGGCCAACGCGCGCCCAACTCGTTCGCACTACCCATCCGCGACGAAAGGCGGACATGGTCGGGCGCGACTGGCGACACTTCTATAGTGTGCCGATGTCCCGGCTGAGTCAAGTTCCGCCGGAACACGAGCAGTGTGCCGTTGACCGCACCGCCGACCGGGACCGGGCGAGGGACGAGCCGGGTCGCTGTTCGGACGGCGTCGAGTCTATCGACCGTCGACGCCCCGGTGGTGACCGACGCCCGGCCCCCGCGCGCACCGGGCCGGTCCCGCCGGCGTCCGGCCCCGTTCCGGCCGTGCAACCGCCTCCGACCTCCCCTTATATCTTCCTTAGCCGCGTTGCCCGGGCCAGCGGGCCGGCGTAGCGTCCGGACGGTCCGCCGACCTGCCCGGACAGCCCGAGCAGGCGTTCCGGCGGCGTCTCGGCGCCGATCAGGAGCCGACCCGGAGGCTCAGCCCGGGGCGGCGGCCCGGCAACCGGCCGGGCGGCGGATCAAGGGCCGACGGTCGGCGAGGCGGACCGACGGCGGAGCGGAGGAGGCGTGCGCGTGCGGGAATGGGACGACCCGATCGACCGGGGCGGGGCCGACCGGTGGCCGACCGGCCCGGGCGAACGGCCGGCGTACCCGCCCGAGCGGCCGGGCCACCCGGCGCGGGGGTCGACGCGCGGGAACGTCGAGACCGACCTCGGCTCCTTCACGGTGGGGCGGGGCCGGGCGGATCCGCCGGGCCACCCGACGCACGGTGACGCCGGCCGGCGCGGCGGCCACGGCCGACACCGCCGCCCGAGCCGGCTGCCCGGCCCGCTGGCGCTCGCGCTCACCGTCGCCGTCCTGCTCGGCCTCTTCGGCGTCGGTGCCGCGCTGCTGCCGCCCAGCCTCACGAGCGCACCGGGGGACGCCCGGCCGGACCAGGCCCTGGACGCGGCCGGACCGGTGCAGCCGCCCGCCGCCGATGCCGTACCCGAGCCCGCCACCGAGGTGCCGACCGCCGCACCCGAGCCCACCAGCCGTACCAGCACCGCCCCGCCGCCCTCCCCGACGGCTCGGGTCACGGCCGCCCGTACGCCGTCCCGGACCGCCAGCTCGCCCGCCCGGCGTACGCCCAGCCAGACCGCGAGCCGCACGGAGGCGGCCGGCGACAGCCGGGAGGAGCAGGTCCTCACCATCGTCAACCGGGAGCGCGCGGCCAACGGCTGCGGCGCGGTCGTGCGCAACGACGACCTGACCGAGGCGGCCCGCCTGCACAGCCAGGACCAGGGCGAGCACACCAACATGTCGCACACCGGCAGCGACGGCAGCACGTTCGTGGAGCGTGCCCGGCGGGCCGGCTACCGCAGTCCGATCGGCGAGAACGTGGCCATGGGCTATTCCAGCCCGGCCGCCGTGATGGACGGCTGGATGAACAGTCCCGGCCACCGGGCCAACATCCTCAACTGCGACGCCCGGGCGATGGGGGTCGGGGTGGCGACCGGGGCCGACGACCGCCTGTACTGGACCCAGATCTTCGGCTCCGTGGCCTGAGCCGGCCCCCGGCGGCCGTGCCGGACCGCCTCGCCGGTCGTTGAGCCCGGTGAGGGGGTGTCCGGCTGGTGAAGACCACGGCGCACTGAGATGCGGGTGGGCGGCACCGACCGACGACGCCCGCGGCGACGGCCGCCGGGGCGCTCCGGCGACCGCCCCGGCCGGATCCGGGGGCTCGCCCTGCTCACCGTGCTCGCGCTGGCGCTGCCGGCGGCCACGGCGTGCCGGCCCTTCCCGATCCGGGCGTCCGCCGGCCGCCCCGGGCCGACCGGTCCCGCGATCAGCTGGCAGTGGCAGCTCACCGGCCCGGTCGACGTCACCGTGGACGCCGACGTCTTCGCGCTGGACGGGTTCCGCACCCCGGTGGAGGACATCTACCGGCTGCGCGCCCTGGACCGGTGGCTGGTCTGCTACGTCGAGGCCGGCATCCACCACGACTTCCGCCCGGACGCGGGGCGGTTCCCGGCCGCCGTGCTGGGCCGGCCGACCGGGACCAACGACGGCCGGTGGCTGGACATCCGGCAGTGGTCGGCGCTCGAACCGATCCTGGCCGACCGGTTCCGGCTCTGCCGGGGCAAGGGCTTCACCGCGGTACTGCCGGCCGGCATGGACGGGTACGCCCACCGCTCCGGCTTTCCGCTGACCTTCGACGACCAGCTCCGCTTCAACCGCCGGCTCGCGGCGCTGGCCCGCAACACGGGTCTCTCCCCCGGCCTGACCAACGACCTCGACCAGGCGCTGGCGCTGGAGCCCGCCTTCGACTTCGCCGTCACCGAGGACTGCTTCCGGCGCCGCCAGTGCCAGCGGCTGCTGCCGTTCGTGGAGGCCGGCAAGCCGGTCTTCCACGTCGAGTACCGGGCGGCGATCGCCGACTTCTGCACCACCACCCGCGGCTACGGGTTCGCCTCGATCCGCAAGGACCGTGACCTCGGCGCCCGCCGCGACGTCTGCCCGGCCTGACCGGCGGTACCCGCCGCACGGTCGCCGGCGGTGGAGTCAGCTCCGGGCGGCGGTACGGGGCCGGGGCTGGCAGCGCGGGCAGCTGTAGGAGGAGCGGTTCATGAAGGGCTCCCGCCGGATCGGCGCACCGCACCGGCGGCAGGGCAGTCCCTCCCGCCCGTAGACGTTCAGCTCCCGGTCGAAGTACCCGCTGTCGCCGTTGACGTTGACGTAGAGCGCGTCGAAGCTGGTCCCGCCCTGCTTGATCGCCTCGCCGAGGACGTCCCGGACGTGGCCGAGCAGCCGGCCGATCGCCGGGCCGGTGAGCGCCTCGGTCGGCCGGGCGCCGTGCAGTCTCGCCCGCCACAGCGCCTCGTCGGCGTAGATGTTGCCGACGCCGGAGATCAACGTCTGGTCGAGCAGCGCCCGCTTCACCTCGGTACGCCGCCGGCGTACCGCCGCGACGAACTCCGGGTCGGAGAAGTCGGGGTCCATCGGATCCCGCGCGATGTGCGCGATCTCGGCCGGCAGCGCCGCCCCGCCCTCCGAGACCGAGAGCCCGCCGAAGGTGCGCTGGTCCACGAAACGCAGCTGCGGACCACCGTCGTCGAACGTGAAGCGGATCCGCAGGTGCGTCTCGTCGGCCGCCTCCGCCGGCTTGACCAGCAGTTGCCCCGACATGCCGAGGTGGCCGATGACCGCGTCACCGCTGTCCAGCGGCAGCCAGAGGTATTTGCCCCGGCGCCGGACGTCCACGATCACCTGCCCGGCGAGCACCGCCGCGAAGTGCCCGCCGCCGGCCGGGTGACGGCGTACGGCGCGCGGGTGCAACACCTCGACGCCGGCGATCCGCCGCCCGGTGACCCACCGAGACAGCCCCTCCCGGACCGTCTCCACCTCGGGCAGCTCAGGCATGTGCCACCGTCGTCAGTTCGCCCGGCTCGGAGCCGCGGCGGAGCCGGCGTCCGCGGTACGGGTGGGATCGACCGGCGCCCCGTCCAGCGGCGCGGCGGGGCCGTCCACCGGCAGCGCGTCGAGTGCGGCGGCGTCGGGTGTGGCGGTGGCCGGTGCGGCGACCGACTCCGGCGTGACCGTCGCCCCGGGCGGGAGTGTGCCGCCCACCACGGCCGGCTCGGCGACCGGCTCGGAGAGCGTCCGCCAGGCCGCCTCGGCGGCCCGCTGCTCGGCCTCCTTCTTGCTGCGGCCCTCGGCGCCGCCGTACTTGCGGCCGGCCACCACCACCCAGGCGGTGAACGTCTTCGCGTGGTCCGGCCCGGCCTCGTCGATCCGGTACTCCGGAACGCCGAGCCCCAGCGCCGCGGTCAGCTCCTGCAGGCTGGTCTTCCAGTCCAGCGCCGCACCCCGCCCGGCCGACTCCGCCATCAGCGGGTCGAAGAGGCGGTGGATGACGATCGCGACGGTGTCCAGCCCGTACTGGAGGTAGATCGCGCCGAGCAGCGCCTCCAGGGTGTCGGCGAGGATGCTCGCCTTGTCCCGCCCCCCGGTCGTCTCCTCACCCTTGCCCAGCAGGAGGTAGGGGCCCAGCCCCTCCGGCCCGAGCCGCCGGGCCACGTCCGCCAGCGCCCGCATGTTGACCACGCTGGCCCGCAGCTTGGCCAGCTGACCCTCCGGCAGATCCGGATGGTTGTGGAAGAGCGCCGTGGTGATCACCACGCCGAGCACCGAGTCGCCGAGGAACTCCAGGCGCTCGTTGGTGGGCAGGCCACCGTTCTCGTACGCGAAGGAGCGGTGTGTGAGCGCCCGTTCCAGCAGTTCCGGGTCGAGCGCCACGCCGAACGCCGTCTCCAGGTGGCCGGTCGGCGGTCGTCGCCGCTTGTCCTTGGTCATGCCGTTACCTCGGTGTCGGTGATGCGGTTGCTCCCGTTCAGCTCGGCGAGCAGCGCGGCGAGCGCGGCGATCGCACGGCGGCGGTGCAGGTGGGCGGCGAGCGCGATGCCCGAGGCGACGTCGTCGTCCCGGGCCGCACCGTGGCAGACCACCACGGCACCGGCCACGCCCAGCAGGGCGGCGGCCCGCGGAGCGCCGCCACCGGCCGGTGGGCCGCCGGCCATCGCGTACGCGCCCTCGATCCCCTTGAGCAGCACGTTACCGGTGAACCCGTCGGTGACCACCACGTCCGCGCGGTCACCGGTCGCCACGTCGTACCCCTCGACGAGGCCGACGTAGCGGGCGTCGGCCGGCAGCATCTGCTCGGCCAGGACCGGATCGGCGGCGCGGCGGGCCCGGTCACCCTTGCCCGGCTCCGTACCGATGGAGAGCAGTCCGACCCGCGGCCGGGACACGCCGTGGGCGACCACCGAGTACGCCGCGCCGAGCACGGCGTGTCGGGCCAGGGTGGCCGGGCGCGCCTCCAGCGATCCGCCGACGTCGAGCAGCGCGACGGGACCGGTCAGGGCCGGCAGGGTGGCGACCAGCGCGGGCCGGCGCACTCCCGGCCAGCGGCCGAAACCGAGCACGGCGGCGGTCACGGTGTCGCCGGTCGGGCCGGCGGAGACGACGGCGTCGGCGGCCCCGTCGAGCACGGCGCTCACCGCCACCCGGACCGGGCCGGTCGGCCGGCGGGGCGTGCCGGTGTCGGCGGCGGTCGCGGCGTCCGGAACCGGGCACAGCGCGACCCGGCCGCGATCGGCCGCGGAAAGGGCAGCCAGCAGCCCGTCGGCCACCTCGGGTGGACCGACGAGCAGCAGCCGGAGATCGGGGTCGGCGCCTAACGCCCGCAGAGCGCCGTCAACCACGACGGCGGGAGCATCGTCCCCGCCGAGGAGGTCGACGGCGATCCGCACGGTGCCCGGCTCCATCGGTACGCCGGCCGCAAGTCGGCCGACGTCGGCGGGAGCCGGTACACCGGGCAGTCGCCAGGGCGGGTGCGCCGACCGACCGGCGGTCGGTGGCGTCACTCGAGGTCGGCGATTCAGACGTCGATGACCTGGCGGCCGTTGTAGGTGCCGCAGACACCACAGGCCGCGTGCGGCAGCTTCGGCGACTTGCACTGCGGGCAGGCGACCGTCGCCACGACCGTGGCCTTCCAGTTCGCCCGACGGGACCGGGTGTTGCTGCGCGACATCTTGCGCTTCGGGACGGCCACGGTTCTACTCCTCTTCACGGGTCAGTTGCGACAGGCCCGCCCAGCGTGGGTCGACCTGCTGGTGGCTGTGGTCAGCCGGCAGCTCGTCCCAGTGCACCCCACACTCGGGGCACAGCCCTGGGCAGTCCTCCCGGCACACCGGGTTGGTCGGCAGCGCGAGCACCACCGCGTCCCTCAGTACCGGTTCCAGGTCGATCAGGTCGCCCTGAATCCGACCCACCTCGTCCTCGTCGGTCGTCTCGTCCGTGGTGCTGCGCTCGTAGGCGTACAGCTCCTGGATCGTGACGACCAGCGAGTCGGTGATCGGGCGGAGACAACGACCGCACTCGCCCTCGATCGGACCGGTGACGGTCCCGGAGACGAGCACGCCCTCGGACACCGACTCGAGCCTCAGGTCGAGGCTCAGGTCAGCACCCTCCGGTACCCCGATCAGCTCCACCCCGAGGTCCGCCGGTGCCGGTATCGTCCGCGTGACCGTACGCAGCACTCCAGGCCGGCGCGGCAGGTCCCTCGTGTCGAGGACCAGCGGCGACCTGGGGTTGAGGTGGGTCGGCAGATGTTTGGGCATAGTCAGACTCCGGCCTGTGCGGGCCGACGAGCCAGGTTACCTGAGCAGCGGGCCCATCGTCGAACGGGGGCAGCAGGGACAGTGGCCGAACCGCTCAGAAGGGCAGCGGGCGCTCGTTCTCCTCGCCCGCGAAGGTACCGATCTCGCGCAGCGCGTGCATCTTGTCCCGTCCGCGCTCGATCGAGGCCAGCGCCCGGGTCAGGAACTGCTCGAAGTTGGCCAGCGCGGTGTCGACGTAGTCGTCGACCTCCTCGCGCAGCCGTTGGGCCTCGGCCCGGGCCTCGGCGATGATCCGGGCGCCCTCGTGCTCGGCCGAGACGGTGATCTCGTTCACCGAGACCAGCCGGGCGTGCTCCGCCTCGCCCTCGCTGATGATCCGGTCGGCCTCGCGCTTGCCGGCGTCCATGATCTTGTCGCGCTCTTCCAGCAGCGCGGCCGCCCGGCGCAGTTCCACGGGCAGTTCGACGCGCAGTTCCTCCAGGGCACCGATCATCTCGGCGCGGTCGACCATGGCGTTGTTGCGCGACATCGGGACGGAACGCGCCGTTTCCACCAGGCCGATGATCTCGTCTATCCGATCGAGCGGGTCCACCGGTACCTCACTCCTGTCATTACGTCGGTCGACCTACATGATGAGGCGTCAGGCCGGGTTGCTGCTGAACCAATGATGCGGTGCGCATCGGAGGAGGTGACTAACCGGGCCGGAACCGGCGCGTCGCCGCCCGGGGCCGGCCGGACCGGCGCCTCGCCGGCGTCGACGGGCCGGCACCACCGGCGCGCCGGCGGGACCTCAGGAACCCGGGGTGGTCAATCGCTCCCGCAGGTGGCGCCGGACCACGTCCGGCACGTGCGGCGAGACGTCACCGCCCCACTTGGCAACATCTTTGATCAGGCTCGACGAGAGGAACGAGTAGGTCGGACTGGTCGGCATGAAGAGCGTCTCGACCCCGGCCAGCCCGATGTTCATCTGGGCCATCTGCAACTCGTAGTCGAAGTCGCTGACGGCCCGCAGCCCCCGGACCACGACGGCCGCCCGCTGGGTCCGGCAGAAGTCGACCAGCAGCCCCTGGAACGACTCCACCCGTACGTTGCCGTAGGAGGCGGTCACCTCGCGGAGCATCTCGATCCGTTCCTCGACGGTGAACAGGCCGCGCTTGGACTCGTTGATCAGCACACCGACGATGACCTCGTCGAAGAGCCGGCTGGCCCGACCGATGATGTCGAGGTGGCCGTTGGTGACCGGATCGAACGAGCCGGGACAGACCGCACGTCTCATGATCGGCGACCGTACCAAAGAGTGGTCTCGCCGTACCGGCGACTGCGCTCGGCAGTGAGCCCTTCCACCCAGCGCACGTCCGGGGTACGGCTCGACCGCTCCAGCACCAGCAGACCGTCGGTCGCCAGCCAGCCGTTGCCGACCAGGGCGACCTGGGCCGCGTCGAGTTCCTCCTCCGCCAGCGCGTACGGCGGGTCGGCGAAGATCACGTCGTAGGGCCCGTCCTGCGGCGGGGTGGCGAGCACCTGGGCGACCCGGCCGGTCACCAGCGTCGCGTCCGGGGTGGCCCGGAGCGCGGCCAGGTTCTCCCGGATGACCCGGGCCGCGCGGGGGTCGGACTCGACCAGCAGCACGTGCGCGGCACCTCGGGAGAGCGCCTCCAGCCCCACCGCGCCGGATCCCGCGTACAGGTCGGCGAACCGGGCCCCGGCCAGCTCCACCAGCGAGTCGAGCGCGCTGAACAGCGCCTCCCGGACCCGGTCGGAGGTCGGGCGGGTACGTCCACCGGTCGGGGCGGCTATCCGCCGCCCGCCGTGCACGCCCGCGACGATCCGGGTCATGCCCACTCCCCCTGCCTGACCGACCTCTGCATGGCGCCGACGCTACGCGACGGTCGGGGAAACCGGGAGATGGGCCGGGAACGGACAGATCGGTACACCGCACACACTGAGGGGAATACCTCCGTCACCACCGGTATATCAATCATTTCGAATCAACAACATCATCGTTAGAGAACCCTGAAGGGTGTCCCGCGATCACCGATGTCGCTAAGGTCGTGCGCTGTGCCGGCTAGCGCTCTGTCGGCTTACGACGTCAGGGAGGCGTACTCGCAGGTCACGCCATACCGGCCGTGACCCCCTTTGTACCGCTCCCCCGTCGTATCTTGGCGCCCTCATTTTTTCAGGAGTACGCGTGATCCGTACCAAGCTGCCGCTT
Organism: Plantactinospora sp. CA-290183; assembly: GCF_050936375.1. NCBI lineage: Bacteria > Bacillati > Actinomycetota > Actinomycetes > Micromonosporales > Micromonosporaceae > Plantactinospora > Plantactinospora sp. CA-290183. The sequence continues at coordinate 209,848 of NZ_JBNJMX010000004.1, read as the reverse complement.
CGGCGGCCGCTCGCCATCGTCGGGGCCACGTTCCTCGGCCTGACCGCCGCACTGGTGGTCGCCGCGCCGGCGAGCGCCCACCACAGCGAGGTCAAGGTCAAGGGTGAGTGCAACACCACCACGGGTGAATGGGACGTCACCTGGACCATCCGGAGCGTCGCTCCCGGCGGGGTGAGCAAGTTCAGGTTCACCGAGGCCCAGGCTCAGAAGCTCGTCGGTGAGACGCGGTCGGAGCTGTCGATCCCCGGCATCTCCACCACGGAGCGGGGAGACTACCCGTACGAGGTCAACAAGAACATCGAGTTCAAGCAGAGCCTCCCCGCCGAGACCACCGGCGTCTCGCTGGCGGTCAAGGCCGAGTGGGACAACAAGCACAACGAGAGGGACACGGTCCGCGCCCAGGTCACCTTCACGGGCACCTGCGCCAAGGACGAGGAGGAGCCGCCGCCGGCCACCTCGAAGCCGACGGCCACCGTCGGTGCCGAGTGTGACGGCACTGTCGTGGTCCGGCTGAGCAACGCCGAGGACGCCACGGCTCCGGCCAAGTTCACCGTCGCCGGCAGCGGCGACTTCGAGCAGAAGGTCACCGTCCCGGCCGGCGAGGAGAAGTCGGTCACGGTGCCGGCGGCCAACGCCAGCAAGGTCACGGTGACCGAGGAGGGGCTGAAGGAGCCGCTCTTCGACAAGGCCCCGGCCGCGGCCGAGGACTGCGTCGAGCCGGGCGAGCCCTCCCTCAGCTACGCCTTCACCTGTGACGAGCTGGTCTGGGAGGTCGACAACCCGGAGGACGGCAAGTCGATCACCGTCACCTTCACCCCGAACAAGGGCGAGGCGAAGACCGTCACGGTCGAGCCGGGCAAGGTCGAGACCGTCAAGTTCCCGGCCGAGGAGGGCCTGACCGTCACGCCCAGCTCCGAGGGTGTGCAGGGCAAGCCGCTGGCCTGGGAGAAGCCGGAGAACTGCGAGTCCGGTGGCGGTGGTGGCGAGGGTGAGCTGCCGCTGACCGGTGCCGCTGCCGGTGGCATCGCGGCCGGTGCCGCGCTGCTGCTCGTCGCCGGTATCGTCCTCTACGTGGTGGCCCGCCGCCGTCGGGTGACCTTCACCGCCTGATCGGCAGCAACCAGCTAGATCGCACCGCCTGAGGGCGCGTCGACCGGAAACGGTCGGCGCGCCCTCAGCGTGTGTGCCGGGCAGGCAGCACGTGGGATGTCCCGATCGTCGACGGCGCGGCCACCGCCGCAGTCGGTGCCCGCGCGCGGTGCTGCGCCGTCGCCCCGGTCAGGGCGAAGCGGCGGCCAGGGCCGCGGGGACTCAGCCCTTTTCCAGGTACTCGGCGCGCTCGGCGTCGACCAGGGCGGCCACCGAGTCCGCCAGCGCCGGGTGCCGGTCCAGCTCCGGGTCCTCCTCGACCAGGCTAATCGCCTCGACCCGCGCCTCCCGGATCAGATCCGCGTCGCGGAGCAGGGAGAGCAGCCGCAGGTGCGACCGGCGGCCGGACTGGGTGGCGCCCAGCACGTCGCCCTCGCGGCGCTGCTCCAGGTCGAGTTCGGCCAGCCGGAAGCCGTCGGTGGTGGAGGCGACCGCGTCCAGCCGCTCCCGGGCCGGTGACGCCTCGACCGCCTCGGTGACCAGCAGGCAGAGGCCGGCGGCCGAGCCCCGGCCCACCCGGCCGCGCAACTGGTGCAGCTGGGAGACGCCGAACCGGTCCGCGTCCAGCACGATCATCACCGTGGCGTTCGGTACGTCGACCCCCACCTCGATGACCGTGGTCGCCACCAGCACGTCGAGATCCCCGGCGGCGAACGTACGCATCACCGAGTCCTTCTCGTCCGCCGGCAGCCGGCCGTGCAGTACGCCGATCCGCAGCCCGTGCAACGGTCCGTCGGCGAGCAACGGGGCGACGTCCGCCACCGCCAGCGGGGGTCGCCGGCCGTCCTCACCCGGGCCGGCCGCCTCGCCCGGTGCCCCCACCTCCTCGGCGGTCGCCGCCTGGTCCCCGATCCGCGGGCAGACCACGTACGCCTGGTGGCCGGCGGCCACCTCCTCGCGCAGCCGGCGCCACGCCCGGTCGAGGTACGCCGGCTTCTCCGCCGCCGGTACGACGTGCGAGGCGATCGGCGAGCGCCCGCGCGGCAACTGCGACAGGGTGGAGATCTCCAGGTCGCCGTAGACCGTCATCGCCACCGTGCGCGGGATCGGCGTCGCCGTCATCACCAGGACGTGCGGCGGCTGCTCGGCCTTGGCCCGCAACGCGTCGCGCTGCTCGACCCCGAACCGGTGCTGCTCGTCGACGACCACGAGGCCGAGATCGGCGAAGTCGACCCCCTCGTACAGCAGCGCGTGCGTGCCCACCACGATGCCGGCCTGCCCGGCCGCCACCTCGGCCAGGGCATGCCGCCGGGCCGCCGCACCGAGCGAACCGGTGACCAGGGTCAGCCGGGTGCCGTCCGGGTCGCCGTCCAGTTCACCGGCCCGGGCCAGCGGACCGAGCAGGTCGCGCATGCCCCGGTAGTGCTGCGCCGCCAGCACCTCGGTCGGGGCCAGCAACGCCGCCTGGCCACCCGCGTCGACCACCTGGAGCATCGCGCGCAGTGCGCAGACGGTCTTGCCGGAGCCCACCTCGCCCTGTAGCAGCCGGTGCATCGGATGGGCGGTCGCCAGGTCGGCGGCGATCTCCTCCCCGACCTGGCGCTGCCCCGCCGTCAGCTCGTACGGCAGCCGGGCGTCGAACGCGGCGAGCAGCGCGGCCTCGCGGCGCGGGCGGGGTCGCGCCGGCCAGGCCGCCGCCCGGTACTTGCGCTGCGCCAGCGTCAGCTGCACGGCGAACGCCTCGTCCCACTTCAGACGGTGGCGGGCCCGGTACAGCGCCTCCTTCGTGGCCGGCCGGTGGATGTCGCGCAGCGCGGGGCCCAGGCCGACGAGGTTACGGGTGGCCCGCAGGGTCGCCGGCAGCGGGTCCTCCGGCGGGGCGACGGTGTCCAGCACCACCCGGACACAACGGGCGATCACCCAGGTCGGCACCGCCGCCGCGGCCGGGTAGACCGGGATCAGCGCCCCGGCGAACTCCTCGATCTCCTCGCTCGCCGCCGTACCGGGATCGGCCCCGCCCCCACCGGCACCGGCCTCACCGATGCCGTCCACGTCGCCGAGCAGCACGTAGTCCGGGCCGTTCAGCTGGCGTTTGCCCCGGAACTCGGTGACCTTGCCGGCGAAGAGCCCCCATCGGCCGGGCCGCAGGTCCCGCTCCCGCCACACCTGGTTGCCGAAGAAGGTCAACGTGAGCGTCCCGCCCGAACCGTCGCCGACCGTCACCTCCAGCAGGTTGCCCCGGCGCTGGCGCATCGGCCGTACCGCCGTGCGCTGCACCTGGCCGAGCACGGTGACCTCCTCGCCGACGACCAGGGAGCGGATGTCGGTGTGCTCGCCGCGCTCGTCGTAGCGGCGCGGGAAGTGGTAGAGCAGGTCACCCGCCGTGTGCAGGTCGAGGTGCTTGCCGAGCGCCTTGGCCGTCTTCTCCCCGACCAGCTTCCGCAGCGTGGTGTCCGGCCCGGCCGGTTCCGTCGCCGTCATCCGCACCCCACCAGCATCGTCGTCCGGCCCCCTGCCGACATCGTCATCCGCACCCCTGTCAGGATCGTCGTCCGCGCCGCTGTCGGCCTCGTCATTCGACGCCCACCAGCAGGGGATAGAACGGCTGACCACCGGAGTAGTGGTGCGCCTCGACGAACGGCCACCGCCGGGTCAGGTGCGCCGACAGGAGCTCGGCCAGCTCCGCCGGTGCGTCCGCGCCGAGCAGCAGGGTGACCAGTTCGCCGCCCCCGCCCAACATCCGGTCGAGCAGCGCGACGCAGGTCTCCACCAGGTCCTGGCCGATCAGGTGCACCTCGCCGTCCACCAGGCCGAGCACGTCGCCGGGCTCGCACCGGCCGGCCACCGTCAGCGCCTCCCGGCTCGCGTGGCAGACCTCCGCGTACCGGCAGGCGCCGGCCGCCTCCGCCATCGCGATCACGTCGTCGTCGAAGCGGCGCGCCGGATCCCGTACGGCCAGGGCGGCGAGCGCCTGCACCGGGGACCGGGTCGGCACGACGCTGACCCGTACCCCGAACCGCTGCGCCTCCTGCGTCGCCGCACCGGCCACCGCCTGGGTGTTCGGGTCGTTCGGCAACACCACCACCCGGGGCGCGCCGGTCGACCGGATCGCGGTCAGGAGTTCGGCGGTCGACGGGTTGCCCCCGACCACGGCGGCTCCCTCGGCCGAGAAGATCGCGGCGAGGCCGGCGCCGGCGGAGACCACGACGGCCGCCCGTTCCGGCGCACCTGCCGGCGAGGGCTCTCCGGTGGCCCCGGTCGCCGTCGGCCCCGGCCGTGGCGGTCGCGTCGGGGTCGGCGGCACCGGGCCGTCGTCGAAACCGGCCACGGAGACGCGGTCGTCGAAACGGGTCACGGAGATCTGGTACGGGCGGCCCGCGACCACCCCGGCCTCGATCGCCGCGCCGATGTCGTTGACGTGGACGTGGACGTTCCAGGTGGGCGTCGCGCCCGGCCCCGCCCCGTCGCCGACGACCACCAGCGAGTCGCCGAGCCGGGACAGCTCCGCCCGCAACCGCTGCACGGCCGCCGGCTCGGCGTCGAGCAGGAACTGCACCTCGTAGGCGTACTCCGTCGAGCCGGTCTCCCGAGCGGCGGTCGCCGGCCGTGCGCGCCGGGCCGCCCCGGGCGTCGCCACGCCCGCCGCCCCGGCCGGCGCGGCGCCGGTGACCACCTCCACCAGGGCGTCGAGCAGGACGCAGAGGCCACGGCCACCGGCGTCGACCACCCCGGCCCGGGCCAGCACCGGCAGCTGCTGCGGGGTCCGCGCCAGCGCCTGGCCGGCGGCGGTCGCGGCGGCCCGGGCGACCGTCGGCAGGTCGTCGGAGTCGATGCGTTCGGCCGCACCCGCCGCCGCGGCGGCGACGCTGAGCACGGTGCCCTCGACCGGCCGGGCCACCGCCGCGTACGCCGCCCGGCTGGCCGCCCCCAGCGCCGTGGCGAGAGCCCGGCCGCGCACCACCGGAACGTCGCAGAGCGCGTCGGCCAGCCCGCGCAGGAGCTGCGACACGATCACCCCGGAGTTGCCCCGGGCCCCGAGCAGGGCCCCTCGGGCCAGCCGGCGCAGCACCCGGCCGTGCGAGGTACGGGCGGTCGCCGCCGGGCCGTCCGGCCGGCCGGACGGCCCGGCACCGGTCTCGGCACCGGTCTCGGCACCGGTCTCGGAGGCGGGATGCGTCGCCGACGGATCATCCGGCCCCGCCTCGTCGGCGTCGGGCGTCAGCGCCCGCTGGGCGGAGCTGAGGGTGAGCACGAGGTTGGTGCCGGTGTCCCCGTCCGGCACCGGATAGACGTTGAGATCGTTGATCTCGTCCTGGTGCCGCTCGAGCGCGGCCAGCCCGCCCGCGCACCACCGGCGCAGGGCGGCGGCGTCGAGGGTCTGCAGCACGGCGAGAAGCCTACTGGCGCCCCCCGACTCCCCGCCGCGCAGCGCTGACTACGGTCGACGCGGTCGGCCCCGCCGTCGCGGGCGGGAGCCGACTGGTCGACCGGCCCGGGCATCGGGTAACCTGGCCAGGTTGCCGGGGCAGCACCCTGCCCGCAACCTTACGGACGATCAATTTCCAGGAGTATGCCGTGGCTAGCGTGTGCGACATCTGTGGCAAGGGGCCGGGCTTCGGCCACAACGTGTCCCACTCGCACCGGCGGACCAACCGTCGCTGGAACCCGAACATCCAGTCGGTGCGTACCCCGGCCGGTGGTGGCACGACCCGCAAGCTCCAGGTCTGCACCTCGTGCATCAAGGCCGGCAAGGTCGCCCGCGCCTGACGCGCGGGGCGGCTGACGCCCGCCGACGTACCATCTGTCCGGAAAGCCGCCGGGGCACGTCCCCGGCGGCTTTCCGTGTGCCCGCGCACCGCTTGGCAAAACGGGACGGTACGGCCGAATCAGAGCGAGCGGCCGAAGGAGCGCACCCCGGGCTCGTTGCGGTAGTAGCCGAAGTCCTCGATCCGTTGGTAGCCGCTGGCCTGGTAGAGCGCGATGGCCTCGGGCTGGCGGTCGCCGCACTCCAGGATCAACCGGGCGCGGCCGTGTTCCCGGGCGGAGCGCTCGATCGCGGCCAGCATCTTCCGGGCGACGCCCCGCCCCCGGGCCGTCGGTGCCACGTACATCCGCTTGAGCTCGGCGACCCGGCCGGATTCGCCGTGCGACCGCCAGCCGGCGCAGCCCACCGGTTCGCCGTCCAGGTACGCCAGCAGAAACGCCCCGGAGGGCGGATCGAACTCGCCCGCGTCCACCGGGGTGTCGTCACCGGTGCCGCCGTAACGGGTGCCCAGCTCGGTCAGCGCCGCCTCGACCAGCGGTCGCGCGGCGGGTGAGTCGTAGCGTACGGCGCGGATGTCCAGCTCAGTCACGGGTAAAGGGTACGACCGCCTTCGGGCGTTACCTGCGCCGCCAGCCCACCCGGCCCGACCGCCCCATGATCGCGCTGATCAGGGGGCGGTCACCCGGACACGCCGACGACACGCGCGAAGCACTCCCTGATCACGGCGATCATGGGGGGTGGAGGGGTCAGCGGAAGTGGTCCCAGCCGGTGGGGCCCTTGTAGGGGCGGCCGTCGAGCGTCAGGCCGGCGCCGTGCACGACGTGGCCGATCAGGCGCCAGCCCGACGGCAGACCCAGGTCCTCCGGGAACGTCGCGACGATGGCGTGGTCGTCGCCACCGCCGAGGATCCAGGCGAACGGGTCCACGCCGAGCGCGTGCGCGGCGTCACGCATCTGGTCGGGCACCTCGAACGCGGGCCCGCGCAGGTCGATCCCGACCCGGCTGGCCGTGGCCACGTGGCCGAGATCGGCGAGCAGCCCGTCCGAGACGTCGATCATGGCGGTCGCGCCGTGCCGGGCCCCCTGCGGCCCCGCCCCGTACGGCACCTCCGGCCGCCGGTACGCCTCGACCAGCATCTTCGGGGTACGGAAGCCCCGGGACAGCACCGTGTAGCCGGCGGCCGCGTACCCGAGCCGACCGGCCAGCGCGACCACGTCACCGGCCCGCGCCCCGCTCCGGACGACCGGGGCGCGCCCGCCGAGGTCGCCGAGGGCGGTGACCGCGATCGTCAGGGTGGGGCTGGCCGACATGTCGCCGCCGACCACGCTCGCCCCCACCTTGGCCGCCTCCGCGGCGAGCCCGTCCGCCAACTCCTCCGCCCACTGCACCTCCAGGTCGGGCGGCACACAGAGCGCGACCAGCAGAGCGGTCGGCACGGCACCCATCGCCGCGATGTCGGCCAGGTTGGCCGCCGCCGCCCGGTGCCCGATGTCGACCGCGGTGGACCAGTCCCGCCGGAAGTGCCGCCCCTCCACCAGTACGTCCGTGGAGGCGACCACCCGCCCGTCGGGCGCGTGCACCACCGCCGCGTCGTCGCCCGGCCCGAGCAGCGTGGTGGGCCCGGACGCCAGCCGCGCGGTCACCCGCGCGATCAGCCCGAACTCGCCGGCCCGTGCCACGCTCACGCCGCCTCCCGCCGGTCCGCGTGCCGGCCCGGTGCCCGGGACGTGCGGGACGTCCCCCGCACGACGGCGCCGGCCGTTGCGTGCCGTGGGCCCGCCGCCGCCCGGCGCGCCCCGGATCCGGCCCCGCCCGGCGCGAGCCGGTCGATTCGATCGCTCATCGTGTCTCCCCTGACCACCGATCGGGATCCGACCTGCTCCGTACGGTATTTTCACGGTCGAGCCGCTCGGCGGCGGACGGGAGGCGGGTCGTGGTCCAGGCGTACATCCTCATCCAGACCGAGGTGGGAAGGGCGCGTGACGTGGCCGCGCAGATCTCGGATATTCCTGGAGTCGTCCGCGTCGACGCGGTCACCGGCCCGTACGACGTGGTGGTCCTCACCGAGGCGCACAACGTCGACGAGCTGGGCAAGATGATCGTCAGCAAGGTGCAGTTGGTGCCCGGCATCACCCGCACCCTCACCTGTTCGGTGGTGCGACTGTAGATGGCACGGACCTCAGAATCCGACCGCACGGACCCGGTGGAGCAGCCGGAGCCGGACCGGGAGCGGGCCCCGGAGGCGGTCCCCGGGAAGAGCGCGGCCGGTCGCGACGGCACGACCCGCCAGGCGGCGCTCTGGGCGACCGCGGTCGCCCTGCCGCTGACCGCGCTCGTCGCGCTGCTGGTCTTCACACAGCTGCGCCCCACCCCGCCGGCGGAGCCGGCCGCGTCGGCGACCGCGCCCGGACCGCAGTCCACCGCCCCGGTGCAGATGACCGCGGCCGAGCTTGCCGAGCGACCGGCGATCGTCTGCCGGGCGCTGCTGTCCCGGCTGCCGGCCAGCGTCCTCGGCCTCAACCAGCGGCCGGTCACGGCCGGGCCGGAGCAGAACGCCGCGTACGGCGACCCCGCCCTCACCGTCGCCTGCGGCGTGCCGCCGCCGACGGTGGCGCCGGACGAGCAGCTGTGGATGGTCAACCAGGTCTGCTGGCAGGCGACCCCGGGCGATGCCGGCCTGGTGCTGACCACGGTGGACCGTGAGGTGGCGGTACGGCTGACCGTGCCGCCGGCCCACCGGCAGACGGTGGAGTGGGCCGCTCCGGTGGCCGGGTCGGTGGTTGCCTCGGTGCCCTCGGCGAAGGAGATTCCGTCCGCCTGCGGTGGCTGACCGCCGGCGATGTGCAGCGCCATCACGTCGTCAGTGCAGCCCGGTGCCCCGGCGCAGGGCGGTCCGGATGAGCCGGTTCACCAGCTTCGGGTACTCCAGGCCGGTCGCCGCCCACATCTGCGGGAACATCGACGTCGGGGTGAAGCCCGGCATGGTGTTGATCTCGTTGAGGTAGACGTCCAGCTCCGGGGTGACGAAGAAGTCGACCCGGGCCAGGCCGGCGCAGTCCAGCGCGGTGAACGTACGGCAGGCGTAGTCCTGGACCTGTCGGGTCACCCGGTCGGGCAGGTCCGCCGGGATGTCGTACTCGCAGGCCCCGTCGAGGTACTTCGCCTCGAAGTCGTAGAAGTCGTGCTCGGCGATCCGGATCTCGGCCAGCAGCGACGCCTCCGGACCGCCCCCGGCCTCGTCCTCCAGCACCCCGCACTCGATCTCCCGGCCGACGACCGCCGCCTCCACGAGCACCTTCGGGTCGACCTGGCGGGCCTTGGCCACCGCCGCGTCCAGCTCCGCCCAGTCGGACACCTTGGTGATGCCGACCGACGAACCGGCCCGGGACGGCTTGACGAAGACCGGCAGCCCGAGCCGCTCCCGGTCCTCCTCGGTCAGGCTGACGCCGCTGCGCAGCACCACGTACGGCCCGACCGGGATGCCCTCGGCGGCGGCCAGCTTCTTGGTGAACTCCTTGTCCATCGCCGCCGCCGAGGCGAAGACGTTCGCGCCGACGTACGGGATGCCGGCCATCTCCAGCAGTCCCTGGATGGTGCCGTCCTCCCCGTACGCGCCGTGCAGGGCCGGGAAGACCACGTCGACGCCGGCGAGTGCCCGCGCGCCCTCCCCCGGATCCAGGACCATCAGGCCGTTGCCGGTGGGGTCGGCCGGCAGCACGACAGCGGCGCCGGCCGCGGCGGTGATCTCCGGCAGCCGGCGCTCCGTGATGGCGAGCGCCGCCGGGTCGCCGTCGGTCAGCACCCACTGCCCGTCCCGGGTGATGCCCACCGGGACCACCTCGTACTCGTCGGGGTCGAGGGCCGAGAGGATGCTGCCCGCACTGACGCAGGAGATCGCGTGCTCGGTGCTGCGCCCGCCGAAGACAACGGCCACGCGGGTCTTGCCAGGGGTGGTCACTCCGGTCACCTTTCTCTCGCGTCACCACTCGTCGCGCCCGGCGGGGCGACCGTCCAGCGATCGGTCCCGGCCGCCGGCGGTCGCCGCGCGTCCCGCGACCGCCCGCGCCGCGAGGCGCGACCGCTCGCGCCGGGCCGTGCGGCCGGTCGCGGCACGGGGTGCGGTCGAGCAGCCCGGACGACGGGACCGGCCACCGGTGCCGCCGTCTCCGCTCCTCGTACGCTCACCGGCTGACCCTACTCTGCGTGGCCGGGTGCCGGGTCCACCCCCCGTTTCGGCACCGCCAAACCCTTGCGGCGGGGTGAGCACGTCGGCCACAACGGGTGACCGGGTTCGCCTGTGGCGGCTGGGACCGTCGGGACAAGGGGTGCGAAGCGGTCGGGCGGACATACAGCGTCCCGGTGCTGGCGAGCGCGGTCTAGGCTGCTCGTCTTGTGAGTTCCGAAACGGTGATCGCCAGCCTGACCGCGGCGGTCGACGCCAACCCCGGGGACGTGCCGCTGCGGCTGCACCTCGCCGGGCTGCTCCTCGACGCCCGACGCGCCGGTGAGGCCATCGCGCAGATCGGGCAGGCGTTGGCCCGCGACCCCGCCGACGCCCAGGCCCAGGCGTTGATGCAGCGGGCGCTCGGCGGCGGCGTACCGCCGGCCGGCAGCACCGCGACGCCCGGCCCGACGCCGCCCGCGGCCGGCGCCGCGGACGACGCCCTGGCCGCGTACGAGCGGGAACTCTCCGACGTCGTGCCGCCGCGCTTCGCGCCGGCGGCGGACGAGCCGGAGCCGGTCCGCGGCGATTCGGACCGGGTGTTCGACGTGGAGACGTCCACGGTCCGGCTCGCCGACGTCGGCGGGATGACGGACGTCAAGGAACGGCTGGAGCTGGCCTTCCTCGGCCCGCTGCGCAACCCGGAACTGCGCAGGCTGTACGGCAAGAGCCTGCGCGGCGGCCTGATGCTGTACGGCCCGCCCGGCTGCGGCAAGACCTTCCTGGCCAAGGCGATCGCCGGTGAGATGGGGGCGAAGTTCATCTCACTCTCCATTGTGCAGGTTCTGGACATGTGGATGGGCAACTCGGAGCGCAACCTGCACGAGCTGTTCCAGACGGCCCGGCGCAGCGCGCCCTGCGTGCTCTTCCTGGACGAGGTGGACGCCCTCGGCCACAAGCGGTCCAAGGCCAATTCGAGCAGCATGCGGACCCTCGGCAACCAGCTCCTGGCCGAGTTGGACGGTGTGGAGGGCAACAACGAGGGCGTCTTCGTGCTCGCCGCCACCAACACGCCCTGGGACGTCGATCCGGCGCTGCGCCGGCCGGGCCGGCTCGACCGGGTGGTGCTGGTGCTGCCGCCCGACGCCCCGGCCCGCACGTCGATCCTGGAGTACCACCTGCGGGACCGGCCGATCGCCAACATCGACGTACGGCGGATCGTCGCCGCCACCGAGGACTTCTCCGGCGCCGACCTGGCCCACCTCTGCGAGTCGGCGGCCGAGTTCGCGATGGCGGACTCCATCCGCCGCGGCGAGGTGCGCATGATCGAGCAGCGCGACTTCGAACGGGCGCTCTCCGACGTCCGGCCGTCCACCCGACCGTGGTTCACCACCGCCCGCAACGTGGCCATGTTCGCCAACGAGGGCGGCAGCTACGACGACCTGGTGGCGTACCTGAAGCGGCGCAAGCTGCTCTGACGGCGGAGCGCGGGGCCCAGCGTCGGGACGGGGCGTCAGGGCCGGGCGGAGCGGCGGCGGCCCACGGCGAGCACCTTCACCCGCTGCCGCCCGGCCCGCACCATGCCCAGCGCCGCGAAGGCGGCGGCGATCCGGTCGGCCGCCTCCCGACTGGTCGCGCTGACCACCTGACGGCGCCGCTCGGGCTCGATCCGCTCGTCCCGGCCCTCCCGGCTCAACGGTCGGACGTCGGTCAGCACCACGAGGAAGCGGGTCACCACGACCGGCCTGTCCCTCGACGCGCGGGCCCGGCGAACCGGGCACCTGGTGGGCGGACCCGGGCGGCCGTCCGGGCCGGCGGCACGGCCGGGCGGGCCGGTGCGGTGGCCGGCAGGGCCGCTTCCAGGGGCGGAGGACATCGGTCAGCCCCCACGGCCGACCGCCTCCGGCTCGGCGGTGGTGGCCGCGAGCCCGCCGGAGGAGTCCCGGCACACGTAGGCGAGGTCGGCGTGGATCCACGCGTCGTCGTTGTCGCGCAGGACGGGGCGGGCGCACCACCGACACCGGGAAACCCGGGGCCAGCACCGGGCCGTGGTCATCCGTCACCCCCAGGTCCGCAGCGGCGGGAGGACACGGCGATCGGGTACGGGAATCCGATCGCCGTGCGCCTCATTCCCCTTCGGTCACCCACCGCCACCGTCGACGCGACCACCGGCAGTGAGGAAGCAACAACAGATTGCCAGTTGTGAACGCATGAATGCAACTCTCATGGATGTTCTCTCATGTACGCATTCCCGTCTACATGTGACAGTATCGATGCATGGCTCCGAAGTCGTTCCGCGCCCGCCGTCTCGGCATCGCCCTGCGTACCGCCCGGGAGGCGGCCGGGCTCACGCTCGAACAGGCCGCCGACGAGATCAACAGCACCCGCAGCACGCTGTCCCGGTACGAGAACGCGCAGACGATGGTGACTCCCGCGTCGGTACGCGCGCTGCTCACCCTCTACAAGAGACCGGACAGCGAGCTGGAGGACATGGTCCTACTGGCCAAGGAGGCCCGGAAGCCGGGCTGGTGGGTGTCCTACTCGTACATCCTGGACCGGCGGACCATCGACTTCATCGCCGTCGAGGCCGAGGCCACGGCGATCGCCAACTTCGAGCCCTCGGTGGTACCCGGGCTGTTGCAGACGCCGGAGTACATCCGGGCGATCATGCGCGGCGGCCCGCACACCCTGGCGGACGAGGAGGTGGAGCAGCGGGTGCAGATCCGGCTCGGTCGCCAGCAACGCCTGAAGGAGGCCGATCCGCCGATCTACGACGCGATCGTCGACGAGGGCGCGCTACTGCGTCCGGTCGGCGGCGGGGACGTGCTGGCGGCCCAGCTGAAGACCCTGCTCAAGACCTCGGAGCTGCCGAACGTGACCATCCAGGTCATCCCGCTGCGGGCCGGCTACCACCGGGGCACCCGGGGCTCGCTGCACATCCTCGAGTTCGCCGACCCGGAGGACCCGATCCTCGCCTCGGTGGAGACCGTCGCCGGACAGCTGATCCTCGACCGGCCGCACGACCTCCGGACCTGCGCCAAGATCATGGAACACCTGCGGGCCGTCGCGCTGAGTCCGGCGGAGAGCCGCGACACCATCCACCACATGCTGAAAGGACTCTGAGATGTCACCGGAGACCACCACCCCGACCCTGTCCGGCGCGACCTGGCGGAAGAGCACCCGCAGCGGCGACCAGGGGGCCTGCGTCGAGTTCGCCCTCCTCGGCGGGCCCGGCACCACCGTGCCCGCCGCCGCGTCGCCCGCCGTCGCGATCCGCGACTCCAAAGACGCGACCGGTCCCGTACTCCTCTTCTCGCCGGCCGCCTGGACCGCATTCACCACCGCGCTGCCCGCCTCCCCCACTCTCCCCTGACCAGGGGAGGTTGGCGGTCGGCGAACGGCGTCCCCCTGGCGACGCTCGCCGGCCGCCCAGCCACGGTGCCCCACGCCCCCTGCGCCACCGGTCCGGGCCGGTGGACAGGGGGCGTGGCGGGTTCCGGCCCCCGTGCCACGACCCGGTACAGCCGGGCCACGAGGACCGCCAGCAGCGCCAGCTCGACCACCACCAGAACCCGTTCCACCAGGCCCATCATCACCCGGCCGCCGGGAAACGCGACGTAGTAGAGGGCCAGCAGGCCCAGCACGCTCGCCACCGCCAACGCCCGCAGCGCCGGCACGGCGCCGCGCCAGCGCGCGTCCGCACGCAGGGTCCGGAGCGCCAGCAGCGTGGCCACGGGCAGGGCGACGAAGGCGGCCACCGAGACGTACCGGTGCACCTGGCCGGCGGTGCTCAGCCCGACCGTCCCGATCGGGTCGGTGGGCACCAGGGCGGCCGCCGTCAGGCCCAGGCACCAGACCAGCAGCAGCACCTCCGTGGCGGCCCCGATCGGCGCCCGCGCGGCGCGCAGGGCCAGCGGTACGGCGAGCGAGGTGAGCCCGATGGTGAGGATCGCGATGTTCATCAGCCAGCCGCGGTCGGAAACCGCGTAGTCGCTGATGGTCAGCGACAGTGGACTCATTCCAGGGTCGGGGACGAGGTGGGCGGCGACGCCCAGGACGGCCGTCACGATCAGACCCATGGTCGCGACCAGGGTGAGCGGACGTGCGATCCGGGGCTGCGGGTGGAATCCGGGCGTCATGCGTCCACCCTGCTCCGGGCGTCCCACCAGGGGATCCGGCGCGATCCCGGACGAGTCCCCCGGATCGCACACCCTGAGTCGGTCAGGGTGGGGCGGGCCCTACCGGCGCCGCTACGGCTGGCCCCCCGACCGACCGTCCAGTGCGCGCAGTGCCGCGATGGCGACCCCCCGGGCCCCCGCCATGTCCAGGTCCGGCACCAACGCGAAGCGCGCCCGCGCCTCCTGCTCGGTCCGCAGCGAGGTGTGCTCGCGTACGGTCGCCAGGAACCAGTCGCGGAACGCGGGCGGCGCCTCCACCACCCCGCCACCGACGAAGTACGCGTCGGGGTCGGTGAAGTTGGCCACGATGGTGAAGAGCCGCCCCAGCGCCATCGCCTGCTGCTCGAAGATCCGCAGCGCCATCGGGTCGCCGTCCACCCCGTACGACCGGACCTGCTTGGCGGCCCGGGCCGGCTCCTCACCGGCCAGCGGATGGCCCACGAACCGGGTCGACCAGTACGGCAGCAGGTTGCGCCGGATGCCGGTCAGCGAGGCGACGCTCTCCACGTCCCCGACGAACCCGCAGTTGCACAGCGGCACCGGTTGCCCCTCGGCGAGCAGGCCGTACAGCGGGATGTGCACGTGGCCGAGTTCGCCGGCCATGCCGGCCGTCCCGGTCACCACCTCACCCCGCTCGATGACCCCGCCGCCGAGCCCGGTGCCGACGATGGCGGAGACCGAGGAGCGGTTCAGCGCGTCGTCGCCGAAGTAGGCGTGGTGGGCGTAGAGCGCGGCGGCGTTGCCGTCGTTGTGGTAGACGACCGGCAGCCCGAGCCGCCGTTCCAGCGCACCCCGGATGTCGAAGTCCCGCCACCCGGGCTGGGAGAAGTTCGTGGAGCCCCGGGAGGAGATGACCCCGGTGGCGCTGGCCGGCCCCGGGGTGTCCAACCCGACCGCCCGGACCAGCTCCCGGCGGGTACCCGTGCGGGCGAGCACCTCGTCCATCGCCCTGGCCAGCGCCTCGACCGCCACCTGCGGCCCCTCCAGGACCTGGCACGGGGTCTCCATGAGCTGGTCCACCAGGAAGCGCCCGGTCACGTCGAGCACGGTCGCGTTGTTGCTGTTGCCGCCGTTGTCCAGTCCGACCACGACCGGTAGGTCCGTACTCGCCATCTCAGCTGCCTCCCTCGGCTCGGACGGGCCCCCGGCGTGCCGTCCGGCGCAGGACCGCCGGCCGGTGCCGGCCGGTGGACCGGACACTCGGCGCGGAACGGGATCCGCGCCGACGGGCCGGCCGAGTCGAATGCCCTTACCCTCCCCGGGCCCCGGTTATCCCGCCCGCCCGCTCAGCACCGTGGCGTCCAGGTCGGGGTCGTGCACCACCTCGGCGGTCAGGCCGTGCCGGCCGAGCACCTCGACCGCCGCCGCCACCTGGTCGTCACCGACCTCCACCAGCAGGTGACCGCCGTCGGCCAGCCACTCGCCGGCTCCGGCGGCGACCCGGCGCAGCACGTCGAGACCGTCGGTGCCGCCGTCGAGCGCCACCGGGGGCTCGTGCAGTCGCGCCTCCGCCGGCAGCAACGCCAACACCTCGGTCGGCACGTACGGCACATTCGCCAGCAACAGGTCGACACCGCCGCGCAGGTCCGCCGGCAGCGGCTCGAACAGGTCGCCGAGGAACACCTCGGCGTGCCGGGGCGCCAGGTTGCCGGCGGCGCACCGTACCGCCGCCGGGTCGATGTCCACGGCGACCAGCCGGGCCGGCGGGACCGACGCCGCGACGGCCAGCGCCAGCGCGCCGGAGCCGCAGCAGAGATCCACCACCGTCGGCCGGGACCCGGCCAGCGCCACGGCCCGGCGGACCAGCAGCTCGGTACGGCGGCGCGGCACGAAGACCCCGACCTCCACGGCGACCCGCAGCCCGCAGAACTCCGCCCAGCCGAGCACCTGTTCCAGGGGTAGCCCGGCGACCCGGCGCTCGACCATCGCCACCAACGCCTCGGACGTACACGCGCCGGCGAGGAGCAGCTCCGCCTCCTCCTCGGCGTACACGCAGCCGGCGCCGCGCAGCCGGGCCACGACGGTCGCCGGGTCCACCCCGGGCAGCTCGACCGGAGCCGGGCCGGCCGGGTCGGGGTCGCCGGTGATCGGCATGGGCCTCCTCGGGGTGGACGGCGCAGCGCCGCCCTCCAGGCGATTGTCGTACCGGCCGTGCGGCAGGACGGACGGCCACGCGGCAGGACGGCTAACCGGCGGCGTCCAGCGCCGCGCCGAGGTCGGCCAGCAGGTCGGCGGTGTCCTCCACCCCGCAGGAGAGCCGGACGAAACCGGCGGAGACGTCGTCACCCCACTGCGCCCGGCGGTCGGCGGTGGTGTGCAGACCGCCGAACGAGGTCGCCGCGAACACCAGCCGGCTGTGCGTGAGGAACCGCGCCACCCGGTCGGCGTCGCCGAGGTCGAACGAGACCACCCCGGGCACCCGCCGCATCTGCGCGCTGGCCACCGGGTACGACGGGTCGTCCGGCAGCCCGGGCCACCGTACGCCGGTCACCTCGGGACGCGACCGCAGCGCCCCCGCCACCGCCGCCGCGTTGGCGCTCTGCCGGGCCAACCGCAGGTCGAGGGTGGCCAGCGAACGGTGTGCCAGCCAGGCGTCGAAAGCGCTCGGGATGGACCCGGTGGTGGTCCGCCAGGAACGCACCGGGTCGAGCAGCTCGGCGCAACGACTCGCCACGTAGCCGAGGAGCAGGTCGGAGTGCCCCGTCAGCGCCTTGGTGCCGGAGGCGACGACCAGGTCCGCGCCGAGGTCCAGCGGGCGCTGCCCGAGCGGCGTGGCGGTGGTGTTGTCGACCGCGAGCAGTGCCCCCGCGGCGTGTGCCCGGACCGCCAGCTCGGCCACGTCGCAGACGTCCAGGCCCGGGTTGGCCGGGGTCTCGACCAGCACCAGCCGTACGCCGTCCAGCGCCGGGTACGGCCCGGCGGTCGGTACGAAGTCGACCCGCACCCCCATGCCGACGAGCGTCTCGGTGGCGAACCCGCGCACCGGAAAGTAGCCGTCGGTCGGGAGCAGCACCCGGTCCCCGGGGCGCAGCACCGACAGCAGCACCGCGGTGATCGCGGCCTGCCCGCTGGCGAAGGCCAGGCAGTCGCCCCCCTCCAACTCGCCGATCGCCGCCTCCAGCCGCCGCCGGGTCGGGTTGTCCGGCCGGCCGTACCCGTTCGGTGCCGCCTCCGGGCCGCCCACCGGATCGAGGTGGTACGGCGCGGCGAAGACCGGTCCGGGCAGGAACGGCTCACCCGGCACCGGCTCCGGCAGCCCGGCGTGTACGCACCGGGTGCCGTCCCCGTAGGTCGACCCGTCGGGCCGCCGGCTCTGTTCCGGGTTGCTCATTCCGGCCTCGGCTTCCGGCTCATCAGCACCGCCATCGCGGTGTGCGGGTCGGCGCCCTCGTGGCAGACCCGCTCGACCTGCTCGGTGATCGGCATCTCCACGCCGTGCATCCGGGCCAGGTCGCGGATCGCCAGACAACTCTTGACTCCCTCGGCGGTCTGCCGGGTCGCCGCCTGCGCCTGCTCCAGGGTCTCCCCCCGGCCCAGGTGCTCGCCGAAGGTGCGGTTGCGGGCCAGCGGTGAGGTGCAGGAGGCGACCAGGTCGCCCAGGCCGGCCAGGCCGGCGAAGGTGAGCGGGTCGGCCCCGAGGGCCACGCCGAGCCGGGCGGTCTCGGCCAGCCCGCGGGTGATCAACGTCGCCCGGGTGTTGTCACCGAAGCCCATCGCGGTGGTGATGCCGTAGGCCAGCGCGATCACGTTCTTCACCGCCCCGCCCAGCTCGCAGCCGATCACGTCGTCGTTGGTGTACGGCCGGAAGTACGGCGTGGTGATCGAGGACTGCACCAGCGTCGCGCGGTTCATGTCGGTGCAGGCCACCACGGTCGCGGCGGGCTGCTCCTCGGCGATCTCGGGGGCCAGGTTGGGCCCGGAGACCACCGCCACCCGGTCCGTGGCCACCCCGGCGGTCTCGACGATCACCTCGCTCATCCGCTTGGTGGTGCCGAGCTCGATGCCCTTCATCAGGCTGACCAGCGTCGAGTCGGGTTCGAGGTGGCGGGCCCAATCGGCGAGGTTGCCGCGCAGGGTCTGCGACGGTACGGCCAGCACGACCAGGTCGGCACCGGCGATGGCGGACGCGGCGTCGGTGGTGGCGTGCACCGCCTCGGGCAGGAGCAGGTGCGGCAGATAGTCCGGGTTGGTGCGGAACGACTCGATGGCCTCCGCCACGGCCGGCCGGCGGGCCAAGATGACCACCTCCCGGCCGGCGTCGGCGAGCACCTTGGCGAACGCCGTACCCCAGGAGCCGGCGCCGAGCACGACGGCGTGGCTCATGCGGCACCGCCGGCCGGCGGTCGCTGCCCGGCCCGGTCGCCCGGCTCGGCGCCGCGCCGCTGCTGCGGCGACCAGAGCGGCGGCGGCGTCTCCTGGCGGATCTCGGCCAGCATGTCGCGCAGCCGCAGCATGATCGCGTCGCTCATCTCGTCCAGGGTGGCCTTGCCGGGGGTCGCCCCGGCCCATCGGCTCAGGTCGACCGGCGGGCCGGCCACCACGGTGACCGGGATCCGGGGGCGGAGGCTGAGCTTCTTGGTACGGGGGTCGAAGATCTTCTCCGGGCCCCACATCGCGACCGGGATCACCGGGGCCCCGGTGGCCAGCGCCAGCCGGGCTGCGCCGGTCTTGGCGCGCATCGGCCACAGGTCGGGATGCCGGGTCGTGGTGCCCTCCGGGTAGATCACCACCGCCCCGCCGGAACGGACGGCGGCGCTGAGGGTCTCCAGCGACCGGGCCGCGTCGACGGTGCCGCGTTCGACGGGTATCTGCTGGCACCACAGCAGGATCCGGCCGATCACCGGCACCCGGAACACGCTCGCCTTGCCGAGGAACCGGGGCCAGCGCCCGGCGTCGTAGATGAAGTGCGCGGAGACCAGCGGGTCGGCGTGGGAGAGGTGGTTCGGCACGATGATCACGCCGCTGTCGCCGGCCAGGTGCTCCATGCCGCTCCAGGCGCGCCGCGTCCAGACCGTCATCGTGGGCTTCACCAGCAACACGGCGAACCGTGACCAGAATCCCAGCCTGCGCCGTGCCACTGTGCCTCCTCGTCGTACCGACCGGGCGGCCTGCCCGGAATTGTCCCGCCGGCGCCCGCCCGGGGGGATGCCGCCACCCGCAGCGAAATCATGCCTGCTCGACCTGGGTACGGCCAGGGAGGGGTCGGTGGGCCGTGGCGGCGCCGCCCACCGGATCGGCGCCACCGGCCAGGGGCGGTGCCCGTCGGCGCGACGCCGGCGGGCTGGCAGGATTGCCGTGTGGCTGAGCCGACCTGGACCGTGCTGGTGCCGGTCAAGCGCCTCGATGCCGCCAAGAGCCGGCTGCGCGGAGCGGCCGACGGGGTGCCGCACGAACGGCTCGCCCTGGCCCTGGCGGAGGACACCGTCGGCGCGGTGCTCGGCTGCGCGCCGGTGCGCGAGGTGCTGGTCGTCACCGGCGACCGGACCGCCGCCCGGGTGCTGGGCGGGCTCGGCGCCCGGATCGTCGCGGAACCGCCCGGCGGCGGGCTCAACGCCGCGTTCGACCGGGGTGCCGCGCTGGCCGCCGAGGGCTGGGTCGCCGCCCTCACCGCGGACCTGCCGGCCCTGCGCGCCACCGACCTGACCGGCGCGCTGCGGGCCGCGGCGGCCGGCCCGCCCGGCGTACGACACTTCGTCGCCGACGCCCCGGGCAGCGGCACGGTCCTGCTCACCGCCGGCCCCGGGGTGCCGCTGGATCCGCGCTTCGGCGGGGACTCGGCGGCGGCGCACGCGGCGTCCGGAGCCCGCCCGCTGACCGGCGACTGGCCGACGCTGCGCCGCGACGTCGACACCCCGGCGGATCTGCGGGCCGCCGCGGCGTACGGACTCGGACCGCGTACCACGGCGCTGGCCCGGTGGGCCGTGACCGCCGCCGTGCAGCGCTGACCCCGGATCGGCGGGTACGGTGCTGGCATGCAGGGCACGGTGGCCACCTATGACCCGCGGACCCGGACCGGCACGCTGCTGCTGGACGACGGCACCAGCGTCGCCTTCCCGTCCGCCGCGTTCGACGCCTCCGGGCTGCGCCTGCTCCGGCTCGGTCAGCGGGTCCGCCTGGAACACGATTCCGCCGGTGAACTCGTCCGGATCACCCTGCCGACCTTCACGTGATCACGTCGACGCGGGGCGCCGTCCGTCCTGACGCGGGATCTGCCTTTTTACCCGCATCCGGGCCGACTTGGGGTGATCCGGTGGGGGCAAGTTCATTTTCCGTTCACCATCGCCGGGGAATGATTGGGACGTGAGTACCCCGCCGGCCCGCCGCCCCCCGTCCGCACGTCGCGCGTCCTCCACGCAGCCGGGAGGACCCGTCCCGCAGGCTGATGCCGATCCCACCGAGGTCCCACGGCCCGCCCGGTCCCGCAGGGCCACCGCCCGTTCGGCCCCGTCCCCCGAGCCGGCCGCGGTCCCCGACCAGGCCCCCGACAGCGGGCCGGACGCCGGAGACGGCCCGGATCGGCAGGTCGGGCCGGACGCCGGTGTGACGTCGGTCTCGCCGGAGAACGGAAGCGTCCCGGCACCGCCCCCCGGCCGAAGCGGCCAACCGCCGTTCACCGGGACCGGTCCGCCCCCGACCGGCGGGGACGGGCGGCCCTCCCGCGAGCCGGCCGAGCCGCTGCCGCCGGACCGCTTCCTCAACCGGGAGCTGTCCTGGCTGGATTTCAACGCCCGGGTGCTGGCCCTGGCCGAGGACCCGGCCACCCCGCTGCTGGAACGGGCCAAGTTCCTGGCCATCTTCGCCAACAACCTCGACGAGTTCTACATGGTCCGGGTCGCCGGTATGAAGCGGCGGTTGCAGGCCGGGCTGCCGGTGCGGGGCGGCAACCAGATGCCGCTGCGGCTCCAGCTCGAGCTCGTCTCGCAGACCGCGGCGCAGCTCGTCGCCCGGCACGCCGCGTGCTTCGTCGACGAGGTGATGCCCAAGCTGGCCGCCGAAGACATCGGTCTGGTGCACTGGGACGACCTGCCGACCCCGGAGCGGCAGCGGCTGGACAGCTACTTCCGGGACCAGATCTTCCCGGTGCTCACCCCGCTCGCGGTCGACCCGGCACACCCGTTCCCGTACATCTCCAACCGGTCGCTCAACCTCGCGGTCTCCGTACGGGACCCGGGCGGCGGGCCGGAACTCTTCGCCCGGGTCAAGGTGCCCAACAACGTCCCCCGGTTCGTACGCGTCGCCCGGGACGCCCCCGGCATGCGGTTCCTGCCGGTGGAGGACCTGATCGCCGCCCACCTCGACCAGCTCTTCCCCGGCATGCAGGTGGTCGAGTGCCACCTGTTCCGGGTGACCCGCAACGCCGAGGTGGAGGTCGACGAGGACCGGGACGAGGATCTGCTCCAGGCCCTCGAACGGGAGCTGGCCCGGCGCCGCTTCGGCCCGCCGGTACGCCTGGAGGTGGCCGCCTCGGTCACCGACCACGTGCTCGACCTGCTGGTCCGGGAACTCGACATGGACAGCCAGGACGTGCTGCGGGTGCCGGGGCTGCTCGACCTGTCGTCGCTGTGGCAGGTCTACAACGAGTGCGACCGGCCCGACCTGAAGGACCCGCCGTTCGTGCCGGCCACCCATCCCCGGCTGGTCGAGGGCGAGGTGCCACGCAGCGTCTTCGCCACCCTGCGCGACGGGGACGTCCTGGTGCACCATCCGTACCACTCGTTCGCGACGAGCGTGCAGCGGTTCATCGAGCAGGCGGCCGCCGACCCGGCCGTACTGGCCATCAAGCAGACGCTCTACCGCACCAGCGGGGACTCCCCGATCGTGGACGCGCTGATCGACGCCGCCGCCGCGGGCAAGCAGGTGGTGGTGCTGGTCGAGGTCAAGGCCCGCTTCGACGAGGTGGCGAACATCGGCTGGGCCCGGATGCTGGAGCGGGCCGGCTGCCACGTGGTCTACGGGCTGGTCGGGCTCAAGACGCACTGCAAGACGGCACTGGTGGTCCGGCAGGAGGGCAACCAGATCCGGCGCTACTGCCACATCGGCACCGGCAACTACCACCCGAAGACCGCCCGGCTCTACGAGGACTTCGGCATGCTCACCGCCGACCCGGAGGTGGGTGCCGACCTCACGGACCTGTTCAACGTGCTGACCGGCTACAGCCGGCAGACGGCGTACCGGCGGCTGCTGGTGGCGCCGCAGGGCATCCGCAGCGGGCTCGTCGAACGCATCGAGCGGGAGATCGAGCACGTCCGGCAGGGCCGTCCGGGGCTGGTCCAGTTCAAGGTCAACGCTCTGGTGGACGAGGCGATCGTGGACGCGCTCTACCGCGCCTCCCTGGCCGGGGTCCGGGTCGACCTGCTCATCCGGGGCATGTGCACGCTGCGGCCCGGCGTACGGGGCCTGTCGGAGAACATCCGGGTGCGCTCGATCCTGGGCCGGTTCCTGGAGCACTCCCGGGCCTTCCGGTTCGGCAACGGCGCGGTGGGCGAGGCGGCCGGGGCCGAGGTCCGGCACGACGCCGGCGAGTTCTGGATCGGCTCGGCCGACCTGATGCACCGCAACCTCGACCGGCGGGTGGAGGCCCTGGTGCAGGTCACCAGTCCGGTCGCCCGCGCCGAGCTGGGCGGGCTGATGACGACCGCGATGGGCGAGGAGGTGGAGGCGTTCGAGCTGGCCGGGGACGGCCGCTGGACGCGTCGGGCCGGTCGCCCGGGGACACCGCTGACGCATCTGCAGGACGCGTTGCTGGGCCGCGTCGCCGGAGCCGCAAAGTGAGCGCGGGTGGTGCCCCCGTGGAGGAGGAGCGCAAGTACGAGGTCGGCGCCGACTTCGCCCTGCCCGACCTCTCCGCCGCCGTACCGCCGGGTGGGCGGGTGTGCGAGCTGCCCGAGCTGACCCTCACCGCGACCTACCTCGACACCGCGGACCTGCGGCTGGCCCGGGCCGGGGTGTCGCTGCGCCACCGTCGGGGCGACGACCTGCCGTGGACGGTCAAACTTCCGGCCGACTCCCCCGGCGTACGGCACGAGATCTCCCGCCCGGGGCGACGCAAGAGCCCACCGGCCGACCTGGTCGAGCTGGTCGCGGTCTTCGCCCGGGGCGCCGACCTGGTGCCGGCGGCGGTGGTCCGGACGGTTCGGCGCCGCCACGAGGTGCGGGACGACGCCGACCGGGTGCTGGTGGAGGTCGCCGACGACGCGGTGTCGGTGCTGGACGGCAAGCGGGTCCGGGCGACGTTCCGGGAGATCGAGGTGGAGCGCAAGGCCGGCGACGGGGCCCTGCTCGACGCGGTCGAGGCCCGGCTGACCGAGGCCGGCGCGGTGGCCGGCGAGTTCGTCCCCAAGCACGTCCGGGCGCTCGGCCCGGCCGCCGCCGGGGCGCCGGACCTGGTCCCGCCCGGTGACCTGCCCGAGCAACCCAGTGCCGGGGACGTGGTGACCGCCGCGATCCGCCGGGGCGTGGCGCGGCTGGTCGCGCACGACCCGCTGGTCCGGCTGCGCGCGCCGGTCGGCGACGACGACACCGCCGTGCACCAGATGCGGGTCGCCTGCCGCCGGCTCCGCAGCGACCTGCGGACCTTCGGACCGTTGGTACGCAAGGACTGGGCCCGGCCGCTGCGCGACGAGCTGAAGTGGCTCGCCGCGGTACTCGGCGGGGCCCGCGACGCGGAGGTGCTGCGGGACCGGCTGCGGCGTACCGCGAACGCCGACCCGGTCAGTCCGGTGGACCCGGCGGCGGTGGACCGGATCGACCGGGTACTCGCCGACCGGCAGGCGGCGGCGCTGGCCGCGGTGGACGAGGCGCTCCGCACGGAGCGCTACCTGGCCCTGGTCGAGGGGTTGGTGGACGCGGCCCGGGCGCCCCGGCTGACCGGCCGGGCCGACGGGCCCGCCACCGAGGTGCTGCCCCGGCTGGTGGCCCGGCCGTGGCACCGGCTGACCGACGGCGAGGAGGGCGCGGACGGTGCCGCCGATCTCGACCCGGACGCACCGGACGAGCGGTGGCACGCGGTACGGATCAACGGCAAGCGCGCCCGGTACGCGGTGGACGCCGTCGCCCCGGTGGTCGGCGGCGGCGCGCCGAAGCTGGCCCGTGCGCTGGGCAAGGTGCAGAACCTGCTCGGCGAGCACCAGGACGCGGCGGTCGCCGCGCAGACCTGGTTGGCGATCGCCGCGCAGCGGCCGTCCGACCACGAGCTGGCGGTGACCGCCGGGCGGCTCGTCGAGCGGGAGCGGGCGAGCATCCGCGCCGTCCGGGCCGCGTTCCCGGACACCTGGGGCAGGGCGGCGCGGGGCCGCCGGGTGGCATGGCTGCGGTGAAACCGGTCCGGGCCGCCGGCGGGGTGGTCTGGCGTCCCTCCGGCTCCGGGATAGAGGTCTGCCTGGTGCACCGGCCCCGCTACGACGACTGGTCGCTGCCGAAGGGAAAGCTCGACCCGGGCGAGCATCCGCTGACCGCCGCCGTACGCGAGGTCGCCGAGGAGGCCGACGTACGCGCCGTGCCGCAGGTACGGCTCCCGCCGGTGCACTACGCGATGCGTGACGGCACCCCGAAGGTGGTGCAGTTCTGGTCCATGCGGGCGAACGGCGCCGGCGGGTTCCAGCCGGAGACCGAGGTCGACAACGTGCGCTGGCTGCCGGTCGAGCAGGCTCTCCGGTTGGTCAGCTACGAGCACGACGTCCGGGTGCTCCACGACTTCGCGGCGCTGCCGCCGGTCACCGCCGTGCTGGGCCTGGTCCGGCATGCCCACGCGGGCAAGCGGGGCACCTGGTCGGGCCCGGACACCGCCCGGCCGTTGGAGGCCGCCGGCTGGGCCGAGGCGCGTGCCCTGGCCGGCCTGCTCGCCCCCATCCGTCCGGTACGGCTGCTGTCGGCCGCGCCCCGGCGGTGCGTACAGACGCTGCAGCCGCTCGCCGAACTGCTCGACGAGCGGATCGAGGTCGACTCCGCCTTCGACGAACCGCTGCCGGGACAGGACGCCGAGGAGAACGTACTGGCCGCCGCCGGACGGCTGCTCGAACTGGCCCTGGACGCCACGTCGGCGGCGGTCTGCAGTCAGGGCAAGGTCATTCCGGGGGCACTCGCCCGGCTGGCGGCTTCGGGACTTCCCGCCCGATCGGCGGATCGCAACGGCCGGTCCGGCGCATCGGCTCCGCCGCGGTCGGCCGACGATTACCGTACGGGTAAGGGCTCCGGCTGGCTGCTCGCCTTTGCCGGCGGGCGGTTGGTCGCCGTCGACCGGTTGGTCGGCACCGACCGGCGCGCCGCCGAGCCCGGCTGATCCGCGCTCCGGGCCCGGTGCCCGGAGCACCCCGGACAGCACGAAGGGCGCCCCCCGAAGGATCGGTGGACGCCCTCGCGGTGCTCCGGTCAGCGCCGGGTGGCCTTCTTGGCCGGCGCCTTCTTGGCCGTGGACTTCTTGGTCGCGGTGGCCCGGGTGGCCGTGCTCTTGGCGGCCGTCTTCTTCGCCGCCGCCGTCTTCGTGGCGGTGGCGCCCGTCGTCTTCTTGGCGGTGGACTTCTTCGCCGGTGCCGCCTTCTTGGTCCCGGTTGCCTTGGTCCCGGCGGCCTTGGTGGTGGTCGCCTTGGCGGTGGTGCCCTTGGCGGGCGCCGCCTTCTTGGTCCCCGCCGTCTTCTTGGCCGTGGTGGCCTTCGCCGTGGTCGTGGTCTTCTTCGCCGCGACCGTGTTCTTCGGGGCCCGGCCGCTGGCGACCATCTCCTTGAACCCGGCTCCCGGCCGGAAGGCCGGAACGGATGTCTTCTTCACCTTCACCGACTCGCCGGTGCGAGGGTTGCGGGCTGTTCGAGCGCCACGTACGCGCTTTTCGAACACTCCGAAACCCGTGATGGCCACCCGGTCGCCCTTGGTGACCGCTGCCTGAACCTCCGCGAGGACCGCGTCGAGCGCCGACGTCGCAGCCTTCCGGTCACCCAGACGAGCAGCGAGAGCCTCGATGAGCTCGGCCTTGTTCACGACTTCCCTCCCAATGTGCAACTGGACTCAACGCGAGCCATTCTGCGCGCACGGTATGCCCTGTGCCACCGGGACACAAACATCTGCTCGAAAAAACCCATTGTGTCGCAACGGATTCGCCCCCGCCGGGCGAACCGGCGGGGGCGAAATCGGCTGTGCGGAGGGCGTTCGGGCTATGCCACGACGGGCCGGAAGGGTGATCGTCGCGCCTCGTACGCGGTGATGTCGGCCTCGTGCCGGAGGGTCAGTCCAATGTCGTCCAAGCCCTCCATCAGCCGCCACCGGCTGAAGTCGTCCAGGGGGAAGGACCAGGTGTCCTCGCCGGCCCGGACCTCCCGCGCGGCCAGGTCGACGGTGATCCGGGTGGTCGGGTCGGACTCCACGAGATCCCAGAGAACCTCGACGGCCTTCAATTCCAGCTCGACCGGGAGGAGCCCTTCCTTGAGTGCGTTCCCCCGGAAGATGTCACCGAAGCGGGGGGCGATGACGGCCCGGAAGCCCCAGTCCCGAAGGGCCCAGACGGCGTGCTCCCGGGAGGAGCCCGTGCCGAACTCGGGACCGGCCAGGAGAATCGACGCGCCGGAATATGAAGAATCGTTGAGAACGAATGCGGGGTCCTCCCGCCAGGCGTTGAACAGACCGTCGGCGAAGCCCGTCCGGGTCACCCGCTTGAGGTACACGGCGGGGATGATCTGATCGGTATCCACGTTGGACCGGCGCAGCGGAACGGCCGTGCCGGCGTGCACGGTGAACTTGTCCATGTCGGGTCAGCCCCTTTACAGATCGGCGGGGGCGGCCAGCCGGCCGACCACGGCGGTGGCGGCGGCGACCGGTGGCGAGACCAGGTGGGTACGCCCACCGCGGCCCTGCCGGCCCTCGAAGTTGCGGTTGGAGGTCGAGGCCGAGCGCTGGCCCGGCTTCAGGGTGTCCGGGTTCATCCCGAGACACATCGAGCAGCCGGCAAACCGCCACTCCGCCCCGGCCTCGGTGAAGACCCGGTCCAGGCCCTCGTGCTCGGCCGCCTCGCGCACCGCCGCCGAGCCGGGTACGACGAGCATGCGCACGCCGTCGGCGACCCGGTGCCCCCGCAGCACGTCGGCCGCGGCGCGCAGGTCCTCCAGGCGCCCGTTGGTGCAGGAGCCGACGAAGACCACGTCGACCGGTACGTCCCGCAGCCGGGTGCCGGGCTTGAGGTCCATGTACTCCAGGGCCCGGTGCGCGGCGGTCCGCTCCGCCTCGCTGACGAACTCCTCCGGGTCCGGCACCGCCGCGTTGAGCGCCGCGCCCTGCCCGGGGTTGGTGCCCCAGGTGACGAACGGGGTGATCCGGCTGGCGTCCAG
Organism: Plantactinospora sp. CA-290183; assembly: GCF_050936375.1. Lineage (NCBI taxonomy): Bacteria > Bacillati > Actinomycetota > Actinomycetes > Micromonosporales > Micromonosporaceae > Plantactinospora > Plantactinospora sp. CA-290183. Next base: position 182,344 of record NZ_JBNJMX010000004.1, on the reverse strand, counting down.
CACCACCTCGGTGTCGAAGGTCGCGTCGGGGTCGGTCGGCAGCGAGCGCCAGTACTCCACCGCGGCGTCCCAGTCCGCGCCCTTCGGCGCGTGGGCGCGGTCCTTGAGGTAGGCGAACGTCGTCTCGTCCGGCGCGATCATGCCGGCCTTGGCGCCCCACTCGATGGACATGTTGGCGATGGTCATCCGGGCCTCCATGGAGAGCCCGCTGATCGCCTCGCCCCGGTATTCCACGATGTGGCCGCGCCCGCCGCCGGTGCCCACCTGGGCGATCAGGGCCAGGATCAGGTCCTTGGCGGTGACCCCCGGCGCCAGCTCGCCGATGACGGTGACCGCCATCGTCTTCGGCCGGATCTGCGGCAGGGTCTGCGTGGCCAGGACGTGTTCGACCTCACTGGTGCCGATGCCGAAGGCCAGTGCCCCGAACGCGCCGTGGGTCGCGGTGTGCGAGTCGCCGCAGACGATCGTCAGGCCCGGCTGGGTCAGCCCGAGCTGGGGGCCGATCACGTGCACGATGCCCTGGTTGTCGTCGCCGAGCGGGTGCAGCCGCAGGCCGAACTCCGCGCAGTTGCGGCGCAGCGTCTCGATCTGGGTGCGCGACGTGGGGTCGGCGATGGTGAGCAGGTCACCCCGCCGGGACCGGAAACTGGGGTCGTCGTACCCGGTCGGCGTGTTGTGGTCCTCGGTCGCGAGCGTGAGGTCGGGCCGGCGGACCGGGCGACCGGCCAGACGCAGGCCGTCGAAGGCCTGCGGGCTGGTCACCTCGTGTAGCAGGTGCAGGTCGATGTAGAGCAGATCCGGCTCACCGTCAGCGGATCGCACCACGTGAGCATCCCAGACCTTCTCGGCCAGGGTCCTGGGCGAGGACGGCTCTGGAGTGACTCCCACCATCTGGACATCCTAAATTCTGGGAGGTAGGTTTCGGCTTGTGGGACACAGTATGAGCGGTGTCGGCGTTCTCGACAAGGCGGTCGTCATCCTCGCGGCCTGCGTCGACGGCGCCAGTCTGGCCGAGCTCGTCGATCGCACCAAGCTGCCCAGGGCCACCGCGCACCGCCTGGCGCAGGCCCTGGAGATCCACCGGATGCTGGTCCGGGACACCCAGGGGCGGTGGCGGCCGGGACCGCGCCTCGGCGAGCTCGCCAATGCCGCTCCCGACGTCCTGCTCACCGCCGCCGAGCCACTGCTCGCCGCGCTGCGCGACGCGACCGGGGAGAGCGCCCAGCTCTACCTGCGCCGGGCGGACGAGCGCATCTGCGTGGCCGCCGCCGAGCGGGCCAGCGGGCTGCGGGACACCGTGCCGGTCGGCTCGGTCCTGCCGATGACGGCCGGCTCCGCGGCACAGATCCTGCTCGCCTGGGAGCCGCCCGAGGCGGTCATGCCGCTGCTGCCCCGCTGCAAGTTCACCGGCCGCACCCTCGCCGAGGTACGGCGGCGCGGCTGGGCGCAGAGCGTCGCCGAGCGGGAGCCGGGGGTGGCGAGCGTCTCGGCCCCGATCCGGGACCGCACCGGTCGGGTGATCGCGTCGGTCAGCATCTCCGGCCCGATCGAGCGGCTGGGCCGGCGGCCCGGGGACCGGCACGCGATGGCGGTGGTCCGGGCGGGACAGCGGCTCAGCGGCCTGTGAGGAGGGGTCCGGGGCAGCACACACCCCGGGCCCGTCACGCGTCGGGCGGGCGGCGGCCGGATCTGCCGGTTTCCGCCATCCGCCCCGGTCCGATATGTGATGCTCGACGGTAGAGCGACCGCCCGACCAGCGGTGTGGGCCACAACGACAACGGCCCGCGCCACCAGTAGTGACGCGGGCCGTCAAAAGTAGCCCCGACCGGATTCGAACCGGCGCTACCGCCTTGAGAGGGCGGCGTCCTAGGCCGCTAGACGACGGGGCCAGGACTCGCTTTCTTGTTGACCTTGCGGCCAACGCTGCTGAACTCTACCAGAGACCAGCAACCGATATCCTTGCGGGACATCGGTGGCTGGGGTACCAGGACTCGAACCTAGACTAACTGAACCAGAATCAGTCGGGCTGCCAATTACCCCATACCCCATCGGTGCTTGCCGCACCGAAAGCGAACTTTACCGGACCCGGTGGTGGAGACCAAATCGGGTCCGGTACCCGTACGCGCACCCGCGCGGACGCCCCGGCTCAGTCCAGCGAGACCACCGGGTTCGACAGTTCGCCGATCCCCTCGATGCGCACCAGGGCGGTATCCCCGTCGGTGAGCTGGCTAACCCCGGCCGGCGTACCGGTCAGGACCACGTCACCCGGGAGCAGCGTCATGACGTGTGAGATGTAGGACACCAGGGTCGGCACGTCGAAGACCATGTCCCGGGTCCGGCCGAGCTGGCGTACCTCCATCTCGTCCGGACCGCGACCGACCTCGCAGCGCACCTCCAGGTCCGAGACGTCCAGCCCGGTGGAGATCCAGGGCCCGATCGGGCAGAACGAGTCGAAGCCCTTGGCCCGGGTCCACTGGCCGTCCGCGCGTTGCAGGTCCCGCGCCGTCACGTCGTTGGCGCAGGTGTAGCCGAAGACGGCCCGCGCGGCGGCGGCCCGGTCGGCCCGCCGTGCCCCGGGTGGGCCGATCACCACCGCCAGCTCGGCCTCGTGCTCCACCTGCTTGGACTGGGCCGGCAGCCGGATCGCGTCCCGGGGGCCGATCACCGAGGTGGACGGCTTGAGGAAGAGCAGCGGCTCGGCCGGCACCTCGTTGCCGAGCTCACTGGCGTGCTCGGCGTAGTTGCGGCCGACGCAGACCACCTTGCTGGGCAGGATCGGGGAGAGCAGCCGGACGTCGGCCAGCGCCCACCGGGCGGTGGTGAACCGGATCTCGCCGAACGGATGGCCCTCGATCTCGGCCACCGTCAGCCCCTCCGGGCCGGCGCCGGGATCACCCTCGACCACGCCGAACGACATTCCCTTTGCATGAGCGAAACGAGCGATACGCACGTCGCCAATGTAGCCGCACCCACCGGTCGCCCGGCGCACCCGGCCGGCGAGGGCGGCCGGCGACGGTTGCCGGGCGGCGCACGATACTCCAGGCCCACGGCGGGGTCAGCGGTTCGTCCCTTCCCCGTCGGGTGACCGGCGGGCCGGCCTAGCGTCGGTTCGGGAGGTCTCTGGGATGCCTGCAACGACCCGACTTCGACCGGTAGGGGCAGCCATCGCGGGTTGCCTGTTGGCGACGGCGGCACCCGCCGCCGGCGCGGCGAGCGCCGCCGCACCGTCGGCCACCTCGGCCCCGTCCGCCACCGCCGCCCCGCCCATCACGGTCGCGATGACCGCCTCCGGCAGCACGCCACCGAACTACCAGATCCGGGTACGCAACGACACCGACGGCACCGTGAAGACGACGGTCCGGCAGGACCTGCCCCCGGGTGCCCGGGTGATGCTGGTCAGCCAGGGCGGCCAGGCGGTCGGCGGACAACCGGGACAACCGGGTACGGAGATCGCCTGGCAGGTGCAGTTGGGGCCCCGGACCACGGCGCTGCTCACCAGCACCCTCGGCCCGCCGGGCAACGGTGCCGACATCACCGCTCCGGCCTGCGCCTACGTCGCCAACGGCACGGTCCCGTACGACTGCGCGACGGCCACCTGGAACGCCACCAACGCCGGCGCGGGCGCGGGCGGCGGCACCTCGGTGCGGGCCGAACCGGGTCCGTCGCTCCCCTGGTGGCGCCGGAGTACCGTGCTGGGCGCGCTGGCGGCGGTCCTGGTGCTGCTGGCCGCCGCCGCATACCTGACCTGGCGACGGCGCGGACGGCGCCGGGGCGCGGCCGGCAGGGCCAACACGGGGCCCGCCGGCGCCCCCGCCGGCCCCCGCGCCACCGGGGACGGCCGCACCATCCGGCGGTCGGGCAATCCGATCGCCCGGGCCACCGCCCGGGTACGCGGCAACGCCAAGATCCCGGTGCCGGCGAGCATCCGGCGCGCCACCGGGCACGTCCCGGGCACCGCCCACGCCACCCGGGAGGACGCGCGGCCCCACGCCGGGAGCCGGGCACCCGGCGACGCCCCGGCCGCCGGCAACACCCGCGCGGGCGCGGACGCCCCGGCCCGCGACGACGGACTGCTCGGCGACGGCGGCCTGGTGGACGACATCGGGACGGCCGGGCCCGGTGGGCTGGTCGGGATCGCCGGCGGGGCCCGGTACGTCGGTCGCGCCCCGCTGCCGCCCCGCACGCCCGCACCCCGGCGGCAGGGCTCGGCACCGCCGGACGACGGGTCGACGCAGGCCACCGGCACCCAGCCGGTCGTACCGGCGGTCGACCCCTCGTCCCGGTTCGTCGGCCGGGCCCGGCGGCTGCCCGGGGTGGCCATCCGGGGCATCCGGCGGGCCCGCCCGCCCGCGTGGCTGGCGGTCGGGCTCGCCAGCGTGCTGGCGGTCGCCGTACTGGCCGGCACGAGTTGGACGGCGTCCACCCGGATGAGCGCCATCAGCAGCGGCCGGCAGCCGTCCAGTGGCGCCTGGGTGGGCCGGACGGCGGCCGGACCGGTGGGCATCTCGCTGCGGGAGAGCGCGTTCGAGTTCACCGTGTACCGGCTGACCTGTCCGCCGGGACCGCAGGGCTGCCGGGCCATCGTCGGGATGCGCAACCTCACCGACCGCAGCCAGCAGTGGTACGGCACCCTGCAACGGGCGTACCTGCCCAACGGTGACTGGGTGAGCGCGGACGTACCCGCCACCCAGGTGGCGAACGCCGGGAAGGACCCGTTCGCCGACCCGGTGCCGGCCGGCCAACGGATGATCTTCCCGTTGGTCTTCGCCCCGGCCGGCGCGGCGGCACCGACCCGGATCGAGCTGCGCAGCGCGGTCTTCTCCGCCGGGGTCAGCGTGCCGGTGCCGCACTAGCCCGGCGGGGTCGGCGTCAACGAACTCGTCATCCGGCCCACCGCGCAGGGCTGAGCGGTCCGGTGGCCGGTGCGCGGTGCGCGCCCCCGCCGGCCGTACCCTGGATCGGTGACCTCGGCCCTCGCTCCCGCCCGCGTGCTCGACGCGACGACCTGGCGGGCCCGGCGGCGGGCCCACGAGGAGCGCGTCGACGGCTGGTTGGCGCCGCACCTGCGCCGCCGGGCCGCCGGGGTGCGCCACCCGGTGGAGGACTTCCTCTTCACCTACTACTCGCACCGTCCGGCCCAGCTGCGTCGCTGGCATCCGGGAGCCGGCGTGGTGCTGCGCGACGCCGACGCGGCCGAGTTCGGCCGCGACTACCGCGCCGAGGCCGCCGGGCTCACCCTCGACACCGAGGCCGTACGGCGGCGTCGCGGCGACTCGGTCGGGTGGATCCGCTCGCTGCTGGCCCGGACGGCGCAGCGGCCGGGACACTTCGGCTGCTTCGGGATGCACGAGTGGGCGATGGTCTACCGGCAGGCCCGGGAGGAGATCCGGCACGACGCCTGGCCGCTGCGGCTCTCCCCCGAGGAGACGGCCCGGACGGTGGAGAACAACCGGATCCGGTGCAGCCACTTCGACGCGTACCGGTTCTTCACCGCGCCGGCCCGGCCGTTGAACCTGCTCGCCCCGACCCGGGAGACGCAGCACGAGAACGAGCAGCCGGGCTGCCTGCACGCCAACATGGACCTCTACAAGTGGGCGTACAAGCTCTCCCCACTGGTGCCGGGCGAACTCGTCGCCGACGCGTTCGCCCTGGCCCGCGACATCCGTACCCTGGACATGCGGGCCAGCCCGTACGACCTGCGCGACCTGGGCCACCCGCCGGTACGGGTCGAGACGCCCGAGGGCCGGGCCGAGTACGCCGCCGCACAGCGGGACTTCGCCGACCGGGCGGCGCCGCTGCGGGCCCGGCTGCTCGCCGCGATCGACGCGGTCGACCCCGGCTGAGCCGAGGCGCGGGTCAGTCCCGCCCGGGCACCGCCATCTCGCCGAGTTCCGACCAGTCGTCCTGGTCGAGGGCGGTGTTCACGATCCGGGGCGTCTCCGCGAGGTACGGCGGAAGGGTCCGCTGGGCGGCCCGGAAGTGCTCCGACCCCACGTGCGCCGCACCGGCGTCACCGTCGCGGAACGCCTCGACGAGCACGTACTCCGTCGGGTCCTCGATGCTGCGGGACCACTCGAACCAGAGGCACCCCGGCTCGGCGCGGGTGGCCCGGGTGAACTCACCGGCGATGTCGGGCCACCGGTCGGCGTACTCCGGCAGGATCCGGAACTTGGCGGCGATGAAGATCATGGCCTGGAGTCTAAAGGAAGGGCCCCTTCTTATCGTTTTCTGCATAGGAAGGGCCCCTTCCTAACACGTCAGATGATGCCGCCGTTGGCCCGCAGCACCTGGCCGTTGACCCAGTGCCCGGCGGGGCTGGCCAGGAAGGCGACCACCTCGGCGATGTCGTCGGGAGTGCCGAGCCGCTCCAGCGGCGGCTGGGCGGCGAGCTGCCTGATCCGCTCCTCGCTGTTGGCCCTGAGCAGGTCGGTGTCGGTGGGGCCGGGGGCGACCGCGTTGACCGTCACGTCCCGGCCGCGCAGCTCGCGGGCCAGCACCAGGGTCATCGCCTCGACCGCGCCCTTGCTGGCCGCGTAGGCGCTGTAGCCGGGGAAGGCCAGGCCGACGACCGAGGAGGAGAAGTTGACGATGGCGCCGCCGGGGCGCAGTCGCCGTACGGCCTGCTGGTCGACGACGAAGGTGCCCCGGATGTTCGTCCGGTGCAGGGCGTCCAGCGCGTCGAGGTCGAGTTCGGCCAGGGGCGCCAGCGGCATCCGGGCGGCCGCGTGCACCACCACGTCGATCCCGCCGTACGCCTGCTCGGCGGTGTCGAAGAGGGCGGCGACCGCGACCTCGTCGGCGACGTCGGCGCGTACCGCGACGGCCCGGCCGCCGGTGGCCTCGACCTCGCGGACCGCCGCCTCGGCCTCCTCGGTGTTGCTGGCGTAGTTGATCACCACGGCGTAGCCGTCGGCGGCCAGCCGGGTGGCGACCCGGCGGCCGATGCCGCGCGAGCCTCCGGTGACGATCGCGGTACGGGTGGCCGGGGTGGTTTCGGTGGTCATTTCCGGTACTCCTTCGAGGGGATGCGGGCGTGCGTTTTCGCCGGTCGTCGACCTGCTCGCGACCGTGGTGGTTCTGCGCCGGGGTGCCCGGCTTCAGGTGGTCGGGTGGTTCGCCAGCCGGGTCAGCCATTCGAGCAGCAGGGCGGTCTCGGCGGCGGAGAGCGGGCTCTGCGGCAGAGCGCGTAGCAGGGCGCCGAGGCTGGCCGCGCGCACCGCGATCTCTCTGTCCGGCTCCCGGGCGCCGCCCGGCCCGTCCGGGGCGATGATCGCGGTGAGGACCGCCTCGCGGACCCGGGTGGAGATCTCCCGGGCGTCGGTGTAGATCGCCGGCCGGGTGATGAGCAGCAGCGCCACCCCGGTGTTGGCCGGCATCACCATCCGGGCGGCCAGTTCCGGGCTGATCCGCAGCCGGCCGGCCGCGGCGCAGCGTTCGAGCACGGCCAGCAGCATCCGGTGCGCCTCGGCCGCCGCGGCGGGCGGGGTGGAGAGCCCGGGCGAGTACATCAGCCGGTAGAAGTTCGGGTTCTCCAGCGCGAAGGCGGTGTGGTTGTCCCAGCCGTCGCGCAGGTCCCGGAGCGGGTCGCCGGAGGGCTTCGCGGCACGCTTCGCGGCGAGGTACTGCTCGAAGCCGAAGTCGACCACCGCCGACAGCAGGCCCTCCTTGTCGCCGAACTGCCGGTAGAGCACCGGGGCACCCACTCCGGCGGCCTCGCAGACCGCCCGGGTCGAGACGTCCGCCTCGGTAGAGCGGGCGAGCAGGTCCGCCGCCGCGTGCAGTATCCGTGTTCTCGTATCCACGTAACGACGATAACACCTCACGCGGAGCGGAGCTACCTCTCAGATGTAATCGTCGTTACGGTCGCCTGCGGGACTAACCTGGCCTGGTGGATCTCACCAAGGCACAGGAGTTGTGGGAGCCGGAGCCGGGCTGGCTGAACACCGCGAGCTACGGACTGCCGCCCCGGCCCGGCTGGGAGGCGCTGCAGGCGGCCCTGGCCCACTGGCGGGTGGGGGGTGACTCCTGGGAGCCGTGGGACGCCTCGACCCACCGCGCCCGCTCCGCCTTCGCTGGCCTGGTCGAGGTGCCGGTGAGCGATGTCGCCCTCGGCGCGACGGTCTCCCAACTCCTCGCCCCGGTCGCGGCGTCGCTGCCGGCCGGCGCCACCGTGGTGGTACCCGAGGTCGAGTTCACCTCCAACCTCTTTCCCTGGCTGGTGCAGGCCGAGCGGGGGGTACGGGTCCGCACCGTGCCGCTGGACCGGCTCGTCGACTCGATCGACTCCGACACCGACCTGGTCGCGTTCAGCCTGGTGCAGTCCGCCGACGGCACGGTTGCGCCGTACGACGAACTGCTGGACGCGGCCGAGGCGCACGATGCGCTGGTGGTGGTCGACGCGACCCAGGCCTGCGGCTGGCTGCCGTTCGAGGCCGGCCGGGCCGACGCGGTGGCGGTGGCGGCGTACAAGTGGTTGATGTCGCCGCGCGGTGCCGCCTTCGGTGTCTACAGTGCCCGGCTGCGGGACCGGATGACCCCGTCGACCGCCAACTGGTACGCCGGGGAGGACCCGCACTCTTCCTACTACGGCCCGCCGTTGCGGCTGGCCGATGACGCCCGCCGGTTCGACCTCTCCCCCGCCTGGTTCTGCTACGTCGGCGCGGCCCCGGCACTGGAGCTGATCACCCAGGTGGGAGTGGCGGCGATCCGGGACCACAACGTGGCGCTCGCCAACCGGTTCCTCCGCGGGCTCGGCCAACCGCCGGGCAACAGCGCCATCGTCAGCGTGGACGTGCCCGGGGCGGCGGAGCGGCTGGCGGCGGCGAAGGTCAGGGCGGCGGTCCGGGCCGGCCGGGTACGCGCCTCGTTCCACGTCTACTCCACCGAGCGGGACGTGGACCTGGCGCTGGACGCCCTGCTCGGCTGAGCCCGCACGGGGGGGTCCCAAGCGACGGGGATGCGGTGCCGCGTGCCGCCCTCAACCGGAAACGCCTGGTCATCCGGCCGGCCGGATGACCAGGTAGGCCGGCGGTGACGACCTGCCCGCGTCGGACCGCACCCCCTAGGCACGACCTGTAGAGCTGGGCGCACGAACGGGGCAGGCGGCGGACGCCGCCAATCCGACGCCGCCAATCCGACGCCGCCAGCCGGACCGCCGACCAGCCCGAGCGGCGGCCAACCCGACCCACGACCAGCCCGAGCGGCAGCCAGCCCGGCGAACCCGACCCACGGCCAACCCGAGCGGCTGCCAACCCGGCCAACCGAACCCACGGCCAACCCGACCCACGGCCAACCCGACCCTCGGCGCCCGCTCGGTGTGCCGGGACCGGTGCTGCTGTGCGGGGGTCAGGCCGCCCGCGCGGCCGTTCAGCCCGAGCGGCGGCCAACCGACCGACGGCAGCCGGCATCAACGGCGCGGGCGACGCAACCGGCATGGACAGCGCGCACGGCACGGTCCGTTCCGCACGGCGTGGGCGCACAGACGGGGCAGCTCTACAGGCGCTCGCGTCCCATGTCGTTGCCCGGCCGCAGTCGCGGGCCGCACGCCCTTGCACGTCGCCGGCCAACGGAGTCGCCGGCCAACGGAGTCGCCGGCCAACGGAGTCGCCGGCCAGCGGATCAGTCCTCGTCGGGCCGGCGCATCCGCTTGATCTGACCCCGCCGCTTCTTCTCGGTGAGCCGTCGCTCCTTGGCCCGCCGGCTCGGTTTGGTCGGTCGGCGGGGCGGCGGGGGCGGGGCGATCGCGTCGGCCAGCAGATTCCCGAGACGGGCCTCGGCGGCCTCCCGGTTGCGCAACTGGGCACGGTGCTCCGACGCCACGATCGTCAGCACCCCGTCCACCAGGCGCCCCGCCAGCCGGTCGAGGGCCCGCGCCTTGAGCCGCTCGGGCAACACCGCCGACCCGGCCACGTCCCAGGAGAGTTCGGCGCGGGAGTCGGTGGTGTTCACGCCCTGCCCTCCCGGACCGCTGGACCGGGAGAACCGCCAGCTCAGTTCGGCGTCCGGGATGACGAGTCCCGGTCGAATCGTCACCGGTGCCATGACCTCAACCCTACGGCTCAGCCGCCCTTCCCGATGATCGTGTCGGCCACCTGCTGAGCCTGCTCGATGGGGATGGCGAAGCCGATCCCGATCGAGCCACTGCCGTCGATGGTGGCGATCGCGGTGTTCACCCCGACCACCTCACCCCGGGCGTTGACCAGCGGGCCGCCGGAGTTGCCCGGGTTGATCGACGCGTCGGTCTGCACCGCCGTGTGCCGGTTGTCGCCGAGCCGTACCTGGCGGTCCAAGGCGCTGATGATGCCGGCGGTCACCGTGCCGGAGAGGCCCAGCGGCGACCCGACCGCCAGCACCGGCTCCCCCACCCGGGTCGCACCCGGCTTGGCCAGCGGCAGCGACGCCAGTCCCACGGACGGCGGCACCCGCAGCACCGCGATGTCGCTGCTGGAGTCCCGCCCCACCACCTGGGCGGCGAACTGCCGTCCGTCCGACGTCTCCACCATCACCGCGCCGCCCGGCTCGCCCCCGCCGCCCCGGGCCACGATATGGTCGTTCGTGACGATGTGGTGCACGTCGTCGATGGCGAAGCCGGAACCGGTCGCGCTCTTGCCGCCGCCCTCGACCATCACCGAGACCACCCCCGGCACCACCTGTGCGGCGGCCGCGACCAGGTCCGGCGGCACGGCGGCGGCGCTCGCCTTCCCCTGCCCGGCCGGCAACTCCCGGCTGGCGACGTAGCCGCCGGCGAGACCGCCGGAGGCGATGGAGAGCGCCACCACCGCGAGTGCGGCGAGCAGCGCGCGACGGCGACGCGACGCCCGGGTCAGGGTCGGCCCGCCCGGTACGCCGAGGACGTCGGGCCTGCCCGCCTCCAGGTCCGGTGAGATGAACCATGGGCCGCGCGGTTCACCCAGTCCGGTCTGCGTTGCCATAGTCCACTCCTCGTCGAATCGGGTCATCCCTCGTCAACGGGTCTGTCAGGGCAGGCGGGAGAACCACGCCATCGAGCCACCCGCCGCCGCCAGGGCCAGCAGCAGGCCGAAGCCGATGAACCTCGCGGAGATGTCCTGCTTCTCGGTGCGGTAGCCCACGGAGGTGCCGATGTTCTCGTAGACGTCCCGCAGCTCGGCGCTGGTGCCCGCCTCGTGGTAGCCGCCCCGGGTCTGTTCGGCGACCGCCCGCAGGGTCTGACCGTCCACCGGTACCCGGATCGGTCGACCGCCCCGGGCCACGTACCCGGAGGCGGTGCCGAACGAGATCGTGTGCACCGGCACGCCCACCTGCACCGCCTCGTCCGCCGCCGCCAGCGGATCCCGGCCGGAGGTGTTCGCCCCGTCGGAGAGCAGCACGATCCGGGCCGGCGGCGGGTCCTTCTGCGCCTGTACGTCGAAGGTCCGGATCGCCTCCAGCGAGGTGCCGATCGCCTCGCCGATCGCGGTCCCCTGCACCCCCGTGCTGCCCTCGGCAAGCCGCTTGATCCCGGAGTGCAGCACCGGCCGGTCGGTGCCCGGTGGGACCAGTACCGCGGCACTGCCGGCGAACGCGACCAGTCCGACGTTGAACTCGTCGGGCAGCGTGTCGACGAACTTGCGGGCCGCGGTCTTCGCCGCCGCCAACCGGTCCGGTTCCACGTCCGTGGCGAGCATCGAGGTGGAGACGTCCACCGCCACCATCACCGTGGCCCGTTCCCGGGGCACCCGGACCTCCGACTCGGGCCGGGCGAAGCCGACCACCAGCAGCGCCAGCATGCCCAGGAAGAGCCCGGCGGGCAGGTGCCGCCGCCAGGCCGGCCGCTCCGGCGCGACCCGGTCGAGCAGCCGCAGGTTCGTGAACCGTACGGCGTAGCGGCTGCGGCGCCGCTGCAGGAACAGGTAACCGATGCCGAGCGCCACCACGCCCAGCAGCAGCAACAGCCGCTCCGGAGACTGCCACGTCATGCCGTGCCTCCCCGTCTCGCCCCGGCGGGCACCCGCGCCGCCCCGGCCATGCGTCGCTGCATCCGTACGTGTCGCACGATGTCGGCGGTCCAGTCCCGGTCCGTACGCAGCGGCAGGTGCGCGGCACCACTGCGCCGCACCGCCTGCCGGACCAGCTCGCGCTGCCCGGCGGCGGCCGCGGCGAACCGCTCCCGCAGCCGACGGTCCCCTGTGGACACCTCGCGGCGGTGCCCGGTCTCCGGGTCGACCAGGGTGATCAGGCCGACGTCCGGCAGTTCCAGCTCCCGGGGGTCGACCACCTCGACGGCCAGCACCTGGTGCCGGACGGCCAGCCGACGCAACGGCTGCTCCCAGGCCGGCACGCCGGCATCCCCGTCGGGTAGCCCGTCGAGGAAGTCAGAGACGACCACCACCAGGCCCCGGTTGGGCGCGGCACGGTGCAGCGAGGTGACCGCCTCGGCGAGCGTCGGCGCGGCCCCGCCGACCGCGCCCCGGGGTGTCGCGAGCAGCGTACGCAGCAGCCCCAGCAGGTGGGTGCGCCCGCTACGGGCCGGGAACCGCCGGGTGCCGCCGGCGTCCACCAGGTACGCCCCCAGCCGGTTGCCGACCCCGGCGGTGAGGAAGCCGACGGCCGCCACCGCCGCCACGGCCAGTTCCCGCTTCTCCAGTTCGGCGGTGCCGAAGTCCATGCTCGGGGACGAATCGACCAGCAGCCACGTGGTCAGTTCCCGGTCGGCGTCCACCTCCCGCACGTGCGGCACCGTGGTACGCGCGGTGACCGCCCAGTCCATCCGGCGTACCTCGTCCTCGCCGGGCCGGTACTCCCGGCTGCCGGTGAACTCGCTGCCGGTTCCGGGGAGCAGGCCGAGGTACTGGCCGTGGAGCAGGCCGTCGAGTCGGCGGGTCACGACCAGCTCCAGCCGGCGCAACCGGTCTTCCGGCGCGAGCTGGCGCAGGGAGATGTCGCCCGGTCCCGGGCGTTCCTCGGGCCGGCTCACGCGACCGCCAGGCCGGCGCGGCGCTGCTGTTCGTCGCGGGAGGGCGCGATCCTCGGCGGCGGTACGGCGGCGACCAGCCGCGCCACGACGGACTCGGCCGGCACCCCGTCGGCGATGGCGTCGAACGAGAGCACCAGCCGGTGGGCGATCACGTCCGGCGCCAGCTCCCGGACGTCGTCGGGGAGCACGTAGTCCCGGCCGCGCAAAAGGGCCTGGGCCCGGGCCGCGGCGACCAGGCCGAGAGTGGCCCGCGGGCTCGCCCCGTACGCCAGCAGTGGAGCCACCTCCGGCAGCCCGAACCGGCCGGGATCCCGGGTGGCCAGGATCAGCCGCACGACGTACTCGGCGAGGGCGTGGTGCACGAAGACCCGGGAAGCCCGCTCCTGCAACGCGCGCAGCCGCTGCGGGTCGAGGATCTGCCGGACGCGGGGCCGTTCCGCGCTCATCCGGTAGAGGATGGCCAGTTCGTCGGCGTCGCTCGGGTAGTCCACCAGCACCTTCATCAGGAACCGGTCGCGCTGTGCCTCGGGGAGCTGGTACACGCCCTCGGACTCGATCGGGTTCTGGGTGGCCAGCACCATGAACGGCGCCGGGACCGGATAGCTGCGGCCGGCGATGGAGACCTGCCGCTCGGCCATCGCCTCCAGCAGCGCCGACTGCACCTTGGCCGGGGCACGGTTGATCTCGTCGGCCAGCACCAGGTTGGCCATCACCGGGCCCAGCTCCACATCGAAGTTCTCCTGCGAGGCCCGGTAGATCCGGGTGCCCACGATGTCGGAGGGCACCAGGTCCGGGGTGAACTGGATCCGGCTGAACTCGCCGCCGACGGTGGTGGCCAGGGTCTGCGCCGCCAGGGTCTTGGCGACCCCGGGAACTCCCTCCAGCAGGCAGTGGCCGTCGGCCAGCAACGCGGTGAAAAGCCGCTCGACCAGCCGGTCCTGCCCGACGATGACGCGTTTCACCTCGAAGAGCGCCTGCTCCAGCTCGGGGCGGGCCGACGAGGTGTCGGCCGGCCTGGGGCGGCTGGCCACGGTGTCCGAACTGTCCGTCACGTTGCGAACTTCCCGTGGTGGCCCCGAGCAAACCTCAGCTCCGCGCCGCACCCCACGGTCGCGGTGCCTGGCCCGCAAATCCCGCATCAGGGGACACGACGGGTATCCGAAATCCCAGTCGCCCCAATAAAATCGGCGCACCACAACCACCGGCCCGACGCGGTCGGACCGATCCGGGGGAGACAGACGGTGGCGCTGCGACGGTGGTTGGCGATTCTGGTGACGGCGGCGACGCTGGGCTACGCGACGCCGGCCGTCGCGGCCCCGGATCCGCTGCCCCCGCCGAGCTACGCGGCGTTCCGGCTCGTCAAGGCGATCCCCGGCGAACCCAGCACGCCGCAGGTCACCCTGCCCGCGGGTTACGAGTTCGTGCCGGGCGCCCAGCACCACGTGGCCAGTCGGGCGGAGTACTACTCCTTCGTGCAGGGCCCCCGCGGCGAGGGCGTGGCCGTCACGGTCCGCTGGCCGGGGGTGTGGATCGGCTCGGTCGTCGCCCACGACACCCGACTGGCGCTGCACCGGCACGCCGGCGACCCGTACCGGGTCAGCTTCGTGCTGCCGGTGCTGCGGGCGACGGTGAACGCCAACCAGCCGACGCTACAGGTGTGGAGCATGCTCAACGGCTCCACCGCGAGCGGGCTGCACTGGCGGATCGAACACAACGATCCGGACCGGGCGGCGGGGCCGTGGTTGACCGTGCCGTGGCCGGCCGTCCAGGCGGCGTCGGTGATCAACTATCTGGTCGCCTCCGAGGCGGTGCTGCGGGACTCGGGGCTGGTCGCGGAGGCGCGCCGCAAGGGCCACTTCTTCTCGCTGATGGGCTTCGAGACCAACAACACCCTGCACACGGACAACCCGCCGCACTGGCACCTGGCCTACTACCCCGGTGCCGACTACAGCGCGCCCGGGGCGCACGTGCCGCACTTCTGGGTCGACGCCCGGGGCGCCACCTACTACAACGGGATGGACATCCAGGGGCAGGGCCGCAGCCGCTTCTACCCCGGCGACCCGGCCCAGATCCACGATCCCGAGGGCAATCTCGTCGTCACCCTCACCATCCGCTCCGACGGCGGCCTGGACATCGACCCGCCGGCCGGTCCGCGCTACTCGATCGTCGCGCCCGACGGGGACTTCTCGCACGGCGTGCACGTCTCCCGGGCCGGCGTCCCGTGGCGCTCGGTCAGGAGCCAGGACCACGTCCGGATCGGGGTGCTGGTCACCCAGGTCCGCGACCTCGGTTCCACGGCACCCGACCGCACCACCGTCTACCGGTACGACGCGCTGACCGGGGTGCTCACCGACACCTGGCCCCCGGCGCGGTAACCCCGGGGGACGCGGTCGGTCCCCGCGTCCGGGTGGACACGGGGACCGACGACGAGGTGACGCCGCTCAGGGGAGCAGCACCCCGAGGTGGAAGCTCCGGTTGGCCGGCTGGCCGGACTGGTTCCAGGTCTGCACGAAGACCCCGTTGGCCAGGTTGGTCCGGCCGACCACCGAGATGAACCCGGTGGGCGAGACGCCGACGTTGCCGGTCAGACCGATCGTGCCGAGGTACGCGCCGGTGTTCACGGGCGCGTTGAAGACCACCTGGTACTGGCCGAGGCCCAGCAGGGCCACCGAGACGGCCCCCTCGCCCCGGACCAGCCCGCCGTTGGCGCTGACGACGGCGAAGAGCGCGGTGGCCTGGAGGACTCCGGCGTCGTCCGGTGCGGCCAGCGCCGCCTTGGCCTGCTCGATGTCGGCCTTGCTCACCGGTGGCTGCTCGACCAGCCGACCGTCCACCCGCACCGCGCCGGGGTCGACCCCCGGGCTCGGCGCGGCGATGGCAATGCCACCGCCGACGAGGCTCAGCGCGAGCGCTCCGACGGCGAGCAGCATTGTCTTGCGCCCAAAGATTTTGGCCATGACAACATCTCTTCTTTCTGCCTGACGGTGATGGTCTTACTAGGCCCCGCTGATCGCGACGTCCGTCCGGAAATGAAATCACCAACGCAATTCAAGAACGCGCCCGGCGGCGAGTCGCTCGTAAATCGGGGCTGAGTGGATTAGGTGTTGCAGCATGATCTGCCACCTGCGAGAGCGGGTCGATCGGCGCCGATCACATCCGCTCTCACCTACAAATACTACTTAGAGTGGCCACTCCGGAACCATGAGGGAACATAGCATTCGACAAAGCGCCAGGTCAATAGCGTCCTGGGCGGTCAGGCGTGGCCGCAGCCGCGTGTCGCGTCAGCGCCGAATGCCCGGCCGCTTCCGCGGATATGAATGTGCACGCCTTTCGGATCTCGCATTTTTCGGAATACCTGCCGACGCCGGGACACCTCCCGCCGGCCGGCAGTCGCGGAAATGCCGAAGCCCCGTCCACCGCGAGGCGCGGCAACGGGGCTTCGGCCCGACGCGAGGAGCGGCCCGGTCAGACCTCGGCCGGAGCGTGCGCCACGCCGTAGGTGAGGGCGTCGACGAGGGCGTGCCAGCTCGCCTCCACCACGTTGGGGTGCACCCCGACCGTGGTCCAGTCCCGGCCGGCGGAGTCCGTCGTCTCCACCAGCACCCGGGTGACGGCGCCGGTGCCGTGACTGCCCTCCAGGATCCGTACCTTGTAGTCGGCCAGCTCGAAGCCGCGCAGCTCCGGGTAGTGCCGCAGCAGCGCCACCCGCAGCGCCTCGTCCAGGGCGTTGACCGGGCCGTTCCCCTCGGCGGTGGCGATCACCCGCTCACCCCGTACCCGGATCTTGACGGTCGCCTCCGAGACCACCGCGCCGTCCTCGCGGTGCTCGACCTGCACCCGGTAGGACTCCAGGGAAAACGGCCGGGGCGCGCTCATGCCCGGCAGTTCGGCGCGGACCAGCAGCTCGAACGAGGCGTCCGCCGCCTCGAACGACCAGCCGCCGGCCTCCAGTTCCTTGACCCGCTTGGTGACCCGGGCGGCGGCGTCGGGATGGTCGGCCAGGTCCAGCCCGAGCTCGCGGCTCTTCAGCTCGATGCTGGCCCGGCCGGCCATCTCCGTCACCAGGATCCGCATGTCGTTGCCGACCACCGCCGGGTCGACGTGGTTGTAGAGCAGCGGGTCCACCTTGATCGCGCTCGCGTGCAGCCCCGCCTTGTGGGCGAAGGCGGCGGCCCCGACGTAGGCCTGGTGGGTGTCGGGGGCAATGTTGGCGATCTCCGCGATGGCGTGCGAGACGCGCACCATCTGTTCCAGGCACCGGTCCGGTAGGACGGGAAGCCCGAGCTTGAGTTGCAGGTTGCCGACGACGGCGAAGAGGTCCGCGTTGCCCGGCCGCTCGCCGTAGCCGTTCGCGGTGCCCTGGAAGTGCCGCACCCCGGCCTCGACCGCCGCGATGGTGTTCGCGACCGCGCAGCCGGTGTCGTTCTGGGTGTGGATGCCGAGCCGGGTCGGCGGGACGCCGAGCCGTCCGGTCAGGTCGCTGATCGCGGCGGTCACGTGGGACGGCAGCATCCCGCCGTTGGTGTCGCACATGACCACGATCTCCGCACCGGCCTCCAGCGCTGCCTGGACCACGGCCGAGGTGTACGCCGGGTCGTGCCGGAAGCCGTCGAAGAAGTGCTCGCAGTCCAGGAACACCCGCCGCCCCTCGGCGACGAGGTGCGCGACGCTGTCCCGGACCATCGCCAGGTTCTCCGCGCCGGTGGTGCGCAGCGCCCGTTCGACGTGCCGGATGTCGGACTTGGCGACCAGGCAGACCGCCGGCGTCTCGGCGTCGAGCAGGGCGCGCACCTGCGGGTCGGCGGCGACGGCGAGGCCGGCCTTGCGGGTGGCGCCGAAGGCGACCAGGATCGCGTGCCGGAGGTCGAGCTCGGTACGGGCCCGGCGGAAGAACTCGGTGTCCTTCGGCATCGCCCCCGGCCAGCCACCCTCGATGAAGCCGACGCCGAACTCGTCGAGCAGCCGGGCCACCGCCAGCTTGTCGACGACCGAGTAACTGATCCCCTCGCGCTGCGCCCCGTCGCGCAGCGTCGTGTCGTAGACCTGGTACGTCATCTGATTCCCCTTCGGAAGCGACACGGCCCGTGCTCCGCTGTCTCCCCTGGCCGGGCGAACACCGCCGGGCCCGACAAACAAAATGACCCCCCGCGGATGCGGGAGGTCTGCGCGCTCGGCCTGAGGGATGCCGGCGCGCTAGTTGCCAATAATGAGTACGGAGTGGGTCACAGACCGTACTGTGCCACCCCGGACCGCCTTGTGGGAGGAAAAATCCACATCTCGGGATCGGGTACCGCTCGGGGCAGCCGCAGGTGAGCGGCCCGTGACATGGCGTGAGGTCGATGGGGTGCCCCGGTGTAGGAGTCGACGGGGCCGGGTATGGCTCTGTGGGACAGCGGAGAACGCTCAGACGACAGCTGAGGCGGACATCTATGACCGTCACAACGAGCCGAGCGGAGAAGTGATGGCCGTGGACAGACTGGACCCCCAGAACACCCCGAGCCAGGAGCCGACGTCGGCGCTCGACGCCCGCGACGGAGCCTTCGAGCGGGGCGCCCTTTCGGGTGCCTTCGATCCCTGGCGTTACCGGGACGACGTCGCGGTGACCGGCGGCGACCTCGTCGGCTACAAGGTGGAGGCGAGCGACGGCGGCATCGGCAAGATCGACCGCGCCAGTTCCGACGTCGACGCCAGCTACCTGGTGGTCGACACGGGCCCGTGGATCTTCGGCAAGAAGGTCATGCTGCCGGCCGGCGTGGTGAACGACATCGACCACGACGAGCGCAAGGTGTACGTCGACCGGAACAAGGACCAGATCAAGGCCGCCCCGGAGTACGAGGACACCGTGCACGACGATCCGGCGTACCGGGAGCGGCTCGGTGGCTACTACGGCGGGACGTACGGCGCCACGGGGTGGGCGTCCCCGCCCGGCCGGGTGATGTAGCGCCGGGGCGAGTGGTACGGCCGGCGGGACACCTTCCCGCCGGCCGTCGCGGTGCACGCCGCTCACCGTGGGACATCGGACGGCTACTCTTGTCGGGTGGACGTGACCCCCCTGACCCGCCCGACCACCTTCACCACCCTCTTCAACTTCCGAGATGTCGGCGGCCACCCCGGCCTCGACGGCCGTACGGTCCGCCGGGGGCGCCTCTACCGCTCCGACTCCCTGCACCGGATCGACGGGGCCGACCTGGAGGCCTTCACCGCCCTCGGCATCCGCACCGTCGTCGACCTGCGCCGGCCCCACGAGGTGACCCGCGACGGCCGGGTCCCCGCTTACGAGGGCCTGATCTACCAGCACATCCACCCGGACCATGCGGAGTGGACCGAGGCCCGGGAGACCGAGGGCGGCCCGGCCCGCTACCTGGCCGACCGCTACCGCGACCTGGCCGAGACCGGAGCCGCCGGCCTGGCCGCCGCGATCGAGGTGATCGCCGACCCGGACGCCGCGCCGGTGGTGGTGCACTGCGTGGCCGGCAAGGACCGCACCGGGGTGGTCTGCGCGCTGACCCTCGCACTGCTCGGTGTGGCGGACGAGAGGATCGCCGAGGACTACGCGTTGAGCAGCGAGGGCTCGGCGCGGTTCAGCGCGTGGCTCCGGAGCACCCTGCCGGCGTCCGAGCCGCTGCCCCCGCCGTTCCTCACCTCCCCGGCGGAGGCGATGGCGCTGTTCCTCGCCGAACTGCGGGAGCGGCACGGCTCGGTGGAGCGCTACCTGACCGGGGCGGGCCTGCCGCCGGAGCGCGTCGACGCGCTCCGCGCCCACCTGCTGGGCTGAGCTGCCGCCCCGGCACCGCGACCCGTCCTCGGGCCGCGGCACCGGGGGCGGGTGTGCTCAGCCGATGCGGTGGATCCAGCCGTGGGCGTCGGCGACCCGGCCCCGCTGGATGTCGACCAGGTTCTGCCGCAGGCCCATCGTCACCTCGCCCGGGGCGCCGTCCGCGATCGTGAACTCCCCGTCCGGGGAGCGCACCTGCCCGATCGGGGTGATCACGGCGGCCGTACCGCAGGCGAAGACCTCGCGCAACCGACCGCTGGCCGCGTCGGTACGCCACTCGTCGAAGCTGACCGGACGCTCCAGCACGGTACGGCCGGCCTGCCGGGCCAGGGTCATCACCGACTCCCGGGTGATGCCGGGCAGGATCGTGCCGCCCAGCGGCGGGGTGACCAGCGACCCGTCGTCGTAGACGTAGAAGATGTTCATGCCGCCCAGCTCGTCGACGTAGCGGCGCTGCACGGCGTCCAGGAAGACCACCTGGTCGCAGCCGTGC
The DNA here is from genome assembly GCF_050936375.1 of Plantactinospora sp. CA-290183. NCBI lineage: Bacteria > Bacillati > Actinomycetota > Actinomycetes > Micromonosporales > Micromonosporaceae > Plantactinospora > Plantactinospora sp. CA-290183. The sequence continues at coordinate 162,142 of NZ_JBNJMX010000004.1, read as the reverse complement.
TCGATCGCCTCCGCCTGGGCCGCCAGCGAGGCGGCGTAGTTCCCCCCGCACTTGGCCGCGCCGGTCCCGCCCGGGGCGGCCCGGGTGTAGGTCGGGGAGACCCAGACGTTCACCGGCTGGACGCCGCCGGAGAAGTACGACTCGACCGGCGAGGCGATCACCAGGTAGAGGTACTCGTTGGCGGGGCGCACGCCGAGGAAGACCTCGCTGGCGTACATGAAGGGGCGCAGGTAGAGGCTCCCCTCCGCGGTGGTGGGCAGCCAGGCCCGGTCGATCTCGATCAGGTGCCGCAGCGAGTCCAGGAAGGCCTGCTCGGGCAGGGCCGGCATGGCCATCCGCCGGGCCGACTCGGCGAACCGGGCGGCGTTGGCGTCCGGCCGGAACATCGTCACCGCGCCGTCGGTGGCGTGGTACGCCTTCAGCCCCTCGAAGATCTCCTGCGCGTAGTGCAGCACCGCGCTGGCCGGGTCCATCGGGATCGGCGCCCGCGCCTCCACCCGGGCGTCGTACCAGCCCTTCCCCTCGGCGTACCGGATCGTGACCATGTGGTCGGTGAAGACCCGGCCGAATCCGGGGTTGGCCAGCAGCGCCGCGCGGTCGGCGGCGGGTACCGGCTGGGGATTCGGACGAATCTCGAAGTCGAGCTTGTCACCACCGCTCATCGCGCTGGACCTCCGTGGGAGAAACCGGCACCCGGAGACGGGCGGCCGGGAGTGGAATCGTGCCTGAAAACTTACCCCGAACGGTCGTTCAACCTCGACCCTCCGGGTCACCGACAAAGCGCGCCACCCGCACGTTCGCGCAGATCCGACCCGGATCACGGCGAGCGGGCGTGCCGGGAACCGGCGCGGGACCACGGTCGGACCGGAGCTCGTCCGGACGGACCGGTCCGGCGGTGCCGCCGGAGCCGGTGGCGCGGCAGCGGTTCCCCACGCAGCCCCGGGCAGGGTGACCGGGACCGCTGCCGACCTGACCGGCCGGCGTCCATGCCGGGCGGGTGCGGCCGCGCCGGGCCGCGCCCGGGGCGTCACGGGCGTGGGCGGTCCGGCTCAGGCCGCCGCGTGGGCGGCGAGCCGGTCTCCGACGTCGGCGGTGCGCCGCGGCGTGCCCGAGGTGCGGGACGCCAGCTCCGCGGCGACCGCCTCGGTTACTCGGCGGGCGGCCTCGGGGTGCCCCAGATGGTCGAGCAGCAGTGCGGTGGAGAGCACCGCGGCGGCCGGATCCGCCAGACCCTGGCCGGCGATGTCCGGCGCGGACCCGTGCACCGGTTCGAACATCGAGGGATGGGTCCGCTCGGGGTTGATGCTGCCGCTGGCCGCGAGCCCGATCCCGCCGGTGACGGCGGCGGCGATGTCGGTGAGGATGTCGCCGAACAGGTTGTCGGTGACCACCACGTCGTACCGCTGGGGCTGGGTGACCAGGAACATCGCCGCGGCGTCGACGTGCTGGTACTCCGTCTCGATGTCCGGATGCTCGGCGGCGACCGCGGCGAAGGCCCGGGACCAGAGCGAGCCCGCGTGGGTCAGCACGTTGGTCTTGTGCACGAGGGTGACCTTGCGGCGTTCCCGGCGGCCGGCCCGGGCGAAGGCGTCCCGGATCACCCGCTCGACCCCGTGTCGGGTGTTCAGGCTCTCCTCGGTGGCCACCTCGGCGGGGGTGTCCCGGTGCAGCGCACCGCCGGCCCCGGCGTACAGGCCCTCGGTGCCCTCGCGGACCACGACCAGGTCGATCTCGCCCGGCTTCACGCTGGCCAGCGGGCCCGTGGTGCCCGGCCACAGCCGGGACGGCCGGAGGTTGACGTACTGGTCGAACTCGAAGCGCAGCTTCAGCAGCAGTCCGCGCTCCAGCACCCCCGGCGGGACGGTGGGATCGCCGACGGCGCCGAGCAGGATCGCGTCGTGGCCGGCCAGCTCGGCGAGGACGGAGTCGGGGAGCACCTCGCCGGTGCGGTGGTACCGCGCCGCGCCGAGGTCGTACTCGGTGGCCTCGATGCCGGGCAGTACGGCGTCGAGCACCTTGCGGGCCTGCGCGACCACCTCAGGTCCGATGCCGTCACCGGCCACCACCGCGATCCGCGCCACCGCCACGTCCAGCTCCCTTGCCTCGACCTGTCCTAGGGAACGTTAAGGGAGTGTCCCGCTGCCCGGTACGGCGCTCCCACATGTTGGAAAACCAACCGCACAGGAGCTTCTCAGGGAGCATTCATGGGGCAGCCATCTTCGCTGCTTATGGTGAGCCACGGTGGCCAGACCACCCCGCCGGCACGGTGGGGGCGAGGGGGCGGGGCGACGATGCGGATCCAGGGGGCGGGCATGTGGATCCAGGGGGGTTACCGGGGACGGGGCGGCCGGGGGCTGCGTCCGCCGCGCGGTGCCGGTCGGGGCCGGCCCGACCTGCGGCTCGGCGCCGGCTGGCGCAACGAGCGGCCGGGCACCGCCGCGCCGGACCGGGTGGTGGTGGGACACACCGTGCAGACCTCGATCGGCGACTACACGTTGCTGCTCAATGGGGCCGACCGGATCGGCTGGCGGGATGCCGGTAACGCGCTGCGGGACGCGGTCGCGGAACTGCGGGCGATCGACCTGACCTACAGCCCGGCCAGACCGGCCAGCCTGGTCTCCCGGCTGCGTCGCGCCGAGATCTCCGCCGACGCGTACCCGCCGCTGGCCGACATCGTGGCGCGCTGCGCGGCCATGCGGGCGGCCACGGACGGCTGGTTCGACGCCTGGGCGGTACCCGGCGGCTTCGACCCGGGCGGCCTGCTCGGCGGGTGGGCGGTCGAGCGGGCCGCGGCCCGGCTGCGCGCCGCCGGCATCGAGGACTACGCCGTGGTCAGCGGCGCGGACCTGGCGGTACGCGGGCACGCGCCGCACGGCGGGCCGTGGCGGATCGCGGTGCACCACCCGACGGACGGGCACCGCCCACCGATGCTGCTGGAGATGACGTCCGGAGCCATCGGCACCTCGGGCGTCGCCGGCCGGCGGGACCATGTGGTGGACCCGCACACCGGCGACCCCGCGGACCGGCTGTTGGCGGCCACGGTGACCGGCCCCGACCTCGCCGTCGCGGACGGGTACGCCACCGCGCTCTTCGCCGCCGGCCGGGTCGGCCTCGACTGGTTCCCCACCCGGGACGGGTACCGGGCGCTCTTCGCCGCGGCACGCTGACCAGGGATCGCCCTCGCCGGGCCGGAAAGCTCCACGATGGCCGGACGACGCGATCGACCCCCGCGGTCTCGGCAACGATCGCGGGGGTCGATCAGCGACGAGTGCGCGTGGCTCGCGCACACGGGGGTGCAGGTTACCCGGCCGGCGCGACGCCTCATCACCCGAAGACGAGCCCACGCCGAGGAACTCACCGGGTATCCGCGTCAATACGCTAGCGAGCCGACGTGAGTCCCCGCAAGAGCCGTCCGCCCGCGTGTCGTCCGGGGCATACGGCAAAAGGTGAACGACTGATGGCACCCTGTACCCCCGTGAGTTTCGATCTGGTCGTGTGGGCCCTGGGACAGGGCGCCACCTCAACGGACGTACGGGCCGCCCACGAGCGGTGCCGCCAGGGTGACCACGCCGCGGGTGAGCCGGTGCGACGGATCTCGTCGTTCTACCGGGCGGTCACCACCGAGTATCCGGACCGGCCCGGGCCGAACAGTCCGTGGGAGGTGGCTCCGTTGCACGTCGCCCGGGACCACGTCGAGATGCGACTCGACGAGGGTTGCGCCGACGAGGTCCTGCTGGCCATCGAACGGCTCGCCGCCGAACACGGGCTGCTGCTGCTGGATCCCCAGGACGGCTCCGTCTACCCGCCGCCCGCCCCGGTCACCGGTTGACCGGGGCGGGGCGGGGTGACCGACGGTCGACCCCGCCCGCCGTCCGGACGGGACCTCGGCCTCAGATCTCGTCGCGCAGGTCGGCCGTGCTCGCCGCCACCGCGCCGATCGAGCCCGCCGCCGAACCGAGCAGGTCCGCACTGATCGCCGAGTCCACGGTGAGGGTCATCAGCGCCTCGCCACCGGCCTCCCGGCGTGCCACCTGCATCGCCGCGATGTTGACGCCCGCCTCGCCGAGGATCGAGCCGACGGTGCCGACCATGCCCGGCCGGTCCGCGTAGCGGAAGAAGAGCAGGATGCCGTCCGCGCCGAGTTCCAGGTCGAAGCCGTCCACCTCGGTCAGCTTGATGACGTCGCGCGCTCCACTGTGTACGACGCTGCCGGAGACGCGTACCGTCCGGCCGTCCGGCAGCGCCCCGTGCACGGTCACCAGGTTGGGGTGGTCGATGGTCTCCGCGTGGGTGGTCAACTCCACCGTCACGCCCCGGTCGGCGGCGAGCAGCGGCGCGTTGACGTAGCTCACCTGCTCCTCGACCACGGAGGTGAACAGACCCTTGGTCGCGGCGAGCTTGAGCACCGAGACGTCGTTGGCCACGATCTCACCGCGTACCTCGACGGTGACGCTGGCGGCCACCCCGCCGGCCACGGCGGTGAAGACCTTGCCCAGCTTCTCGGCGAGCGGCAGCAGCGGCCGGACGTCCTCGGCGACCACCCCGCCGGCCTGCACGTTGACCGCGTCCGGCACGAACTCGCCCTGCAGCGCCAGCTTGACGCTGCGGGCCACCGCGAGGCCGGCCTTGTCCTGCGCCTCGGCGGTGGAGGCACCCAGGTGCGGGGTGGCCACCACGTTGTCGAAGGCGAACAGCGGCGAGGCGGTGCAGGGCTCCTTGGCGTACACGTCCACGCCCGCGCCGGCGACCCGTCCCTCGGCGATCGCGTCGGCGAGGGCCTGCTCGTCCACCAGGCCGCCGCGCGCGGCGTTGACGATCCGTACGCCCGGCTTGACGAGCGCCAGCTCCTTCTCGCCGATCAGCCCGACCGTCTCCGGCGTCTTGGGCAGGTGGATCGAGATGAAGTCGCTCTCCCGCAGCAGCTCCTCCAGCCCGACGAGCCGCACCCCGAGCTGGGCCGCGCGGGCCGGCTGGACGTACGGGTCGTAGGCGATCAGCCGGGTGCCGAAGGCGGCGATGCGCTGGGCGAAGAGGACGCCGATCCGGCCGAGCCCGACCACCCCGACGGTCTTGCCCTGGATCTCCACCCCGGTGTACTTCGACCGCTTCCACTCCCCCGCCTTCAGCGCGGCGCTGGCGCTGGCGGTGTTGCGCGCCACCGCGAGCAGCAGGGCGAGCGCCTGCTCGGCCGCGGAGACGATGTTGGACGTCGGCGCGTTGACCACCATCACGCCACGGGCGGTGGCCGCGGAGACCTCGACGTTGTCCAGCCCGATACCGGCCCGCGCGACCACCTTGAGCCGCGGGGCGGCGGCGATGGCCTCGGCGTCGACCTGGGTGGCGCTGCGCACGATGATCGCGTCGGCCTCGGCGAGCGCGGCGAGCAGGGCGGGCCGGTCGGTGCCGTCGACGTGGCGTACGTCGAAGTCGTGCGCGAGTACGTCGATGGCGGCGGGAGCGAGCTCTTCAGCGATGAGTACGACGGGAGTCATTGATCCTCGTATGTGTCGTCGGGGCGAGGTCTGCGGCGAGTGGACGCCGCTCTGCGTCCCGCGCTCCACCACTCGGTCGTCCCCATGGTCGACTTTCCATGGGTGCGGACGCACCTACCCGCGATGGTAGGCGCCCCGCTCCGTACGGTGGGCCCGCGGCGCGCGTGAGCGCCCTCACAAACCCGACCTAATGCCCCTCACCGGCGCGGACCCGACCGGTGAGTACGCTCACGGCCGGCCACGCCCACCCGACGTCGGCGCCCTCACGGCCCGGTCGAGTTCAGCACCTCCGGGGTCACCTGGCGGGGCAGCAGCTGGCCGACCTGCGCCGGGGTGCCGAGCTGGCGGAACGTGCCCGCCTCGGCCTCCAGTACGTCCCGGAGCAGGTCCAGGGCCAGCGACCCGACGGGCGGGTAGATGCGCTCGCGGGGCGGCTCCTCGCCCGGGGCGAGCGCCTTCTGCGCCACCATGAACTCGAGGATCGCCTCCCGGACCGCCGGCAGCGACACCGGCGAGTGGTAGAGCACGTTCAGCGCCTGCATCCGCATGCCCTGCACGTGGTCCTCGCCCTTGTTGTCGTGGAAGTGCGGGTTACGGGTCTCGATCTGCAGCACCGGCACCGAACTGGCCATCACCTCGGGGTGGATGGTCTCCAGCACCCCGCCGAACTGCTCGAACAGCTCGACGAACTCGAACGGCTCCACGGCGAACCCGCCGGCGAGCCGCATCCGCAGTCCCAGGTCGAGGCTGAGCGCGTGCTCGCCGGCGTTGCCGGTGGCGATCACCTCGGTGCCGAAGCCGGAGTACTCCGCCACCAGCCGGTTCAGGAACTCGTTGGTGATCTCCGAACTGCGGCCCCGCCGGCTGAAGAAGAGCCGGCCGTCGCGCAGCTTCGGCTTGGAGTGCCAGGAGATCCGGACCATCGCGTACGGGTTGGCCGCGAGGTGCAGGCCGGCGGCGTAGACCTTGACGTACTCGTGCACGGCCCCCGGCACGTAGTTGTCGGCGTCGATGTAGCCGAGGTACTTCCGCCCGGTCAGCGCGGCCACCGCCATGCCGATCAGCATCGCCTCGCCCTTGCCGGTCCGGACCAGCCCGTCGTCGCCGGTCAGCTCGGGCATGCCGGCCGCCTTGAACGCGGCGGCGAGGCCCGGGTCGCGCTGGTGCACCACGATGGCCGGCCGCTCGGCCGCCCGGCAGTGCTGTTCCAGCGTCTGCACCTCGATCTCGTAGCGGTCGACCGGATGTCGGGCGCTGTTCGAGACGAGCACGATCAGACAGTCGTGCGGAATCCCCGAGAGCACGCCTTCGATTACTCTGCGTGTCTCGTTCATGCAGGGAATGACGATGACCATCTCGCGCTCGATGGCCCGCATCGCCTCCGCCGAGACGATGCCCTCGCCGGTCGCCCCGGTGGCATCTCCCGAGTCCAGCTGTATGACACGCTGAAGTTCGTGGATGCGAACGGCGCCGAAACGCTCGGTGCGGTGCGATTGCTCCAGTCGCATGCGGCGACAGTACCCGAGCCAGCGCATTAACCACGCGTAACCGCCGGCCAATTCATGGTGGCGAGATCCGACACCCGGATTCGACGCCGAATGGCAATCCCGGGGTAACGCGATGATCGTCTGTCGGCGGCGACGCCCCGGACCGGACCACCGGCCCGATCGGGGACGTCGCCGCCGTGACGGGTGCGACCGCACCCGTGGCCCCCGCAGGAGCCGCGACGCCTCGCTCAGGCGGTCTCGGTGATGGGCCGATCGACCCAGCTCATCATGCCGCGCAGCTGCTTGCCGGTCTCCTCGATCGGGTGCGCCGCGCCCTCGGCCCGCCACTTGGTGAAGTTCGGCCGGCCCGCGTCGTCCTCGGCGATCCACTCCCGGGCGAACTCCCCGGACTGGATCTCCGACAGGATCTTGCGCATCTCGTCCTTCACCCGGGCGTCGACCACCCGCGGGCCGCGCGAGTAGTCGCCGTACTCGGCGGTGTCGGAGACGCTGTAGCGCATCCGGGCGATGCCGCCCTCGTACATCAGGTCGACGATGAGCTTCAGCTCGTGCAGGCACTCGAAGTAGGCGATCTCGGGGGCGTACCCCGCCTCGGTCAGCACTTCGAAGCCGGTCTGCACCAGCGCCGACGCGCCGCCGCAGAGCACCGCCTGCTCACCGAAGAGGTCGGTCTCGGTCTCCTCCTTGAAGGTGGTCCGGATCGCCCCGGCCCGGGTGCCGCCGATCGCCTTGGTGTAGGCCAGCGCCAGCGGGAAGGCCGACCCGGTGGCGTCCTGCTCCACGGCGACCAGACAGGGCACGCCCTTGCCGTCGACGTACTGCCGGCGGACCAGGTGACCCGGGCCCTTCGGCGCGACCATCGCCACGTCCACGTCCTCCGGCGGGGTGATGAACCCGTACCGGATGTTGAGGCCGTGGCCGAAGAGCAGCGCCTTGCCGGCGGTCAGGTTCGGCGCGATCGCCTCGGCGTAGAGCGAGCGCTGGGCGGTGTCCGGCGCCAGCACCATGATCACGTCGGCCTCGGCCGACGCCTCGGCCGGGGTGAGCACCCGCAGCCCCTGTTCCTGTGCCTTGGCACGGCTCTTCGATCCCTCCGGGAGACCGATCACCACGTCGACGCCCGAGTCGCGCAGCGACAGCGCGTGGGCGTGGCCCTGGCTGCCGTAACCGAGCACGGCGACCTTCTTGCCCTGGATGAGGCCCAGGTCGGCGTCGTCGTCGTAGAACACCTCAGCGGTCATGACTTTCCTTCTCTCCTGCGGCGCCCGTGCGGGCCACCGTTGACATCGGGCCTGCGCCCGCCGTGTTCAGGCGGCACGCAGCGCCGAGCCGGCGGTGATCGACCGGGAGCCCCGGCCGATGGCCACCAGGCCCGACTGCACCATTTCCTTGATTCCGAACGGTTCGAGGTCGCGCAGCAGCGCGTCCAGCTTGTCGGCCGTGCCGGTCGCCTCGATGGTGAGGGTGTCCGGCGCCACGTCGACGACCCGGGCCCGGAACAGGTTTACCGTCTCCAGCACCTGGGCCCGCTGGGCCCGGTCGGCCCGGACCTTGACCAGCAGCAGTTCCCGGGCCACCGAGACGGCCGGGTCCAGCTCGACGATCTTCAGCACGTTGACCAGCTTGTTGAGCTGCTTCGTGACCTGCTCCAGCGGTGACGTCTCGGCGTTGACCACGATGGTGATCCGGGAGACCTCCGGGTTCTCGGTCTCCCCGACGGCGAGCGAGTCGATGTTGAATCCGCGGCGGGAGAAGAGCCCACCCACCCGGGCCAGGACGCCGGGCTTGTTCTCCACCAGCACGGAAAGCGTGTGCGTGCTCATCTGCGCAGGACCCTCACAGCTCGTCTTCGTCGAAGGCCGGGCGAACTCCCCGGGCGAACATGATCTCGTCGTTGCTGGTGCCGGCGGCGACCATCGGCCAGACCATGGCGTCCTTGCCGACCACGAAGTCGATCACCACCGGGGCGTCGTTGATCGCCATCGCCGCCTCGATGGTGGCGTCCACGTCGTCCCTGCTCTCACAGCGCAGCCCGATGCAGCCGAGCGCCTCGGCGAGCTTGACGAAGTCCGGGATGCGGTGCTTGTGCGTGCCCAGGTCGGTGTTGGAGTAGCGCTCGCCGTAGAAGAGCGTCTGCCACTGCCGCACCATACCGAGGTTGCCATTGTTGATCACGGCCACCTTGATCGGGATCCCCTCCAGGGCGCAGGTCGCCAGCTCCTGGTTGGTCATCTGGAAGCAGCCGTCGCCGTCGATCGCCCAGACCGTCGTCTCCGGCATGCCGACCTTGGCCCCCATCGCCGCCGGCACCGCGTAGCCCATGGTGCCGAGACCGCCGGAGTTGAGCCAGGTGTACGGCTTCTCGTACGAGACGAACTGGGAGGCCCACATCTGGTGCTGGCCGACACCGGCCACGTAGACCGCGTCCGGACCGACGATCGCGCCCAGCCGCTCGATCACGTACTGCGGGGCGAGGGTGCCGTCGGTCGGCTCGTCGAAGCCGAGCGGGTACCGCTCCCGCAGGTCGTCGAGCTGCGCCCACCAGTCGGTCCGGTCGACCGGGTCGCCGGACTGACCGGCCAGCGCCGCCCGCACCGCCTCGATCAGCTCGTCGATCACGTACCGGGCGTCGCCGACGATCGGCACGTCCGCGGCGCGGTTCTTGCCGATCTCCGCCGGGTCGATGTCGGCGTGCACGATCGCCGCGCCCGGGGCGAACGAGTCCAGCTGGCCGGTGACCCGGTCGTCGAAACGGGCCCCCAGGGCCACGATCAGGTCCGACTTCTGCAGCGCGTAGACCGCCGCCACCGTGCCGTGCATCCCCGGCATGCCGAGGTGCTGCGGGTGCGAGTCCGGGAAGGCGCCCCGGGCCATCAGGGTGGTCACCACCGGGATGCCGGTCAGCTCGGCCAGCTTGCGCAGCCCCTCGGTGGCCCGGGCCTTGAGCACGCCGCCGCCGACGTAGAGCACCGGCCGGCGGGAACCGGTCATCAGCCGGGCCGCCTCCCGGATCTGCTTGCCGTGCGGGTGCAGGGTGGGCCGGTAGCCGGGCAGGTCCAGCGTCGGCGGCCAGCTGAAGGTGGTCTGCGCCTGGAGGACGTCCTTGGGGATGTCGACCAGCACCGGGCCGGGGCGGCCGGTGGAGGCCAGGTGGAAGGCCTCGGCCAGCACCTGCGGGATCTCCTCCGCGGTCTGGATCAGGAAGTTGTGCTTGGTGATCGGCAGGGTGATCCCCTGGATGTCCGCCTCCTGGAAGGCGTCCGTGCCGATCGACGGCCGCGCCACCTGGCCGGTGATCGCGACCATCGCGACCGAGTCCATGTACGCGTCGGCGATCGGGGTCACCAGGTTGGTCGCGCCCGGACCCGAGGTGGCGATGCAGACCCCGACCCGGCCGGTCGCCTGCGCGTAGCCGGTCGCCGCGTGCCCCGCACCCTGCTCGTGCCGGACCAGGATGTGCCGCACCGACGAGTCGTAGAGCGGGTCGTACGCCGGCAGGATCGCGCCGCCGGGAATGCCGAACGCGACCTCGACCCCGAGCGCCTCCAGGGACTTGACCAGCGAACCGGCGCCGGAGACCTGGACCGGCACCACCACCCGACCGGCCGGCGCCGCGGCGCGGGCCGGCTCGGCGAGCTGGCCGCCGGCGGCGGGTGTGGCCGCGCCGGGCCGGACGCGGCGGGGGAACTGGTCCACGGAGTCGTTCGCGCCCTCGGCGGCGGGCCGGTGCCGGCGCGCGCTGTTGGCGAGGGTCTCTGGCGTGGGTCTCGTCATGACGATTCAGGCCTTTGGCTCGGAGCAGTGTCTTTCACGAACGGGGAGGGGCGGTGCCGCCGGGCGCCGCACCCGGCGGACCGGCTGGCGTACGGACGGGCGGGGGCGGAGCGCGGATTTCCGGTGGCCCGCCCTGCCAACGACGTACGCGGCCAATAAAAACGGCCCACGTGCTGATGCACGGGGCCTGCGCACTCTCGGCGAGGAGAGTGCGCTCAGATAAGTACTCGGAAGGACCTGGTCGGCGACATGGGGCTAAGCCTGACGCATCTCACGCGATGAGTCAACTGATCCCACATTCTGGGCCGGCCCCTGACGGGGACCGGGCGTGACCCGGGCTCCGGGCGAGGTGGCGGCCTCCAGCATCGCCTCCAGGTGCTCGGCCGGCACCCCCCAGCCGAAGAGCTGGCCCTGCCCGAACCGGCACCCCGCCTCGACCACCGCGGCCAGCTCGGTCGGGTTGGTCACCCCCTCGGCGATGACCTCCAGCCCGAGCTGGTGACCGAGCCGCATCACCACGTCGACCATCGGCGCGGAGACCCGGCCGGCCCGATCCGCCGACCGGCCCGGCTCCGGCTCGGAGACCAGGCTGTGGTCGATCTTGAGAATGTCGATCGGCAACCGGCGGAGCTGCCCGAGCGAGGAGTAGCCGGCGCCGAAGTCGTCGAGGGCGATCCGTACCCCGGTCAGCCGCAGCGCCTTGAGCCGCCGGATCAGCTCGTCGAGGTCGGTCGCCACGGCGTGCTCGGTCACCTCCAGCACCAGCCGCTGCGGCGGCACCCGGTGCGCGCGCAGCGCGTCGGCGACCTGGACGACGTACTCCGGGGCGTGCAGTTCCCTGGGCGAGACGTTGACCGACACCCAGACGTCGTGCCCCTCGGCCAGCCAGATGGAGAGCTGGTGGCACGCCTGGTGCAGCACCCAGGCACCGAGCTTGGCGATCATCCCGCACTCCTCGGCGAGCGGGATGAACTCGTCGGGGCGTACCGCCCCCAGCTCGGGGTGGTGCCAGCGGAGCAGCGCCTCCGCGCCGACCGGCCGCACCGAGGGCACCGACACCACCGGCTGGAAGGCCAGGCTCAACTCGTCGCGTTCGATCGCCCCGCGCATCTCGTGCTCCAGCGTGGTACGCCGGCGCAGCAGGTGGTCGTAGGCCACGTCGTACCGCTCGACGCGGTTCTTGCCGCGCTGCTTGGCGTAGCGCAGGGCCAGGTCGGCGTTGCGCAGCATCGCCTCCACGTCCGGCGCGCTGCCGTGGTCGGCCACCCCGATGCTGACGGACAGGAAGACCTGGCGGCTCTCCTCCCCGTACGGCGAGCCGACGACCCCGAGCAGCCGCTCGGCGACCCGCTGCGCCTCGGCCGCGCGGGCCCGCATCAGCACGGCGAACTCGTCGCCGCCCAGCCGCGCCGCCACGTCACCGGGGCGCAGGTTGGTCCGGAGCCGCTGCCCCACCTCGACCAGCACCGCGTCGCCCACGTCGTGCCCGCGCATGTCGTTGACGTTCTTGAAACCGTCGAGATCCAGGCCGAGCAGCACCCACGGCGCACCGGAGGCGGCCTGGGCGTGCATGGCCCGCAGCAGGCCGCGCCGGTTGGCCAGCCCGGTCAACGGGTCGGTGTGGGCCAGCTCGCGGAAGTGCGCCTCCCGCTCGGCGAGCCGGCTGGCGTAGCCGCGTACGTCGTTGAGCGCCAGGTACTGGCGGGCCACCAGGCCGAACCCGTTGACGATGCCGGCCACCACGGCGAGGATGTCGAACCCGCCACCGACGACCAGGTGGTAGACGGCGGAGCCGGCCATCGCCAGCATCGGCAGGAACGCGTAGCCGGTGCCGCGCCGGATCACGTCCGCGTCCGGTTCGCCACCGCCGTCGGCCGCCTGGGCGGCGAGCGCGACCGTCAGCAGCCCGAAGGGAAGCAGCCCGGCGCCGACCAGCGCCACCCCGGGGCCCGCCTGGCAGACCCCGGTGGAGATCGCGAGCCCGGAGCCGGTCACCAGGCTCACGCCGACACCGGCCAGCACCAGCGCGCGGCGCGGCGAGCGGGAGCGCACCGCCACGATGAAGGTCAGCCCGATCGCCACCGCCGACGTCACGGTCGCGACCAGGATCGCCAGGCAACCGGTCGGGGTGGCCTCGCCCAGCAGCCGGGTCGGCTCGGCGAGCAGCACCCAGCCGACGAACCAGAGCCCGGCGGCGATCACCAGCCCGTCCAGGACCAGCCGGAGCGCCGCCGCCGGGTTCCGGGCGGCGCCGGGCAGCCGGAGCAGGCCGGCGCAGAGCAGCACCCCGCTCAGTCCCATGCCGGCCGCGATCAGGGTGGCCAGCCCGATCCGCTGCGGCTGCCTGTGGTCCCAGTGCTCGGCCATGGAGAGGATCCCGAACAGGCCGACGGCGGCGCTGAGCGCGGCCAGCGCGCCCCCCAGGGCGAGCAGCCAGAGCCCCAACCGGCGGGCACCGGCGTGTCGCTGGGCGGCGAGGCCCAGCAGGACCGGGCCGCAGCCGGACGCGAGACCGCTCACCACGGCGAGGACCGGCACACCGGAGGGGAGTTGCACACGTTTACTCTGCCGGATCGATCCGGTTCCATGGGGGATGGCGGACGTGATCCTCGTCGTCAGGCACAGACCGCCGATTCGGGCATGGCGGGGACGCCGGCCCGGACGGGGGCCGGCCGCGCGTCCCGCGTGGTGGACCGGACGGGCGGCGGGCGAGGCGGTACGGCCTCGTTGGTGCCACACTGGTCGGATGCCTGACCTGCGGTCGAAGACCTCCACCCATGGCCGGACCATGGCCGGCGCCCGCGCGCTGTGGCGGGCCACCGGGATGACCGACGACGATTTCGGCAAGCCGATCGTCGCGATCGCCAACAGTTTCACCCAGTTCGTGCCCGGCCACGTACACCTCAAGGATCTCGGCGGGCTGGTCGCCGACTCGATCGCCGAGGCCGGCGGGGTCGGCCGGGAGTTCAACACCATCGCGGTCGACGACGGGATCGCCATGGGGCACGGCGGGATGCTCTACTCCCTGCCCAGCCGGGAGCTGATCGCCGACGCGGTCGAATACATGGTCAACGCCCACTGCGCGGACGCGCTGGTCTGCATCTCCAACTGCGACAAGATCACGCCGGGCATGCTCCTCGCCGCGCTGCGGCTGAACATCCCCACCGTCTTCGTCTCCGGCGGCCCGATGGAGGCCGGCAAGACGGTGGCGATCGAGGGCATCGTGCACGACAAGATCGACCTGATCGACGCGATGATCGCCTCGTCGAACGACGCGGTCACCGACGACCAGCTCGGCGAGATCGAGCGGTCGGCCTGCCCGACCTGCGGCTCCTGCTCCGGCATGTTCACCGCCAACTCGATGAACTGCCTGGCCGAGGCGATCGGCCTCGCCCTGCCCGGCAACGGCTCGACGCTGGCCACCCACGCTGCCCGCAGGGCGCTGTTCGAGCGGGCCGGCCGGGTCGTGGTCGAGATCGCCAAGCGCTGGTACGACGGCGACGACGCCTCGGTGCTGCCCCGCGCGGTGGCCTCCCGACCCGCCTTCGAGAACGCGGTCGCGCTGGACGTGGCGATGGGTGGCTCCACCAACACCGTGCTGCACCTGCTCGCCGCCGCCCGCGAGGCCGAGCTGGACTTCACCGTGGCCGACATCGACGAGATCTCCCGCCGGGTGCCCTGCCTGGCCAAGGTCGCCCCCAACTCCCCCAAGTACCACATGGAGGACGTGCACCGGGCCGGCGGCATCCCGGCCATCCTCGGCGAGCTGGACCGGGCCGGGCTGCTCCGCCGGGACGTGCACGCGGTGCACGCGCCCGACCTGGACCGCTGGCTCGCCGACTGGGATATCCGGGGCGGCAGCCCCACCCCGGAGGCGGTCGAGCTGTTCCACGCCGCGCCGGGCGGGGTGCGCACCACCCAGCCGTTCTCCACCGACAACCGCTGGTCCAAACTGGACACCGACCCGGTCGAGGGCTGCATCCGGGACCGGGAGCACGCCTACACCGCCGACGGCGGGCTGGCCATCCTGCACGGCAACCTGGCCCCGGAGGGCGCCGTGGTCAAGACCGCGGGCGTGCCGGCCGACCGGCTCACCTTCCGGGGGCCGGCCAAGGTGTACGAGTCGCAGGAGGCGGCCGTGGAGGCCATCCTCGGCAAGCAGGTCGTCGCCGGTGACGTCGTGGTGATCCGGTACGAGGGCCCGAAGGGCGGGCCGGGCATGCAGGAGATGCTCTACCCCACCTCGTTCCTCAAGGGGCGGGGCCTGGGCCGGGACTGCGCGCTGATCACCGACGGGCGGTTCTCCGGCGGCACCTCCGGGCTCTCCATCGGCCACGTCTCGCCGGAGGCGGCCGGCGGCGGACTGATCGCCCTGGTCGAGCCCGGTGACGAGATCGTCATCGACATCCCGAGCCGCTCGATCGCGCTCGCCGTCGCCCCCGAGGTGCTGGAGGCGCGGCGGATCGACCAGGAGAAGCGGGAGCGGCCGTACACCCCGGTGGACCGGGAGCGGCCGGTCTCCGCCGCGCTGCGCGCGTACGCCTCGATGGCGACCTCGGCCAGCGACGGCGCCTACCGGCGCGTCCCGGAGTAACCGGCGGCGCCGATCGCGCCGGCCACCGCCGACGGTGGCCGGCGTGCGGCGAGCACCGTGCCGACCACCACCACGGCGAGCAGGCCGAGCCGGAGCAGGTGCCCCCACCAGTGCCGGGTCAGCGGATCCGGCAGGGCGGTGAAGCAGAGGGCCACGCTGAAGCCGACCAGCCACCACCGCCCCCGGGAGCTGGCCATGGCCGCGACAAGGGCCAGCCCCCAGGTGGCGTACCAGGCGTGCACGGTCGGGGCGGCGAGAGCGAGGACCAGCAGCGCGCCACCGAGCAGCGCTCCCCCGGCCAGCGCCGGCACACCGCCGGCCAGCATCGGGCTTCCCGGCGCACCGCCGGCCAGCGCGGCGCCCGGCACCGGCAGATTCGGTCCGGCGGATCCCGGGGTGGTCGCCCGCCAGACCAGCACGAGCACCGCCACCGCCCCGACCAGCATCGCGATGCCCCGGCCGGTCTCCACCGCGGCGGGGAACGCCACCGGCGGCCCGACCACCCGGGTGGTCAGGTGCACGAGCCAGCCGAGCAGGGTCGCCGGGTCGTAGTGGTGGCGGACCCGGCCGGGCACGTCGAGCGCGCCCAGCCACCCCCAGCCGTTCGGCACGAGCAGCGCGCACGCGCCGGCGGTCGCGGCCACCACACCGGCCGTGCCGGCGTACCGGCCGACCGCGGCGGCGTCCCGCCAGCCCCGGGGACGCCACAGCCCGTCGGCGCGGGCCTGGCCGAGCAGCACGTAACCGACCAGCACCAGGCCGGGGAGCTTCACGGCGAACGCGGTCGTCGCGGCCAGCGCCGCCGTGAGCCACCAGCGCCGGCGTACCGCCAGCACGGTGCCGGCGGCGAGGACGGCCAGCAGCGCGTCCAGGTGCACCCCGCCGACGCAGTGCAGCAGCACCAGGGGGTTGGCCGCGACCAGCGCCAGCGCCGCCGGCCGCCGGGCCGGCTCGGTCAGCCGTACGGTCACCGCCGCGGTCGCGACGACCGCCAGTACGGCGACGAGGCGCAGCAGGTACACGGTGCCCGGCAGGTTGTTCCCGCCGACCTGGGCGGCCAGTCGCAGCCCGGCCAGTGCCAACGGGCCGTACGGTGCCGGGGTGTCCCGCCAGACCGGCGCGACCGCGTCCAGCACCGGCCCGGCGCCGAGCGCGGCGGGGCCGGTGAGGTACGGGTCGAACCCGGCCAGCAGCATCCGCCCCTGGGCGATGTACGAGTACGCGTCCAGGCTCAGCAGCGGCGGCCCGAGCAGGACCGGTACGCCCCAGAGCGCGGCGGTCCGGGCCACCGCCGCGACGCCGAGTTCACCCCGGGCGGCCCGGCGGTAGCAGGCGACGAAGAGCACCGCCAGTGCCCCGACGGCGACGGTGGCGAGCGCGGCGAACCAGCCGCGTCCCTCGGAGACGGCCCGCCACAGGCCGAACGGGCCCGGTGGAGCCGCCACCCCGGTCGGCCAGCCGGCCCGGGCCGCCCCGACGACGAGTGCCGTCGAGGCGGCCAGTCCGGCGAGGCCGAGAAGGCGGGGGTGCGCCCACCGCGCCGCCGCCACGTCCGGGATCCGCATGGGGCCACGGTCGTGCAGGTCCCCGCCGCCGGGGCCACGGCAGCGTGACGGGCGGGCGAAATGTCGGCGACGGGCGGGAGGCGGCGTGCCGACGCCCTCCGGCGGGCGGCTACGTGCCGGGCGGGCGGGGTCGGGACGCGGCCCCGGCCAGGAAGTCCGCGACGATCCCGGCGAGTTCGCCGGGCCGCTCGGCGAGCATCGCGTGGCTGGCCCCGTCGAGGTGGACGACGCGCAGTGCCGGGTTGTCCCGGACGCTGTCCAGCCGTTGCGCGATCCCCCGCCGGTGTGCGGCGTACAGGTCGGCGAAGGGGCGCTGCTCCGGCATGTCCTCGGTGGCGAGGACCAGCAGGAGCGGCGAGCGGACCGCCCGGTAGGCCGGCAACAGGTCCAGCGACGCCATGGCCACCCGCAGCTGCTCGGTCAGTTCGGGGCCGGGCCGCAGCCGGGTCAGCCCCTCGACGGTCACGAGATTGCGGTGGAACGCCATCACCCAGTCGTCGGGGACGGAGTCGTACCGCTGGGCCAGCGCCCGCTGTCCGGCGACGGCCGCGGTCACCTCGTCCGGGCTCAGCGGCCGGGCGAGTGCGGCGGACATCCCGGCGAAGACCTCCCGCAGCCGGGCCAGTTCGACGGCGGCCCGCTCCGGCTCCATGCCGGCGAGGTCCTCCGGCCGGGCCGGGGTGGGATTGCCGTCGAGGCTGACCGCCCCCGGGCAGTCGGGATGGCGCGCGGCCCAGAGCGTCGCGAGCATCCCGCCCAGGGACATCCCGACCACGGCGGGACGCTCCAGCCCGAGTTCGTCGGCGACGGCGGCGAGGTCGTCGAGCACCGCGTCCCAGTGCCACGGGCCGTCGCCGGAGCGCCCGTGCCCGCGCAGGTCCACGCTGACCACCCGGTGGCCGGGCCGCAGCGCCCGGGCCAGGGCGGCCACGTTGGCCAGGTTGCCGCCGGCGCCGTGCAGGAGCAGCAGCGGTACGCCGGGGCCGCCGGAGTCGTGCGCCGCGATGGGCACCTCGGCGGATCGGATCATGACGTCAGGCACCGGTGGGCCGTCCCTCCTGTTGGTGTAGCCGGTCGCGGACAGAGGAGGGCAGCACCCCGCCCTCGGGGTGCCGAATCAGCTTCCCGCGGCTGACCAGGTCATGCACGCCCTGGCGGCTGATCCCGAGCATCGCGCCGGCCACCGCGTACGAGATCGAGGGGGCCGTCGGGTGTCCGACCCGGCGTACCACGACCTGGCCGAGCGGGCTCCGCCACCAGTCGAGCGGCGGCTCGAACGGCCCGTCGTCGGGGTGCAGTGTCGAGACGATCCGCAGCACGGTGCCAAGCGCCGTCTCGTCGTCGCCGTCGAGCAGCCGTTGTGCCCAGGAGCCGGCGCGGATCCGGACGACGGTACGCAGCGCCTCGACCGCGTCGTGGCCGTCGAGCAGGATCTCCAGCGGGTCGAGCAGCCGGATGTCGATCGTCCGGACCAGCTGCTCGACCAGTTGACCGTGGGTGGGTGGCATCGCACCTCCTCCTCGTGCTTGACATCTACTGTCAAGCACTTGACGGCAGGTGTCAAGTAGCGCCCGGGTCAGCCCGGGACCGGCGGTTCGTGCGGCCGGCCCTTGAGTTCGTGGAAGCCCGGCACCCCGGCCACCAGCAGCGTGCCGTCCCAGAGCCGGCCGGCCTCCTCGCCGTGCGGCACCCGGGAGATCACCGGTCCGAAGCAGGCGATCCGCCGCCCCCCGGGCAGCTCGGCGGCGACGATCGGGGTCCCGACGTGCGGGCCGACCAGGCTGATCCCCGCCTCGTGCGACTCCCGCACCAGGCCGTCGTACCCGGTCGACTCCATCACCTCGACGAGCCGGCCGGGCAGGCCGGCCTCGACCAGGATCGCGGCGACGTCCGGCCAGCCGCCGCCGGTGCCGTGCACCGACGTGCCGTAGGTGGCGTAGAGCCGGGCGAGCGCGTCCTGCCCGTACCGCTGGGCCACCACGGCGAAGAGCCGCACCGGGCCCCAGAGATAGCCCTCGGGATCACCCTCCGGGTCGTCGTCGCGCCCCTCGTTGAGCACCGACAGGCTCATCACGTGCCAGCGGACCCGGACCGGCCGGACCCGCTCGACCTCCCGGAGCCACCGCGCGGTGATCCAGGTGTACGGGCAGCTCGGGTCGAACCAGAAGTCCACCGCGCCAACCTCATCCGCTCCGGCCATGGGCGGCACGCTATCCGACCCGACCCACCTCCGCTCGCCTCGTATTTACACCTGCACACGCCTCGATTAGCATGATCAGCATCTGAGCACCGTTGGGTGGCGCCCCCGACACAGGACGTGACCGTCCCGGCCGTACGGCGAGACGGTCACCGACGTGACGACAGGAGATCTTCCGTGGGCTCCGAGACCAACCAACCCCCGACCGGCCAACCCGGGATCTGCGCGCCCGACACCCCGCCGTCCCACCCGCACGGCACGTACCGGCGACTCCTGCGGCGCGCGAAGCGCCCCGCCTCGACCCTGCTGACCCTGACCGCGGGCGCGGCCCTCGCCATCGCCGGCACGCCGCTCTGGTCGGGCGGCGCGGCCCCGCTCGACGGCGCGGAACTCTCCGCCGCCCGGACGTACACCATCGGCCGGCAACCGGCGCAGGACCCGGGACCCTTCCCCGGCAGCGTGACCCCGACGACCCCGACGATCACCATCGCCGGGGAACGGGACGGGGAGAGCGAGTTCGACGTCGTCCGGTACCCCCAGGTGCAGCCGAAGCAGCCCGGGCAGATGGACTTCGCGCACTTCCACACCGGCATCGAGATCCAGTGGTGGCTGAAGAAGTGGGCGCACGAGCACCCCGACATCGTCGACCTCTACATCGTCGGGGAGAGCTTCGGCGGCCAGCCGATCTACCAGCTCACCATCACGGACAAGTCCACCGGCGCGGACACCGCCAAGCCAGCCGCCTTCTTCGAGGGCAACCGGCACTCCGGCGAGGTCTCCTCGGCCGAGAGCTCGCTCTGGCTGGCCCACCACCTCATCAGCAGGTCGGGCCGGGACCGGCAGGTCGACGAGCTGCTCGACGAGAAGGCCGTCTACATCCGGCCGGTCAACAACCCCGACGGGCACGACCTCTACCTCTACACCGCCCAGACGAACCGCTCGACGGTACGGCCGTACGACAACGACGTCGACGGGAAGCTCGACGAGGACCCGGGCGAGGACCTGAACGGCGACGGCTACCTGAGCCAGTTCCGCCGGCACGTCGGTGCCGGCAAGGGCACCCACGTGGTGGACGAGCGGGACCCGGCGGGCAACGCCATGCGCAGCGTCGGTGCCGGCAACGGTGACTACCTGGTCGTCTCCGAGGGGGTGGACAACGACGGCGACGGCCGGGACAACGAGGACGGTGTCGGCGGTCTCGACCTGCACCGCAACTACCCGTACAACTGGCACGTGATGGCGGAGGCGGACGCCACCGGACGGAACCTGACCCAGGTCGGGGCCGGCGAGTACCCGCTGTCGGAGCCGGAGACCAAACACGTCTACACCTGGCTGATGTCGCACACCAACATCGGCGTGGTGAACAGCATGGACACCCGGGTCCCGATGCACCTGCGGGGACCGTCCACCTGCGACCCCGTCGAGTGCATGTACACCAGCGACCGCAAGCTGTACGAGCACTTCGACCGGGCCGGGGTCGGCTTCACCGGCTACCGGTACGCGGGCAGCGTCTACATCGACTACGCCACCCGCAACGGCGGCGAGCCCGAGCCACTGTTCGGGCACGGCCCCGACTTCGGTTACTTCCAGTACGGCGCCATCTGGTACGGCGACGAGATCTGGAACGGCGGCGACTTCGTCGACTACGACGGCGACGACCGGTTCGCCGACTGGGAGCGGTCGCGCTGGTGCGCCGAGAACGGTCGCACCAACTGCTTCCTGCCCTGGACGAAGACGCAGCACCCGACGCTGGGCGAGGTCGAGGTCGGCGGCATCAACCCGAAGTTCTGGGCACAGAACCCGTCGCCGGACCTGATCGGGCGGTGGGCCGCCAACCAGGCGAAGTTCAACATCTACCTCACCGGCTCGCTGCCCCAGGTGGAGCTGTCGCAGGTGCAGGCCCGCAGGCTGGGCGGCGGGCAGGCCGACGGCGCGACGCACGAGATCACCGCCACCGTCACGAACACCGGCCGGATCCCCACCGCCCTGGAGCAGGCGAAGGAGGTCAAGATCGTCGCGCCGGACACCGTACGGGTGACGGGGGCGGACGTGGTCGGTGCCGCGCCGCAGTTCTACCTGGACGCCGGCCACAAGCAGCGGGTGACGCTCCGGGTGACCGGGGCGGACGCCGGCACGGTGACCGTCGAGGCGGTCAGCGTGCGGGGTGGACTCGACTCCGCCCCGGTCCGCCTTCGTTGACCCACTGACCTGACCCACTGACCCGCTGTCCCCGCTCCGGGCACCCTGCCGGGGCGGGGACACGTACGTCCGGCCGACGACGACGCCCCAGCGGCGCCAAGATCAGCAGAGTTAACCGCTGTGTCAACTACTTGACTACCCCCCGTATCCTGAGGCGCGTAGCTCCTCTCCCCTTCACGGTCGAACGAGATCGAAGGAGATCGCGCTGAGATGGCGGATCACTATTCTCGACGATCCTTCCTGAGCGGCGTGCTGGCCTGCGGGACGCTCTCCGCCAGCGCCATCTACCTGCTCCCGGGCGGCCGGTCGCTTCCCTCGGTCGAGCTTCGCCTGATCACCGGTGTCGACCCGACCGGCGCCCGCGATCTGCTGATCAACATGTGGAACCGGGCCAACCCCCGGACCACCGTACGGGCGATCAACCCGATCGCCAGCGGCTCCGGCGACGAGCGGACGAGCATGCTGAGCCACGTCGAGGACGGTGGCGCCGACATCCTCAACCTCGATATCATCGACATCCCGGAGTTCGCCGACAACGACCTCATCACGCCGATTCCGCTGCTGGGCAGGCTGGAGTTCGTCGAGCCGGCTCGGCGGACCAGCCAGCTGCGCGACGAGCCCGACCTGTACTGGGCCGCGCCGTTCAACACCGACGTCGGGATGCTGTTCCGGCGCCGGGCCGACGAGCGGGACACCACCCGGCGCCGCGGCCTGGCGGAGGTGCTCGACAACGACGTGCCGGTGGAGTCCGGGCAGTTCGTCGGCCAGTTGCAGCCCAACGCGTCGACCTACGACGAGGCGTTCGTGGTCAACGTCCTGGAGCACGCCCTGTCCCGGGACGAGACGATCCTGGCCGAGGACGGCACCGTCTCCGAGGACCTGGAGCGCTGGCAGGCCGCGCTGGGGCCGCTGAAGGCGGCCATCGACGACCGGCGGATACGGCTCACCGGCGACGAGAACGAGAGCCGGCGGGTCTTCACCATGGAGAAGCGGCGCTACATGCGGAACTGGCCGGTGGAGTACCGCGAGCTCCAGCAGGACGGCGACCTCGACGTCGGCATGGGGCGGATCGAGGTGGACCCGCTGCCGATCGGCATCCTCGGCGGCCAGAGCCTGGCCCTGGTCAAGGGGTCGTCGCACGCCGAGCGGGTCCGGGAGTTCATCGACTTCATGACCGACGAGCCGGCGCAGAAGATCCTGGCCGCGCACGGGCTGGCGCCGGCCCGGATCAGCGCCTACGGCGACGACAACCTCCAGGCGGTGATCCCGCACCTGCTCAAGGTCCGGCAGGCGGTCGAACGGGCCCGCCTGCGTCCGATCCACGTCAACTACCGCCGGTTCGCCGAGGTGGTCCGGACGCACGTGGGCGGGCTGCTGCACGAGCAGCGGCGGTTGTCGGCGCAGTTCGTGGTGGAGATGACCCAGGCGCTCTCCTAGCCGGTCCCCCGGCTGGCCGAGGAAGGAGCAGGCATGCGGATCGAGCCGTGGCAGGTGCCGGTGCTGGTGATGGCCGCGATCATCCTGGTGGAGCTCGCGGTCGGCGCCGCACTGCGCAACTGGCCGGACAGCGCGGCCAAGACCCGGGCCCGTACCGTCGCGCTCGGGCTGCTGGCCGTGCTCGTCCTCATGGTGCTGGTGGCCGCGATCGGGCCGTCCCTGGCCGACCAGCTCGCCAGTGTGGCCGCATCGGTGGCCGGGATCGCCGCGCTCTGGCTGACCTACCGGTCGTACCGGATGTCGGAGCCGTCCCCGCGCGGCGCCCCGCCGACCGATGCCGCGACCGCCGGCGAGACCGCCGAGGTGGCGGACCCGCCCGGCGCCGACGAGGCGGACGACGGGGATCGACGGTCGCGGTCCGCGATCGGTTGACAGCGCATCGACGCTCGGCCAAGATCTACTTTGTGCGGAGCGCCTATCTGACCAAGCGAGGTCACATCGACCTTTTGCGCGTCGCCAGCGCCGCCTGTCGACCCTCCGACTGACGCCGGGCTCCACTTTCTTTCCGCCCCGGTGAGGGCGCTTCCCGATCCGCAGGTCTGGCGGCCCTGCGGTGGCGTCTGCCCGCGGGCACCCCCCTCGTTGACAGGAGACCACTCCTTCATGTCCAGGACACTCCAGTCGAGACTCGCCGCCGCCGCGGTGACCGTCTCGCTGCTCGGAACGGCGGTCTGGAGCGGACCGGTGAACGCATCCGCGTTGCCGGCCGTACCGCCACGGCACACCGGTCAGGCCGACATCACCGGCTTCCCCCGGCAGAACGTCCTGCCGGTCTGGCCGGACAACCCCGCCGACGCCTCGATCGCGATCGGCGTCATCGCGTACGACGACATCGCGCCGAAGCTGAACGCGCTGCAGAAGGCGAGCGACCGGGTCTCGGCGCGGATCGCCGGGAAGTCCGCCGGCGGCTACGACCTCTACGCGGTCACGCTCACCGCGCCGGAGTCCCGGGCGCAGGCCCGGCAGCAGGAGGCGTGGAAGCGGCTCATCGAGGACGAGCCGGCGAAGGCGCAGCGCGACCGGCGGCTGCTCGCCGGCTACAAGACCCCGCTCTTCGTCAACGCCAACATCCACGGCAACGAGTGGGAGGGCACCGACGCCGCGCTGCGGGTCATCGAGGAGTTCGCCACCAGCACCGACCCCGGGGTGGCGACGCTGCTGGAGCGCAACCGGCTGGTCTTCAACATCACCTCGAACCCGGACGGCCGGGTCGCCGGTACCCGGGCCAACTCCGCCGGCTACGACCTCAACCGGGACCTGACCATCGTCTCCCAGCCGGAGACGAACCTGATCCGTGAGCTGGTCATCGACACCAAGCCGATCATCACGCTCGACCTGCACGGCTACGTCAACCCGACCCTGCTGCACCCGAGCACCCCGCCGCACAACGTCAACAACGAGTACGACCTCTACATCAAGCACGGCCTGCCGAACGCGCTGGCGATCGAGGAGGACCTGCGCGGGCTGGGCCACCCCGAGACGTCCCGGGCCCGGATCCCGTTCCGGGACGACGAGCCGGGCGTCTGGGACGACTTCCCGCCGATCTACGTACCGTCGTTCGCGATGTTGCAGAGCAGCATCCCGTACACGATCGAGGCGCCGCTCAACCCGCGCGGCGATCTCACCCCGGCGGAGAAGGTACGCCGCTCCGGCATCAACACCGACGTGCACGAGGTGGCGATCAAGACCTCGCTGCGCTACATCCAGGAGCACCGGGCCGAGGTGCTGCACGACCAGGCCGAGGTCTACCGCCGGGGCTGGGCGGGCGAGCCGCTGCGCGACATCCCGGACGGCTACGTGCCGGGTTGGGGCCCGGAGGACGACTACCGCACCACCTTCCCGCGCGCGTACGTCATCCCGACCGGTCCGGGGCAGCACTCGGAGACCGCCGCCGCCCGCCTGGTGGACCTGCTGGTCGGCAGCGACGGCCGGGTGTGGCGGGCCAAGCGGGACTTCCGGGCCGGCGGACGGTACTACCGGGCCGGCTCGTACGTGATCGACATGCACCAGCCCAAGCGCGGCCTGGTCAACTCGCTGCTCGAACCGGGCATCGACATCACCGAGCGGGTGGGTGACCTCTACGCCGGCCCGGCGGCCTGGAGTCAGGGGCTGACCTGGGGCGCCACCGTCGACCCGCTCTGGCGGGACCTGCCCGACGTACGCCTGGAGCGGACCTACGACGGTACGGCCGACGGCGACCTGCCGGGCGGCGACACCGACCTGCGCCTGGACCTCCAGGACGCCGCCGACCTGCTCGCGGTCAACTCCCTGCTGGACCACGGCGTCCGGGTCCACCGGCTCGCCGACGGGTCCGTGGTGGTCCCGCACTCGCCGACCAACCGGCGACTCGCCGCCGCCGAGGTGCGCGAGCACGACGTCACCTTCGAACGCGCCCCGGCCCGCTGGCAGGGGACGCCGCTCGACGAGATCGTGGTCGGCTACCTGGGCGCCGCCGAGGAGCGGGACACGCTGCGCGAGATCGGCTTCGAGGCCCGGGCCGTCACCGCCGAGACGCTGGCGGCGACGCTCACCGACGACGTGGACGTGCTGCTCGTCGGCGCCAACCTCGACCTGGCGGGCCTGACCGCCGAGAACCGCGCCGCCCTGGACGCCTTCCTGGCCCGCGACGGCGGCGTCGTCGGGCTGGGCACCGCCGGGGCCGGCTTCAGCAACGCGGCCGCGCTGCTGAGCGTCACGGCCACCGCCGGCCCCGGCCTGGCCAGCGGGGTGGCCAACATCGTCAACCGGGGCGGCCCGGTCACCGCCGGCGCCATCCCGCACTCCTTCATCAACCAGCCCGTCTGGTTCACCGGCCTGGGCGCCGGCGTCACGGTCGAGCAGTCGTACGCCGCGGATCCGCTGCTCTCCGGCTGGTGGGCGACGAACGAGGCCGGCACCGACGGCCAGGCGGCGGCGGCCGGTCAGGCCAGCATCGTCCGGGGGGTGAGCGCTGCCGGCAACGGCGTGGTCCTCTTCGGTACGGACCCGGCGTTCCGGCTGCATCCGAAGGGGCTGCAACCGCAGCTCGGCCGGGCCGTGCTCTGGGCGGCGCAGCGCTGACCGCGCCACGTTGAGCGGTTGGTGACGGGCCCGGGGGTGACGCTCCCGGGCCCGTCCCGTCGCTGCGGCCGGTCCGGGCGCCTGTCGGTGCCCACGCCTAACATCCCGTCCGTGAGCAGAGACATCGCCCGCCGGCGGCTGCGCAACCTGCGCCTGACCGGCGCGCCGCTACCGGGCGTCCCCGACGTGGTGCACCGGCTGGGCGCCGTCCAGTCGCAGGACTACGGGCCGGCGAAGTGGTCCGTCGGAGAACGCACCAGCGGGGTGGGTGACGCCGACCTGGACCGGGCGTTCAACGACGGCGTGCTGCTGCGTACCCATCTCCTCCGGCCGACCTGGCACTTCGTGCTCCCCGCCGACATCGGATGGCTGCTGGACCTGACCGCGCCCCGGGTGCGGGCCCAGTGCGCGTACCAGTACCGGCAGCTCGGTCTCGACCTTGACGTACGGGAACGGGCCACGCGGCTGATCGCCGACGTCCTCCAGGGCGGCAACCACCTGACCCGCCGGGAGCTGGCCGGGCCCCTGGAGCGGGAGGGACTGCGCACCGAGGACTTCCGACTGGGACACCTGATGCTGCACGCCGAGCTGGAAGGCGTGATCTGCAGCGGGCCGCTCAGGGGCCGCCAGCACACGTACGCGCTGCTGGCGGAGCGCGCACCCGACACCCGCCGGCTCGGCGCCGACGAGGCCCTGGCGGAGCTGGTGCTGCGCTACTTCACCGGGCACGGCCCGGCGACCATCAAGGACCTGCGCTGGTGGTCCAGCCTGCCGGTCGGCGAGATCAACCGGGGTCTGGAGATGGCCGGCGACAGACTCGACCGTGAGGTGGTCGACGGGGTCACCTACTGGTCCGCCGACTCCGGGCCGGCACCGGAGACCGGCGAACCGCGCGCCCACCTGCTCCAGGCCTACGACGAGTACATCGTGGGCTACCGCGACAGCCGCGACGTGAACGACCTGGCGGGACGCCGTCGATCGCTGCCGCCGGGCACCCTGCTGCCCAATGGGGTCGCCGTGTTCGACAGCCAGGTCTGCGGTCACTGGCGACGTACCGTCAGGCGCGGATCCGTGCTGGTCGAGGTCGCCCTCTACGAGCCGCCGGACGATGTGCGGCTGGCGGCGCTGCGGGCCGCCGCGCAGCGACAGGGCGAATTCCTCGGGGTCGAGGCGAGGCTGGAGACGAGCGTCATCTGACGCGTCGTCGTACGGTCGCCCGCCCCGGTCCGGCGCACGATGAACGTGATCGACTCCCCCGACAACAGGGTCACCATGGCCTCGTTGACCACCGCCGCCGGGGCGGCGCGGTGGGATCCCGACAAGCCGAAGTGCTATCCCCAGAGCCGGCGGGTTAACAACTTCGATGGGATCCGCGCCCGTCGGGCGAACGCCTTTGCCTGGTGCAGCCAGGGACGGAAGCCAGTTGATGCCCAGTCCAGAGTAGAGCGCCAGGTCGCGGGCGCGGACCGGAACGGGGTCCGGATCCGCAGGTACGGCCCACGGAAAATGCCCTGCTCCGGCTGGGTGCGAAAGGCTTCCAGCCACGACTAAGCCCTATTCAATCTGTCCTGATGCTGTCTACGGTAGACGGACAAACGGCGACACGTTAACCGGAGTGCGGACCAGTCAAGATCGGTACCGCATCGGTTGCGAAAGAGGCTCCGGCCTGGGGGGCAGGGTTAGCCACCCGAGGAGCGCCCGGAGCCAGTAGGCTCCCAGCGTGGCCGTCAAGCGTCCTCCGTACCTGCTCAGGCTCAAGGTGAGCAACTTCCGGAGCCTCCGCGACGTGGAGGTACGGCTGGGTGCGCTAAACGTGCTGGTCGGCCCCAACGGCGCCGGCAAGTCCAACCTGCTCGACGTCATCGCCTTCCTGGGCGACGCGACCCGGGAAGACCTCGGACCGGCACTCGACCGCCGGGGCGGATTCGACCGCGTCTTGTTCAGGGGAGAGGACGACAGCAGCAGCATCAACATCGAAGTCGAGGCCGCCGTCACGAAACACAACAGCGCGCGGGCGTCGGATAGCTACTCGTTGGAAATCTCACTCGCACCCCTCTTTCAGAGAGGGCCACGTCCCCGGAATCCTCGCACCCTGAAGGAAGTCATTCTCACCCGCGCAGAATCCTTCATGTTCAAACGCGTGGCCGGTCCGGGACGACGGATCGAGATCATGGGTAGCGAGATAATCTTCGACGTCGACGGCGAGGAAAGCAGCGGGAGCCTGCGGGAGGGCTCACTCGGGCTCTCCACGCTGCCGAAGTTGAGCCCCGAAGAGGGTGGCGAGCAGGTAGAGGCGTTGGCGGACCTGTTCGCCAGCTTCCGAGTTTTTGATGTCGACGTCACCGCCGCGCGACGCCCGGCCGCACAGCGGCTGAGCCGGCGGTTCGACAACAACGCCGCCAACCTGGCGGCTTTCCTCGCCTACATCGCGGACGCTCACCCCGACAGGTTCGACGCCCTGGTGGAGGATGCCCGGAAGTTCATCCCTGGACTGGAGAAGCTGGCCTTCGAGACGATCGGTGGAGCCGGTGAAGGCACCGTGCTCACCCTGATCGAACGAGGTCTGCCCGGCTCGACAACCCTGCAGGAGGCGTCGTACGGCTCGATCCGGGCCCTTGCCCTCCTCGCCCTGCTCTACGATCCCGCACCGCCGCGCCTGACCTGCATCGAAGAGATCGACCACGGGCTGCATCCGCACGTACTCGACCGACTAGTGGAACTGCTGCGAGAAGCGTCAGAGCGTACGCAGTTCCTGATCGCCACCCACTCCCCCGCGCTGGTCAACCGACTGAGACCTGCTGAACTGATCGTCTGTGAACGCGGTGAGGACGCCGCCTCCCGCATTCCCGCCATCGAGCCCGAACTCGTCCGGCGGATGGAGGCGGAGTTACATGGAGAGATTGGGCTCGGCGAACTCTGGTTCACTGGCGCGCTGGGAGGATGCCCTGAATGACGGGCAAGCGCAGGGGATCACAGCGGGTAGTGGTGATCCTCGGCGAAGACGAGAATGATCGACAAACAATCAAGATTCTGATCGGGGCGCTCCGCCCCGATATCGCCCCTGGCGCCCAGACTCTGCGTAAGCCGATGGCTCTGGTCAAGCACGTTCCACCCCACCGGTTGCCGAGCAAGGTGGGCCGTGACATGGCGCTGCTCCGCGCCGTCAACGTACGGCAGCCGATCAGGTGCGTCTTCATGCACGAGGACGCCGATGCGGTCGAGCCCGCACACGAGGATCTGATCACGAAGATCGAGCAGTGCTACTCCTCGCTCCCGTGGCCAGTCCACGCCGTCGTACCAGCCTGGGAGACCGAGACCTGGTGGTTCCTCTTCCCCCACGCGGTAGGGGCGGTACGACCTTCCTGGCGCCTACCCGACACTACGCCGGCCGTGACGTCGGCAAGATCCGGAATGCCAAGGAAGCACTGATGAGGGCGGTGCGCCCGCCAGGGGCCAAAGCGTCGTCCTTCAAGCCGTACAGCGAGGCTGACAGCATCGACATCGCGCGTCAGATCGTGGCGATGAAGCTGCTCTCACCGCCGTGGTTCGCCAAGAGCGCGAGTTGGATGGCGTTCATCGAGAAGGTGGCGAGGGCATAACGGATCAGCGGTCCTGGCAGCGAAGGTGGACATACCAGATGCATGGTCTCTTGCGGGCGGTATCCGGCGAACGACTCGCCCTTGCCGTGACGCTCGTGGTGACGGTGGTCGCGGCACGCCGCCGCAGAACATAACCGAGTCGGTCGGCGGCGGAGCGGCGGTCGGCGCGGCGCCCGTCCGCCGGGCAGTTCCTGGTGACGCTCGCGCAGGCGCACATTGTGGGGCCGGGTTCTTCTCCGACCTGGACCGATGCGTGGGTAGTGGCTACGCCACACCGAGCTTCCTTGGGTCGTCAGGACGCCCGGCCGCAGCACTTCTTGTACTTCGTCCCTGAGCCGCACCAGCAGGGGGTGTTGCGCGACGGCGGCCAGGCGATCACGTCCTGCTCGGCGACCGTTTCGCTGTACCGGGTCTTCACCGCCGAGTCGAGCGGCGACTCTCCGATCCGCTCCGCGAACTCACAGAGCCCCGCCACGGTAGCGGGAACCACCCGGATCGACGGCACGCCCTGGGCGGCCAGCCCCCGCCAGCGGCGCTCGGCCGCCGCGTAGTACTCCTCGTCGGCTGCGTCGTAGGCGTCCGGCCACCGCCGGCATGCTTCGGCCCGCTCCGCGCGCTGGAAGACCAGCATCCGGGCCTGGCGCGGCACCCGCCCGGACTCCACGGCGTCGCTCAGCTCGGCTAGGTGGACGACGCTGTCCCGTGGGTCGGGCAGGCCGACAGCACGGCGCCTTCGCCGGTCGGCGCCGATGGCGAGTTCGTCCGTCGCGTCCGGTGGTAGTCCCAGCTGTTGCCGGACGTGCATACGACCGCGGAGCGTGGTCAGCGACACGCGCAGCCAGCCGTCCGGTCTCCCCAGCTCCTCCAGCTCATCGGCGGACAGCCGGACGACCGCGCGGTCGTACCACCGCAGCGCTCCTTCGAGATCTTCACGCTCGGCGAGCAACTCGGCGACCAGACCGCAGTGTCCGTCGTGCAGAGCGGCGTCGCGGGCCAGCCGGTCCAGCTCGGCGTACGCCTCAGCGGCAGCACCCTCGGTGAACCGGTCCTCGGCGAGCTGCATCCGGGCGTAGCAGCCGTCCTCGCCGCCATCGACGATCAGCCGTCCCAGCGCGGCGTCCGCCCGATCCGGCCGACCCGCCTCACGCCACGCCTTGGCCGCCTCCAGCAGGATCTCGCCACGCTCGTCTGGATATTCCTCCACCTCAGCCTCAAGCGCCTCGGCCTCGTTCATCGCACCCAGAGCCACGCCGACGAACCTATCCCTGTCGCCCGCCAAGCAAGCGCACGCCACGGTGGGAAGCCGGACATCACCTGGGAATGAACGCCCGCGCGGCTGAGGCCGGGATAGTGGCAGCTCATACACCGCCAGCCTGCCCGTAGGCGAGACGACCGTGCGGCGGCGCCCCGGGGCGGGGAGGATCGGTCAGAGGCCGAGGGCGCCGATGGCGGCGGGCAGGGTGGGTGCGGTGGCGAGCTGGCGTACGTCGCCGCGCTCGCGAAGCCACACCCGGCAGGTGACGCCGTCGTAGTGGACGGCGACGGGCTGCCCGGGGTGGTGGCGGGCGAGTCGGCGCAGCAGGGGTACGGGGTCGTCGACCACGATCGGGGTCGGAGTCTGCGGCACCGGGATCGGCTCGCTCGGATCGGCGGGAACGTTGCCGGCGACAGCGAGTTCGAGGAATTCGAGGCAGTATGCGACCGCGGCTTCCGGGGTGGACCGGCTGGGCAGCTCGGCCGGGGCGGGCAGTTGGTCGGGGCGGTTGACGGTGACGTCCCAGCCCTCGCCCTGAACGAGCCGGAGGTCGCCGGCATTGTGGCGGTGGTCGGTGAGGGTGATCGTGACCGTCAGGCGCAGCCCGAGGACGAGCCGGACCAGCTCGGCCAGGGGCGGTGCGTCGGGCCGGCGGGCCAGCACGAACAGCCGGCCGCCGGGTCGGCCCCGGGCAGCCCAGCGCAGATACTCGGTCAGCGGGTCGGCATCGGACCGGTGCAGGGTGACGGTGCCGTCCCGGAGGTTGTGGTCGAGGCTGCCACCGCCGTCGAGTTCGACCAGGTCCTCCGGGCGTACGCCGAAGTGGTCGGCCCAGCTGGCGAGCCGGAACTGCTCGGGAAGCTGGTGCAGGGGTTTGCCGGCGGGGTGGGTTGCCACGTGCGGTGCCGGCACCCGGTGGCCGGACCGCCAGGTCTCCTCACCCGCCTGCCCGTCGCCCTGGCCGACACGATCGGCCTGCCGGCCGGCGGGGTCGTCCTGCCAGGCGTGTTCGCCGGTGCGCCAGCCGGACGCGTCGGTACGCCAACTGAGGTGCACGACCCGGCCGGCCAGATCGGTGATCGAGACGGCCGCCTCGGAGTGGACCCGGCGGGTGCCCCGGCAGGTGTGACAGCGCAGCAGTGACGGGCTACGACCGGAGCCGGCACATCTCGGACACTCGACGTCGACCCGTCCGGTGGCCAGTTGGCAGTCACAACGTTGGAGGCGGCTGTCCGGGTCGCAGTCGGGGCAGTCGACGTACGCGACAGGTGTGTCCTGCCACGACGGTGCCGGCGGCTGCCAACCTCGGCGCAGGATGGTCGTCGGCCGGCGGTAGATCTGCCCGGTCGACCACTCGGTGAGGATTTCCGTCGTCCCGGCGTCGCGCAGGCTGGTGTGCCACCAGTGGCCGTCCCGCCAGATCGCCTGCGCCCCGGCGGTCGGGCTGCCGGTGGCGAGGTCGAGACAGTCGGCGAGGATCCGCCGTTCGAGCTGGTCCAAGTCGATCGGCGGTGGGCCGGGCGGCGGCTGGCCGATGGTCAGGTGGTGGGCGGGGGCGGTCAGGCCGCGTTCCTCCAGCCCGTAGCAGGCGTCGAGGTCGGTCGTGGTGGTGATCGCGGTGGTCAGGTCGTCGGCGTAGCCCCGGGCCTCGGCCGGCACCGGCCCACCCGGCACCTCGAACCGGATCGCCCAGGTCAGCCGGGCCGTGGCGACCGGGCGGCGGGCCTCGACCACCAGGTCGAGGCAGAGCAGATCCGCCAACCGACAGAGCCGGCCCAGCTCGGCCGCCGCCTCCCGGGGCGGCGCGACCGCTGCCCGGCCGAGGTAGAGCCGCCACGCGTCGTTGCTCTCCCCCGCGATCGCCTCGGCTTCCAGCCCCTCCCGGGCCGACGCGGGATGCTCCGGCCGCCAGGCGCGCGGCAGGAAGAGGAGCGGCCCGTCCGGCTCACCGGGCTGACGAACATCCGTCCACGAGCCGGCGCCGACGGCGGCGGCCAGGTCGCGGAGCAGCGGGGCGAGCGGCAGATACCAACTCGCACCGCCGTCGTCCGGCCACGGCGCGGGCTCTACCACCCCGGGTACGACGTTCGCCGAGGCCACCGCCCCGGTGTCCAGGTTCGCCATCGTCAGTACGAGTTGGGCGCGGCGCCGCCCGGTCTGCCGGCAGTCGTGGCAGGGCTGGCCGACCGTGCCGACCCCCTGACACTCCCGGCAGTCCTGGTACGCCTCCCCGGCCTGCCGGCTCTCATCGTCGGCGCTGACCAGGAGCCGGTTGCCGCCGTAGGTGCAGCGGCACGGGTCGAGGGTGAAGGAGAGCCCGTCACACGACCGGCACCGAACCACCGGCGGCCCGGCCATCAGCGCCGCGCCAACTCGTACGCCGTCGGCACCTGCTGGGACTGCCACCGCCGTAACGCGGTCTTGATCCGGGCGTTCTGCTCCCGGACACCGGCCAATTCGGCGTACGCCCTGGCCAGGTCACCCGCGACCTGCTCCAGGAACTCGGTCACCTCGTCCGGATCGACCCCCCGTCGACCGAAGCCGACCGGGGTGAACCGACGCAGCCGCACCTGCGACGGCAACAACGGCCGGTACACCGCCGACCGGTACGCCGACCCAAGCCGCCGTACCGGCCGCCCGTCCCGCTCGAACAACCACCGAAGCAAGGCACGCACAACCTCTCACCAGCCTCTCGATCACAGGACGTGGATGGGTGGCCCCGGGCCGAATCGCCGGCACGCTCACCCCGGACCGGGGCCACCCCGCCCTACCGCCGCAGCCACGAGCAGCACGTACGGCAGCAGGGCGTGACTCAGGGGCCGGGACGGACAACCCGTACAGGCTGACCGTCCCGACCGCTCCCGGACAGGTGAAGTGACTCCAAAGTCGACCCGGTACCTCCTGGGCGACTTGTGTGACGACGTCGTCACTAACCTGTAGTGACTAGGATTGAGGATGATCGCGTTGATATCAAGAGGATGACCCCAAGATATTTTCTGCGTACTATCTGCCATCATCGTTGTCGACAGGAGGAGTCGTGATGAGCGCCGGGTCGTCTGGAGTGTCAAGGTCGCGTCGGTCGAAGCCGAGGCCGGTGGAGTCGCCGACCGTGCAGGCGTGGGAGCTTGGCCTCCGGTTGCGCGAACGACGCGAGGAGTTGGGCATGACCGCCGTCGCGGCTGGTCGCGCCACCGGCATCGCCCAGGCGTACGTGTCGGGCGTGGAAGCGGGCAAGGTCAAGCTGCCCGCTGACCGCCTGGCCCAGTTCGTGCAGGTCTATGAGATCGAGCCCGACGACGCGGCAGAGCTTGAGCAGCTACGGGAATCGTCGACCAAGCGTGCCTGGTGGCACCAGTACTCCCAGCTCTTCCCCGCCGAGTTTCTCCGATTCCTCGGCTACGAAGCCGGCGCCGACCACATCCGCAGCTACGACAGCGAGTTGCTACACGGGTTGTTGCAGACCGAGGCGTACGCCCGAGC
The DNA here is from genome assembly GCF_050936375.1 of Plantactinospora sp. CA-290183. NCBI lineage: Bacteria > Bacillati > Actinomycetota > Actinomycetes > Micromonosporales > Micromonosporaceae > Plantactinospora > Plantactinospora sp. CA-290183. Next base: position 127,922 of record NZ_JBNJMX010000004.1, on the reverse strand, counting down.
GGTCATGCGGGGCGGCAACACCTACGTTCGGCTCACCGAGGTCAACCGGCGAATCGCGGTCCGGATGGCTCGGCAGGCGCGACTGATCGGCGACAACCCGATCAAGTTCACCACCGTGCTCGGCGAGGGTGCGCTTCGGCAGCAGGTTGGCGGACCGGCCGTGATGCGGGACCAACTCCAACACCTCGCCACGCTGGTCACCAAGCGGCCGGAGCAGATACAGATCAGGGTCGTGCCGTTCACCGCAGGCGCCTATCCCGCGCTGGGTGGACCGTTCCAGATCCTCTCCTTCCCCTCGCCTCGGCTGCCTGAGCTTGTCTGGCAGGAGATCCTGACCTCCAGCGACATCATCGATCAGTCGGGCCGGGTAGCCGACTATGTCATCACCTTCGAAGAGACCCTGGAACGCGCGTTAGGCTCGGACGAGTCGCTGGCGCTGATCCGGCGGATCGCCAAGGAGATGACGTGACCCTCATCGAGCACACCCCTGAGCGGGACTGGTTCAAGTCGTCCCGCAGCTCCAACAACGCCGCCTGCGTCGAGGTGCGGTACGCGGGCGGGGCTGTGGCCGTACGCGACTCAAAGGACCTCGGCGGGCCGATCCTCGCCTTCACCGGCCCGGCCTGGTCCGGCTTCGTCGCGACCCTCCAGACCGACCCGAGCTGACCCAGCTCCGACCGGGCGCCCAACCCCCGGGGTAGGTGCGTCCGTCGCGTTCTACGGCAGCCACTCAACGAACAGCTCGGCCAGCCGCGCTTCCGTCTGCTCGTTGAGAACGTGATGTACGTCTTCGCCGAGCGGCTTCAGAGCATACCTGCGTACCTCAGGGTGCTTGCTGGGCTCGGGACAGATGAAGACGGCCAGGATCCTTAGCGCGCGCAGTGCCTCTTCGTTCGTGAGGAGGTCAAGCAGCGGTATCCCGCCGAACGTGGTTGCCTTGAAGGCCCGCCACACCTCGCCCACCACGAGGTCCACGACGGGTTCGGAGACGTGTGGACGTCCACCCTGCATGGATGACGTCAGGATGGCGTCCTTGATCAGAGTGGCAGGCATCTCGGCGAGCTTGTTGAGCGGTCCATTGACCAGTTCAATCGTCCAAATCATCCCGACCAGCAGGTCACACCAGCCGTGTTTGGCCAACTCTCCCCGTACGACTGTCGGATGTGGCGTAACCCGGTCGAGCTCCCCAGTGATCCTTGGCCAGGTTCCGGTGGTCATTGCCTCGGCGATGAGAGATACCTGGTCGGCCGGTCGGACCCGGTCCTCGACCTCGCGCTCTCCGTTGGACTGTTGCCCAGGTCCCGGCCCCGCCCGATCCGGTGTGCCATCCTGTGCCGAACTGGCCAGCCAGTCCACCGCGTCCAGTCGCGCCAGATGGGCGACGATGGATCGGATCTTGTTGTTCGGCCACCGTGAGCCCGGCTTCGCCCGCAACTCCTCCTCGTACACCTCGCGGCGCCGCAGGCGGTCGTCGGGGTTGCCGTTCACTAGATCCAGTGAGCCGCCCCAGCCGTGCTGGGATCCTCCGCAACCGGTACAGCGGCAACCGTCCTTGAGCGCCCTCTCACAAGGAACGCTGTGCTTCCTGTCGTGCATGCGGCGACCACCTCACGGATTCGTTCCTGACGATCGCGAGTGAACCGAGTGATCCGCACATACCTTTCGGTATGCAAGTGAACACGTTACGTGATCTCAGGAGCGATGTCGACATGCTTCTATCTCTTGGGATATCGAGGCCAGAAGCCGCTGTTTGCCGAGCTACGGCGCCTCGGCGTCTTCGCAGTCCAGGCCGGATGCGACCCGATGTCGGGGCTACGTCCTTCGACCATCTCGGATAGTGTTCGGTCGGCCACGCAGGAGTGACACCCAGCGGCTTCCGTCCGCGCTGGCTCACGTCCAAGGTTGTAGGCAGCCGGCTATCGGGAGGATCGCATGGCCAGCATCGAGGAAGTCAAGGCCGCACTCGTACAGGCCGCCGAGCAGGGCAACGCAACACTCAACCAGATCCGGTCAGCCGCCGAGCAGACCGAGCAGGTTCTCACCCGTCTCCGCGGTGTCGCCGCCGGCACCAACCACGGCAAGGTCCTTGAGGCCATCCAACGCGCTGAGCAGAGCAGGCAGCGTCTCCACGAGGCGGCCACCCTCATCCAGGGCAGCGCCACCGCCGCCCGCGAGTACGCCGGCATCCTCGGCTGAGCGGCTTCGAGGACACGTCCGGTGGACATCACCCAGGTGAAGGCGACCATCAGCCGAGGCAGCCAGGCAGCCAAGGACGGGAGCGTCCTGATGCAGGGGGTCCGGGACCGAGCCGAGCAGGCTCAGACATCAGCTGCCGCAACGGCCCATGACAGCACGCACGACGAGGTCGAAGCAGGCATGAAGAAGCTGAAGGAGGCGGTGAAAGAAGCGTCGCGGGTCGTTGAACTGCTTCGCTCTGGTGCCGCCGCCGCCAGCGAATACGCTTCGAGGATCTGATGGCCAACACCTCCGTGGGCGACGTTGTGGCTCAGTTCCGCACGGTGCTGGGCCTAATCGACCAGACCGCAGTGACCGCCAAACATGCTCAGGAGCAGGCCCAACAGTCCTTTGCCGCCTACAACGAAGCGTCCCGGGGTACGGCAGACAGGTCGATGCGTACGGCAGTAGTCGACTCCCGTACCGCCGGGGAGAAGGCAGGGAAAACCGCCCGCCTGCTCGCCGAAGCTGCCGAGCACTTCACCACCTACATCAACGTCATCGCGCCCGGCACTGTCCCACCTCGCTCCTCAGCCCCAGAGGCCGACACCCCTGGCGAACAGGTTCTCGCCGCCGCAGCCGGACAGGGTCCCCTGTCCTCGAAGCTGCTCGGGCGTACGGCAGCTGTCCGTAACGCGGATGACGGGTTACAGCACGCCAAGAAGATCGCCACCGCCATCAAGGACGCGACAGGCTCCGGCGGGGTTGCGGTCGCCAAGTCACCCCAGCCTGCGATCACGGCCGCCAGGGCCCCGGACGCGTCGGCCGGAGACGCCCTCCTCGCCGCGTTCACTGTCGCGCTCTTGGGGATCAAGGGCGCCGAGGTAGCCGCCAGGATTCGCAGTAAAGCCAGAACGAAGAGCGCGCAGCGTAAAGAACAGAAGGGCGACGATGGTGGACGACAACACGAGGTTTCTTAAGTCAATGCTCCAGCAGGATTGGGGCGCATACGATGCACTCCTGGCGGAGTTCGAGAGCCGGGGCAAGGGAACCCCGACTGCAATAATCGGCTTCGCCTTCAACATCGCAGTTCAGCGGCGATTCGGGCAGCGGAGGGACATAGACGAGATCATCCAGTTCGTCGCAGACGCTCGCACCTTCCTGTCCGAAGGCCGCGACCTCCCGGCAGAGGACGCTGAGGCACTGATCTGCGCCACACTTGACCTGGATGTTCCGGGTGTCGCGGCGACCATCGACCGACTCGACATCGGCACGATCACCGAGATCGAGGGACAACTCCTGTTCAAGCTCATCGCAGACGAAGGTCTGTCCGAGCAGCAACTTGACGACTTCTTGGCACAGGCAGAAGATCTCGCCGCACGATGGCAGAACAGCGCCACGTCCTGACCGACAGCCGAAAGAATCTGCTCAACAAGCCAATGTGGCTGGGTGACCAACAAACGCCACTTTGCCTGCATTACCGGCCAGCTCGCTGAGAAAATTCTCTAGCCGCTTGCTCTGATGATGTAAGCACGGCCGGTCCTCGGGTGCGGTGTTCGACCACGACCTGTCGGCGAGCTGTTCCGGTCGGTAGAGCCGCCGCCGATCAGCGAGCTACTCCGCTGGTGTACGACATCAGCCCCTCGTAGACCGCACCGAGCTGCTTGATCCCGAACTGGGCGTACGAGATGAAGCCGCCCCGCCATGGATAGGAGATCCGGTGGTCGGGTCGAGCCTTCTCAGTCGCGCTCCACCAGGTCGTTGACGCAGCGCAGCACCGGACGACTGGTCAACGCCGCCGGGTCCAGCGACACCGCCGAGCGGACGGTGAAGGTGGTTGACTCGCCGGGCAGCAGGGTGACCATCGCCTGGTCCACCTCCGCGGCCGGGTCGAGCCGGTCCGGCGCGAGCACCAGGTCCCGGAGCACGGTCCGGGCGGTCACCCGGACCTGTACGCCGCCGGGCGCCGGCTCGACCGTGGCGTCGTACCCGGCCGGTGGGTAGGCCAGGTCGCGGTCCTCGGCGAAGAACCAGAACGCGCGCTCCCCCGGGCCGCCACCGGAATCGGCGAGCAGCAGCTCCCGGCGGGGCTCGTCGGAGCGGGCGAGATCCGCCGGCAGCGGAAAGGTCGCCGCCGAGCGGGCCGGCACGGACAGCTCCACCGAGGTCTTCGCCCTCGGCTCCCCGGTCAGGGTCAGCCGGGTCACCTCGACCGGGCCGGTCCACGGGTCGGCACCGTCGTTGTCGGCGACCAGGACCAGGCCGTCGCCGCGCGGCTGCACGGTCAGCAGCCGGTCGGCGTACGAGCGGCGCAGCGCGTACCACAGTGGCTTGCGCCGGCCGTCGCCGTCGACGGCCGCCCAGGAGGTGACCGGCCAGCAGTCGTTGAGCTGCCAGATGACGCTGCCCATGCAGACCGGCCGGTGTGAGCGGAAGTGCTCCACCCCGAGCGTGGTGGCCCGGGCCTGGTTGACCTGCGTCAGGTAGTGCCAGTCGTCGAAGTCGCGCGGCGCCGGCAGGTGCGCGTCCAGGCCCCGGGCCAGCTTCAGGTCGCCGTCGCCCGCCTTCTGCCGGTGCGCCATCGCGGCCGAGTCCGCCGCCAGCACCTCGTCCGGCAGCGCCCGGCGGATGGTGGCGTACGAGGCCGGGCCCTGGTAGCCGAACTCGGCCACGAACCGGGGCAGGTAGTCCCGGTAGTGGGTGTAGTCGATCTGGTTCCACACGTCCCAGATGTGCGTGCTGCCGTGCGACGGGTCGTTGGGGTGGATGTCCTGCCGGCCGGACCACGGACTCCCCGGCCAGTACGGCCGGGTCGGGTCGAGGTCGGCCAGGATGCCGGGCAGCAGTTCGAAGTAGTAGCCGGCGCCCCAGGTGCGTCCGGCCAGCGGCTCCTGCCAGTCCCAGTCGTGCCAGCCCCAGATGTTCTCGTTGTTGCCCATCCAGAGCACCAGGCTCGGGTGGCTGGCCAGCCGTACGACCTGCTCGGCCGCTTCGGCGCGCACCTCGCCGAGGATCGGCTCCTCCTCCGGGTACGCCGCGCAGGCGAAGAGGAAGTCCTGGGCGACCAGCAGGCCCCGCTCGTCGGCGAGGTCGTAGAACTCCTCCGACTCGTACCGGCCGCCGCCCCAGATCCGCACGAAGTTGACGTTCGCCGCGCAGGCCTGGTCGAGCCGTTCGGCGTAGCGCTGCCGCGTCACCCGGTGCGGGAAGCAGTCGTCGGGGATCCAGTTGACGCCCTTGGCGAAGACCGGTACGTCGTTGACGACCACGGTGAACGCGGAGCCGTGCTCGTCGGCCGCGGTGTCCAGGCGTACCGAACGGAAGCCGATCCGGCGTTGCCAGGAGTCCAGCTCCTGACCACCGGCGTGCAGGCTCACCGTCAGCGGGTAGCGCGGCTGTCCGCCGTACCCCCGGGGCCACCACAGCTCGGGGTCGGCGACGGTGACGACCAGTTCGGCGCCGCGCTGGCCGGTGACGACCTCGGCCACCGATCCGGCGACCTCCGCCCGGACCGTGAGCGAGGCGTCCCCGGCCGACTCGTCGGCCCGGTCGACCTCGACCCGCACCTCGACCCGGCCCTCGGCGTCGGCGACGGTGACCAGCGGTCGGACCTCGGCGAGCCGGGCCGTCCGCCAGGTGCGCAGCCCGATCTCCTGCCAGATGCCGGCGGTGACCAGCGACGGGCCCCAGTCCCAGCCGAAGTTGCAGGCCATCTTGCGGATGAAGTTGAACGGGTCCTGGTAGGCCATGGGGCGGTCGCCGAGCCGGTCCCGCAGCTCCTGCGCGTAGCGGAAGGCCGAGTCGAACCTGACCCGCAGCACGTTGGGCCCGACCCGCAGCGCGTCCCGGACGTCGAAGCGGTAGCCGCGGTGCATGTTGGCGGTGCGACCGAGGTCGACGTCGTTGAGGGTGACGGTCGCGACGGTGTCCAGGCCCGCGCAGACCAGGTCCACGCGCTCGGCGTCGGCGTCCGCCGGCCACTCGAAGGTGGTCTCGTAACACCAGTCGGTGCGTCCGATCCAGCCCAGCTTGCGCTCGTTGTCGTCCAGGTAGGGATCCGGGATCAGACCGGCGGCGAGGAGGTCGGTGTGCACGCAGCCGGGCACGGTGGCCGGGACCCGCGCGGCGGCGACGTGCTCGGGAACCTCCGGCCCGGAGGCCATGGTCAGGATCCAACCCTCGTGCAGGCTGTGCCAGGACGTCACGGGCACCTCAGCTCGCTCGGGTCGCGACGTACCATGACCTCACCGCGCCTTCCATCACCGACCGCGCCACCACCAGGCGCCCGGCGGCGGAAAGCGGCCCCGAGACATCGAAAGATGTCGACTGAACCGGATAAGTAAAATCACCGTACGGGCGGCCCCGGGTCGTGTCAATGGGCGCGAATTCGCCCCGGAATGGACAACATCGATCGCCGAAGCGCACCGGTGGACCAAGATGGAAGCGCTCCCAGAACCGGATGGCGCGCGGCGACCGGGGTGGCTCCGGCGTGGTCAGGGGTCCCGGGCAGATAGCCCGGTCGCTATGCTTAACCGGAAAAGTTCGCTTTCCGTGTCCCGCGCGGGCGGTCCGTCCCCGGAGGACATCACGCCGACGCGCCGCAGGTGCCCGGGCCGGTCCCCGACCGGGGTCGACCAGACGAGGAGCGCCGGTGAAACGGCCGACGATCGCGGACGTGGCCCGCCGGGCCGGCGTCTCCAAGGGCGCCGTCTCGTACGCCCTGAACGGGCAGCCCGGCGTCTCCGAGGCGACCCGGCAACGCATCCTGGCGATCGCCCGGGAAATCGGGTTCAACCCCAACAGCGCGGCCCGGGCACTCTCCGGCGCCAGCGCCAACGCGGTCGGACTGGCCCTCTGCCGACCCGCCCGGATCCTCGGGCTCGAACCGTTCTACATGGAGCTGATCAGCGGCGTCGAGGCCGAACTCTCCGCCCGCTCGTACGCGCTGACCCTCCAGGTCGTGGCGAGCCCGGACGCCGAGATCGCGGTCTACCGGCGCTGGTGGGGCGAGCGGCGGGTGGACGGGGTCTTCGTCTGCGACCTGCGGGTCGACGACCGTCGGGTCCCGGTGCTGGAGGAGCTCCACCTGCCCGCCGTGGTGATCGGCGGACCCGGCCACGCCGGTCGGCTGGCCCATGTCTGGTCCGACGACGCGGCGGCCCTCACCGAGGCGGTCGAATACCTGGTCGCGCTGGGCCACCGGCGGATCGCCCGGGTCGGCGGGCTGCCCGGCCTGCTGCACACCGAGACCCGCACCGAGGCGTTCGCCACCGTCTGCCGGCGACTCGGCCTGGAGCGCGCGCTGACCGTCACCGCCGACTACAGCGGCGAGGAGGGGGCCCGGGCCACCCGCCGGCTGCTCAGCGCCGCCGACCGGCCCACCGCCGTGGTCTACGACAACGACGTGATGGCGATCGCCGGGCTGGCGGTGGCCCAGGAGATGGGGCTGAGCGTGCCGGGTGAGGTCTCCATCGTCGCCTGGGACGACTCGCCGCTGTGCCAACTCGTGCATCCGGCGCTGACCGCGCTCAGCCGGGACATCCCGGCGTACGGCTCGCACGCCGCCCGCCGGCTGCTCACCGCCATCGCCGGCGAACCCGTCGGCGGCTACCAGGACGAGACGGCGCACCTCATCCCGCGCGGCAGCACCGCACCGCCCCGGCAGCCCTGACCGGGCGGCGGGCGCCGGTGCGGCACCGGTGCGCCGTCCGGCCGCCGGTGCCGCACCGGATAGCATCGCCCTCGCAGGCGTGACCAGCCCAGCCAGGAGGACCAGCAGCCGTGCACGTACCACCGATCCCCAGCCTGACCGCCGCCGACCCGGAACTGGGTGGGCTGATCGAGGCCGAGGCGCAGCGCCAGCACGACAAGCTGCGGATGATCGCCTCGGAGAACTACGTCTCCACGGCGGTGCTGGAGGCCAGCGGCACGGTGCTGACCAACAAGTACTCGGAGGGCTACCCGGGCCGCCGGTACTACGAGGGTCAGCAGTACATCGACCCGATCGAGACGCTCGCGGTGACCCGGGCCCGGGACCTGTTCGGGGTCGAGCACGCCAACGTCCAGCCCTACTCGGGTTCGCCCGCCAACCTCGCCGTCTACCTGGCGTTCCTCTCGCCCGGCGACACGGTGATGGGGATGGCGCTGCCGATGGGCGGGCACCTCACCCACGGCTGGTCCGTCTCGGCCACCGGCAGGTGGTTCAACCCGGTCCGCTACCACGTCTCCCGGGAGACCGGCCGGATCGACCTCGACGAGGTCCGCGACCTGGCCCGCCGGGAACGGCCGAAGCTGATCTTCTGCGGTGGCACCGCCGTGCCCCGGACGATCGACTTCCCCGGCTTCGCCGAGATCGCCCGCGAGGTCGGCGCGGTGCTGGTGGCGGACATCGCGCACATCGCCGGCCTGGTCGCCGGTGCCGCGCACCCCTCCCCGGTCGGCCACGCCGACGTGATCACCACCACCACGCACAAGACCCTGCGCGGCCCGCGCGGCGCCATGATCATGACGACCGCCGAGCACGCCGCCGCCGTCGACAAGGCCGTCTTCCCCGGCCTGCAGGGCGGCCCGCACAACCACACCACCGCCGGCATCGCGGTGGCGCTGCGGGAGGCGGGCACCGAGCAGTTCCGGCGGTACGCCCACCAGGTGGTCGCCAACGCCAAGGCGCTCGCCGCCGCCCTGGTCGAGCGGGACTTCACCCTCTCCTCCGGCGGCACCGACAACCACCTGATCCTGGCCGACCTGACCGGCAAGGGCATCGGCGGCAAGCCGGCGGCGCAGGCGCTGGACCGGGCCGGCGTCGAGCTGAACTACAACACCGTGCCGTACGACACCCGCAAGCCGTTCGACCCGTCCGGGATCCGGCTCGGCACCGCCGCGCTGACCACCCGGGGACTGACCGAGGAGCAGATGCCGCAGGTGGCGGCCTGGATCGACGAGGCGGTCGGCGCGGCGGTCAAGGACGACGAGGCGACGCTGGAACGGATCGCGGGCGAGGTCCGGGAACTGCTCGCGGCGTACCCGATGCCGGGCTTCGCGGCCGCCTGACCCCGGCCGGGGCCGACGCACGCCGGCCGGGACGGATCCTGCCCCATCCGGCCGGGCCGGTCAGCGGGACGGGCCGGTCAGCGGGACGGGCTGGGGAACTCCTCCAGGTAGGCCTCGACCCGCTCGGCCGGGGCCGGGCGGGACACCGCGTAACCCTGACCGAACCGGCAACCCGCCGCCCGCGCCTGCTCGACCTGTCCGACCGACTCCAGCCCCTCGGCGATGATCTCCAGGCCGAACCGCCGGCCCAGGCCGACCACCACGTCGATGAAGGGCTTGCTGTCCCCGTCCCGGCTGTGCCGCTCGGTGACCAGACTCCGGTCGACCTTGAGGAAGTCCACCGGCAGCCGGCGCAGCTGGGCCAGGGACGCCTGACCGGTGCCGAAGTCGTCCAGCGCGATCCGTACGCCCAGCGCCCGCAGCCCGGCGAGCTGGGTGACCACCGTGGAGACGTCGGCCCCGCTGCGCGGTTCGGCGATCTCCAGCACCAGCCGGTCCGGCGCCACCTTGTGCTCGGCCAGCGCCTCCGCCACCCGGTCGACGATCTCGACGGCGGCCAGCTCCCGCGGTGAGATGTTGATCGACATCCAGAGCGGCCGGGACCGCCCCGACCAGGCCGCGATCTGCCGGCACGCCTCACCCAGCACCCAGCGGCCCAGTTGGTCGAGGAGCTTGAGATCCTCGGCCACCGGCAGCAGTTCGGCCGGCAGCACCGTGCCCAGCGCCGGGCTGCGCCACCGCACCAGCGCCTCGGTGCCCACCGGCTGCTGGTCGTGCAGGTCGAGCACCGGCTGGTAGACCAGGTCCAGCTCGCCGCGCTGCACCGCCCCGGGCAGCTCCCGCTCCAGGTCCAGCCGGCGGGTGAACTGCTCCTCCAACTGGTCGTCGTACCACTCGACGCGGTCGCGGCCGAGCTGCCGGGCCCGCAACCGGGCGAGGTCCGCGCGGCGCAGGACATCGTCCACGCCGTCCCCGCCGGAGAGGTCGGCGAGCCCGATGCTGGCGTTGAGCCGCACCACCACGCCGGGCAGCTGGTACGGCTCGCTGAGCGCGGTCAGCAACCGGGTGCCCATCGCGTACGCGAGCACCGGCCGGTCCACCGTCACCACCGCGAACTCGTCACCGCCCAGCCGGGCCACCACGTCGTCGCTGCCGGCGCCGGTGCTCAGCCGCCGGCCGACCTCGGCCAGCACCGTGTCGCCTACCTGCCGCCCGTGCACCTCGTTGACCCCGGCCATCCCGTGCAGGTCGACCACCAGCAGCGCTCCGGTGTGCCCCGGTACGGCGCGCTGCGTGACGATCATCCGCATCAGCTCGCGCCGGTTGGCCAGCCCGGTGAGCTGGTCGGTGAAGGCCAGCTCGTGCAGGGTGCGCTCCAGCCGCTGTCGCTCGCTGACGTCCCGGACGTGCACCACCAGCGCGTCCACCTCGGGCACGCTGCGCTGGTCGCTCACCGTGGACTCGGTGTCCCGCCACGCGCCGTGCCCGTCCCGCAGCCGCGCCGTGACCAGCGGCGGGCGCCCGGACGGGACCTGGTTTCCGGTGATCACCGTGGCGAGCACGGCAGTGACGTCGGCGGCGTCGTCGGGATGCATCAGGTCCGGGAACGGCCGGCCGACCACCTCGGCGTCGGAGAGGCCGAAGAGCCGTGCGGCGGCCGGCGACTGCCACCGGACCAGCAGGTCCTCGCCGACCACCAGGGTCAGGTCGTTGGCGCCCGAGACCAGCGAGCGGAAGTGCGCCTCCTGCTCCGCCAGCCGCCGCGCGAAGCGCCGGATGTCGAGCATCGCCAACACCTCGCGGATCGCCAGGGTCGGCATGATCGTCAGTCCGAGCAGGATGGTCCCCCGGTCGAACTCGCCGACGTGGATCAGGTGGTAGAACGCCGAGAGCGTGGCGACGATCGCCGGAATGGTGAGCAACGGGTAGGCGGAGAGGTTGGTCTCCGGCTCGCCCGACGCCGCCTGCGCCACCGGATTGGCCCGACGGGCACCGGCGGCGACGAGGGCCGGCCCGGCGACCAGCGGGATCGCCACGATCGGCAGGGCGGCCGACGGCGCCCCGTAGTCGATCAGGACGGCGAGCAGCGACAGACCGAAGACGGCGGATCCGGCGCCCAACCCGCAGAGCGCGGCGGAGCGGCGGTGCCCGTACGCGCGCAGCGTGGCGATCGTGATGACCGGCAGGCCGGTCGCGGCGAGCAGGGCGGCGACCAGCGCGAGCGGTGGCAGGCCACCGGCGGGCGGGATCACCAGCGCCGAGAACGCCAGGCTGATGGCCAGGCTCAGGCCGTCGAACCCGCGCCGCAGCCGCACCGGCACGCTGCTGGCGGCACCGGGCAGCAGCAGCATGCCGGACACGTACAGGCCGAGGGCCAGCACGAGACCGCCGAGAGCCACCCAGCGCCGGGCGTCGACCGGAACCAGGGCCAGGGCCACCGCGGTCAGACCGGTCGCGATCAGGCCGAAGCCGAGGAAGCCGGCACCCCGGCACGGCCCGAAGCCACGGTGCGCGACATGCAGCCGGATCGCGAGCCGGACCAGCCGGGAGGCGGCCGTCGCGGCCACGATCCCGACAGCGACGGCGATGACGAGGTACGGGGGCAGCGGTCCGACGGAGCCGAGCAGCAGGATGCCCACGGCCAGCAGCGGGACACCGATCTCCGGGACCGAGGCGGCGAGCCGGCGGGCTCGACCACTTGCGGGTTGCGCCACGAGCATGGCGGATTGCCTTCGCAGAGGGGGCACGGGCGTGGTACCAGTTTGGCCCGAATGACAGGCTGGACCATTCCTATCAACCCCCAACGATCCGTGGGGGGCATGGGTTACGTTCGAGTACGGATCTTTTGTCGTTCTTCTGTCTCAGGCCCGTTCCGCTGCCCGGCGGTCGCCGCCGGCGTTGCCCGGGGCGCGGACCGGGCCGACGGCCGGGAGTGCGAAAATCTGCGGGTGAGCGATGACCGGAAGACCGACGGCGGAGCGGGCGGGGACGGGATCCGCGCCAAGGGTACGCTCCGGTTCCGGCACAGCCAGGCGATCTGGGTGGCGGCGATGATCGCCTTCCTGGGCGCCCTCCCCCTGGCCAGCTCCCGCTGGTTCCTGACCCCGCTGTTGCTCGTCCCGCTCGCGGTCGGGGTCTGGGCGTGGCGGGCCGGCACCGACGCCGACGCGGCCGGGCTGCGGGTACGCGCCCTCTTCGGGCAGCGGCGGATCCCCTGGGCCGAGGTGGCCGAGCTGGCCACCGACGCGCGCGGGCAGGCCGTCGTGCGGCTCCGGGACGGCCGGCTGGCGGCGCTGCCCGCGGTCCGCTCCGTGGACCTGCCGGACCTGGTCGCCGCGAGCGGACACCCACTCACCGACCCACGGCGCCGCGCGGACTGACCCGGTCGACGGCCGTCAGTAGCCGTTCGCCACCTCGTTCACCAGCGGCTCTCCGGCGACGACCCGGCGCAGCTGCTCCCCGGCGAGTCGGTACGCCCGGGGCAGCAGCCCGCGTACCGAGCCGCCGACATGGGGCGTCAGCAGCACGTTGGGCAGGTCCCAGAGGGGATGGCCGGCGGGCAACGGCTCCGGGTCGGTGACGTCCAGGGCCGCCGCGATCCGGCCGGTGGAGAGCTCGGCGACCAGCGCCCCGGTGTCGGCCACCGGCCCCCGGGCCGCGTTCACCAGCAGGGCACCGTCCGGCATGGCCGCGAGGAACCGGGCGTCGACCAGTCCCCGGGTCTGGTCGGTGAGCGGAATCAGCAGCACCACCACGTCGGACTCCGGCAGCAGCTCCGGCAGCTCCGCGACGCCGTGGACGCCCTCCTCCGGACGGGCCGTCCGGGCGACGAGGGTCAGGGTCACCTCGAACGGGGTCAGCCGGGCCGCCAGCGCGGCACCGATCGAGCCGGCGCCGACGATCAGCACCCGCTTGCCGGCGAGCTCGTCCGTGGGGGTCGTCCGGGCGTACGCCCACTCGTGCCGGGGCTGCGCGCGGGCGAACGTCGGGAACGCCCGCAGGTGCGCCAGGATCGCCGCCACCACCCACTCGGCGGTCGGCGAGTCGTGCACACCGCGCGCGTCGCAGAGCGTCACCCCCGCCGGCAGCCGCCCCACCCAGGTGTCCGCACCCGCCGACAGGAGCTGCACCACCCGCAGGTCGGGCAGTTTCGCCGCCATCGGCACCGCCTCGGCCTGGGCGAGGAACGGCGGTACCCAGAACCGGACCCCGGCGGGGTCGGACGGCAGCCGGTCCGGGGCGGGGGCGATCTCCACGGTCACTCCGTCGGGGATGTCGCCGAGCAGCGCACGTCCCTCCGGGTGCGGAATCCATGCCTTCACGGACGCCGACGATAGCCGCACCCACCCGCCGGGGAACCGCCCGGGACCGTCGCGGCTCACAGAGCGGACGGATGAGGCGCGACCGCTCCAGGGGAGGCCAGCATGACCGGGAAGAACGCGCGGTGCGGCGGAACGGGCGACCGGTGAGGCGGGAGGCGGACCGGAGCCGGGCGCAGGCGGTCGCCGGAGCGGCGCGATGACCCGACGAACCGCCGGTGCGCGCCGGGATCCGGCTACGCTGGGCCGGGTGAGCTCTCGCCCGTACCCCCGAAACAGCCGGCGCCGGGCGGCCCTGGCGCTCTGCGCGGCGGCCGTGCTCGGCACCGCCGGCTGCTCCTTCGGCGCCCCGGAGCCGGATCCGGCCGGCGAACCGCCCAACCTGCCCACCCCGTCGGCCTCCCCGGGTCGGGACGGCGAACAGCAGGTGGCGGCGACCGTCCTGGCCAGACGGCTCCAGGTGCCGTGGGGCATCGCGTTCCTGCCGGACGGCGGCGCGCTGGTCACCGAGCGGGACACCGCCAAGATCCTGAAGGTCGGCCCGGAGTCCGACGCCCAGGGTCTCAGGGTCAGCACGGTGCAGACCGTCGAGGAGGTCGACGCGGCCGGCGAGGGCGGCCTGATGGGCATCGCGGTTTCGCCGAACTACGACCGGGACAAGAAGGTCTTCGTCTACTACTCCACCGCCGAGGACAACCGGATCGCCACGCTCACCCTGGGCGCCGCACCGACGCCGATCGTCACCGGCATCCCGCTCTCCGGCATCCACAACGGCGGCCGGCTCGCCTTCGGCCCGGACGGCCACCTCTACGCGACGACCGGGGACGCCTCGGAACGCGGCCTGGCGCAGGACGGGAAGAGCCTGGGCGGCAAGATCCTGCGGATGACCGCCGCCGGCAAACCGGCGCCGGGCAACCCCTTCCCGGACTCCCTGGTCTGGTCGCTGGGCCACCGCAACGTGCAGGGCATCGCCTGGGACGCCAACAAGCGGCTGTACGCCACGGAGTTCGGCCAGAACCGCTGGGACGAGATCAACCTGATCGCACCGGGCCGGAACTACGGGTGGCCCGAGGTCGAGGGCGAGAGCGAGGGGAACAGCCCGGACGACCGGTTCACCGAGCCTCTCGTGGTCTGGCCGACCGCCGAGTCCTCCTGCTCCGGCGCGGCGGTCGTGGAACGGGTCGTCGTCGCCGCGTGCCTGCGCGGCGAGCGGCTCTGGCTCGTCGAACCGACCGCCGCCGGTGGCGTACTCGGCGCCCCCCGGCCGCTGCTGACCGGCGAGTACGGCCGGCTCCGGACCGTGGTCACCGCCCCGGACGGCTCGCTCTGGGTCTCCACCTCCAACCGCGACGGCCGGGGCGACCCGGCGCCGGAGGACGACCGAATCCTTCGGCTGGTCTTCTCCGGCGGTGCGGCCGGCAAGAGCTGACCGCGCGGCTGTGACCTGCGGCAGGTTTTTGATGATGTTCGTTCGGGCAGGTCAAAATTGAGCATGGACAGGCGGAGGAACGACACGGACGCCGCCGGGGACCCGCGGTCCCCGGCGGTTCGGCGCGTGCCCCGGCCACTGCGTCCGGCGGTACGGCTGGCCCGCCGGCTCCGCGCCTCCACCGTGACCCGGCGGGCCGTGCTCAGCCTGGCCGTGCTGGCGGTGAGCGTCGCCGGAATCCTGATCGGGGTCCTGCTCGGCGGCCGGATGGAGACCGACATCGGCCCATTCCGGGCGGAGATGGCGATCACCCCGTCGACCGAGGGCGGGACCACCGTGACGATCCCGCCGCTGGGCGCCCTGCAACTGGACAGCCACTCCGGCCCGGCACACCTGTCGGTCCGGCTCGGCTCGCTCGACCAGCGGCGCACCGAGGCGCTGATCGACGACCCGGCGAACCTCACCCGGGCCAGCCGCTCCGCCGTCACCGACGTGACCAACGGCGTGATCCGGGTCGGCATCCGCACCATCGCGGTCTCGGTACTGACCACGTTGATCCTGGCGGCACTGGTCTTCCGGAACACCCGGCGGGTCGCCTGGTCCGGCGGGCTGGCCCTGCTGATCACCGGCGGCAGCCTCGGCATCGCGGCACTCAGCATCCGACCGCAGTCGATCGAGGAACCGCGGTACGAGGGACTGCTCGTCAACGCCCCGGCGATCGTCGGCGACGCCCGCCGGATCGCCAGCGACTACGGCCGGTACGCCGATCAGCTCCAGCGGATGGTCGGCAACGTCAGCCAGCTCTACACCACCGTCTCCACGCTGCCGATCTTCGAGCAGGCGCAGGGCAGCGTACGGGTGCTGCACGTCTCGGACATGCACCTGAACCCGACCGCCTGGCAGGTGGTCCGGACGGTGGTCGAGCAGTTCAAGATCGACGTGGTGATCGACACCGGGGACATGACCGACTGGGGCAGCGAGCCCGAGGCGTCCTTCGTCGGCTCGATCAACCTGCTCAAGGTGCCGTACGTCTTCATCCGGGGCAACCACGACTCGGCCGCGACCGCCGCCGCCGTGGCCCGGCAACCCAACGCGATCGTGTTGAACAACTCGGTCACCACCGTCGCCGGCCTGACCATCGCGGGCATCGGGGACCCCCGCTTCACCCCGGACAAGGAGACCTCCCCGAACGGCTCCGGCGCCCTGCCGCAGACGGTCAGCCAGGTGACCGGCGCCGGTCAGCAGTTGGCCGCCACGATCCGGACGGCGGGCCGACCCGTCGACATCGCCCTGGTGCACGACCCCGCCTCGGCCGGAGCGCTCGCCAACCTGGTCCCGCTGGTGCTCGCCGGCCACACGCACAACCGCGAGGTCCGGGAACTGCCGCCCGTACCCGGCGCGACGACGCCGCCGACCCAGCTCCACGTACAGGGCTCCACCGGCGGGGCGGGACTGCGCGGCCTGGAGGGGGAGAAGCCGCTGCCGCTGGCGATGTCGGTGCTCTACTTCGACCAGCAGCGCGCCCTGCAGGCGTACGACGACATCCAGGTCGGCGGCACCGGCGAGGCGCAGGTGAACCTGGAACGGCACGTGGTCAACCCGGCCGCGCCGCCGACCCCGGCAACGTCCGGCCCACCGACCACCCCAACCCCCACCCCCACCGGCTGAGGTGTAAGGAAGGGCCCCTTCTTATCGCTTTCTGTATAGGAAGGGCCCCTTCCTAACCGATCAGCCCTCTACCCCGAGGCGCGCGAGGATCAGCGACCGGAGGGTCTTCGCGTCGGCCTGGCCACGGGTGCTCTTCATGACCGCACCGACCAGCGCGCCGGCCGCCGCCACCTTGCCGTCCCGGACCTTGGCTGCGATGTCGGGGTTGGCCGCGATGGCCTCGTCCACGGCGGCGGTCAGCGCGCCGGTGTCGGAGACCACCTCCATGCCCCGGGCGGTCATGATCTGGGTCGGCGAGCCCTCGCCCGCCACGACCCCCTCCAGCACCGTACGGGCCAGCTTGTCGTTGAGCTTCCCCTCGTCGACCAGCCGCTGCAGCTCGGCGACCTGAGCCGGGGTCACACCCACCGTCGACAGCTCGACGCCGGTCTCGTTGGCCCGGCGGGACAGCTCGCCCAGCCACCACTTCCGGGCGGCGGCCGGGGTCGCGCCGGCGAGCACGGTCTGCTCGATCAGCTCCACCGCACCGGCGTTGAGCACCGACTGCATGTCGTGGTCGTTCAGTCCCCAGTCCCGCTGCAAGCGGCGGCGGTGCAGCCGGGGCAGTTCCGGAAGGCCGGCCTTGAGCTCCGCGACCCAGGCCGGGTCCGGTGCCAGGGGCACCAGGTCGGGCTCCGGGAAGTACCGGTAGTCGGTCGCGGTCTCCTTGGACCGCCCCGAGGTGGTGTCCCCGCTGTCCTCGTGGAAGTGCCGGGTCTCCTGCACGATCCGGCCACCGGCGTCGAGCACGCTGGCCTGGCGCAGCATCTCCGAACGCACCGCCCGCTCGACGGAGCGCAGCGAGTTGACGTTCTTGGTCTCGGTCCGGGTGCCCCACTCGGCCGAACCGGCCGGCGAGAGCGAGGTGTTCACGTCGCAGCGCAGTGAACCCTCCTCCATCCGTACGTCGGAGACGCCGAGCGAGCGGATCACGTCCCGCAGCTCGGTCACGTACGCCCGGGCCACCAGCGGCGCCTGGGCACCGGTACCGGGGATGGGCTTGGTGACGATCTCGACGAGCGGGATGCCGGCCCGGTTGTAGTCGACCAGCGACTCGGTCGCGCCGTGGATCCGGCCGGTGGCGCCACCCACGTGCAGGGTCTTGCCGGTGTCCTCTTCCAGGTGCACCCGCTCGATCCCGATCCGGACCGTCTCGCCGTCGACCTCGACGTCGAGCCAGCCGTCCACGCAGAGCGGCTCGTCGTACTGGCTGATCTGGAAGTTCTTCGGCATGTCCGGGTAGAAGTAGTTCTTCCGGGCGAACCGGCACCAGCTCGCGATCGAGCAGTTCAGGGCCAGTCCGATCCGGATCGTCGCCTCGATGGCGGCCCGGTTGGCCACCGGCAGCGAACCGGGCAGGCCGAGACAGACCGGGCAGACCCGGGTGTTCGGCTCGCCGCCGAAGTCGGTCGGGCAGCCGCAGAACATCTTGGTGTTCGTGCCCAGCTCGACGTGGGTCTCCAGGCCGATCACCGGGGCGTAGCGCTCGACGACCTCGTCGTACGACGGCAGGACTGTGGTGCTCATCAAGACTCCCAGTTTCCGAGAGACGCCCAGCTTCTCCAGCGGTGGCCGGCCCCCGGGGCATCCGGACAGAACGCGTCCCAGCCTAATCGCTCGCCCGACCCCGCCTCGCCCGGGTTTCGCCCCGGCGCGGTGACCGGGCGGATCGGCGCCCGTCGTGCCGGCCCGGCGTCCCGGGCCGCCGAGGCGCCGGGGTGATTCCCGCCCGTCTCCCGGGCCGGACGGACCGCGGCCCGGTGCCGTCCGCACCGGGCCGCCCGGCCGTCCGGGTACGCGTCGCAGGGACGCGGCCACACGGGAATGGACCCGGAGCACGGACGTACCGGGGCGCCGCGGTGGAGGTCGCCGGCTCGGCATCGGATGCGCCGCACCGGCTGGCTACCGAAGAGGAGCCCCCGGATGCTCGGCGACCGGAAGAGCCCTGCGGCCCGGACGATGCCGGAAGCGTCGTCGCGGGCCGGGGTGGTGGTGCTCAGCCCTTGGGCGGGAAGGGGTCGTCCTGGTAGGTGTACTCGTTCTCGACCTTGCCGTCGGCGGTGTGCACCACGAGCTGGCTGGGCTGGTTGTCCTTCGCCACCTTGCGGCCCTGCTCGATCGCCGCACCCTTGGTGTCGTAGGTGCCGGCCACCGTCGACCCCTGCTCAACCTTCCACCTGTCACCTGCGGGAACCACGTGGTACTGGCTGCGCGCCGTCACGATGAGACCTCCTCGATTGTGACTCGAACTACGGTTCGGAACTGTCCATATCGGTACCCGACCCTACGGCGGATGAAACCGGCATCGATGTCCGGCGGCGCCGGAGCGCGGCCGGGCCGGGCGGCGCCAGGGCGGGCGCGAGGTGGCGGACAGGACGCACCGCAGGTCAGGACGGGACGACGTACGGGAACTGGTTGCTGCGCGCTCCGGCGGTCTTGCCGTCCTCGCCCGCCGCCGAACTGTTGACGTTCATGATGAGCACGGTGCCGCCCTCGCCCCGGAAGACGAACTGGTCGGTCAGGTCGAGCCGGCTGTCCTCCCGGGCGAGCGGAGAGTCGAGATGATGCGACACAGGGCGCTCCAAGCGTTACGACAACGAGGTAGAACTCCTGTCTACTACGCGTTTTCGCCCGTTATGTAGGTATCGCGGAATCGCCCGTTTCGCCGGCAGCGCGGAGCTGCTGCCGGCGACGTCGGACCGGCCTCAGAGGGCGGGCGGGGTGAGCGTGCCGACCGCGGACTCCAGCGCCGCGCCGACCCGGTACATCCGGTCGTCCGCCATCGTCGGAGCCATGATCTGCAACCCCACCGGCAGCCCGTCCGAGAGCCCGCACGGCACCGAGATCCCCGGCCCCCCGTACAGGTTGGTCGGGATCGTGTAGAGGTCGGCCAGGTACATCTGGTACGGGTCCGAGGTGCGCGACCCGAACGGGAACGCGACGAACGGGGTGGTCGGCGAGATCAGCACGTCCACCCGCTCGAACGCGGCGGTGAAGTCCCGGGTGATCAACGTACGGACCTTCTGCGCCTGCCCGTAGTAGGCGTCGTAGTAGCCGGACGAGAGCGCGTACGTGCCGAGCATGATCCGGCGCTTGACCTCGGGACCGAAACCGGCGTCCCGGGTCAGCGACATGACCTCCTCCAGCGAGCGGCTGCCGTCGTCGCCGACCCGCAGCCCGAAGCGCACCCCGTCGAAGCGGGCCAGGTTGGACGAGCACTCGCTCGGCGCGATCAGGTAGTAGGCCGGCAGGGCGTACTCGAAGTGCGGGCAGGAGACCTCGACCACCTCGGCGCCGAGCTTGGTCAGCGCGTCGACGGCGTCGCGGAACGCGGCCATCACCCCCGGCTCGGCACCCTCACCGGCGAACTCGGTGACCAGGCCAAGCTTGACGCCGGTCAGGTCACCGGAGGCACCCGCCCGGGCAGCGGCGACCACGTCCGGCACCGGCTGCGGGATGGAGGTGGAGTCGCGGGGGTCGTGCCCGCCGATCGCCGCGTGCAGCAGCGCGGCGTCCAGCACCGTACGGGCGCAGGGGCCGGGCGTGTCCAGCGACGAGGAGAACGCGACCAGGCCGTACCGGGAGGTGCCGCCGTAGGTCGGCTTCGCCCCGACGGTGCCGGTCACCGCGCCCGGTTGCCGGATCGAGCCCCCGGTGTCCGAGCCGATCGCCAGCGGTGCCTCGTACGCGGCCAGCGCGGCAGCGCTGCCCCCACCCGAGCCACCCGGGATCCGGCCCAGGTCCCACGGGTTGCCCGTCGGCCCGTACGCGGAGTATTCGGTGGAGGAGCCCATGGCGAACTCGTCCATGTTGGTCTTGCCGAGCATCACCGTGCCGGCGTCGCGCAGCCGCCGCACGATCGTCGAGTCGTACGGCGGGCGCCAGCCCTGAAGGATCTTCGAACCCACGGTGGTGGGAACGCCCCTGGTGGCGAGCACGTCCTTGACCGCCACCGGCACCCCGGCCAGCGGTCCCAGTTCCTCCCCGGCGGCCCGCCGGGTGTCGACCGCGCGGGCGGCGTCGAGTGCCCCCTCGGTGTCCACGTGCAGGAAGGCGTGCACCCGGTCGTCCACCGCCGCGATCCGGTCCAGGTGGGCCTGGGTCACCTCCACCGCGGACGCCTCGCCGCCGGCGATGAGGGCCGCGATCTCGGTCGCGGTCATCCTGGTCACGTCAGCCATGGTGCTCACGCCTTCCCTTCCGGGCCCACCGAGGCGGTGCCCGCGACCGACGGGTCCTCCGCCGTACCCTCGCCGCGCGGGCTCGGCGGCTCGTCCTCGTCCAGGATGCGCGGCACCCGGAACCGGTTGTCCTCGCTGTCCGGCGCGCCGGAGAGCACCTCTTCCGGGGTCAGGCAGGGCACCACCACGTCGTCGCGGAGCACGTTGGTCAGCGGCACCGAGTGCGAGGTGGGCGGAATGTCGGCCGCGGCCACCTCCCCGATCCGGGCGACCGCCTGCAGGATCACGTCGAGCTGGCCGGCGAAGGTCTCCAGCTCCTGCTCGGTGACGGCGAGCCGCGACAGCCGCGCCAGGTGCGCGACCTCCTCGCGGGAGATGGCGGACATCGGTGCCCCCTTCGTGCCGGACGTCTGCACGGCGCAGCCTGACACGCACGCCGTGACCCGAGCGAGTCTATTTGTGACCCCGACCGCCCCCGCCCCCGGCTCCCCCAACCCGGGCGGGCGGTTCACTCCACGCCGGGAAGGAAGCCGTCGACCGGCGGCGCCGGCACCGGTTCCGTCGTACCCCCGGCGGCCGGGGCCGGACGGCCGGCGGGGGCCGGCGCCCCGACGGGCCCGACCCGGCGTTCGAGCCGGGCCGCCGCGCCGCCGGGCGTGACCGGCCGGTAGCGGGCCAGCCAGCCGACCAGGTCCTCCGCCGGCATCGGCCGGGCGAAGAACCAGCCCTGCGCGACGTCGCAGCCCGCCGCGTGCAGCAACCGCCAGGTCCGCTCGTCCTCGACCCCCTCGGCGACCACCCGCAGGCCCAGGGCACCGGCGAGCTCGATCACCGACCGGACGATCGCGCCGTCGTCGGCGTCGGCCGCCATCCCGAGTACGAAGGAGCGGTCGACCTTGACCTCGGCCAGCGGCAGCCGGCGCAGGTGCTGCATCGAGGAGTAGCCGGTGCCGAAGTCGTCGAGCGCGATCGCCACCCCGATCCGGTCCAGCCGGGAGATGGTGGCCAGCACCCGACGCGGGTCGGCCATCAGGGCGCCCTCGGTCATCTCCAACTGCAACCGCGAGGGAGGTACGCCGTACCGGGCCAGCCGCTCGGCGATCTGGTCGGCGATCTCCCCGGTGTGCAGGTCACGGACGCTGACGTTGACCGCGGCCCGCAGGTCGAGGCCGGCGGCGGCCCACTTCGCGAGCTGTTCCACCACGTCGTCGATCACCCGCCGGGTCAGCAGCCGCATCACCGCGCTCTGCTCGGCGACCCGGATCAGCTCCTCCGGGTCGACCATCCCGCGCCGGGGGTGCCGCCAGCGCAGCAGCGCCTCCACCCCGACGACCTCGCCGGTGGCGATGGCGATCTGCGGCTGGTAGTAGAGGGTGATCTCGCCGACGTCCGTGGCGGCGGCCGGGTTGGCTCCGGCGGCCGTCGGGTCCGCACCGGCGGTCGCCGGGCCGGCGCCGGGCGTCGGCGCCGAACCGGCCGTCGACGCCGCTCCGGGGGTCGACGCCGAACCGGGGGTCGACGCCGAACCGGGGGTCGCTGCCGAGCCGGGTGCCTCCAGCACCCGACGCAGGTCGGCGAGGAGACTCAGCCGCTCCGCCGAGTTGTGGTCCGAGCCGGCGGCGTAGACGGTGACCGGGTCGCCGCGGTGTTTCGCCTCGTACATCGCCACGTCGGCGTGGCGCATCAGGGTGGCGAAGTCGGCACCGTGCTCGGGGTAGAGCGCCACGCCGATGGAGCCGCCGACGTCCAGCGGCAACCCGTCCAGCGCCACCGGCTCGGCCAGCGCCGCGACCACCACGTCGGCGAGCCGGCGGGCGTCGTCGACGCCGTCCAGCCGGGTCGCCACGATGGCGAACTCGTCGCCGCCGAGCCGGGCGATCACGTCCGGCGGGCGTACCACCCCGCGCAGCCGGCGGCTGACCTCGACCAGGAGCCGGTCGCCCACCTCGTGGCCGAGGGCGTCGTTGACGTGCTTGAACCGGTCGAGGTCGAGCAGCAGCAGGGCCAACTGCGGCCCCGGGGCCTGTTTGGCGGTCAGCTCGGCGTGCACCGCCACCTGCTCGGTCACCTCGGTGAGCAGCGCCTTGCGGTTGGCCAGCCCGGTGAGCGGGTCGAGCCGGGCCAACTGCTCGCGCTCGGCCGAGAACCGGGCCATCCGGAAGACCGCGTAGAGCGGCAGCACCACCATCGGGATCAGCGCGGCGCTGCTCCGGGCGGCGGCCACCAGCACCGGGCCGAGCAGCAGCAGCGAGCCGGTGGCGAGCAGCTCGAAGCCGAGGTTCTGCCGGAGCCGCCGCCACCACCGGCCACCGAAGCGCAGCCGGACCGCGGTGGTGACCAGTCCGTGGCTCACCGCCAGCCAGGCCGTCGCCGCGCCGACCACGACCGCGACGTCGACCAGCCGCGGATGCGCGCCGGGGCCGAGCCCGCCGCCCGGGGTGAGCCGGGTGACCGCGTCCGAGGCGGCGAGCGCGCAGGCGTACTGCGCGATGTTGAAGCCGCTGCGCCACGGCGCGTACCGCATCCGCAGGCCGGAGACGACCACCGCCGCGGCCTGCACCGCCACCGCCGGCCCGAGGCCCCACTCCAGGCCGATGGCGAAGGTGAAGCAGATCGACGGGAAGACCGTCGAGCTCTGCCGCCGGCCGCTCGGGCTGAACGGGCGGGCGTCGAAGGTGACCGCAAGGGCCGCCATCAGCCAGAACGCCACCGGCAGCCGGGGAACCTGCGTGGGCAGGTCGACGAGGGACGCGGCACAGGCAGCGGCGGCGAGGACGACGACCGTCCAGACGAAACCGAAGAACGGTGCGGCCCGGCCGGGAGGGACGGAGTTCCGCAGCGCTGCGGCCTCCATGGCACCTCCCGCCCCTCGGTGTCGGCGCGGCACCTGCCGCGCGTGTCGACTCCCATCAAACGCCCTGACCCCTCCAATGTGGGGGGCGACAGACGCGAATCGGGCCTAGTCGTGACTAACTTGAAATACGCCGCATTGCACGCAAGCGGTTTCACTCACAGAGAGCCAATTGATCACTACTAGTCGTTACGAATAGCAAGCCTACCTGCGGCTTCGGGACCCTCCGAGAGCAGCGCCTGGAAGCCCGCCTCATCGAGGATAGGCACCTTCAGCGCGGCCGCCTTCTCCGCCTTCGACCCAGGATTCTCCCCGACGACCACGAAGGCGGTCTTCTTCGACACCGAGCCGCTCACCTTGCCGCCCCGCGCCTGCACCTCCTCCGCCGCCCGGTCCCGGGTGTAGTCGGCGAGGGTCCCGGTCACCACCACGGTCAGCCCCTCCAGGGGGCGCGGTCCGGAGTCGACGCGTTCCTCCGCCATCCGTACGCCCGCCTCGGCCCACTTCCGCGCCACCTCCCGGTGCCAGTCGACGGCGAACCACTCCCGCAGGCTCACCGCGATGGTCGGACCGACGCCGTCCACGGCGGACAGTTCCTCCTCGCCGGCCGCCTCGATCGCCGCCATCGAGCCGAACTCCCGGGCCAGCGCCTGGGCGGCGGTGGGGCCGACGTGCCGGATCGAGAGCGCCACCAGCACCCGCCAGAGCGGTCGCCGCCGTGCCTCGTCCAGGTTCTCCAGGAGCTTGACCGCGTTGCTACCGAGGTTGCCGTCCTTCTTGACGAAGAACGGCACGGCGGCCAGCTTCTCCGCGTCGAGGAAGAAGAGGTCGCCCTCGTCGGTGATCGCCTGCGAGTCCAGCAGCGCACCCGCCGCCTTGAAGCCCAGCACCTCGATGTCGAGCGCGCCGCGTCCGGCGAGGTGGAAGACCCGCTCCCGGAGCTGGGCCGGGCACAGGCGCGAGTTCGGGCAGCGGATGTCGACGTCGGTCTCCTTGGCCGGCGCCAGCGCCGTGCCGCAGGCCGGGCAGCGGGTCGGCATCTCGAACGGGCGGGCGTCGGCCGGCCGCAGCTCCATCACCGGTCCGAGCACCTCGGGAATCACGTCACCCGCCTTGCGCACCACCACCGTGTCGCCGATCAGCACCCCCTTGCGGGCCACCTCGCGGGCGTTGTGCAGGGTCGCCAGGGCGACCGTGGAGCCGGCCACCCGGACCGGTTCGAGCACCGCGAACGGGGTCACCCGGCCGGTACGCCCGACATTGACGTCGATGTCCAGCAGCCTGGTGGTCACCTCCTCCGGCGGATACTTGAAGGCGATCGCCCAGCGCGGCGCCCGGCTCGTCGAACCGAGCCGGCCCTGCAGGGACAGCGGGTCCACCTTCACCACCACGCCGTCGATCTCGTGCTCGACGTCGTGCCGGTGCGCCGCGTAGTAGTCGATGTACTCCCGGACGCCGGCCAGGTCCGGCACCACCCGCCAGCGGTCACTGGTCGGCAGCCCCCAGGCCCGCAGCGTCGCGTACGCCTGCGACTGCGCGACCGGCTGGAACCCCTGCCGGGCGCCGATACCGTGCACGACCAGCCGCAGCGGACGGGTGGCGGTGACCCGGGGGTCCTTCTGTCGCAGGCTCCCGGCCGCCGCGTTGCGCGGGTTGGCGAAGGGCGCCCCACCCTGCTCGACCAGGCTCGCGTTGAGGTCGGCGAACGCCTCGACCGGAAAGTAGATCTCCCCCCGCACCTCCAGCAGCTCCGGCGCCGGGGCGAGCCCGTCCCCCTGCGCCAACCGCTCCGGCACGCCCCGGATCGTCCGCACGTTGCCGGTGACGTCCTCGCCGGTCCGGCCGTCGCCCCGGGTGGCCGCCCGGACCAGCCGCCCCCGCTGGTAGGTGAGGTTGATCGCCAGCCCGTCGACCTTCGGCTCGCAGAGGTAGCTGACCGGGCCGCCCGCGTCCCGCTCCACCCGCTCCGCCCAGGCGGTCAGCTCCGCCGGGTCGAACGCGTTGTCCAGCGACATCATCCGTTCGGCGTGGACGACCGGGGTGAAGAGCGTCGAGAAGGTGCCGCCGACCCGCTGGGTCGGGGAGTCCGGGGTCCGCAGCGCCGGATAGCGCTCCTCCAGCTCCGTCAGCTCGCGCAGCAGCCGGTCGAACTCGGCGTCGGAGATCGTCGGCGCGTCGAGCACGTAGTAGCGGTACTGGTGGTCGGTGATCTCGATGCTGAGCGCGTTGTGCCGCTCCTTCGCCCCGGCCGTCGGCTCCTCCCCGGCCGCCGCCCGCTGGGCGGGGCTGACCTGCTGCGGGACGGCTTCCTCGGACACCCTCGACCTCCGTGATCGCGCTTCTGGGCAAACGGTAGCCGCCCGCGCCGACTCGCACCTGGTCAGCCCGGCCACGCCCCCCGACGGCGCTGCCGGCGGTGGCGCAGGGCGCAGCCCGGACCCGCATGATCCCGTTGGTGCGCGGCCCCCGGGTCAGTCGTCCCAGCAGAGGCAGAACGGGTGGCCGGCCGGGTCGGCGTAGACCCGCCAGCCCTCGCCCTCGCCGGGCAGCCGGGTCGCCCCCAGCCGCAACGCCGCGGCCTCGGCGCGCTCGATGTCGGAGACGGTCACGTCGAGGTGGAACTGCTGGGGGCGCTCGGGATCGGGCCAGCGGGGCTCACGCAGGTCCGGCGCCCGCTGGAACGCCAACCGGGGGTGGTGGCCACGCTCGCCGCCGAGCACCACCCACTCGTTGTCGGGGTCGTCCGTGACGGGCAGCCCGAGCAGCTCCGCGTAGAAGCCGGCGAGCGCGCGTGGATCCGGACAGTCGATCACCACGGTGCGGAGTTGGCCAATCATGCCGGCCATCCTGCCCGGCGGATGTGACAGGAAAACCTCACTCCTCGGAGAGTCGGCGGCCGGCGTCCCGGACGGCGGTCAGCAGCGTCCGGGCGTACTCGTCGGTGGCGCCGGCCAACCCGCAGGCGGGGGTCACCACCACCTGCTCCGCCAGGCGGGCGCGGGGGAAGCCGAGCCGGTCCCAGACCTGGCGTACCCGGTCGGCGATCTCGGCCGACGACGGCGCCCGGCCGGTCGAGGGCGGCAGCCCGGGCGCGGCGCCGGCGAAGAGCCCGAGCCCGGCGTCGATCACCTCGCCGAGCGGGTCCAGCCGGGTCACCCGCGCCAGGTCGAGCGCGACCGCGGCGGCGCCGGTCGACCCGACCAGCTCCAGCGGTACGTCCGGCGCGCAGCAGTGCAGCACGACGGGTACGCCGGCCGCCGCCACGACGGTCCGCAGCAGCCCGGTGGCGGTGGCCGGCTCGACCGGCCGGTACGCGCCCAGCCCGCTCTCGGTCGCGATGTGCCCGGCCAGTACGGCCGGCAGCGACGGCTCGTCGAGCTGGAGCAGCACCGTGGCCCGGGGCAGCCGGCGGCGCACCTGGGCGACGTGCTCGCGCAGCCCGTCGGCGAGCGAGTCGGCGAGGTCCCGCACCGCGCCCGGGTCCCGGAGCATCCACCCACCGATCGGAAGTTCCAGGTTGGCCGCCATGGTGAACGGCCCGGCGGCCTGGATCTTGAAGCTCCCGGTGAACTCCCCGGCCTGCTCGGTCATCTGGTCCAGGTCGCGTTCCAGCAGGTCGTGGGCGCGGCGCAGGTCCCGTCCCGGACGTCCGGCCACCCGCCACCGGGCCGCGTACAGCTCGACCGGCAGCTCCACCAGCAGCCCGGCGGTCCGTCCGACGAGGTCGGCACCGGGACCCCGGGCGGGCAGCTCCGGCAGGTGCGGCAGGGGCAGCTCGCCGAGCACGATCCGTTGCGCCTCCGTGCCGTCGGTGCCGGGCATCGACCCGATCCCGCTCGCCGCGCCGGCCGGCCAGGGCCACCGCCGCCCGGCCTGCTCCTGACCCGCCGCCGGTCCCTGGTCGGTGTCCTGTCGTTGATCGCTACCCTGCTGATCGGTCACCCCGCGAAGGCTAGCCCCTGGGTCCCGCCGATCGCGGCCGGGCCGGGCGAAGCCGTCCGGCGGCGGATCCGGAAGTCCCTCGTCGGCGACTCAACCGGCGACGGCGGGCGATCCGTTCGCGGTCCCGGCGGCGGTCTCGCTGATGGTGGCGGAGCCGAGCACGATGTCGCCGCCCGGATCCGGCCGGTACGCGACGATCGCCTGACCGGCGGCGACCCCGCGCACCGGGCGGTGCAGCCCGGCGTGCAGCGACCCGCCGTCGAGCCGGACGGTCGCGGGGACGACCTGCCCGTGCGCCCGCAACTGCACCTCGCACTCGACCGGGCCGGCCGGCGCCGGTCCGCCGGTCCACACCGGCCGCTCGGCGTCCACGGTCGACACCTCCAGCGCCTCGGCCGGTCCCACGGTCACGGTGTTCGTGGTCGGGGTGATGGAGAGCACGTAGCGGGGCCGCCCGTCCGGGGCCGGTACGCCCAGCGCCAGCCCCTTGCGCTGGCCGACGGTGTAGGCGTACGCGCCGCTGTGCGCGCCGACCACCGCCCCGGAGCGGGCGTCGACGATGTCACCGGGCGCCTCTCCCAGCCGGTCGGCGAGGAAGCCCCGGGTGTCGCCGTCGGCGATGAAACAGATGTCGTGCGAGTCGGGCTTGTCGGCCACGGTGAGCCCGCGCCGCGCCGCCTCCGCGCGTACCTCCGCCTTGGTCGAGTCGCCGAGCGGAAAGATCGAGCGGTCGAGCTGTTCCCGGGTGAGCACCGCCAGCACGTACGACTGGTCCTTGGCCGCGTCGACGCTGCGCCGCAGCAGGCCGTCGGCGCCCAGCCGGGCGTGGTGGCCGGTGACCACCGCGTCGAAGCCGAGGGCGACGGCCCGGTCCAGCACCGCGGCGAACTTGATCTTCTCGTTGCAGCGCAGGCACGGATTCGGGGTACGGCCGGCGGCGTACTCGGCGACGAAGGTGTCCACCACGTCTTCGTGGAACCGGTCGGCGAGGTCCCAGACGTAGAACGGGATGCCGATCACGTCGGCGGCCCGCCGGGCGTCCCGGGAATCTTCGAGGGTGCAGCAGCCGCGGGCGCCGGACCGGTAGGTCTGCGGGTTGCGGGAGAGCGCCAGGTGCACGCCGGTCACGTCGTGGCCGGCCTCCACGGCGCGCGCGGCCGCGACCGCCGAGTCGACCCCGCCGGACATCGCCGCCAACACCCTCACCGGTTCACCCCTCTCCTCGCAGGAAGCGTAGCCGGCCCGCCGCGAGCACCGTCAGCTCCGGGCGGACCGGACCGCACCCGCCCGGCGGGCCCGCTCGACCACCCCGGGCAAGGCCGCGACCAGCGCCTCGACGTCCTCGGGGGTGGAGGTGTGGCCGAGCGAGAAGCGCAGCGACGACCGGGCGCGGTCGTCGTCGGCTCCCATCGCCAGGAGTACGTGGGACGGCTGGGCCACCCCGGCGGAGCAGGCCGACCCGGTCGAGCAGGCGATGCCCTGCGCGTCGAGGAGCATCAGCAGGGCGTCGCCCTCGCAGCCGGGGAAGGAGAAGTGCGCGTTGCAGGGCAGCCGGTCCACCGGGTCACCGTTCGGCACCGCCTCGGGCACCGCCTGCCGGACCCGGGCCACCAGGTCGTCGCGGAGCGCGGCCACTCGGGCGGCGTACTCCTGCTGGGTCTTCACCGCCGCCTCGACGGCCACGGCGAAGGAGACGATGCCGGCGACGTCGAGCGTGCCGGAGCGGACGTCCCGCTCCTGCCCGCCCCCGTGCAGGACGGGGGTGCAGGCCACGTCGCGGGCGAGCAGCAGCGCGCCCACCCCCGTCGGGCCGCCGAGCTTGTGGCCGGTGACGGTCAGCGCCGAGACCCCGCTGGCGGCGAAGTCGACCGGTACCTGCCCGACGGCCTGTACGGCGTCGGTGTGGAACGGGATGCCGTGCGCGGCGGCCACCTCGGCGAGCTCGGCGATCGGCTGGAGGGTACCTACCTCGTTGTTCGCCCACATCGCGCTGACCAGGGCGACCTCGGCGGCGTGCGCCTCCAGTTGGGCGCGCAGCCGGGCGGGGTCAAGCCGGCCCACGGCGTCGACCGGCAGCCAGTCGGCCGTGGCGCCCTCGTGCCGGGCCAGCCACTCGACCGAGTCGAGCACCGCGTGGTGCTCGACGGCGCTCGCCACCACCCGGATCCGGGTCGGATCCGCGGCCCGGCGGGCCCAGAAGATGCCCTTCACCGCCAGGTTGTCGCTCTCGGTGCCGCCGGCGGTGAAGATGACCTCGGACGGCCGGGCACCGAGGGCGGCGGCCACCCGCTCGCGGGCCTCCTCCACCCGGCGCCGCCCATGCCGTCCGGCGGCATGCAGGGACGACGGGTTGCCGACCTGGCGCGCGGTCGCGACGTACGCCTCCAGTGCCTCTTCGAGCATCGGAGTGGTCGCCGCGTGATCCAGATATGTCATCACCGTCCAGCCTATCGGCCGCCGGCGCGACAGCCTCGGGGCCGGTTGGCCCGCTCCGGTACCGCACGGTCCGGGCGGGGTGCCGCTCGGACACGGGCACGGTGCCGGAGTGCTGGCCGGGCCGACGCGGTGCCGGCGGGGGCGAGGCTGCCGGCTCGGCACCAGAGCACCGGCAGCCTGTAGACCTGCCCCGTCTATGCGCCCGCCCGGTCGCAACCGGCCCGAGCAGCGCGAGCAGCGCGAGCAGCGCGACCGCAACGACCGACGTGACCGACAGCCTGTAGAGCTGCCCCGCCTATGCGCCCGCCCGGCCGCACCCGACGCGACCGACAGCCTGTAGACCTGCCCCATCCGTGCGCCCGCCCAGCCGCCACCGACGCCACCGACGGCCTATAGACCTGCCCCATCCGTGCGCCCGCCCAGCCGCCACCGACGCACCGACGCGACCAACAGCCTGTAGACCTGCCCCATCCGTGCGCCCGCCCAGCCGCCACCGACGCACCGACGCGACCAACAGCCTGTAGACCTGCCCCGTCCGTGCGCCCGCCCGGCCATGACCGGCGTGCCCGGCGCAAGCGGCCAGACGGCACGGGCACGGAACGACCGACCGGCGAACCGGGCGCGACGGCCGGAACCCAACGCGAGGGCGGGACAGACGCGAGGGCGGGGACCGGGCGCGGCCGGCGCCCCGGCTGTGCGCCCAGGTCTACAGTTCGCCGCAGACCACCTTCGATTCCGAACGGCCCGAACGGCCCGAACGGCCGAACGGCCCGAACGGCCCGGGGCGGACGACGGGGGCCGGCGACCGTGTTCCGGTCGCCGGCCCCGGCCGTCAGCGTCGCGGCCTGCTACCGGCGCTTGCGGATCTCCTCGGCGGCCTGCGGCACGATCTTGTGCAGGTCACCCACCACGCCGAAGTCGGCGAGCTCGAAGATCGGCGCCTCGGCGTCCTTGTTGACCGCGACGATCGTCTTCGAGGTCTGCATGCCGGCCCGGTGCTGGATCGCGCCGGAGATGCCCAGTGCCACGTAGAGCTGCGGAGAGACCGTCTTGCCGGTCTGGCCCACCTGGAACTGGTGCGGATAGAAGCCGGAGTCCACCGCCGCCCGGGACGCCCCGACCGCCCCGCCGAGCAGGTCGGCCAGCTCCTCGACGATCTTGAAGTTGTCGGCGTTGCCCACGCCACGGCCGCCGGAGACCACCACCGAGGCCTCGGTCAGCTCCGGGCGGCTGCCCTTCTGCTCGGCCACCCGCTCCACCACCCGGGCCAGCCGGTCAGCGTCGCCGAGCTGGACGTCGAGCTGCTCGACGGCGGGCGTGACCGGTGCCGGGCTCGGGGTGACCGAGTTCGGCCGCAGGGTCACCAGCGGCAGGCCCCGGCGCACCCGGGAGGTGACGATCGCCGAGCCGGCGAACGCGACCTGCGTGGCGGTGCCGTCGGCGGCGAGTCCGACCACGTCGGTCAGCAGCCCGTTGTCGAGCTTGACGGCGAGCCGGCCGGCGATCTCCTTGCCCTCCTGGCTCGACGCCAGCAGCACGGCGGCGGGCTGCACCCGCCGGACCAGCTCGGCCAGCACGGTCGCCTTCGGGGCGACCAGGTGGCCGTCGATCTCCTCATGCTCGGCGGCGTAGATCTTCTCCGCGCCGTACTCGCCCAGTCGGTCGGCGAGCTGTGCGGCGGCACCGGGGCCGCCGAGCACCACGGCGGCCGGGCTGCCCAGCTCGCGGGCGAGGGTGAGCAGTTCGAGCGTGACCTTCTTGACGCCGAACTCCCGCGTGGCCTCGACGACGACGAGAACCTCAGCCATGGTCATTCCTCCTGTATCCGGCCCGGTCACACGAACTTCTCGGTGGCGAGGAACTCGACCAGTCGCACGCCGCCGTCGCCCTCGTCGGTGACCCGCTCGCCGCCGGAGCGGGGCGGACGCTTGCTGTGCTCGACGACCTCGCTGGTCGCGCCCTCGAGACCGACCTCGGCGGCGGGAATGCCCAGCTCCGCCAGGGCGAGGGTCTGCACCGGCTTCTTCTTGGCGGCCATGATGCCCTTGAAGGACGGGTAGCGGGGCTCGTTGATGGTGTCCCAGACCGAGACCACGGCCGGAGTGGCGGCGGTCACCACCTCGTAGCCCTCCTCTGTCTGCCGCTCCACGGTCAGGGAGGTGCCGTCCACGCTGAGCTTGCGGGCGCCGGTGAGCGCCGCGACGCCCAGCCGCTCGGCGAGCATGTGCGGCAGGACCTGCACCCGGCCGTCGGTCGACTCGGCACCGCAGAGCACCAGGTCGGGGCCGAGCTGGCCGAGCGCCGCCGCGAGCACCCGGGAGGTGGCCACCGCGCAGGAGCCGTGCAGCGCGTCGTCGAGCACGTGTACGGCCTTGTCCGGCCCCATCGACAGCGCCTTGCGGATCGACTCGCCGGCCCGCTCCGGCCCCATCGTCAGGATGGTCACCTCGCCGCCGTGCGCCTCCTTGATCCGCAACGCCTCCTCGATGGCGTACTCGTCCATCTCGTTGATGACGTTGTTTGCCGACCCCCGGTCGACGGTGTTGTCGTCACTGCGCAGGCTGCGGTCCGCACCCGAATCGGGCACCTGCTTGACGAGTACGACGATGTTCATCGCGCTTCGACGACCCCTCCTGTTGATGGCGATCCCGCCCGGCTGTCCGGCGCAGCCTCCCGCGTTCCTTAACGATCGGTCAATCGCGGGACGATGTGGAGTTGCCCACGGGCCAATGTTACCCGCAAGTAGCATAGGGCCTCGGCGAGGCCCGGAGTGACCCGGCTCACGCGGCGCCGAGCGCGTCCCGGACGGTCTCGATCATGGCCGCCTCGTCCGGGCTTATCCCGGCGTGCGCCCGGGCCACCTGGTCGGCGGCGGCCAGCACCGCCGAGCGGTAATCCGCCAGCTCGTCCGGCGCCTTCGCCCGCAGGATCTCCACCGCGCGGCGCAACGCCGGCAGCACCGTCGCGGGCACGTCGGCCGGCGCGCCGTACGTCAGCCGGGGCATGCCGCCGGTGGTGAGCACCTCACGGACCAGCCCGGTCGTACCGGCGAACGCGGACGAGGCGGCGAGACTCTCCTTGATCATGGAAAGCGCGCCGGGATCGGCGTTCGAGACCAGGAAGACGGCACCGAAGGCGGCGGTCTTCAGGGTGGCTCTCTCCTCGTCGGTCAGCGCTTCCGTCACGGGTTGGGAGTGTAGACGTACGGCGTGGTGGTGGTGACCGCTACAAAGCCGAGCCGCAGCAGGATCGGCCGGCTGGCGTCGGAGGCGTCCACCTGCAACAGGGTGCGGCCCCGCTCCTGCGCCAACCGGGCCCGGTAGGTGACCAGCGACCGGTAGATGCCCCGCCCGCGCCACTGCGGCAGGGTCGCCCCACCCCACAGCGTGGCGAACCCGCTGCCGGACACGAAACGCACCCACCCGGCGCTGACCAGCTCACCGTCGGCCTCGGCGACCACCACGACCAGCGGCGGCCCGGACACCGCCACGTCCAGGTCCACCACCCCGGGCGAGGAGTCCGGCACCTCGCGCGGCTGCGCCGCACCCGCGGCCAGCTCCCGGGCCAGCCCGTCGGCCAACCAGGTCCAGTCGCCGCCGTAGACCGCCGACTTGAGCTCCGCGATCCGGTCCAGGTCGGTCCGGGAGGTCACCTCACGCAGCCGTACCCCCTCGGGCGGCACCGGCAGCGTCGCCGCCAGCGGCGCCACCGGCCCGATCACGACGGTCTCCCGGTCCTCCGGCACGAAGCCGGCGGCGCGCAACCGGTCGGCCAGGTCGGCCGGCTCGTCGTGACCGTGCAGCTTCCACTCCACCTCCTGGCCCCGCCCGGCGAAGAAGTCCCGCTGCCGCGCGATCAGCTCGTCCAGCGCCGCCCCGGTCAGGCCACCCAGGTTCTCGTACGTCAGGAAGCCGCCCCGGTCCAGCCCGTGGATGCGCAGCAGCGGCCCGTCCCGCTCCACCGTCACGCCCGGCGGCAGCGGCTCCGGCGGCCGGGCCCGCAGCTGGCGGTCGTAGGCGGTACGCAGCACGTCAACGTCGAGATCTGTCACCCGATCAGGCTAAGCCGGCCGTCCACCGGATAATCGTGATCGTGTTGCAGGCGATCCGGCGGTGGTTCAACCCAGGCGACGTACGCGAACTCGGCGAGACCCCGGACTACCGGTTCTCGCTGGCCAACGAGCGGACCTTCCTCGCCTGGCTGCGTACCGGCCTGGCGCTGATCGCCGGTGGCCTGGCCGTGGCGCAGTTCCTGCCGCCGATGCCGATCACCCACCTGCGCGAGGCGCTCGCCGTGGTCCTGCTGCTGCTCGGCGGCACGGTGGCGCTGCGGGCGGTCGACCACTGGGCCCGCGCGGAACGGGCCATCCGGCTCGGCGAGGAGCTGCCGGCGTCCCGGTTCCCGGCGGTACTCGCCCTGCTCGTCGGCCTCGGCGCCGCGCTGCTGGTCGTCGCGGTGCTGGTCCAGGCCGCCGGGGCCACGTGAGCCGCCCACCGGCGCCGGACGGCGACACCGGGCTGGCCGTCGAGCGCACCCGGCTCTCCTGGCGGCGTACCCGGCTGGCGGTCACCGTGATCGCCGTGCTCGCCGTACGGTTGGCACTGTCCCGGGGGGCCGTCGGCGCGGTCGTCGTCGCCCTCACCGCGCTCGGCTGGCTGGCCGTGCTCGTCCTGACCCACCCCCGGTACGCCGGTGCGTCGGGCACCCGAGCCACCGGCCCCGGGCACGTGCTGCCGTTGACCGCCCTGGTCTCCGCCGGATTTGCCGGACTCGGCCTGCTCCTGGTGCTGGCACCGGTGCGCTGAGCTGACCCGGTGCGTCATCATGGCCACATGGTCCGCTTGTACGCGCTCCTCGCCATCGGACAGCTGATCCTGGCCGTCCTCGCTCTGATCAGCTGCCTCTCCGCCGAGGAGGACGAGATCAGGGCGCTCCCCCGCCTCGTCTGGGTGCTCGTCATCCTGCTCTTCCCGTTGGTCGGCTCGATCGCCTGGTTCGTCGCCGGACGGCCGCGACCAGCGACGCCGCGTCCGGCCGGCGGCCGACCGCCGGGTGGGTCACCCGGCCGGGAGCGTCCCCGACCGGTCGCCCCGGACGACAACCCCGACTTCCTCCGCTCCCTCGGCGAGGAGCAGTCGAAGCAGGACCGGCAGTTGTTCGACCGCTGGGAGGAGGACCTGCGGCGCCGGGAGGACGACCTGCGGCGGCGGGAGAGCGGTGACCCACCCCGGGAGGAGACCCAACCGGAGGCCTGACCGCGCTCGCGCACCGCCGCCCGGCCGCGCCCGCGCGCGGCCGGCTCAGGTCCGGCGCATCACCGCCCGGACGGCCAGCGGGGCGAAGACGACCACGATGCCCAGGCCCCAGAGCAGCGAGGTGATGATCGGGCCGGACTCGGGGCCGGTGACCAGCAGCCCGCGCAGCGCGTCGGCGAGCTGGGAGACGGGGTTCACCTTCACCCAGGCCTGCAACCAGCCGGGCATGCTCTCGGTCGGTACGAAGATGTTGCTGGTGAAGGTCAGCGGGAAGATCACTATGAAGCCGAAGATCTGTACCTTCTCCGGCTCGCTGACCAGCACGCCGACCAGCACCGAGATCCAGGCGGCGGCCAGTGAGAAGGCGAGCAGCAGGGCGAACGCGCCGAGCACCCCGAGCACGCCGTTGCCGATCCGGAAGCCGAGGGCCATCCCGACGGCGAGCAGCAGCGCGATCGACCAGGCCTGCTTGACCGTGTCGGCGAGGATCCGGCCGGCCAGCGGGGCCCACCGGGCGATCGGCAGCGACCGGAGCCGGTCGAAGACTCCCTTGGTCAGGTCGCTGTTCAGCCCGAACCCGGTGGTCATGGTGGCGAAGAGCGCGTTCTGCACCATGATGCCGGGGAGCATGAACCGCAGGTAGTCGGTGGGGCTGTTCGCGATCGCCCCGCCGAAGACGTACGTGAAGAGCAGCACGAACATGATCGGCTGGATGCTCAGGTCGAGCAGTTCCATCGGGTTGTGCTTGATCTGGACCAGGCTGCGCCAGGCGAGCGTCATGGTGTGCTGGAGTCCGGCCAGCGGGCTGACCCGGCGGGTCGCGACCGGGATCGGGGTGGTGACGGCGGTCATGCCGGGGTTCCTTCCAGCTGGGCGGCCTCGTCCTGGGGGGTGTCGTCGTCGGCGCGGTGTCCGGTCAGGGAGAGGAAGACCTCGTCCAGGCTGGAGCCGCGCAGCGCGAGCTCGGCGACCACGATCTCGGCCTCGTCCAGCCGGCGTACCACCGTGGGCAGCACCCGGCCGTCGTTGACCGCCACCGTGGCGGTGTGCTGGCTCAGCTCCGGCTCGACGCCGGCCACCTCGCGCAGGATCGCCAGCACCACGGGCAGTTCCTCCGGGTCGCCCGGGCGGACAACCAGCGCCTGCCCGCCGGTCTTCGCCTTCAGCTCCTCCGGCGTGCCGTGCGCGATCACCCGGCCGTGGTCGATCACGGCGATCTCGTCGGCGAGCTGGTCCGCCTCCTCCAGGTACTGCGTGGTCAGCAGCACCGTCACCCCGGACTCGACGAGGTCCCGCACGATCCCCCACAGCTCGGTACGGCTGCGCGGGTCCAGCCCGGTGGTCGGCTCGTCGAGGAAGAGCACCCGGGGACGGCCGACCAGGCTCGCCGCCAGGTCGAGCCGGCGCCGCATGCCGCCGGAGTAGGTCTTGGCCGCCCGGTCCGCCGCGTCCGAGAGGTGGAAGTCGGCGAGGAGTTCCCGGGCCCGCCCCTTGGCCTCCGCCCGGGACATCCCGAGCAGCCGGCCGATCAGCAGCAGGTTCTCCGTCCCGGTGAGGGTCTCGTCGACCGAGGCGTACTGGCCGGTCAGGCCGATCAGCTGGCGGACCTGGTGTGCCTCGGCGAACACGTCGTGCCCGCCGATCGTCGCGGTGCCGGCGTCCGGCCGGAGCAGGGTGGCCAGCACCCGTACGGCGGTGGTCTTGCCCGCCCCGTTCGGGCCGAGCAGGCCGAACACGGTACCGGCGGGGACCGCCAGGTCGACTCCGGCCAGCGCGGTCGTGGCGCCGAAGCGCTTGACCAGCCCTTCGGCCCGGATCGCGTAACTCATGAATCCTTCTCCCGTCGCTTCACTGGTGTCACCACCGGCGTCCGACGGCGCTGGCCCGGGGCTGACACCGGCCGGCCGGCCGCTGACACCCGGCCGAGGGTACGCGGGCACCCCGCGCGAGGCCTCCGATTTCCGGGTGGAGTGGCCGTTCCGGGGATCCCCGTCGACCCTCGGTCGTAGCATGGCCGGAGTTCGGTGCAACCACCCTCGCACCGCTGGTCGGCGTCTCCGGGCGCCGCGGCGAAGGGAGGGTGGGCATGGCACCGGAGGTGGCGACCGGGCCGGTGTGGTCGCCGGCCGGACCGCCCGAGGCGGTGGCCCGGCGGCGGCTGGCGGCGCCGGTGGTCGCCGGCACCACCTACGCGCTCGCCCAGGCGGTGCTGCTGTTCTGGTGGGCCGCCCGCTATCCGGGCCTGTTCAGCCCCGACTCGCTGGACCACGTCTGGCAGGCGACCACCGGCGACTGGAACACCCACCACCCGATCAGCTACACCGCACTGGTCTGGCTGTCGATCCACCTCACCGGCGGGGTCGGTGCGCTGACCCTGGCCCAGACCTGCGCCCTGGCCGCCGGCCTGGCGTATGCGGT
Source organism: Plantactinospora sp. CA-290183 (assembly GCF_050936375.1). Taxonomy (NCBI): domain Bacteria; kingdom Bacillati; phylum Actinomycetota; class Actinomycetes; order Micromonosporales; family Micromonosporaceae; genus Plantactinospora; species Plantactinospora sp. CA-290183. The sequence goes on along the minus strand of NZ_JBNJMX010000004.1, from coordinate 90,159 downwards.
CACCGGCCTGCGCCGGCTCGGCGGCCCGACCTGGGGGTGGCTCGCCGCCGCGCTGACGGTCGTCGTGCTGCCGCCGGTCGGCACGTTCGTGGTCTGCGTCTGGAAGGACGTGCCGTTCGTCATCTGCCACGTCTTCCTGCTCGGCACCCTCGCCCGGCTGGTCGCCCGCCGCCGCGACGGCCCGCTGTTCTCCCGGCCGCTGTTCTGGGCGGCGCTGGTCGAGCTGACGCTGATCTGCCTGTTCCGGCAGAACGGTTTCCTGGTGGTCGCGATCGTCGCCGCGCTGGTGGCGCCGCTGGTCCGGGGCGCCGCCGTCCGGATCCTGCTGGCCGGGGTGGCGGCGGCCTCGGTCGCGCTGCTCACCAACTGGCTGCTGCTGCCCACGCTCGGCGTACGGGACAGCGATTCGATCGTGGCGTACGAGGCATTCCTGGGCGACCTCGCGATCGGGTACGCGCAGCGTCCGGCCGGGTTTCCCGCCGCCGACGTCGGGTTGCTGGCCCGGGTGGCGCCGCTGGCGCACTGGCGCGGGTCGGCGGACTGCCACACCGTCGACCCCACCGTGTACCACGTCGACTTCGACCGGCGGGTGGCGGCGGAGCACCGCGACGAGTTCCTGTCCGCCTGGCGGCGGCTGGCCGGCCGCGATCCGGGGACGGTATTGCGGGCCCGGGTCTGCCGGGGCTCGATCGCCTGGCGGCCCACCCCGGCCGGCGGGCTGCGGGGCAATCCGACCGCCTGGGCGCTCCCGGTCTACCTGGAACGCGATCCGCGCTTCGACCGGCCCGCGATCCGGAAGGTGGCCTACTCCCGGCCGCTCGGGGAGCCGGTCGCCGAGCTGGCCGACCGGCTCGCCGGGCGGATCAGCGGGCCGCAGTGGCTGCTGTGGCGGGGCGCCACCTGGGCCTATCTGGCGTACCTGACGGTCGGCCTGGTCGCCTGGCTGCGGCGGGACCGGTCGCTGCTCGCGCTGGCGGCGTTGAGCCTCGGCAACCAGCTCTCGGTGCTGGCGGTCAACAACGCGCAGGCGGCCCGGTACATGGCCGCCCCGTTCGTGCTCGGCGTGCTGCTGCTGCCCCTGGCGTTGGCCGGGCGGACGCCACCCGGCCCGGACCGGGAGGGCCCGGAGCGGGCCGGCGACCGGCCGGGCGCGGACCCGTCGGGCGGGCCGGCGTCCAGCGGCGGCTGGTCGGCGCTGCGGGTCACCGACCTGACCGTCGGTGCCGGCGCCGCGGCGGCGCCGGCCGGCCCGCCCGCGACCGGTGTCGCCGCCGATCCCGGGGCGGCGAACCCGGACGGGTCGGGCCCGGCCGTCCGGGTCAGGCCAGGTTGGAGGAGCGCGGGTAGGCGTCGCCGGGGTCGGTCAGCACGTTGACTAGGTACGGCACGCCGGCGTCGAACGCCCGCTCCAGGGCCGGGCGCAGGTCGGCGGCCTTCGCCACCGTCTCGCCGGCACCGCCGAGCGCGGTCACCACCTGGTCGTAGCGCAGCTCGGGCTGGAGGTCGGCGGCGACGTCGTAGCCGTACATGGCCCGCATCGGGTGCTTCTCCAGGCCCCAGATGCCGTTGTTGCCGACCACGATCACCACCGGCAGCTTCTGCCGGACCAGCGACTCGACGTCCATCAGCGAGAAGCCGGCCGCCCCGTCCCCCATCAGCACGCAGATCTGCCGGTCCGGGTAGCTGACCCGGGCTCCCATCGCGTAGCCCATGCCGGTGCCGAGGCAGCCGTACGGGCCGGGGTCGAGCCAGGTGCCGGGCTGCGCCGGTTCGAGATAGCGCCCGGCGTACGAGACGAAGTCGCCGCCGTCGCCGATGGTCACCGCGTCCGGGGCGAGGACCCGGCGCAGCTCGCCGTAGACCCGGGCCGGTTTGATCGGGTCGGTCTCCGCGGCCATCGCCTCGGCGTCCCGGGCCCGGGCGGCCTCCTCGGCGGTACGCAGGTCGGCGATCCACGACTCGTGGTCGGTACGGTCGCCGGGGTGTTCGGCCAGCGCGGTCAGGATCAGCCGCAGGTCACCGGCCGGGCTGACGGCCGGCTCGACGTGCCCGGCCCGCTGTGCGGGCGCGTCGACGACGTGCACCACCTTCGCGGCGCCGAAGTCGCCGAAGCCGAGCCGGAAGTCGAGCGGGGTGCCGACCACCACGACCAGGTCGGCGCCGCCGAGGGCGACCCGGCGGGCCTTGGCGAAGCCGAGCGGGTGCCCGGGCGGCAGGGCGCCCCGGCCCATCCCGTTGGTGAAGACCGGCACCCGCAGCGCCTCGACGGCCGCCCGCAGGGCCTCGACGGCGTCCCCGGCGTACACGTCGGAGCCGGCGATGATGACCGGGCGTTCGGCTCCGGCGATCAGTCGGGCGGCCTCGGCGACCTGCTCCGGGTCCGGTTCGACGGGCGCGATGGTGGCCGCCACGGGCGGGTCCGCCGCACCGGTGGAGAAGATCACCTCCAGTGGCAGGTCGAGGAAGACCGGCCCCCGGTGCGGGGTCAGCGCCTGGGCCAGCGCCGTCGAGACGGCACCCGCGACGTCGTCGGTCGAGTGCACGGTGGCCGCGTGCTTGGTCACCGGGGCGACCAGGGGTACGTGGTCGATCTCCTGGAGGCTGCCCGAGCCCCAGCGGAAGCCCGGCGCCCGGCCACCGAGCACCATGACCGGGGAGGCGTTGAAGAAGGCGCTGGTCAGCCCCGAGATGCCGTTGGTGACACCCGGCCCGGCGGTGAGTACGGCCAGCCCGGGGCGGCGCTGGAGTTTGGCGACCGCCTCGGCGGCGAAGACCGCGGACTGCTCGTGCCGGACGTCGTAGATCGGGAAGTCGGTGCGGTGCGCCGCGTCGTAGAGCGGGAAGACGTGCCCGCCGGAGAGGGTGAACATCTCCCGCACCCCGTACGCCCGCAGTGCCGCGAGGGCCAGCTCGCCGCCGTGTCCGTCGATCCGTCCGGTCATCGCCGCTCCTGTCATCCGCCTCGACTGCTGCGAGGTTACCGGCCGGTCGGAACGAACGTGAGAATGGCTCACCTGATGCTGGCGAAACCCGGCCCGGCGACTACCGCCCGGTGAAGTCCGGCTTGCGCTTCTCGACGAAGGCGGCCATTCCCTCGCGGCGGTCGTCGGTGGCGAAGAGCGCGGCGAAGAGCTGGCTCTCCCAGGCCAGCCCGGAGGCGAGGTCCAGGTCCAGGCCGCCGTCGACGGCCAGCTTCGCCGCCCGCAACGCCTGCGCCGGGCCGGTCAGGTACGGCCGGACCAGGGCGACCGCCTCCGCGTACACCTGGTCGGCCGGCACCACCCGGTCGGCGAGGCCGATCCGCAGCGCCTCGGCCGCGTCGACCATCCGGCCGGACATGACCAGGTCCTTGGCCCGGGCCGGGCCGACCAGCCGAGCCAGCCGCTGGGTGCCACCGGCGCCGGGGATGATGCCGAGCCTGATCTCCGGCTGGCCCAGCTTCGCGTCCTCGGCGACCACCCGCCAGTCACAGGCCAGCGCCAGTTCGCAGCCGCCGCCGAGGGCGTAGCCGGTGATCGCCGCGACCACCGGCTTGGGGATCCGGGCGATGGCGCCGAGCGCGTTGGAGAGTTCGACGGCCCGGCCGGCCATGTCCACGTACGACATGTCGGCCATCTCCTTGATGTCCGCGCCGGCCGCGAAGACCTTCTCCCCGCCGTACACGATGACGGCGCGGACGTCCGGGTTCGCGGAGAGTTCGGCCGCGGCGGTGCGCAACTCCTCCTGCACCCGCGTGTTGAGCGCGTTCATCGGCGGCCGGTCCAGCCGGATCGTGCCGATGCCGTCGCCGATCTCCACCCGGACCAGGTCGCCCACGCCACACCTCCACGTCGAAGCAGCGTGCCCACCCTAACGGGGCCGGCCGCGGGAGGGATAGCTGGCGTAGCGGCGGGGTAAAGTTCCTGGTAGGCGGAGCATACGTCGAGCCGGCGAGGACGTGACGGCGATGACCATCTACTACCAGGACCGGGCGGTACGGATCACCTCGGAGGCGATCCGGGTGGGGGGCCGGGCCTACCCGCTCGCCGAGGTCGGCCGGGTCTGGCACGTGCGGGGAGCCCGCTCCTGGGGCGCCGTCGCCGGCCGGGGCGCGCTGCTCGCGGCGATCGCGGGCCCGCTGGCCGCCGCCGCGCTCGGCATCCTGCTCGCGGTACGCCTGCACACCTCGCTCACCGTCACGATCGGCATCGTCGGGTTCTCGATCCTGCTCGGGCTGGCGGTCGCGCCGGCCGCCGACTACCTGCTCGAACACGTCGACCGCAGCTACACCCGGGGCAGCCACCAGCGGGAGATCTGGGTGCAGTGGCGGGGCGGCCCGGTCCGGCTGATCCGCACCGGCGACGCGATGCGGTTCGGCCGGATCTACCGGGCGCTGGAGCGGGCGGTGGAGCAGGCGTCGGTGACCGCCGCCGCCCGCCGCTGAGAAGATCACCCTGGCCTGCCGGTCCCGGCCGACGCACGCCGTCGCGACATCGCTTGATCTGACTTCTTGACTGTCTTCCGCCCGGCCTCCTACTGTTACCGGCAGGTTTCACGCGTATCCGCAGGTCCCGTGCGTAACAGGTCCCGCGTCACCGGCGGGCCCGGGGCGCGGAGCGATGCTCGGTCCCGTCCGCTGCGGCGCGCAGGAGACACGATGGCAGAGTCCCAGGCCCAGCAGATCCCGCCGCGATCCCGGCTCAGCCCGCCACTCACCCTCAGCCCGCCATTCACGCTCGGCCGGCGACGGCTGCTCGGCGGCGCCGCGTACGCGGCGGGCGCGCTCGCCGTACCGGCGGCGCTGGCCGGCTGTGAGAAGCCCGGCACCGGCGAGGACGGCGGCACGGTCACCCTCGGCTCCAACTACTCCGACGAGGTGCCGAAGAAGGCGCTCGCCGACCTGCTGGCCGCCTCCGAGCTGGACGTACGGGTGAACACCGTCGACCACAACACCTTCCAGGAAAACATCACCCGCTACCTCCAGGCGACTCCGGACGACGTCTTCACCTGGTTCGCCGGGTTCCGGATGCAGTACTTCGCCGCCCAGGGAATGGCCGCCGACCTCTCCGACGTCTGGGGCTCGGTCGGCGGCGGCTACTCGGCGGCGATGCGGACGGCGTCGACCGGCACCGACGGCAAGCAGTACTTCGTGCCGTTCACCTACTACCCCTGGGCCGTCTTCTACCGCAGGAGCGTCTTTGCCGAGCGTGGCTACCAGGTCCCGCGCACCTGGGACGACTTCACCGGGCTCTGCGCCCGGATGAAGCGCGACGGGCTGATCCCGATCGCCATGGCGGACAAGGACGGCTGGCCCGCCATGGGCACCTTCGACCACATCAACCTGCGCGCCAACGGCTACGACTTCCACGTCAGCCTGATGGCCGGCAAGGAGTCCTGGGAGGACGCCCGGGTCAAGCAGGTCTTCTCGCTCTGGCGGGAGCTGCTGCCGTACAGCCAGCCGGGGGCGAACGGGCGGACGTGGCAGGAGGCCGCGCAGTCGCTGGGCCAGAAGCAGACCGGGATGTACGTGTTCGGCCTCTTCGTGGGGCAGCAGTTCACCGGTGACGTGGCGGCCGATCTCGACTTCTTCCCGTTCCCGCAGATCGCCGAGGCGCACGGGCAGGACGCGGTGGAGGCCCCGATCGACGGGTTCATGGTCTCCAGCAAGGTGAAGAACCCGGACGGGGCGAAGGCACTGGTCCGCTACCTGGCCAGCGCGCAGGCGCAGGCGGCGTACCTGGGCAGCGACCCGAACAACGTGGCGACGCACAACGCGGCCGACACCAGCCGCTACACCGCATTGCAGAAGAAGGCGGTCGAGCTGGTCGGCGGCGCGAAGCAGATCTCCCAGTTCCTCGACCGGGACACCCGTCCCGACTTCGCCTCCACCGTGATGATCCCGTCGTTGCAGGGCTTCCTGAGCTCGCCGAACGACATCGACGGGCTCTGTCGGCGGATCGAGGCCCAGAAGAAGACGATCTTCGCCTCCTGAGGCGGCGACCGTGACCCTGATCCCGGCGGCCCCGCCGGACGGACCAGCCCCGGCGGACGGCCCCGCCCCGCCGGAGCGGCCCACACCCTCGGCGGCCGGCCCGACCGCGCCGGGAACCCGGCGGCGACGCCGGCGGGTGGGCCGGTTCACCCCGCGCGACATCGCGGTCATCGGGCTGCTGCTCGGCCTGCCGGTCCTGCTCGACCTGCTGCTGATCTGGGGTCCGGCGCTGGCCTCGATCGGGCTCTCGTTCACCTCCTGGAACGGCATCACCGACATCCGGTTCGTCGGGCTGGACAACTACGCCGACATCGTCGGCAACTATCCGCCGTTCTGGCCGGCGGTCCGGCACAACCTGGTCTGGCTGGCGTTCCTCGGCCTGGTCGCCACCCCGTTCGGGCTCTTCCTCGCCGTGCTGCTGGACCGGGAGATGCGGTTCACCCGCTTCTACCAGACCGCGCTCTACCTGCCGGTGGTGCTCTCGCTCGCGGTGGTCGGCTTCATCGCGCAGCTCATCTTCTCCCGCGACTACGGGGCCGCCAACGCGATCCTGGGCCGCACCGGGAATCCGATCGACTGGCTGGGCGACCCGTCGATCAACCTCTGGGCCGTCCTGCTGCTGGTCGGCTGGCGGCACGTCGGCTACGTGATGCTGCTCTATCTGGCCGGGTTGAAGGCCGTCGACCCGGCGCTCAAGGAGGCGGCCGCCATCGACGGCGCGAACGAGGCACAGACCTTCTTCCGGGTGGTCTTCCCCACGCTCCGCCCGGTCAACGTGATCGTGCTGGTGATCACCGTCATCGAGGCGCTGCGGGCGTTCGACGTGGTCTACGCGATCAACCGGGGACGCAACGGGCTCGAACTGCTCTCCGTGCTGGTCACCGACAACATCGTCGGGGAGGCCAGCCGGATCGGCTACGGCTCGGCGATCGCGGTGATCCTGCTGCTGATCTCGGTCGGCTTCATCGCCACCTACCTGGTGCAGGTCTTCCGCCGGGACGAGACATGAGCGCCCCGGCGACCGTCCGGCAGCCCGCGCGGAAGTCCCGCCGGCGGCCGGGCGGACCGCTGCGGGTGCTGATCCGGGTCTTCCTCTGGGTGGTCGCGGTCGGCTGGCTGGTACCGCTGCTCCTGCCGCTCTACGCCTCGCTGCGCCCGTACGCGGAGACCGCCGCCCAGGGCTACTTCTCGCTGCCCCGCACCATGAACTTCGACTACTACGTGCAGGCGTGGCGGGGCGGCAACCTGCCCACGCACTTCCGCAACACGCTGCTGGTCGCCGTACCGGCGGTGCTGTTGACGCTCTTCTTCGCCTCGTTCGTGGCGTTCCTCATCTCCCGCCGCCGGCTGCCCGGCGGGAAGCTGCTGCTGATCGGATTCACCGCCGGCAACCTGCTGCCCCAGCAGGTGGTGCTGACCCCGGTCTACCTGACGTACACGAAGATCCCTCTGCCCTGGTGGATGAGCTGGCCCTCCGAACTGGTCTACGACTCGTACTGGGGGATCATCGCCATCCACGTCGCCTTCCAGACCGGGTTCTGCGTCTTCGTGCTGAGCAACTACATGGACACCGTGCCGCGGGAGCTGATCGAGGCGGCCACCGTCGACGGCGCCGGGGTGTGGCGGCAGTACTGGCAGGTGATCCTGCCGCTGGTCCGGCCGGCGCTGGGCGCGCTCGGCACCCTGGAGTTCGCCTGGATCTACAACGACTTCCTCTGGGCGGTGGTGCTGATGTCCACCGGCGACAAGCTGCCGGTGACCAGCGCGCTGAACAATCTCCGGGCGGTCTACTTCACCGACTACAACCTGCTGGCCGCCGGTTCGATCCTGGTCGCCCTCCCCACCCTGATCGTCTTCTTCGTCCTCCAGCGCCAGTTCGTGTCCGGCCTCACCCTCGGTGCCAACAAGGGCTGAGTCGGGCCCTCGACGGTTGACAGCCGCGCTTTGCTGGAGTGGTGACGCTCTATTACCGGGACGACACGGTGCGGGTAACCTCCGACGCCATTCACGCCAACGGGCACGCCGTGCCGGTCGCCGCGGTGACGTACGTCTGGCACCTCCGGGGGACCGGCTCGGCCCGGACCCGGTCCCGGCTGCTCGGCCGGGGGGTGCTGATCTTCCTGCTCTCCATCCCGCCGCTGGTCGGCGTCGTCTGCGTGCTCTCGCTGGCCTACTCGGCCCAGGACCGGGGCGAGTGGCGGCTCGCCGCGATCATCCTCGCGGTCTGCGTGGTCGGCGCGCTCGCGCTCACGCCCTTCCTGGAACTGCCGCTGTACTGGCTGGACCGCTCCTACGAGCGCGGGGTCCGGGTGCACGAGCTCTGGGTGCAGTACCACAACCGGGAGGTGATGCTGCTGCGTACCTCGGACGCGCTGCGGTTCGGCCAGATCTACCGCGCGGTGCAGCGCGCCGTGGAACAGCAGGGCGGCGGTTGACGCCGCCGCGGAGGCGCTGCGACCCTGGCGCGGTGCTGAGATCGCCACTGCGCGGGATAGACGCCAGCTACCGGAGGCAGTCCGGCTGCGGCAGCAACTTCGCGATCGTCGTCGTCGACTTCGAGCCGGCCGGGGCGTACGAGTTCGTCGACGCCGCGCCGGGGCGGGTACCCGCCTGGGCGTCCGACTGGGCGTCCGACCCGGACCACCTGGCGCACCTGATGCGGGGCCACGACGACGACGTGCGGGAGTACAAACGGCTGCTGACCGACGCGATGCGGGCGGATCTCGGCCGCAGCCCCGTGCGGGTGGTGCTGACCCGGTTCGCTCACCACGAGGTCGACAGCAACGAGCGCGGCTTCGCCGTCGCCGCCCGGCGGGCGGTGCGGGAACTGCACCGACGGGTCCCGCTGCGACTTACCGCGCCGGTGCGCGGGGTGCACGCCCGGGACTCCGGGACCTACGCCCGGGGTCGGGGCGACTACTTCTCCGAGATCACCGTCGACTTCGAGCCGGCCGACGCGTACGAGTTCGTCAACCGGGCGGACCCGAGGCGGGTCTACCCGGAGGTGGTGGACGAGGTGGTCCGGGCCGAGATCGGCCCGACCCCGGTACGGGTGATCCTGACCGGCGGCGGGTGCGACAACGTGGACGAGGACCGCTTCGCGGAGGTGGTCCCGCGGGCGCTGCCGCACCTGCGCGCGCACCTGACCGAGGATCCCACAACGCCCCGACCGGCAGAGGCACCGCCGGCAGGGGCACCGCCGGCACGATCGGCCTGACGCGGGTCGGTGCCGCCGCCCGGCCTCACGGCGCGGACGAGCTGCCGTCCCTCCCCGGCTTCCCCTCCGTCCGGCGGGTGGGGGTCGGCGAGGACCGTGACCCGGCCGGCTTCCCGTCGGCGGGCGGCTTCTCCTCGGTGCGCGGTTCCGCCCCGGCGGTGGGGGCCGCCGGGGACCTGGCGGCGGCGACCGGCGGCACCGGGGCCTGGACCGCCGGGCGCGCGGCGTCGCCGACGTCGGTGCGGCCGAGGTGGGCCGGCGTGGGCAGCGCCGCGACGGGCTGGCCGGCGAGGGCCGCGGCGAGGACGTCCCGCCACAGCTCCAGCGGCAGGTCCTCGCCGTTGATCGGCCGCTCCCGCACGTCCCGCACCGGGCCGGGGGTGGACCGGCCGAGCCAGACCGCCACGGCGAGCTGCGGCGTGTAGCCGGCCATCCAGGCGTCCTGCACGTCGGTGGTGTTGCCGTACTGCTGGGTGCCGGTCTTCCCGGCGGCCGGGCGGCCCGGCACCCCGCCGTGGGCCTCCACGACGCCGCGCAGCACGGTGGTCACGTCCGCCGCCACCGCCGGGTCGAGTACCCGGGTGCGCTCCGGTTCCGCGGTGTAGCGGCGCTGGCCCCGGACGTCGTCGACCGACTCGACGACGTGCCGCTCGACCCGCTCCCCCTGGGCGGCCAGCGACGCGAAGACGCTCGCCACGTCGGCCGGGGCGACCGGATAGCGACCGACAGCGATGTCGGCCCGGGTACGCCCCGGCGCCGGCTCCTTGGCCGCGTCGACCAGGGTCGGCACGTCGCCGTACCGGGCCGGGACGCCGAGGGCCTGCGCCAGCCTCCGCACCCGGTCCGGGCCGACCCGCTCGGCCAGCGCGTAGTAGGGCGTGTTCAGCGACAGCTCCATCGCCCTGTCCAGCGGGCAGTCGGCGCACTGGAGGTCGCGGCGGTTGACCAGCGGCACCCCGTACCGGTCGGTGAACTGGCGCGGGCTGGTCCCGTCCCAGCGGGACCGGTAGGAGATCCCCTGACGCAGCGCCTCGGCCAGCACCACGGCCTTGAACGTCGAGGCCGGTGGCCGGGGCGCCCGCGCGTCGTCGAAGTACCCGCTGCCCCGGTCGCCGCCGTAGTAGGCCCGGACCCCGCCGGTACCCGGGTCGACCGCGACCAGCGCCGCGCGGAGCCCGAACGGCTGCGCGGCCAGTGCCGCACCGACCCGCTCGACGGTGGCGGCCTGGGCGGTGGCGTCGAGGGTGGTGACCACCCGGAGCCCGCCGCTGTGCAGCACCTGCCGGGAGATGCCCCGGTCGGCGAGTTCGCTCTCCACCGCGTCCACGACCAGCCCCAACGGGCCGCTTAAGGCGTCCCGGGTGGGCGACCGGTCGGCCACCACCGGGTACGGCCGTTCGCCCGCTCCCGGCTCCGCCCAGCCGAGCGACTCCATCGCCGTGACGATCCAGCGCCACCGGTCCTGCGCGGCGACCGGGTCCACCGCCGGGTCGAACCGCCACGGGTCCTTGATCAGCGCCGCCAGCACGGCACCCTGGTCCCGGGTCAGGCGGTCGACGGTGACCCCGAAGTACGCCCCGGCCGCCGCCTGGATCCCGTACGCCCCGCGCCCGAAGTAGATGGTGTTGAGGTACCGCTCCAGGATGGTGTCCTTGCCGTGCCGGCGTTCCAGCTTCGCGGCGAGCACCGCCTCCTTCGCCTTCCGGTCGGCGGTCACCTCCTGGCTCAGGTAGGCGTTCCGGGCGTACTGCTGGGTGATGGTCGAGGCGCCCTGGGTCTCGCCGCCGAGCAGGTCGGCCCGGATCGCCCGCAGGACGCCCCGGGCGGAGACGCCGGAGTGCTCGTAGAAGCCGCGGTCCTCGGCGGCGAGCACCGCCCGGCGTACCTCCGGCGGGATCTGCGACAGCGGCACGTCGGTGCGGTCGGCGACGCCGACCCGGGCCAGGATGGTCGTCCCGTCGCGGTAGTAGAGCACCGAGGCCTGCACCGGGCTGGGGTCGGCGGGCAGCGGCACCGAGCGGGCGTACCAGGCCAGCCCGCCGGCCGCGAGCAGCACCAGGACGAGGGCCGGTACGCCCCAGCGCAGCCACCGCCGCCGGTGCCGTACGAAGATCCGGACCGCCAGCGACCGTCCGGCCCGGCGCAGCGTGGGCCAGAGGTCGCCCGCGACCCGCCTCACCGGGCGCCGCCGATCCGGCCGAGCGCGTCGGCGCCGGCCTCGGTGCCGGGCCGCCCCGACGCGCGGGCCGCGAGGACCCTGCTCGCCACCTCGGCGCAGGTCCGGCCGCCGTGGTCGAGGCCGCCCAGCGCCGCCGGATAGCGGGTCTGCACCGCCAGCACCCAGTCGTCGGAGACGGCCAGGCAGTTGACCGCCCACCGTCCCTCGTTGACGTGCAGCGTCCAACCGTTCTTGATCGCCAGCCCGTCCCGTTGCGCGGCCGGCAGCGCCGAGACGATGCCGAAGTATCCCTCGCCCCGGACCCGCCGCATCTGCTCCAGCACCCACTTCGTCCACCTCGGACCCGCGGCACGCCCGTCGGCGAGGCAGCCGCCCATCCGGGCGGCGTCCCGGGCCGACATCCGGGTCAGCGACCACCAGCCGGGCCGTACCGTCGTCTCGGTCAGGCCGCAGATCGAGATCAGGCGTTGCACGACCGCGTCCGCGCCGTTGCGCTGGTAGATCACCTCGGCGGCGTGGTCGTCACTGTCCCGGATCATCGCGGAGAGCGCCGCGATCTCGTCCGGGTGCGGCCGGATCCGCCGCTCGGCGAGCCGGCGCAGGTCGTCGGCGGCGATCCACACCTTGATCATCGACTCGGCGGTGTAGGTCTCGGCCGCCTCGGCGGAGGTGCGCAACTCCCCCGTGGCCAGGTCCAGCAGCGCCCATGCCGACCGGCCGGGATCCACCGGCGGCTCGGCGTGCAGCGCCCGCCACCGGTGCACCACGACCACGACCATGGACGCCAGCACCGCCGCGAGCGCGCCGGCCAGCAGGAGGCGCAGGGTCCGACGCCACGTCCGATGCCGTCGGACCGGCCGCGCAGGGTCGGGGGCGGCCGGCGGGGCGGTTTCCCGGTGTACGACCGTTGCGGTGTCCAATCAGCGCTCCCGGCCCGCGACCGGCGCCGGAGCGTCCGGTCGTGGAGCTGGGCCCGGAACTTCCCATCGAATCATGATCATTCCCCCAGGCTCTCCGACGACTACTAATACGACGGCCGGCTCCGCCGTGTTGCCTGTCGAGGCGAGGCAATCCGCCACCGCTGGCCGAATTTCCCCGCACCCGGGACGTTTCCGCAGGTAACGCACGCGACGCCGTCGGCGGTGGCGGCCACAGTGAGGTGTGATGGCGCGGGGTGGGTTCGGTGAGAGCCGGCAGATCGGGTGCGCGGTCGACGGGCTGGCGGGGTCCGGCGTTCAGCCCGTCGGCATGACGTCGTCCCCGACGGCCGTCAGCCAGGCACCGGCGAGCCGGATCCGCTCGCAGTCCGGCAGTCCGCACGGTCGACACCCGTCGACGGTGCGCGGCCAGTGGGTGAGCACCACCTGGCGAGCCACGACGGTCACCGATCGACGGTCGACGGTCCGGACCTGCTGATCGGAGACGAGCACCCACAGGGCCCACTCGGCGGTCGGGCACCAGGCGTCGCGACACTCACCGCAACCCCGACCCTCGGCGTGCCGGCCGATCGCGTGCCGCGCCCAGTCGATTGCCAGGCCCGGCACACCCTCCGGCACCATGCTCACCGGTGCACCGCCCGGTCCAGCACGTCGGTCGGCGCCATGAGCTGTAGACAGGGCGGATGCGGTTCGACCGGCTCCCGCCGACACGCCGGATGCCGGTGACCGGCCACCCAGACCCACCGCCGGTCGCCGACCTCCCGGGTCACGTTGCGGTGAACGCGAGTCACCGTCATCTCCAGGTACGCGCCATCGCGCACCGTGGCGCAGTGGGTCCACTCGTGCGGCCACAGCCGCAGCACCGTCCCCTCCGGCACCTCCGGAATGTCCGTGCCGGGCGTGATGTGTGGCGGTCGGGGGCTCACCGCCGGCCACCGACCCTGCGCCAGCGGCCGCCGTCCCAACCGGTAGTCCCGCACCCGCGCCCGGACACGCCACCAGCGCCGGGTCCACGACATTCGCATCGACACCGCTCTCCGCTCGCGGCGCCCCGGATCCCCGATCACGAAGCGCCGCTGGAACCTGAGCCGGGACCGGCCGGGCCGCGAGAGGGGAATCGGCCCGGCCGGCCAGGGCGCTCGGGTTGCGACCGGTGCGACGACACACCGCCCGCGCGCCCCAATCCGTAGCCTTACGGCAACCGAGAGTCGCGGCCAGGGTGGTCCTGTCCGCCAGCACCGGTAGCTGTCCGCTGCGGGAGACTCAGCAGTCCGGACGGTACGTCTCGTAGGCGTCGCGGAGATTCCTGGCCTCGCGGATCCCGGTCGCCTCGACCGCGCGGAGCACCTCGGTGGCGCGCCACCAGTTCGACGCCACCACCCGGCCGGAGATGATCGCGTCCTCCGCGACGACGGACGCCTCGTCCGGCTTGCTCGCCGCCAACAACGCAAGACCCAGATCCAGCCGCGCCGAGGCGACCCGTCTCGGCCGGTCCAGACCGTCCAGGTCTGAGATGACGGCCCGCGCGCACTCCTCGGCGGCCGGATCGCCGGCCCAGGCCAAGGTCGTCGCGGTGTAGGACAGTGCCTTGCCGGGGTCGTACCGATAGTGGTGCTCGGGACGTTCGGGCGTCGGCAACGGAGACACCAGCCGGGCCAGCCGGGCCAACACCCTCCGAGTCTCCCGCCGGTAGCCCATCCGCGCCCACGCCCGCCCCTGCTGCGCGGTCGCCTGGATGTACGCCGAACTGCCCCGCGGGGCGACCACCTGCGCCTGTTGGGACAGATCAAGCGCCTGACGGTACTCGCCGTCGGTCAGCACCTCCCAGGCCCGGGTCTCCAGGCACCACGCCTGGATCTCCCGATGCTCCGCCTGGCGGGCCATCCGCGCCGCCGTACTCAGGTGGATATCGGCTGCCGCCCGATGCCGCAGGTCGATGTGCACCGTGGCCCGCAACAGGGCCAGCCAGCCACCGGCCACGAGCAGGCGCCGACGCTGGTCGAGAGTGGCCCGGACCTCCAGCAGACCGGCGACCTGGGACAGCTGCCGACGGATCAGCGGCAGCAGGTCGTGCGGCGGTGTGGTGGCGTACCCGCTCGCCAGGTCGTCCACGGCGCACTCGATGTGATCCAGTACTTCCGCGGTGACGTCACTGGCCTCGACCAGACGGGCCAACTCCACCGCCTCCGCCTCGTCCCGGGCCGACGGTGCCGGATGCACGAGGGCGGCGAGCCGGCCATCCGCTCCCAGCACGTGATCGAGGTGGCGGGCGACCTCGGCGCTCGGCCGCTTGCGTCCGGTCTCCAACTCGTGCAGGTGGCTCTTCGCACGGTGCGCGCGTCGTCCCAGCTCCCGCAGCGACAGGCCGCGCTCGGACCGAAGCCGGCGCAGGAGCTGACCGAAGTACGGATCCTCGTCAGACACCACGTACCCACCCCAGGTAGCTGACCGGGCGGCACATTGCACCGGTTACCGGCCGGGACTGGCTGCCGGTTCGAACGCTACACCGCCCCGTACGCATCGCAGGAGCGCATCGACCCGGCCGGTCGCGGCACGGCGGCCGGGCGGGTGGGTGGGTGTGCCCCGTTTGTGCGGGCAGGTCTACAGGTCGTGCCCGGGGTACATGGTCCGCGTCCGTCCAGGCGCGCGCGCCGACGCGCATCCGGGTCGATCGGACACGGCACCCACGGGCCCAGGGGTCACGCCGGCACCACACCCGGGCGGCGCAGGTCGTCGACCTCGACGACCTCCCGGCCCAGCGGCCAGAAGGCGGCCGGCACCAGCTTGAAGTTCGCCACCCCGAACGGGATCCCGATGATCGTGACGCAGAGCCCGACGCCCGCGACGATGTGCAGGAGGGCGAGCCACCAGCCGGCAAGCACCACCCAGAGCACGTTGGCCAGCCCGGAGCCGAGCCCGGCGTCCGGCCTGGCCACCAGGGTCCGCCCGAACGGCCAGAGCGAGTAGTAGGCCAGCCGGAGCGCGGCGACCCCGAACGGGATCGTCACGATCAGCGCGAAGCAGATCAGCGCCGCGATCCCGTACCCGATCGCGAGCGCGATGCCGCTGCCGAAGACCAGCCAGAGCAGGTTGAGCACGAATCGCACCATGCCGCCATGGTGCGCCCCACGATCAAGGGGTCCGGCACCGGCCGACCCAGCGCCGGTCAGACCGCCGGGACGTAGAGTTCGTCGATCTCGGCGCGGAGCGGCAGCGCGACCGAGGCGCCCAGTCGCCGGGCGCAGGCCGCACCGGCCGCGCTCGCCCAGTGGACCGCGTCAAGCAGCTCGCGGTCCTCGCCCCAGGCCACCGCCAGCGCACCGGTGAACGCGTCGCCGGCCGCCGTCGAGTCGACCAGCTCCACCGTGACCGCCGGCACGTGCGTGGCGGTGCCGTCCCGGTCGCCGTACCAGGCGCCGTGCCGACCCAGGGTCAGCACCGCCCGAGGCACCACCGACAGCAGCGCCTCGGGCTCCTCGCGGCCGGTGATCGCCCTCGCCTCCGCCTCGTTCACCACGAGCAGGTCGACCAGGTCGAGCAGCTCGGCGGGGACCATCTGCGCAGGGGCGGCGTTGAGCAGCACCCGGGTGCCGGCGGCGCGGGCAGCCCGGGCCGCCTCGGTCACCGTGTCGACCGGGATCTCCAGCTGCGCGACGAGGACGTCCGCCTCCCGTACGGCGGAGAGCTCGCTCTCGGTCAGCCCCCGGAACGCGGAGTTGGCGGCCGGAGTGACCACGATGGTGTTCTCGCCGTCCGCGTCCACCGTGACCACCGCCACGCCGGAGGCGCCGTAGACCACCCGGAGCCGGTCGGTGTCCACCCCGGCGGCGGCGATCCGGGCCTTCAGGGTCACCCCGAAGGAGTCCGAGCCGATGGCGCCGAGCAGGGCGGCGGCCCCGCCGGCCCGGCTGGCCGCGATCGCCTGGTTGGCGCCCTTGCCGCCGGCCACCATCACGAAGTCGGTACCGAACACCGTCTCGCCCGGCTTCGGCAGGACCTCGGTGGTCACCATCAGGTCCATGTTCGCGCTGCCCATGACGACGACCCGTGGCGGATTCACCCGCACCTCCCGTTCGGTGACTGCCCGAGTCTAGAGGCGCCGTGGCGGTATCATCTGGCAGGCTGCCTCCATGGGACACATGCCTATCGGCGTCATGTACCGCTGCGACACCGCCCCCGAGCAGCTTCCGGCGTACGCCCGGCTGGTGGAGCGGCTGGGCTACGACGAGCTGTGGGTGGTCGAGGACTGCTTCTTCGGCGGCGCCGTCTCCGCCGCCGCCGTGGCCGCTGCGGTGACCGACAACCTCACGATCGGCATCGGCATCCTGCCGGCGGCGTTCCGCAATCCCGCGCTGGCCGCGATGGAGCTGGCGAACCTCGCCCGGATCTTCCCCGGCCGGATCCTGCCCGGCTTCGGCCACGGCATGGAGGACTGGGTCCGCCAGGTCGGTGCGGCCCACCCCTCGCCGCTCGCGGTGCTCGGCGAGACCGTCACCGCGGTACGCGCGCTGCTGGCCGGGGAGACCGTCACCGTCGCCGGCCGGCACGCCCGGCTCTCGGAGGTGGCGCTGGAGTTCCCGCCCGAGCAGCCGCCCCTCATCTCGACCGGGGTACGCAACGAGAGGTCCCTGCGGCTCTCCGGCCGGGTCGCGGACGGCACGATCCTCGCCGAGTGCGCGAGTCCGGCGTACGTCCGGTGGGCGCGGGGGCTGATCGACGAGGGCCGCCGGGAGGCCGGCCGCACCGACGACCACCGGCTCACCGTCTACGCCCACCTGGACTTCGACGACGCCCGGGTGCACGCCCGCCGGGAGATCGCCGCCCGGCTCGCCGACGCCGCGCCGATGTCCCCGGCCGACGCCGACCTGGTCGAGGAGATCACCAAGCTGCGGGCGTCGGCCCCCGGCCTCGACGCGCTGGCCGCGGCGCTGCCGGAGAGCTATCTCGACCGGTTCGCCGCCGCCGGCAGCGTCGAGCAGTGTGTGGCCTCGGTGGCCCGGCTGCGGGAGGCGAGCGCGGACGCGGTGGTCTTCATCCCGCCCCGGGACAACCGGTTCGCGGTCGCCCAGGTCACGCTGGCGGCCGAGTCGCTGCTGCCGGCGCTGCGCGGCGTGACGACGACGGCCTGACGCGGGGACGGGGCGCGCTCAGGCGGCCCGCGCCGTGAACCGCTCGCCGGCCCGGTCGACCACCAGGGGGACACCGAAGGTCTTGGAGAGGTGTTCCCCGGTGACCGTCTCGGTGAGCGGCCCCTGCGCCACGACGCCGCCCTCGCGCAGCAGCAGGGCGTGGGTGAAGCCCGGCGGGATCTCCTCGACGTGGTGGGTGACCAGCACCAGGGCCGGGGCGTCCGGGTCCTGGGCCAGCTCCGCCAGCCGGGCCACCAGGTCCTCCCGACCGCCCAGGTCCAGCCCGGCCGCCGGCTCGTCCAGCAGCAGCAGCTCCGGGTCGGTCATCAGCGCCCGGGCGATCTGCACCCGCTTGCGCTCCCCCTCGGAGAGGGTCCCGTACACCCGGTCGGCGAGCGCCTCGACACCGAGCTGGCCCAGCAGGCCCCGGGCCCGCGCCTCGTCCATCTCGTCGTACTGCTCGCGCCAGCGCCCGACCACCGACCAGGCCGCGGTCAGCACCACGTCCCGGACCCGCTCGTCGGCCGGGATCCGCTCGGCCAGTGCCGCCGTGGTCAGCCCGATCCGGGTACGCAGCTCGGCCAGGTCGGTGCGGCCGACCCGCTCGCCGAGCACGTGCACGTGCCCGCTGGTCGGGTGCAGCCGGCCGGACGCCAGGTTGAGCAGCGTGGTCTTGCCGGCGCCGTTGGGCCCCAGCACCACCCAGCGCTCGTCCAGCTCCACCCGCCACGTCACGTCGCGCAGCAGCGGGCTGCCGGAGCGCAGCACGGCGACCCCGTCGAGGTCGATCACGACGTCCGGGTCCGGCGGGGTGGGGGTGGGCTCGTCAGGCACCCATCCATCCAACCACGCACCTGCGCGCCCCCCACGCCCACCGTCCGACCCGGGCGGTGATCCGCCGGTGTCGTCCGTCACGGTGGTCACCCCGGGTGTCCGGTACGGCGCCGGGCGTACCTCGGGCACGCCCGGCGCCGGTCGGCGCGCCTCAGACCCGGCTGACCCGGATCGCGTCGGCGATCACCAGTCCGGTGCCGCCGGTCCACCGGCTGATGCCCACCTTGTTGGCGTCACCCGCGGAGAGGGTGAAGGTGCCGAGGTTCCGCCACCCCCCGCCGCCGGAGCGTTGGTCCAGGTGGACGGTCTGGTTGCCGCTCGGTGTGACGACGATGTACGGCGCCGAGCTGTTGTAGCCGGCGTCGTCCGGGTACCAGGCCTCGATCCGGTAGCTGGCCGTCTCCGGGATGTTCACCCTGTACCAGGCCGGGTCGCTCGACTCGACCGGCTCGGCGTACCGGTAGTCGGCGCCGTGCCGCTGGGACGAGTAGGTGGAGGTGCCCCAGTTGGCGCTCGCGGTGAACCGGCCCGCGGTGGTGTTGTCCACGGTGGTCGTCCAGCCGGTGGGCGGCGGGGTCGAGCCGGTGACGAGCTGCATGTAGTAGGTCCAGTTCCAGTTCGGACCCGGGTCGGTGTGGGTGGCGCCCGGCACCTGGTTGTGCCCGATGATCCGGGTGCGGTCCCGGGGGATGCCGTACCGGTCGCAGAGGTGCCGGGTCAGCGCCGCCGAGGAGCGGTACATGGCGTCGGTGAACCACGAGGGCTGGTTGACGTAGCCCTCGTGTTCGATGCCGATCGACTGGGTGTTGTACGTCCAGTTCCCGGCGTGGTGCCCGATGTCCTTCTCCCGTACCGACTGGGTCAGCGCCCCGTCGGCGGAGCGGATCGTGTAGTGGGCGCTGACCCCGGAGGCCGGGTTCTGGAACCAGCTGATCGAGCCGGCGTACGACCCCTGGGTCACGTGGATCACGACGTAGTTGATCGGGTACGACGACTCGCGGCTGGAGACGGTGTAGTTCTCCGCGTGGGCCGGGGCCCAGGCGGCGGGGGCGTAGTCCGTACTCAGCACGCCGACGCCGTCGCCGGTGCCGAGCGGGGCCACTGCGGCCAGCGGGCCGCGTCGTGGGGCGACGGCACGGGCCGGCACCCGCACCGGACCTTCGGCGGTGGCCGCGCTGAGGCCGGTGCCGAGCAGGTCGTAGACGGTGTCCGCGTAGAGCCGGGCGACGGCCGGGGTGCTTGACCCGCCGTACCGGACGACCGTGCCGTACCACTGGTTGACGTCGGCGCGTTGGGCGGCGGTGAGCCCGGCCGCGTCGGCGTACGCCCGCAGCACCGCGGCGGCGCCGGTGACGTTGGCGGCGGAGTCGGTGCGCAACGTGTCCCGGTCGAGGCCGGTCAGCGCCGCCGCCTCGTCCAGGGTGCGCAGTTTCGGGTTGCTGGTCAGGTGCATCACGCCGTAGCCACCGGAGGCGCTCGGGGCCCCGGCGTGGCCGTCGAGGTGGGTTTCCGCGTAGCCGAGCGCGACGAGCAGGTCGCGTGGTACGCCGTGGCGGGCCGCCGCGACGTCGAAGGCCCGGGCCAGCGGGCCGGTGCGGACCACCGTGGACTGGCCGGCCGCGGTGGATGGGTCGGTGGGCGTGCGCTGGGCGGCCAGGGCCGGTTGCCCGGCCAGACCGATGACGAGGGACGCGGTCAGGGTGGCGCCGAGCAGGTGGCCTGGGCGCGGCTGGGGGTACCGAACAGTCACCGTCACTCCTCCCCGAAGTGAACGGACGTCCCGGAGGGGACGCCGGGTGGCCGTACGGTATAGCTTCACTTTCGTCTATGTCGAGACCTTCCAGATGAAGGGCAGGTGATGAAAGATATCTACATGCGGGACACCCGTTCGCCGCGCCGGGCATCGCCGGCGGGCCGACCGAGGCATGCCCGCGCGACGGCGCACGCCGGCCCGGCAGGGGTGGGCGGCACGCCCCGGAGGGAGGCCGCGGTGTCGTCCGGGTCAGCCGACCGTGGAGCCGAAGACCTCGTCCCGCACCGCGTCGAGGGCGATCCGCAGCGCGCCGTGCAGCACCGGCTCCTCGGTCAGCCCGGTCGGCACCACCCGGGGCGTGACCAGCGTGATCGCGGCCACCTCGTGCTGCACCCGCTCGGCCAGCGCACTGCCGCCGGCCTGGCCGACCTCGCCGGCCAGCACCACCAGCGGCGGGTCCAGTACCACGCAACTGCTGGCCACCCCGAGGGCGAGCCGGCGGGCCACCTCGTCCAGCACCGGCCCGCCCGCCGTGCCGGCCGCGATCGCGGCCCGGATCGCCTCGGCCGCGGTGCCCGCCCGGAAGCCGTGCTCGCGGGCCACCGCGCGGACCGCGTCGGAGCCGGCGAGCTGCCCGAAGGCGGGCTTGGCCCGGCGGGAGGCGTCCCGCGGGATGGGTGCGCCGGGGACGGGCAGGTAGCCGATCTCGCCGGCCGCGCCGGTGCTGCCGTGGTGCAGGCGGCCGTTGAGCATGATCGCCAGGCCGACCCCGACCCCGCACCAGACCAGCACGAAGTCGTCGACCCCCCGGGCCGCGCCGGACTGCGCCTCGGCGACCGCGGCCAGGTTGACGTCGTTCTCGAAGAACACCGGCGTGTGCAGGTCCTCGCGGAGGGCGGCGAGCAGGCCCCGGTGCCAGCGCGGCAGGTTGAACGCGAACGTGATGTCCCCGGTGGTCGGATCGACCAGGCCGGGCGTGCCGAGCACCACCCGCCGTACGCTGGCCAGCTGGGCCTGGGCGTTGCCGGCCGCCCGCACCACGGCGTTGTGTACGACGCCGACCGGGTCGTCGGTGTCCCGGGTGGACTGTTCGACCTGGCCGATCACCTCGCCGGTGATGTCGGCGCAGGCCGCCACCACCCGGTCCGGTCCCACGTCGACGCCGACCACGTGGGCCGTGCCGGGCCGGACCGCGTAGAGCTGGGCGTTGGGCCCGCGCCCGCCGGCCTGCTCGCCGACCCGGCTCACCAGCCCCCGCTCCTCCAGCCGTTCCACGAGCTGGGAGGCGGTGACCTTGGAGAGCCCGGTCAGCTCACCGAGCTGCGCCCGGGTGAGCGGGCCCCTGGAGAGCAACAGCTCCAGTGCGGCCCGGTCGTTGAGCGCACGGAGCAGTCGGGGCGTACCGGGGAGCCGGGTGCTGGACATGCAACATCCTCTTATTTTTAAGAAACTTTCCTAATAGCTAAGCTAACCTTAATAGGAGTATCCGTAGCGTAAAGGCCGACCGGCCGGTAGGCGCTAAGCCGATCCGGTAACGCTCGGCCCCGAGATGGCCCTCCCCGGTGCGACACTCGGTCCGGGCAAGAGGCCGAAGGGGGAGATCGTGCCGACCGATCCAGGACTGCGCCGGCTGGCGCTGCGTACGCTGCTCGCCGCCTTCCCGGGGACCGTCCCGCCGGCCTGGGCGCTCGACCTGGTCGCCGAGGGGCTCGCCGGGCAGACCCTGTTCGGTCACAACGTCGAGCATCCGGACCAGGTGGCCGCCGCCACCGCCGCACTGCGCCAGGCCCGGCCGGACGTGCTGATCGCGATCGACGAGGAGGGCGGGGACGTCACCCGGCTGGCCCACGCCACCGGCAGCCCCTACCCCGGCAACGCCGCGCTCGGCGCGGTGGACGACACCGCGCTGACCCACCGGGTCTACCACGCGATCGGCACCGAACTCGCCGCGGTCGGCATCAATCTCAACCTCGCGCCGACCGTGGACGTGAACACCGCCGACGACAACCCGATCATCGGCACCCGCGCGTTCGGGGCGAGTCCCCAGCGGGTCGCCGCACACGCGGCGGCGGCCGTCACCGGGCTGCAGTCCTCCGGGGTGGCCGCCTGCGCCAAGCACTTCCCGGGGCACGGCGCCACGGTCACCGACTCGCACCTCGAACTGCCCACCGTGGACGTACCGGTCGAGCTGCTGCGCGAGCGCGACCTGCCGCCGTTCGCGGCGGTGATCGGCGCGGACGCCCGAGCGATCATGACCGCCCACATCCGGGTGCCGGCGCTGACCGGCGACGCGCCGGCCACGTTCAGCCGCGCGGTGCTGGTCGACCTGCTGCGCGACGAATACGGCTTCACCGGCGCCGTGCTGACCGACGCGCTGGAGATGAAGGGCGCCGCCGTGGCCGCTGGCGGGATCGGCCCGGCCGCCGTCCGCGCCCTGGCCGCCGGCGCGGACCTGCTCTGCATCGGGGCCCAGGTCGACGCCGACCTGGTCGAGCGGGTGGTCGCCGACATCGTGGCCGCGCTGCGCGACGGCACCCTGGCCGTGGCCCGGGTCGAGGAGGCCGCCGCGCGCTCCGACGCGCTCGCCGGCTGGACCCGGACCGTCGCACCGGCCGCACACACCCGCACCGATCTGGGGTACGCGGCGGCGCGCCGCGCCGTACGGGTGGAGGGGGTCCTCGCCGGCCTGGGAAGCCCGCTGGTCGTACAGCTCCTCGCCGCGTCGACCATCGCCGAGGGACGCGTCCCGTGGGGGCTGGGACCACACCTCAACGGCACCGAACAGCTCCGGGTCGTCGCGGCGGACACCGATGCCGGCGCGCTGCGCGCCCGGGCCGCGGGGCGGCCGATCGTGCTGGTCGGGCGGCACCTGCACCGGCTGCCCGGCGCGGCCGAACTGGTCGAGTCCCTGGCCGGCGAGCACCCGGTGACCGTGGTCGAGATGGGCTGGCCGTCACCGTGGCGCCCGGCCGGCGTACGGGCCTTCGTCACCACCTACGGCGCCAGCCACGCCAACGGCCGGGCCGCGGCGGAGGCGCTCGGCCTGGCCGGCTGAGCCTCGGCACGTCACGCTCGGTCCGGCCGGTTGAGCCTCGGCGCGTCACGCTCGGCGGTCCTCGCGCACCGTGATCGCGTTCGGGTCAAGTCGCCCGAACGGCCAGTTCAGACGGTGCACGCGCACCCTTGTGAGCGACAGAACCGATACGTAGCGTCACCAGCACGCCAGGCGATCGAGCCGGCACCGGGCGCCCGACCACGTCCTGCGACTGGACCGCAGGCGCCGTGGCCGGCGCGCCCCGACACCCCTGGCACCCGACCTCGGCCTGGGAGAGGACGCGGGCCGTGGATCCCCGAGGATCCACGGCCCGCCGGGGGTCGTCCGTCCTCGGCGCAGCTGGGCGAGCACCGCCCCGGACGGGGTCCGCCGACTGCGGCGCGGGGCCGCGCTCCCCGGTCCACGATGTGCCGGAGGGCAGCCCGGACCCGCCGCCGGCCAGCTCGCGGCAGCCGCGCGCACATTGACGGACTTCTTTGCATGGTCGTATGGTGGAGTGCGGGAAAGCGTTTTCCTGCTGGCCGGTCCCACCCCCTGACGCCGGCCCGTGGCGCCCTCCGGAGAAGTGAGGAAGCTCAGATGACACCTGGACACTCCGCCACCTCGCGCACCGCCCCCGCTCCGGGCGACCGCTGTGCGCACCCCCGCGCACGACACCGCGCGGCGCTCGTCGCCGGGGTGCTGACCGTGCTTGTCGGACCGCTCGCCGGCTCGGCGGCCGCCGCCCAGGCCGAGCCGGCCGGTGCCGCCGTCGCGGCGGGCGACCCGAGCGCGCTCTGCACCGACGCACCGATCGGCTTCGCCTCCGTCGACGCCCTCGGGCAGCCCGGCACCACCGGGGGCGCGGGCGGCCCGACGGTGACCGTCAGCACCGCGGCCGAGCTGGAGGACTACGTGGGACGCGCCGGGCCGTACATAGTCCGGGTGGCGGGGCGGATCCAGGTCGGCGACATGGTCACCGTCGTCGCCAACAAGAGCATCCTGGGCGTGGGCGGCACCGCCGAGATCACCGGCGGCGGACTCCAACTCGGCTCGACCACCCGGCCGGGCAACAACGTGATCATCCGGAACATCCGCTTCACCGGCGCCGAGGACGACTCGATCAGCGTGACGAACAAGGCACACCACGTCTGGATCGACCACAACGACCTCTCCGACGGGTACGACGGGCTGCTCGACATCAAGCGGGAGTCGGACTTCGTCACCGTGTCGTGGAACCGGTTCCACCAGCACAGCAAGGCCTCGCTGGTGGGCCACTCGGACACGTACACCGCCGACGTCGGCAAGCTGCGGGTCACGTACCACCACAACTTCTTCGACGGCACCGACCAGCGGCACCCCCGGGTGCGCTTCGCCGACCCGGTGCACGTGTTCAACAACTACTACCGGAACAACGCCCTGTACGGGATCGCCTCCACCGAGAACGCCGGCCTGCTGGTCGAGGGCAACTACTTCGAGAACGTGGCCCATCCGATCTACGTCGGGTACGACGAGAGCGGCCCGGGCCGGGTGGTGGAGCGCAACAACCGCTACGTCAACTCCGGTACGCCCCAGACCGCCGGCACGGTGGTCGAGCCGCGGACGTACTACCCGTACACCGTGGACGACCCGGCCACTGTGCCGACGACGGTGCCGAACGGGGTGGGCGTGGGCCGCGTCTGCGCCTGAGCACCGCCGCACCCGCCACACCCGCCACACCGCCGCACCGCCGCACCGCCGTCACAAGATCCCGGTGATCAGGGAGTTGAACCCACGACACGCCGACGACACGCGGAACCGTTCCCTGATCACGGGGATCTTGGGGGGCCGGGTGGGGGTGGGGCGAGGGCGTAGAGGGTCCAGCCGTGGTCGGGGAAGCCGGCGGCGGTGGCCACCCGGGCGGAGGCGACGTTCTCCGTCGCGTGCAGGTAGGTCGGCACCGCCCCCTCGTCCAGCACCCGCCGGGCGGCCTGCGCGACCAGTCGCCGGGCCAGACCACGGCCCCGGGCGGCGGGTTCGGTACCGACCGCCAGCTCGTGCCCGTACCCGTCGTGCCGCTTGACCCCCACGCCGGCCAGGTACCGGCCCTCCTCGTCCCGGATCACCAGCACCTCGCCGCCGAACGGCCGCAGCCACGACGGCAGCCCCGGATCCGCCGCGTCGACCCACTCCCCCGGGTCGGGCCCGGGAGTCGGGGCCACCGTGTAGCGGAAGACCGCCCGGTAGCCCGACCAGCCCGGCAGGTCCAGCACCCGGGGCAGCTCGTCCAACACCTCGTCGACCACGAGGTCGCCCAGCGCCCGTACGGCCGCGAGGTGGGTCGGCGGCACCGAGAGCACGACGCCGGCCCGGCTGCCGACCCCGACCACCGGATGCCGCTCCCCGTCCCAGCCCGGTCGCACCCGGCGCTCGGAGCTGACGACGTGCAGCCGCTGCCCCGCCGGCCACTGGCCGAGCCAGGTCACCAGGTGGTGGTAGAGCCGGCTGTCGAGCATCGGCCCGCTGCGCGCCGCCCGGACAGACCTCACATCCGAATCATATTCCCGTTCGGGGCACCTCGTTACGACGGACTTCGATATATTCGCGGCGCCGCCCGGTCCCGGTCCCGCTGTACCCACCAGGGCCAGGTCAACCGGGTGACGCGGGCGAACTAGTCGATCTCCACACAAAAGCGGGGTTGAGGGGCGGACCGGGCACTGCTAGCGTGCGCCGGTACTCAAAGATCGCGCACGGGCACGCAGCGACACAGCGATGCCGCCCGATCCCACGAGTGCCGCCACATCGCCTCCAACCGGTCCGGGACGGTGCAATGGGCTTCCGAAGTTCGAGTCTGCGTACCAAGGTCGTCGCCCTGCTCGTCGCCCTGCTCGTCACCCTGACCGCACTCTGGGCGTTCGGCGCCTGGCCTGCTCATGGCCGCGTCGCGGGAACTGGACCGGGACGACGCCGAACACCTGGCCGCCGTCGCCTCCGGCGTGCAGAGCCTGGCCCGAGGTGCCGGGAAACGCTTCGGCGGCGGGCCGCTCCAGCAGACCATCATCGAGTGGCGCTCGGCGTTCCTGTTCGTCAGCGCGGCGGGTCACGGCGCCTGCCTGGCCGTACTCGCCTCCGAGGACGCGGACGTCGGGCTGGTCGCGTACGAGATGGCGATGCTGGTCACCCGGGCCGGCAAGTACCTGGCCTCGGACCGGCGGGGGCCGGACCAGCCCCCCGGGCCGCGGTGATCCGCCATGGCTGAGCCCCTGGATTCCGCCGAGAGCCACTGGATCGACGAGCACGCCGGTCCGGTGGTCCGGCCGTACGCGGTGACCGGGGGCCGGGCCCGGCCGGTGACCGGGAAGTTCGACCTGATCTCGCTGGTCCGCGCCCTCCGCTGTGTGGACGCGGGCGAGATCGGACTCGGCCCCGAGCACCGGGAGATCGTGGCGCTGTGCCGGCGGGCGACCTCGGTGGCCGAACTCGCGGCGCACCTCGACCTGCCCCTGGGCACCGTCCGGGTACTCCTCGGCGACCTGCTCGAACGCCAGCTCGTACGGGTGGCCGAGCCCCGGCCGGCACCCGTCCTTACCGATGACAGCATCTTCGAACAGGTGATCAATGGGCTACGCGCGCTCTGACGGCCACGAGACCGGTACGGCGGACGACAGACTGCCGACCGCCGTCAAGATCCTGATCGCCGGTGGTTTCGGCGTCGGCAAGACGACAATGGTCGGCGCGGTCAGCGAGACCCGCCCACTGCGGACCGAGGAACTCCTCACCGAGGAGGGCGTCAGCGTGGACGACCTCTCCGGCGTGGAGGGGAAGACCACCACGACGGTGGCGATGGACTTCGGTCGGATCACCATCAACGACGACCTGGTGCTCTACCTGTTCGGCACGCCCGGACAGGACCGGTTCTGGTTCGTCTGGGACGAGCTGGCGCTCGGCGCGCTCGGTGCGGTGGTGCTCGCCGACACCCGGCGCCTGGCCGACTGCTTCCCGTCGGTGGACTACTTCGAGAAGCACGGCACGCCGTTCATCGTCGCGGTGAACTGCTTCGAGGGATCCCGGGAGTACCAGCTCGACGAGGTCACCCAGGCGCTGAGTCTCGACCCGGGCGTACCGGTGATGCTCTGCGACGCCCGCCGGCGCCAGTCCGGCAAGGAGGTGCTGATCGCGGTCCTGGAGCACGCGATGGCCAGCCGCCGGACCGCGCGGGAGGACCCCGCCGGCTGACCCGGCCGGTCGGCGTGACCCGGCCGGGCCGGCATGACGCGGCCGGTCGGCTGCGCTCAGCCGGCCGGCTCGGGCAACGGGAAGTGCACCCCGGTCAGCCGCTCCGACTCCCGCCAGAGCCGGCGCTGCGCCCGCGCGGCGCGGGCGCGCCGATGCACCCGGGCCGGCACCGGGTGCCCCACCAACTCCCACCAGCCGGACGGACCGTAGTAGGTTCCGCCCA
Organism: Plantactinospora sp. CA-290183; assembly: GCF_050936375.1. NCBI lineage: Bacteria > Bacillati > Actinomycetota > Actinomycetes > Micromonosporales > Micromonosporaceae > Plantactinospora > Plantactinospora sp. CA-290183. The sequence continues at coordinate 62,666 of NZ_JBNJMX010000004.1, read as the reverse complement.
CGGCGTCGGGATCGACCGCGGCCCGTACGGTGGGCAACGCCCCCATCGCCGGTGCCTGGAGCAGCCGGTCCGCCAGCCAACAGAACCGGGCGCCGGTCGTCACCCGGGCCAGGAGCGGCACGTGTCGCACCAGGTCGGTGCGGGTCATCCCCGGATGCGCGGCCATCGCCACCGTCCCGGCGCCGGACGCCGTCAGCCGCCGTTGCAGTTCGAGGGTGAAGAGCAGGTTGGCCAGTTTGGACTGCGCGTACGCCCGGGCGGGGCGGCGACCGCGATCACCGTGCAGGTCGTCGAAGCGCATCCGGCCCAGCCGGTGCGCGCCGCTGCTGACCGTCACGACCCGCGAGCCGGGCACCGGGAGCATCAGGTCCAGCAGCAGGCCGGTGAGCGCGAAGTGACCGAGGTGGTTGACGCCGAACTGCATCTCGAAGCCGTCCTCGGTCCGGCCCGGCGGCGGCAACATCACGCCGGCGTTGTTGACCAGCAGGTCCAGCCGGGAATGCTCCGCCCGGAACCGTCCGGCGGCATCGCGGACCGAGGTCAACGAGGCGAGGTCCAGCCGGAGGACGGCGGGCGGCGCGACACTGCCGTCGGCCGCGATCCTGGCCGCCGCCCGCTCGGCCCGGTCGACGTCGCGACAGCCGAGCACGACCCGGGCGCCTCGGGCGGCGAGGATCCGGGCCGCCTCGAAGCCGATGCCGGAGTTGGCGCCCGTGACCAGCACGATCCGATCGCGCTGCTCCCCGACCTGCGCCGCGCTCCACACCCCGGCACCGGCGCTCCGGTCAGCCACCGTCACCCTCCTCCGCTGCGGGACCGCGCCGCTCGCCGGTCCGCCGGGTACGGCGCCGGCCACCCGCTGGATGGCCCGGGACCGATGCTAGTGCCGGCGGAGGCGTACCGCTCCGGACCGGCGAGGGCGGGTAGCCGAGGGGGTCCGGCGGCTGGCGGGAGCGGGCTCGACCCGGCTCTCCCCGCGGACGGCGGACATCGCCCGCGCGCCAGCGCACGGGCCGGCACCGATCGGGAGGAGGCCGGGTCGAGTTCGACGGAGAGGCGGCGTCAGAAGACGTAACGCTCGGCGAGGGTCTGGTAGTCGAACTGCTCGTCCGGGCCGAACCAGAGCTCGGACTCGTACTTCGCCTCGTCGACGCTGCCCGAGGCGTGGACGAGGTTCGCGATCGCCTTCCCCGTCGTCTCGGCGTACGCCTTCGACATGTGCGCGTAGTCGCCCCGGATGGTGCCGGGCGCGGCCTGCCCCGGGAAGGTCGGCCCGATCATCCGGCGGACGTTCGCCACCGCCTCGACGCCCTCCAGCAGCAGCGCGACGACCGGCCCCTGCTGCATGTACGTGGCGGTCGCGTCGTAGACGCCCTTGCCGAAGCGCTCCTCCAGGTCGAAGTAGTGCCGGCGGGTGAAATCGGCGTCCATGTGCCGCATCTTGACGCCGACGATCTTGAGCCCGGCGTCCTCGAAGCGTTGAACCAGGCGTCCGGTCAGCCCGCGCGCGACCGCGTCGGGCTTGAGCAGGACAAGAGTCCGTTCTATGGCCGCCACCGTGGCCCCTTCCTCGATCAATGGTCGGCCCCCTGACGGGCTGGACCGCCCGGTTGCCGGGGACCCGGCTGCCGGATCGGCGGCTCCAGCGAAAGGCCACTGAGATCACGATAGTAGTCGGCCGGTTCCGCGCCCGTCGCGGTCCGGCCGCCGGGCGCCCGCTCGGGACGGGAGCGCCCGGAACGGTCACTGAGCCGCCGCAGCAGCACCTCGGCCGGGCCGCGCCGCCCCGCCCGACGCATCAGCTCGGCGAGCAGCACGGTGCCCAGCCAGGTGCCGACGGCCACCGCGGAGGCGCCCGCGTCGCTCAGCCGCCCGCCGGCACCACCGGCGTACGGAGCGAAGATCGCCACGAACACCGCCGACTGGAGGAGGTAACAGGTGAGCGAGCGCTGCCCACAGGCGGCGAGCGCCGTGACCACGACTCCCGGCGCGGCGGCCCGACGGTGCGCGACCAGCCCGGCCAGCGCGGCATAGCCGAGTCCACCGCCGATCCCGGTGACGGCGTGCAGCGCGTACGCCGACACGGCGGCGGCACCGGCCCAGTCGGTCCAGACCCGCGCGTCGATCAGCGCCAGCGGAAGACCACCGAGGACCGCGAGGGCGATTCCGGCCGCGGCGACCCGGCGCAACAGGGACCGGTGTCGACCGGGGTCGTCGAGCAGCCGGCGGCGGGCCGCCCAGATGCCGAGCAGGAACGGGGTGACCACGTCCAGGGCCAGCATCGGCGCCAGTAGCAGCCAGGTCAGCAGCCGCGCTCCGGCCGCGGCCAGCGGGGATTCGACGCCGGTCGGCAACGGTGTCGAGCCGCTCGCGAGCATGCCGAGCGCCGGCACGACAGCGAGCGCGGCGAAGACCAGCGTCCAGGCCGCGGCGACCCGGAGCACCGTACGGTCCCGGGCGCGGACCATGCCGACCAGCAGCAACCCGAGCAGGCCGTACGTGGCCAGGATGTCGCCGAAGAAGAGCAGCAGCGCGTGTACGGCGCCGAACGCGAGCAGCCAGCGGCTGCGGCGACGGAGCAGCGCCCGTACCTGCGGCCAGTCGGCCCCGGCCGCGGTGTGCCGGTCGGCGAGGCGGACCAGCCCGTACCCGAAGAGGGCGGCGAACATCGGCAGGGCCCGCCCGTCCACCAGCAGCACCTGCAGGCCCGCCACCAACCGGTCCACCAGCCCGCCGTCGAGGGCGTAGCCGCGGAACCCGGTCGGGTGGCCGTACCGGTGCAGGTGGGCGTGGGCCAGCGCGATGAGCAGCAGCATGGTCCCGCGCGCCAGATCCGGGGCGAGGGACCGGACGCTTCGCGCCGAGCCGGGGCCGGAAGTGGAGGCCGGGCCGGGAGCGGCGCCGGCGGCCGGATCCGGCCGGGTGCGACCGTCGCGGCCGGCGGCGCGCGCGCCGACTGCCGGGTGGTCGGGAGGTGTGGACATGGCGGATCCCCGTTCCTCGAGCGGATGGTCCGCAGCTACCCGCGCGCCGCCGGACGACCGGGGGCCCTGACCGCGGTCCGGGAGCCGGCACAATCTCCAGAGACATACGCGAGGATTAGCTACGCATGCGTATCTAAGCTCAGGAAGATAAGATACGCAAGCGTATCTTGGTCTGGAGATTCAGCATGGGCGAAGAGCGACCCGGGGCCACGCCGGGGCGGATCCGGCGGCGCGGGGACGACCTGGTCCGGGCGATCCACGCCGCCGTACTCGCCGAGGTCGCCGACGTCGGCGTCAGCGGCCTGACCATGGAGGGCATCGCCCGGCGGGCGGCCACCGCGAAGACCTCGCTCTACCGACGCTGGACCTCTCCGCGGGAGCTGCTGCTCGAGGCACTCCTGGACGCGCATCCGCAGGAGGTGCCCTCACCGGGCGCCGACGACCTGCGCGGCGACCTGCTCGGCGCGTTGCGGCAGATGGTCGCCTGGCTGGACACTCCGGCGGCCTACGCGGTCATGGCGATCATGATGGAGCGGCGCCGGCACCCGGACCTGGTGGACGCCCTCTACGCCCGGGTCTTCGACGCCCGCGGCGGAACCTTCACCAGAACCGTCCTGGGACACTACGCGGCCCGGGGACTGGTCGATCCCGACCTGGTGACCCCGGTGGTGGCCGACATCGGCGAGGCACTGGTGCTCAAGCACCGCACCGACATGGGCCGGCTGCCGGACGAGTCCACCCTCGCCGCCATCGTCGACCAGGCCATCCTGCCGGCCGTCGGCTTCCCGCCGGCCGTCCGGCACCCGGTCGACCCGGCGGGCGAGCGTTCGGCGCGGAAGCCCTCCTGACCGCCCGGCCCGGGGGGTCATCCTCGCGCGGAGCCGCCCCCGACGCGGGTCACGCCCGGGAACCGCGCATGGAACGGGAGACCCGGGTCACCGACTTCGCCGCGGTCGCCCACCACGGGGCGATCGGCCGGGCCATCCGGATCAGGCGGTCGACGTCCAGCCGGTTGGACCAGTGCCGGGAACGGGCGGCCTTCCGGCGCCTCCGTTCGACGGCCACCCCGACGGCCGCCGCGACCGCGACCGCCGCCAACGGGGCCGGGCTCCGCCGCAGCTTGCCACCGGCCCGGTTCGCCGACGCACCCATCGCCTGCGCGCCCTGGGCGCCCTTCTGCCCCGCCGACTTGCCATTCTCCATCACCATCTGCCCCACCCTCTTCGGCAACCGCATCATCTTCTGGCCCGCTGTCCTGGGCGCCTGCGCGGCCTTGTCCCGTACCGTGCCGGTCGTCTGCGCGGCCTTGTCCCGTACGGTGCCGGTCGTCTGCGCGGCCTTGTCCCGGACGGTGCCGGTCGTCTGCGCGGACCGCTCCTGGACCCGGTCCGCGACCTGCGCGGCCTTCTCCCGGCCCCGGGCCTTCACGTCGGCCTTGGCGGTCAGTGCCTGGACCGTCTCGCCCAGCTCCGCCCGCCGCCGCTCGATCTCGGCACGGGCCGCGTCCGCGTCGCCCATCCCGTCACCTGTCGTCATGCCCGCCACCCATCGTCATCCCATCCCCCGCTCGCGTCCGTCCCGCGTCGTCACGTCCCCGCACCCGTCCGTGCCCGGCCGTCAGGACCGACCCCGGTCCCGGGCCGCACCCCGCACGGTCTCCGCGTCCGCGCGCAGGTTCCGCACCGTCGACTTCGGCATCGGCGGCATCGCCCGGTCCACCTGCTTCTTCCCGCTGCGCGCGAACAGTCCGGCGACAACCAGCAGGACGACCCCCACGACGAGGGCCGCCAGGGCGGCCGGAATCACGTAGCTCAGCCCCACCACGGCCGCGGCGACCAACACGCCACCGGCGTAGAACGCCAGGGCACCGCCGCCGCCGAAGAGACCCGCCCCGATGCCGGCCCGCTTGCCCTTCTCGGCCAGCTCGATGCGGGCCAGCGCGAGTTCGTCCCGGATCAGTCCGGAGATCTGCTCGGTGGCCCGCTGCACCAGTTGGGCGGTGGACGTGTTGTCCACGCTGGTGGTCCTGCCGGTCGGATGATCTCCCATGGCTCCGCTCCCTCGTTCTCGCACCTGGCTGGTCAGAGCTGGTCCCGCAGATCACCGACCTGCCGCTCCAACCGGTCCGCCGCACCCTCGTTGTTCAGGAATGTGGTGAGTCCGATCGCGAACGCCACCGCGAGCAGCACCGCCAGGATGCTGAGCACCAGGCCGCCGGTGGCCACGCCCCGGCCCGTCACCCCCGGGCGCCGGGTCATCTTGAACGCGACGACGCCGAGGATGATGCCGATGATCCCGAGCACCAGTCCGATGGACGCCAGGATCGCCGTCAGTACGCTGAACAACGCGGCGACGCCGAAGACCAGGGCGAAGGTGGCCGCCGCGCTCGTCTTGGCCGACGTACGGGCCGGTGCCGCGCCGGCCCGCGAGCCGGACATCGCCCCCGCGGGTTGGTCAGCAGCAGACATCCCGTTCCCTCCTCGTCACGCCGGTACTCGCCGGCCGTGTCCCCGTTCTGCCCACGGTTACGCCTCGGGGCGGCCAGGTTCGTCGGAACGGGTGGACCGGGGGCCGAACGGCGCGAGCGGGGGCTGTTCCGGGCACGCCGGGCCGGCCGGGGAACTCTGCCGGGGGCGAGGGCCTGATCGGGGCCGGCGCTGGCGCCGCCGCGCTGCTGGGCCCGGGCCTGGGTGGGTCAGAACGCCCTGACGACCGGGATGACCTCGGTGCCGATCCGCTCCAGCAGGTCCAGCCGGGGCGCCTGCGGCAGTTGGCCGATCGCCATGTCGAAGCCGAGCCCGTGCAGCCGGCGCAGTTCGTCGATCAGCTCGCCGGTCCTCTCCCCGTCCTCACCGATGTCGAGCGACTGGTAGACGGTCTTGGTGATCTCGTCGTAGTCGCGGCCCACGCTCTCGCAGTGCCGCCGCAGTACGTCGAGCTTGTGCGCCAGCTCCGGGATGTTGAACAGGTTGCAGGCGTCGGCGTACGTCGCGACGAGCCGCAGCGTCTTCTTCTCGCCGCCTCCACCGACCATGATCGGCGGGCGGGGCCTGGTCAGCGGCTGCGGGGAGTTCAGCAGCCGGTCCGCCCGGATGTGCCGACCGGAGAAGGCGCCGTCATCGTCCGACCACATCTGGTGTACGTACCGCAGCGTCTCTTCGAGGATCTCGAAGCGTTCGGCGACCGGCGGGAACGGGAAACCGAGCCCCCGTGACTCCTCCTCGTTCCATCCGGCCCCGATGCCGAGCAGCGCCCGGCCGCCGGAGAGCACGTCCAGCGTCGTCACGGCCTTCACCAGCAGGCCGGGTTGCCGGTGGTGCGCTCCGGTGATCAGGGTGAACAGCTTGGCGCGCTCGGTGTGCGCGGCGAGGAAGCCCAGCGTGGTGTACGCCTCCAGCATCTCCGCCTCGGCAGGACCGACCGTCTGGATCTGGAAGAAGTGGTCCATCACCGCGAGGTAGCCGAACCCCGCCTGGTCGGCCGTACGCGCTACCGCGGCGAGGTCGGCACCGAGCCCGGCGGGCCCGTTCGACCAGGTGAAGTTGGGAATCTGCAGACCAAGTTCCATGACTCGCGGTGCGCTCCTCCCCGGCCCGGCCCGGCCGAACTGATCCGGGCGCCTCTGACGTCACCCTAGCGGCGCGGGCCGGAAATCTCGGCCGCTCCCGCCGACACCGTCCCGACCGCCCCGCACGGCCGACGCGCCCGAGCCGGACGAGGCCCCCCGTGCGTGCGGACATCGGGCTGACTCGCTACGGTTCAGGCGGTGGCCGGTGAGAGGGCCCGGCCGGGCGCGGGCAGGCGGGGAGGGTCTTGGACACCACATCCGAGCCGTTTCCGGCGCGGCCCGAGCTCATCCGGCAGCTGCCCGGCTACCGGCTCGTCCGGCAGTTGTCGCAGACCGCGATGAGCTCGGTCTACCTCGCCGAGGAGATCGCCCTCGGCCGCCGGGTCGCGCTGAAGATCCTCGGCCCGGAGCTGGCCCGGCAACCGGGCTTCCGGGCACGGTTCCGGCGGGAGACCGAGATGGTCGCCCGGCTCGACCACCCGAACGTCATCCCGGTCTACACCGCCGGCGAGTCGGCCGACCTCTGCTACCTGACCATGCGCTACGTGGAGGGCTCGGACCTGCGCAGGATCCTGCTGGACGAGGGTCCGCTCGACGTCGGGCGGGCGATCGCGATCCTCCGGCAGGTCGCCGCGGCACTCGACGTGGCACACGAGGCGGGGCTGGTGCACCGGGACGTCAAGCCGGGCAACGTGCTGGTGGACCGGCGGACCGGCCAGGTCTACCTCACCGACTTCGGCATCGCCCGGGACGGGGCGACGCAGACCCTGACCCCGGACGGCGAGGTCATCGGCACGCCCGCGTACATCGCGCCGGAGCAGATCCGGAACAGCCGGGTGGACCACCGGGCGGACGTCTACGCGCTGGGCTGTGTGGCGTACGAGTGCCTGACCGGGCAGAAGCCGTTCGTCCGGGCCGATCCGCTCTCCGTACTCTGGGCGCACGCGCAGGACCCGCCTCCCCCGGCGACCGGGCTGCGGCCCGGGTTGCCGGCCGCCGTCGACACGGTCCTCGCCCGGGCCCTGGCGAAGAGCCCGGAGGACCGGCACCCGGACTGCACCACGCTGATCGCCGAACTCGCCGCCGCGACGGCCGCGCCCGTACCCACCGGACCGGTGGCGGCGGCGGCCGGCCGAGCTTCCGTGCCCGTACCGGCGGCGCCGCCCGGTGGTGGCCGGTGGCGCCGCCTGGCGGGCGCGGGCAGCGCGCTGGCGCGGCGGCACCGGACGGTGACGCTGGTCACCGCGCTGCTCCTCGTCGCCGGCACGGTCACCGGCGCGGCCCTGGTCGTCGCGCGCAACGCCGGCACGCCCGGTCCGGACGTCCGCGCGGCGGTGCCGGCGCCGCTGCGGGCCGGCTGCCGCGAGGTCGACGGTACGGGCGGTGGCGCGATCGCGAGCCTGCTCTGCCGCGACGGCGACTACGAGGCCCGGGTACGGGTCTTCGCGGACCGGGCCGGCGTCGACCGGGAGTACCAGCAGGCGGTACGGGAGTCCGGGATCGCCCCCGGCACCGGCGACTGCGCGGCGGCGGTCGGTGCCGAACACCGCTACCCGAGCGCGGGTACGCCGAAGGGGCGGGTGCTCTGTTTCAGCCGGGACGGCCCGACGACGCTGATCTGGACCCATGACGCCGCCCGGACCGTGACCCGGGTCGAGTCCGCGATGGACGGTGCGGCGGTCTACCGGGCCTGGGCCGGCTGGACGGGCTCCGCCCTGCCCTTCCCCACCGCCGACGAGAAGGCGCTGATGGAGCTGGTCGCCGAGGGCGACTGCCGGCGCCCGCCCGCGGGCAGCCTGGACGGGTTCGGCGCGCTGCTGGCCGCGGTGGAGTGCACCCCGAGATACCACGGCGCCCGGACCGTCTCCTACTACCGGTACGCGAACCTCGGCGAACTCCAGCGCACCTTCGACGCCCGGGCGGATGCCGCCGCCGTACCGACCGGGAAGTACTGCGCGGACGGCGAGGCGGAGGGTTTCCGCGGCAACCGCCGGTACGACGTGCGCAGCATCGAGCTGGGCGGTCTGCTCTGCCATCCCGGGCCGCAGAGCACGCTGGTGCTGGAGTGGAGCGTCGAGCCGCTGCTGGTGCTCGGCCGCGCCGTCGGCACCGACGCGGAGGACCTGCCGGCCTGGTGGTCGGCGCGGCGCGGGCCACCGCTGGAGACCGTGCTAGCCGCGGTCAACGCGCAGGCGGATCCGCCGTTCCCCACGGCGGCGGAGCGGGCGCTGCTGGACCGGGTGCCGGCGGCCTCGCGGAGCAACTGCCTGCGCCCGCCGACCGAGCAGGTCCGCAACAACGTGCCGGGCGACACCGAGGTGGTCGGCGTCGTGTGCGGCCCGACCGGGGGCGCCCGCATCGTCTTCTACTACCAGTTCCCGGACGCCGCCGCCATGCGGGCGAACTACCAGGCGGGCGCGGTGCCCGAGTGGCCGGACTGCACCCCGGACGCGCCCGGGTTCCGGGGCGAGCAACCGTATGCGCGCGGCGGGTCGACCGGACGCCTGCTCTGCCACCGCTCCGACGGGGCCGGCTACTACCTCGTCTGGACCGACGAGCGGCGGGCGATCCAGGTGTTCGCGTTCCAGGGCTCGGATCCGGAGGTCCTGCTCGACTGGTGGCGGCACGACGCCGGCCCGCTCTGAGCGCCTGTCCCCGGCCCGCTCCACCGCCGGCCCGCGCCGGCCCGCGCCGGCCCCGCCGACGGGTCAGGCGGCGATCCGGCCGGAGAAGCTCGCCGTACCGGTGCCGGTCCCGCCGCCCCCGCCCTGGGTGACGACCCGGCCGTTGACGCTGACCACGACCTTCAGTCCGCCGCTGCGGTGCTTGATGACCAGGCTCCACTCCTGCGGGGTGCCGGAGGGCAGCTCGATGGTCTTCCGCCACGGCAGTTTCGCCGAGGTCTCCCGCACGGTCCGCCCCTGCACCTCGTAGGTGACGCTCTGCAGCCGGGCCGTACCGGTGGCCGAGAAGAGCAGGATGTTCGGCTCGAAGGACGGCGCCGAGGGCGTACCGGCGGACGGCGACGGCGTGCCGGGCGGGGTGACGGACGACGAGGCGGTGGGCGCGGAGCCGTCACCGGCCTCCGGCGCTCCCGCCCCGTTGCCCGCACAGCCGGCGAGGAGCGCGGCGAGCAGGACGGGACCGACGACCCGGACAGCGCGTGCGTTCATGAGGGTCTCCATCGGATCGATAGCATGGCGTCGTCCGGAGTGACGGTATCCCGCCGGGGCCGGGACCGGTCCCGGCACGGATCCAGGGGAGGCGACGTGGCCCACGAGCAGCTCCCGAAGCACCAACGCACCCTGGCCTCGGGAGTGCCGTCCGCCCCGCCCGGGACCATCTTCGTGCTCGCGGTCACCGGCGGCGTCACGGTACGACCGCAGGACGGGCGGACGGTGCGGTTCGGCCGGAACCTGCCGGACGTGGACGTCTGCGTCGGCGTGGACGACATCCGGGTGAGCCGGCAGCAGGGCGTGCTGCGCCACCGGCAGGGGTTCTGGTGGATCAGCAACACCGGCCGGTCCCCGATCCGGCTGCCCAGCTCCCGATGGCTGTTCAGCAACGACGAGCCCATCCCGTTGCAGCCCGGATACACCCCGGTCTTCGTACGCGGCTCGCGGCACCGGGAGCACCTGCTGGAGGTGTACGTCGCCGGGCCGGACGGCGGCCGCCCGGCACTGCGCCCCGGTGACGTGACCGAACCACCGAGGACGTGGCGACTCAGCCCGGACGAACGGCTGGCCCTGGTGGTCCTCGGTCAGCGCTACCTGCTGCACGAGGCGCACCCGCAGCCGCTCTCCCGGCAGCAGGTGGCCGAGCAGCTGGCCGAGCTGCGACCGGCGGCGAACTGGACGGTGAAGCGGGTGGAGCACCTGGTCGCCGACGTGCGGTCCCGGCTCTCCGCCGGTGGGGTGCACGGCCTGGTCCGGGAGGAGGTCAACGAGCCGGTGGGCAACGCGCTGAACGACAACCTGCTCCGTGAGCTGGTGCTCTCCACCACGCTCGTACCGCGCGACCTCGACCTCCTCGACGAGCCGCCGGAACCCCTCGACGAGCCCCCGGGACGCTGAGGGCGGCGGTTCACCGCGCTCCGGCCATCACCGCCACGAACTGCTCCGGGCTGATCTGCCCCTCGAAGAGCCGGCGGAGATTGGCGTTGAGTTCCGCGCCGACGGTGGGGCTCAACGCCTGGTCCCAGACCAGGGTGAAGGAGGGCGCCCGGGTGGCGAGCCGGTAGACGAAGGTGCCGAACTCCGCGTCCGGCGTGCCGGCCAGCCGGGACTCCGCGTCCCGTACCCCGGGCACCTCGCCGCGCTCGGCCAGCTCGTCCAGGTACGGCCCGGAGGCCAGCGTCGTGAGCAGGAAGTCGACCGCCACCTCCGGGTGGGCGGCGGTGGCCGAGACGGAGAAGTAGTTTGCCGGTACCCCCACGATGTTGTCCCGGTCGCCGACGCCGCCGGCCCTCTGGCCGGTAGACGCCGGGAAGGTCCGGAATGGCTGCGGAACCGACTGTCAGCTAGCCGACACCGGCGGCTCGGTGGTCACGACTGCCAGGCGGGATCGCGGCCGGTCAGCCCCACCAGCCGGTCCAGCGTCGCCGCGCCGGCCGGCAGCGGGATCGACGGTCCGAAGAGACCGGGAGTGCCCTCGCTGCTCGCCTGCTGGACCACCAGCCCGTGCACCGCCTCGACCGTCCGGGTGTCGAGGTCGTACGGCTGCCCGGTCGCGCGGGCGAGATCCCAGCCGTGCACGACCAGCTCGTTGAGGCCGAACAGGCCGATGACCTCGGCCGGCAGCGTCACCCCACCGACCGCGGTCTCGCCCGCCCAGGCGGCCGGCTCCCGCCACGCGGCCACCAGGGCGTCCAGCCGTACCGGCAGTTGCGCCCGCCAGTCGGGGTCGAGGTCGAGGGTGGCGGGGTCACCCGGACCGGCCGCCGCCGGATCCGGCCCCTTCTCGGCGCCGACCCGGAACGCGGTCGTCAGCCCCAGCAGATGAACCAACAGATCCCGGACCGTCCACCGTTCGCACGGGGTCGGCCGGGTCAGGTGTTCGTCCCGCACCCCGGGCAGCAGCGTCCGCAGCGCCCGGGACGCCGGCGCGAAGGCCGGCATCGTCGTGCTCTCCGTCGTCGTGTTCTCCATCGTCTGACTCCTCCGCGTCGGTGTCCGTCCCGGAGGCTATGCGCCGGGACCGACAGGATGAGGGCGGCGAAGCCGTGCGGTCGGCCGATCGGACCCCGGCCGGAATCGGCCATCCGCTTGACCCGGGGCACATGGTTAAGTTGACTCACAATTGATCCACGTCGTCACGTCCGGTCGAGGGAGACTCCGGTGACCGCATCCACCGCGCCACGCCCCGTCCTCGCCGCCGGACTGGCGACCCTGCTGGCCGGCCTCACCGTGCTGACCGCCTCGACCGCGTACGCCGCGGCACCACGGCTGACCGCCGCGTACGCCGAGGACTCGACCTGGAGCACCGGCTACGGCGGCGGCTACACGATCACCAACGCCGGGGACGCCGCCGCCGAGGGCTGGACCGTCGAGTTCGACCTGCCCGCCGGCTCCCGGGTGACCAACTCCTGGAGTTCGGTGCGCAGCCAGACCGGGCAGCGGTACCAGTTCACCAACGTCGCCTTCAACGGCGACCTCGCCCCGGGCGGGTCCGCCGACTTCGGATTCAACGTCAGCGGGCTCGGCCGGCCGGTCAACTGCCTCGTCAACGGCCAACCCTGCACCGGCGGGCCGACCGCACCGCCCAGCCCGACCAACCCACCCGGCCCGAGCACGCCGCCGAGCCCCACGGCACCGCCCAGCCCGACACCGGGCCAACCGGGCGGCCCGACGGTCCCGGTGGCCACCGCCGCGCAACTGCGGGCCGCGCTCGCCGGCGCAGCACCCGGCCAGCGGATCCAGCTCGCCCCGGGCACCTACCGCGGCTCGTTCGTGGCCCAGCGCCCCGGCACCGCCGCCGCCCCGATCGTCCTCACCGGCCCGCGCGAGGCCGTACTGGTCAACGACGGTCCGAGCGGCAGCGGACCGTCCTGCCCGGTGCCGACCGCGGGCTGGGACTCCGGCTACGGCCTCTGGCTGTTCGAGGCCGCGCACTGGCGGCTGGAGGGCTTCACCGTCGCCGAGTCGAAGAAGGGCATCGTCCTCGACAACTCGCCACACGTGACGATCGACAACGTGTACGTGCACCACGTCGAGGACGAGGCGGTCCACTTCCGCCGCTCCTCGTCGGACGGGATCCTGCGCAACTCCCGCATCGAGCACACCGGTCTGGAGCAGCCCGGCTACGGCGAGGCGGTCTACCTCGGCTCCGCGAACTCCAACTGGGCCTGTCACGGCAACACCGGCGGGGTGGACCGCTCCGACCGGATACAGGTGATCGGGAACCGCCTCGGCCCGTCGGTGACCGCCGAGCACATCGACGTCAAGGAGGGCACGGTCGACGGCGTGATCCGCGGCAACACCTTCGACGGTCGGGGCCTGTCCGGCCAGAACTCCGCCGACTCGTGGGTCGACATGAAGGGGACCGGCTACGTCGTCGAGGACAACGTCGGCTCGTACGCCCCGCCGGGCACCTTCGCCAACGGGTACGAGACGCACAACCCCGTCGCCGGCTCCGGTTGCGGCAACGTCTGGCGGCGCAACAGTTCCGACCTCGGCGGGGTGGGCCGGTGGGCGATCAACGTCACCTCGACCTCGAAGTGCGCGGGAAACCTCAACGTGGTGTACGCCAGCAACACCGTCAGCAACGCGACCGGCGGGCTGACCAACATCGCGGTCACCCCCTGACCGGGGCCTCGTCCTCCTCCCGGTCCGGCGGCGGCAACGCCGGGTCCGACCACATCGGCGCACTCCGGTCGACGGTCAACCGGAACAGCTCCGGCGTGCCGAGGACGTCGACCAGCCCCCGGGCCACCGCCGTCGCCAGCCCGCCCAGCATCGGGTCGGTGAGCCTGCCCCGGCAGGCCAGCAGTCCGAGTTCGGCCCACTCGCGCCCGGTCAGCCGGACCGCACGCCACCTCGTGCCGTGCCCCGAGCGCCACGCCCCCTCCCGCAGCCGGCGGTACTGCTCGGCCAGCTCGTCCGCCGCCCGTGCCAGCACCGCCACCGACCACCACCAGGATTCGGCGAGCCGGGCGACGTCCCCGGGATGTGGGGAGATCCCGGTGAGCAGCAGCTCCTGCCGGCACCCGGCGATGGCGCGCTCGACATCGCCGTGCTCCAGGGCGATGCGGGTGCGCAGCGCCGCGCCGACCGGTGCGGCGTGGGCCAGCTCCCCGGTGTACTCCCGGTCCAACAGCTCGTCGAGCCGCGCTCCGGCGGTCGCCAGGTCACCCCGGAGGTAGTGCAGGGTGGCCCGGAACTCGCGGGAGGCCGGTTCGGGCCGGCCGGCGGCGACCTCGGCCTCGATCAGCGCCTCGCACGCCGTCAGCAACCGCTCCGGCGTGGCCCCCTGCCGTACCAGCTCGGAGATCTCGCGGCGACGGGCCGTCACCGCCGGGGCGCGCGGGACCTCCGGCGGCGGGTACAGGGCCAGCACCGCCAGCAGGCGCTGCCCGGTACGCCACCACCGGCCGCCGGCGCAACCGACGAAGACGACCTTGCGCAGCACCGCCGCGAGCAGCGGATCGGAGCCGGGCCGGCCGGCCCGCTCGGCGAGCAGCGTGCCGAGGATGGCCAGCGCCTCGTCCCAGTAACCGGCCCCGGCCAGCTCGGTGGCGAACTCCTCCTGGTGGTGCGCCGCCCGGGGCCGGCCGCCGAGCGCCGCCAGCAGGTTCTGCAGACGATCGTGCCGGAACCGGTACGTCCCGCCGAGGTCGCGCAGCAGGCCGGCCGACGCGACCGCGCTCAGGAACTCCAGCAGCCGGTGGGGTAGCTGGCCGGTTACCCCCAGCACCAGCCGGGCCAGCACGAACCGGACCCAGGCGCCGCCGGACCGGGCCAGGATCCACTGGCCGACACCGACGCCCACACCCGCGACGACCTGCGCGTCCAGCGGTACGGCCGGGGCGAGGCCGGACCGGGACAGGGCACCGAGCAGCAGCACCACGACGACCATGGCGTTGGTCACGGTCGGCAGCAGGGCCAGCACGGTCGCCGACCGGTCGTCCCGGAACACCCGCAGCGGATCCGTCACGGCGAACCGGTCGGCCGGGGCGGCGAAGTCGATCCGCAGCGCCCGCCGGACGGCGACGTAACACCACGAGGCCAGCCCGACCGTCACGGCCACCCGGAGGTCGTCCGGCCACGAGTCGACCGGCACCGCGTACGGGGCCAGGAACGTCACGATCCCGCCGACCGGTGCGTACACCAGGGGCAGCCCCCGGAGGAGTCCGACCCAGAAGGCGAAGAAGAGCAGCCCGTAGAGCAGGCCCCTGCCGAGGGCCCGGACCCCGCCGCGGAAGGCGATCCGGGTCGGTGGCACCCCCTGCCGGGCGTCCCGGCCGCCGTTGAGCGACCAGACGGCACCGGCGACGCCGACCAGGACGGCGAGTGAACCGGAGTGCCCGGTGGCGGCTCCGAGCACGTCCCGCAGCACCCGGTTGTCCGCCGCCGCTGCCAGCGGACGCAGTACGTCGCCGGCCAGGACCAGCGTGATCCAGGCGGCCAGCGCGGCGCGCAGCGCGTCGAAGAGCACCCAGAGCGTGCCCGGCACCTCGGTCGGCAGCCGCCACCAGACGAACTCCCGACCCTGCTGGCCCTCCAGGTGCCCGGCCAGGAACGACAGGTACCGCCGGGTGGCCGCCGGCGACCAGCTCGACAGCCAGCTCTCCCGGTACGGCCGGATCGCGCCCTCGACGGCCTCGCTGAGCAGGCTGTCCTCGACCGCCTGCCGCCCTCCGTCGCGGGCCAGCCCGACCAGGATCCCGGGGTCGTTGTCGGGCGGGTCCGCCTCGGCGGGATCGACCCGGGAGGGATCGACCTGGACCGCGCTGGCCCGCTCGTCGAACGCGGTCCGGGCCATCGCCACCATCAGCGGCGTGGAGAGTGCCGCCGTCAGCTCGCTCTCCCCGCCCCGGAGGATCTCCTCGATCACCGGCCGCCACCGGGCGACCTGAGCCAGCGGGGCGGCGTCCAGGAGATAGTCCGCCACCTTCGCCGGGTCCAGCGGTTCGATCGCCACCACCGCCGCGCCGCGCAGCTTCTCACCCTGTTGCAGGTACCGGTTGTAGAAGCCGGTACGGCAGGTCAGCACCAGCCGTCGCGTCGGCAGCTCGTTGAGCCGGCGGAGGCAGAGCGCGGCCCGTTCCTCGGTCGTCTCGTCCAGGCCGTCCAGGATCGGCAGGATCACGTTGGCGTCGAGCAGGTCCCGCAGCGCCTCCGCCCAGCGCGGGTGGGCCGCCGCCAACCGGGGGTACCGGTTGGCGATCTGCGAGACGACCCACCGGTCGAAGTGTGTGCTGGCGGCGTCCCAGGACGCGACGTAGAGCAGGACCGGGATCGGGCCGTCCGCCGACCGCTCGGCGACCAGCCGGCGGGCCAGGCGCATCGCCAGGACCGACTTGCCCGAACCGGCCGGGCCCAGCACCATCATCCGCCCGGACGGGATGCGCCGGAACGAGTCGTGGATGCCGCCGTCCCGGCCACTCAGATCCAGCGGTCCCCCCTCGCTGGAGCGGCAGATCGTCCGCCATGACGGCTGGTGGATCTCCGGCGCGTTCACCCAGGCCACCGGCAGCGGGTACGGCTCGTCGAGGCTCTTCAGCAGCGTCTCGTCGACGGGGTTGCGCCGGACGAGCTCGGCGAGTTCCTCGGCCACGGCGCGCCGTTGCAGGGCCGGCGCACCCCGGTTGGCGTCGCGGTCCCGGACGACCTGGCGGACGACGACGAAGGTGCCGAAGACGCCACCGAGGACGCCCCAGGTCCAGCTGACCTTCTCGAAGTCGTAGCGCAGCCACACCAGCACGGTCACCGCGACCGCGACGGCGGCGGCCGTGCCGGAGAGTGCTCTTCGCCACCACCGCCGGGACACCCCCACGATTGTGTCCGCCGCCGGCAACCGACCTGTCGCGGGTACGGATCGACGGCGTCACCGCGCGGAGGAGGAGACCGGCGAGGCGCGGGTGGGCGTGCGGGCCGGCTCCTCGTAGACTCCCCGGGTGGCTCTCCCGACCGACCAGCGGACCGACGACGCGTTGCGGGTGCTGCGCCGGGTCTTCGGCTACGACAGCTTCCGGGGCAACCAGCGGGAGATCATCGACCAGGTCGTCGGCGGCGGTGACGCCCTGGTGCTCATGCCGACCGGCGGTGGCAAGTCCCTGTGCTACCAGATCCCGGCGCTGGTCCGGGACGGGGTCGCGGTCGTCATCTCGCCGCTCATCGCGCTGATGCAGGACCAGGTCGACGCCCTGACGGCCCTCGGGGTGCGGGCCGGATTCCTCAACTCGACGCAGGATTTCGAGGCCCGCCGCCGGATCGAGTCGGCGTTCGTCGCGGGCGAGCTGGACCTGCTGTACCTCGCCCCGGAGGCGTTGCGGGCCGAGTCGACGCTCCGGCTGCTCGACCGGGGCACGATCGCGCTGTTCGCCATCGACGAGGCACACTGCGTCGCCCAGTGGGGCCACGACTTCCGCCCCGACTACCTGGCGCTGTCCATGCTCCACGAGCGCTGGCCGGCCGTACCCCGGATCGCGCTGACCGCCACCGCGACCGCCGCGACCCACGCCGAGATCGCGTCCCGGCTGAAGCTCCAGGATGCCCGCCATTTCGTCGCCAGCTTCGACCGGCCGAACATCCAGTACCGGATCGCGGCGAAGCGGGAGCCGCGCAAGCAGCTGCTCGACCTGCTGCGCACCGAGCATCCCGGCGATGCCGGCATCGTCTACTGCCTCTCGCGGGCGTCCGTGGACAAGACCGCCGAGTTCCTCGCGCAGAACGGGATCCCGGCGCTGCCGTACCACGCGGGGCTCGACGCGCGGACGCGCGCGGCCAACCAGCAGCGCTTCCTCCGGGAGGACGGCCTGGTGATGGTCGCGACGATCGCCTTCGGGATGGGCATCGACAAGCCGGACGTGCGATTCGTCGCCCACCTCGACCTGCCCAAGTCGATCGAGGGTTACTACCAGGAGACCGGGCGGGCCGGCCGCGACGGGCTACCGTCGACCGCCTGGCTGGCCTACGGGCTCTCCGACGTCGTGCAGCAGCGCAAGATGATCGAGAGTTCGGACGGCGACCTGGCCCGCCGCCGGGTGCTCGCCGCACACCTGGACGCCATGCTGGCGCTCTGCGAGACGGTGCAGTGCCGCCGCGTCCAACTGCTGCGGTACTTCGGCCAGGAGAGCAGCGCGTGCGGCAACTGCGACACCTGCCTGACGCCGCCGGAGTCCTGGGACGGCACCGTCGCGGCGCAGAAGCTGCTCTCGACCGTGCTGCGCCTGCACCAGGAACGCAACCAGAAGTTCGGCGCCGGCCAGTCCATCGACATCCTGCTGGGGCGCGGGACGGACAAGGTCACCCAGTACGGCCACGACAGCCTCAGCGTGTTCGGCATCGGCACCGAACTGAGCGAGGCGGAGTGGCGTGCCGTGGTCCGGCAACTGCTCGCCCAGGGACTGCTCGCCGTCGAGGGCGACTACGGGACGCTGGTGCTCACCGAATCGAGCAGGGACGTCCTGCGCAAGCAGCGGCAGGTGACGATGCGGCGCGAGCAGCGGGTCCCGGCGTCGGCCGGCCGGAGCGCGAAGCCACGCGCCACCGGGGGCGCGTCCGTCGAACTGGCACCGAGCGCCCTACCCGTCTTCGAGCGGCTGCGGGCGTGGCGGGCGGCCACCGCCAAGGAGCAGGGCGTGCCGGCGTACGTCATCTTCCACGACTCGACCCTTCGCCAGATCGCGACCGAGTCCCCGCCGACCCTGGCCGACCTCGGCCGGGTCAACGGCGTCGGAGAGGCCAAGCTGGCCCGGTACGGCCAGCAGATCCTGGACACGCTCGCGGTGTAGCGGGCTACTTCTTGCTCAGGTGGCTCGGGTCCAGCGTGGTGTCCTGGTGCAGGACGAAGCGGTTGATGACATAGGTGATGGCCCACAGCACCACCCCGATGACGAGCAGTACGCCGGCCACCCGGTAGTCGGCGCCCGCCCGGCCCGACAGCGGGCTGGCCAGGTACGCGCACGCGACCGCACCGATCACCGGGATGACGGTCGGCGCCCGGAAGTGCTTGTGCTCCACCGGCTTGCGCCGCAGCACCAGTACGGCGACGTTGACGACGGTGAAGACGCAGAGCAGGAGCAGCGACGTGGTACCGCCCAGCGCGGTCAGGTCGGCGAACCAGATCAGCCCGAAGGCGACCAGCGTGGTGAAGATGATGCCGACCCACGGCGTACGCCTGGTCCGGTGGACCCACCCCAGGATGCGCGGCAGCACGCCCTCGTTGGCCATGCCGTAGAGCAGCCGGCTGGCCATCAGCATGTTGATCAGTGCGGAGTTCGCGACGGCGAACATCGTGATGAACGCGAAGATGGTGATGGGGAAGGCCGGCGCCCCGGCCGCGACGACCTTCAGCAGCGGGGCGTCGCCCTCGCTGAGATCCTCGGGCGAGACCAGGGCGACCGACGAGATCGACACCAGCACGTAGATCAGCCCGGTGACGCAGAGCCCGGTCAGCATGACCTTCGGGAAGATCCGGACGGGGTCCTTGGTCTCCTCGGCCATGTTCACCGAGTCCTCGAAGCCGACCATCGCGAAGAACGCCAGCGCGGTGGCCGCGGTGACCGAGAAGAACGCGTGCTCACCGGGCGGTGAGTCGAACTCCACCAGGCGGGACATGTCACCGTTGCCGCCACCCAACGCCCACGCGCCGATGAAGATGACGATGAGCAGACCGGTCAGCTCGACGCAGGTCAGCAGCACGTTCAGCTTGACGCTCTCCCCCACCCCCCGGAAGTTGACCAGGGCGATGAGCGTCATGAAGGCGATCGCCACCGCGGTCAGCCCGAGGCCCTCGCCGAGCGACAGGTCGAAGGCCTCGGCGAAGTTGCCGGCGAACGCCTTCGACGCGCTGGACGCGGAGGTGAGGCCCGAGCACATCACCGCGAAGGTGACCATGAAGGTCAGGAAGTGGATGCCGAAGGCCTTGTGGGTGTACAGCGCGGCACCCGCCGCCCGCGGGTACTTCGTCACCAGCTCCAGGTAGCTGAAGGCGGTCAGCACCGCCACCGCGAACGCCACCAGGAACGGCAGCCACACCGCGCCACCGACCTCGGCGGCGACCTTGCCGGTGAGGGCGTAGACCCCGGTGCCGAGGATGTCTCCGACGACGAACAGCAGCAGCAGGCCCGGGCCCATCACCCGCTTGAGGGTCGGCTCCCCGCGTTCGGTGGTCCCGTCGCTCGTCCCTGCGTCCACCACAGCCGCGTCCCTCCGACGTTCGCATCCGAGGTGATCATGCCGGCGCAGGCTGGTACACCTCATCGATACGCAGAGCCTCACGCTATGCGAATCGGCGCGCAAGTGCTCCACGGGAACAGTCCTGTATCGACACCCTTGTCTCGGCGCCCCCGGGGGTCGAGCATCAACGCAGGCGCCGCGCGCGGGCGGAAGCCGCTGCCGCGGGTAACCCATCATCGGAGGACGACATGCACATCGTGCTAGCTGCCAACCCGAAGGCCGATCAGCCGTGGGTCGCCGACGCGGTCGCCGACCTGGCCCGGCAGAACGGCGCGTCGGTCGCGGTGGTCGCCGTCGACGAGGTGGAGCTCGAACGGCTGGCCGCGGCGCCGCGCAGCGTCTTCGCGGAGCGGGCGGAGCGGGCCGCCTCGGCGGCGGTGCAGCGGCTGGCGGCGGCCGGGGTCGAGGCGAGCCGGACGGTGCTGCCCGGTCGCCCCCTGCAACGGATCCTGGAGTTCGCCGACGAGCAGCAGGCCAGCCTGATCGTGGTCGGGTCCAGCACCCGGCCGGCGGTGGCGGAGCGGCTGCTCGGCAGCCTGCCGCTCGCGCTGATCGAGAAGTCGCCCCGGCCGGTACTGGTGGTCACGCATCCGCAGCACTCCCGCTGAGCGGGTCCGGGCGGCCCGTTACGGTCCCGGTCTGTCGTCCGGACGCGTCCGGCGAGTCGGTGCCGGCCCTGCCACCCCCGGGCTGGCCCTGATGTGGTCCGCGCCGTTTACCGCCACCGTGGAGCGGACCACTCGACACGGAGGCACCCATGATTGCGATCCTGACCGTCCTCGTCGCCCTGCCGCTCGGGCTCCTCATCCGCAACCGGCTCGCGGCCTACCTCGCATTCGCGATCGCCTTCGGCCACGTCTACACCTTCCAGACCGCCAACCTGGTGATGGAGTGGACCAACGGGGCCACCGCCGCGTTCCCCGCCGACGACTCGACGGCGCTGCTGGACGGCACGCTCAGCTACTTCGCCGTCAGCACGGCCATCTACGCGGCCGGCTTCGGCCTGGTGACCCTCGGCCACTGGCTGCGCAACCGCCGGCGGACCGCTCGGGACGAGGTCCGCCTCGACAGCCACGGCGGCTGACACCCCGGGGTCCGCCCCGATCCGGTACGCCATCGGGCCATCCGGCCTGCCCGGGATCAGACCTGGTCCAACTCGACGTACCGGGTCACGCCGTCGGTGCGGGCCCGCAGCACCTCGGTCATCAGGGCCCACTGCGGCTCGGAGAGCAGCGACCGGGCCCGCTCCACCGGGACGAAGGCGTGCGCGGCGAGTTCCCCGGGATCCAGCACGATCGCCGCCTGCTGCTCCGGGGTGAGTACGCCACCGTCGAAGACGAAGAAGAGCTTCCCGTCCGGACCGTTCACCGTCCAGGCGACCACGAGCAGCGGACCGATCGACGTGTCGAGCCCCAGCTCCTCGCCTACCTCTCTGCGGCACGCCGCCCGGGGTGTCTCGCCGGCGTCGACGCCGCCGCCCGGCAGGTTCCAGAACCTCTTGTACGTCGGGTCCACCAGCAGTACCCGGCCGTCGTGGTCGACGAAGAGCGCCCCGGCGGAGACCCTCGGCCGGGCGGGTGGGTTCTCATGCGTGGTCAAGCTCCCTTGCCCTCATTCCCGCGAACGACCGGCTCACGGCGACGAGCCACGCCAGCTCGTCGCCCCGGACGCCGGGCGGCTGGTCCGGCGGCGCTGTCGCCGGCTGGTACCCGTCCCGGCGGTTCCGGAGGCCTTCGATGATCGCCCTGGCCGCGTCCTCGGACGTCACCGCCGCACCCGGGGTGGAGGCCACCGGCGCCGGCAGGTACGGGCGCAACGCCAGGTACCCGTCCCAGATTTCCACCATGCGCCGGTAGAGGCGGTAGTTCACGTCCCCCACGGCGGCGGAGTCGCCCTCGGCCGGAGAGTGCAGCGCGATCCCGGGAAAGGCGTCATGCAGTGCCGACCACAGCGGTTCGAGCGCGCGGTAGGCGCTGAGTTGGTCGACGCGGGTCTTCGGACCCCAGCCGGGCAGGGTGAGTCCGGTGAAGAAGACGATCTGGCCGACGGTGGCGAAGGGCTGGGCGATGTCGACGAGCGGTTCGACCTGGACACCGGCGTGGACCAGGATCAGGTAGGCACCGCGGCAGACGCAGTACCCGAAGCTGAGGAGCGCGCCGAGGGCGGTGATCCGGAGCCCCCGGCGCAGCCACGGCAGCTGTTCGGTGAGCGTGCCGAACCGCCACGACCGGTACGCGATCGCGAGCAGCCCGGCGCTGAGCGCCACCAGGAACATCACCAGGTACCAGAGCAGCAGGGTCTCTCCGGCGTGGGTCTTCCAGAAGTGGATCGTGTACTCGTCGTGGACCGGTGCGATCACGATCAGCGCCGACATGGCGGCGACGATGGCGAGACCGACCGTCCAGTACACCCGGGCGCGGTGCCGGGCCCGGGCTGCGGGGTACTGCCAGAAGGCCAGCAGGTGCAGGACGCACACGCTGAACAGGACCATGCCGGAGTGGATGAACAGTTTCGTCAGGTTGGGAACGCCCAGGGCGGCGTCGATCGGCCGGTAGACCGGCCCGACGGTGAGGGTGAACGCCACCGCCGAGAACCCGAACGCGGCGACCATGGCGCGCAACGCAGGGTTCGTCCGGTCCTGGCGCAGGTGGTTCAGTTTGTAACCGAAGGCGATCCAGCCTGCGAGCGCCCCGACTCCGTAGATCAGGTCATGCATCATCGGTACGCCGTCCTCGATTGTTCGGGGCCAGGAGGGCCTCTTTCAGCCGGAGGGTGAGCTCGGTGTCTCCGCCGGGGTCCGCCGGGGTCCGGTCCACCCGGCTCAGCAGGAGCGACGCCAGTACCTCCGCCTCCCGCTCCTGTTCGTCGGAGTAGTGGCTACGGCCCAGCAGCGTACGCACGAGCGCCGGGTCCAGGTCGGGGAAGAGCGCACGGGTGTCGAGGCGCCGCTCGTCGCCCAGGACGGAGTGTCCGCAGATGACGTGCGCCAACTCGTGGGCGACGATGTGGTCCTGGTGCATCCGGGTGGTGTTCGCCTCGTAGGCGATGAGATCGGCGTCGGGCAGCGAGAGCCAGATGCCGCACGGCCGCGCCTCGTGCAGGGGCATCGCGAGCAGGCGGATCGGTCGGTTCCGTTGCCGGCCGATCTGGGCGCAGAGGGTGGCCATGCTGGCCGTGTCCGGCAGTCGCAGGGCGGCGAGGCGGGCCGTGCAGCGCCGGCGGAGCCGGCGGAACCGCCAGGCGGCTCTCCAGCGCCGAGCAGGGAGGATCATTCTTGAGCTCTCCCATGGCCTGGCAAGGCTAAAGATCCCGAAAGCGATGTAGCCGGCTCCCACGGGGGAAGGAGTCGGCTACATCGACTAGGAACCATAGGTCATCGCAGCGCGGAGAGCAACGTGACCGGCGCGGGACACCGGCGTTGGCCGGCCAGCATCGGCCACCCCCGTGCTGCCGATGCTGGCCGGCCCGAGTGGACAGCCGATCCACCGTCCACACCAGCTAACGATCAACGCCCACACTATCCGAGACTGCCCACATGTCAACGCGGTGATACGGTGTCCACCATGGCAGATGTTCACACCAGCGAACGCTGGCGATAGCCGTGGCCATTGCGGAGGGTGGTTCGCTGGCCGGCCGGATCGATCATCTGTTCAAGGCGGTGCAGCCGAAGGGGCGCGAGTTCAGCTACGACGAGGTCGCCCGGGGATGCGAGGCCCTGACCGCCGGCACGTTCTCCAAGACGTACGTCTGGCAGCTGCGCACCGGGCAGCGCGACAACCCCACCAAGCGGCACCTGGAGGCGCTGGCCGCCTTCTTCGGCGTACCGGTCGCGTACTTCTTCGACGATCAGGTGGTCGACGACGTCAACTCCCAGCTGGCCCTCGTCACGGCGCTGCGCGACTCCGACGTCCGGGACATCGCGCTGCGCGCCCTGCACATGGACCACGCGACGCGGCAGTCGCTGGCCCGCATCGTGAACGAGATCAGCAACATGCAACGCGGTCGGCCGGACCCGGACGAGCCGGCCTGACCGGTCCCGACTGCCGGATGACCTTCGGCCGGGGGCGGAGGGTGTGTGCGGAGGTACGCGGTCAGGACGCGCCGGTCGCCTGAGGGGCGCCGCCGAAGCCGATCTCGTTGCCGTCGGGATCGCGGTAGATCACCGTGCGCACACCGACGCCGCCGCTGAGCTGGGACGCGCCCGAGGACGTCCGGGCCGGCCGGTGGGCGGCCGACCCGGACACCGGAATCAGACGAGGTCGAACCGGTCGAGGTTCATGACCTTGTTCCACGCCGCCACGAAGTCACGCGCGAACTTCTCGCTCGCGTCGGAGGCCGCGTAGACCTCCGCGTTGGCGCGGAGCTGGGAGTGCGAACCGAAAACGAGGTCGACGGCGGTGGCGGTCCACCTGACCTCGCCGGTGGCGCGGTCCCGGCCCTCGTACACGTTCTCCGCCGACTCGGCGGTCTTCCATTCCGTACGCATGTCGAGCAGGTTCACGAAGAAGTCGTTCGTCAGCGCACCGGGCCGGTCGGTGAAGACGCCGTGCGAGGATCGCCCGGTGTTGACGTCCAGCGCCCGCAGGCCGCCGATCAGCACCGTCATCTCGGGTGCCGTCAGGTTCAACATGAACGCCCGGTCCAGCAGCAGCGTCTCCGGCGACAGCTTCTCCCCGGCGCGCAGGTAGTTGCGGAACCCGTCGGCCCTCGGTTCGAGGACGGCGAACGTCTCCACGTCGGTCTGCTCCTGCGACGCGTCGGTACGACCCGGCGCGAACGGGACCGTGATGTCGTGCCCGGCGTTCCTGGCCGCCTGCTCGACGGCCGCGCACCCGGCCAGGACGATCAGGTCGGCGAGCGATACCTTCTTGCCGCCGGACTGCGCGCCGTTGAAGTCCTGCTGGATCCGTTCGAGCGTCTGCAGCACGGTGGCCAGCTCGGCCGGGTCGTTGACCTCCCAGTCCTTCTGCGGCGCGAGGCGGACCCGCGCCCCGTTGGCCCCGCCGCGCTTGTCGGTGGCGCGGAAGCTGGCCGCCGAGGCCCAGGCCGCGGCGACCAACTGGGAGACGGACAGGCCCGACCCGAGGATCGTGCCCTTGAGCGCGGCGATGTCCTCGGCCGTGATCAGCTCGTGGTCCACCGCGGGCACCGGGTCCTGCCACAGCTGCTGCTCCGGGACCCACGGACCGAGGTAACGCGAAACCGGTCCCATGTCGCGGTGCAACAGCTTGAACCACGCCTTGGCGAACGCCTCCGCGAGCTGGTCCGGGTTCTGCCAGAAGCGCCGCGCGATCGGCTCGTAGATCGGGTCGATCTTCAGCGCCAGGTCCGACGTCAGCATCATCGGGGCGTGCCGCTTCGACGGGTCATGGGCGTCCGGCACGGTGCCGTCGGCCGAGGCGTCCTTCGGCTTCCACTGCTTCGCGCCGGCGGGGCTCTCGGTCAGCTCCCAGTCGTACCCGAACAGGTTGTCCAGGAAGCCGTTGTCCCACCTGGTCGGCTGCTTGGTCCACGCGCCCTCCAACCCGCTGGTGAGCGTGTCGGCGCCCTTGCCGCTGCCGTAGGAGTTCTTCCAGCCGAAGCCCTGCTGCTCGACGGGGGCGCCCTCCGGCTCCGGGCCGAGGTACTGCGGGTCCACCGCGCCGTGTGCCTTGCCGACCGTGTGGCCGCCGACGATCAGCGCCACCGTCTCCTCGTCGTTCATCGCCATCCGGCCGAAGGTGTCCCGGATGTCCCGGGCGGACGCCAACGCGTCCGGGTGGCCGGCCGGCCCCTCCGGGTTCACGTAGATCAGGCCCATCTGTACGGCGCCGAGCGGACCGGAGAGCTCACGGTCGCCGCTGTAGCGCTCGTCGCCGAGCCAGGTGTCCTCCGGTCCCCAGAAGATCTCCTCGGGCTCCCAGATGTCCTCGCGCCCGAACCCGAATCCGAACGTCTTGAACCCCATCGATTCGTACGCGCAGTTGCCGGCGAAGACCAGCAGGTCCGCCCAGGAGATTTTGCGGCCATACTTCTGCTTGATCGGCCAGAGCAGCCGGCGCGCCTTGTCCAGGCTCGCGTTGTCCGGCCAGCTGTTGAGCGGCGCGAACCGCTGGGAACCGCTGCCGCCACCACCCCGGCCGTCGGCGATCCGGTACGTGCCCGCGGCGTGCCAGCTCATCCGGATGAAGAGCGGTCCGTAGTGGCCGTAGTCGGCCGGCCACCAGTCCTGCGACGTCGTCATCAGCTCGAAGAGGTCCCGCCTGAGCGCCTCGACGTCGAGCTTCTTGAACTCCTCCGCGTAGTCGAAGTCCTCGCCCATCGGGTTGGACCGCGACGAGTGCTGGTGGAGAACCGAGAGGTCCAGCTGATTCGGCCACCAGTCCCGGTTCGTCCTGGGCCGGGTCGCCTTGACAGTTGGTGCGGGGATTGCCGGGTTTTCGCTTTCGCTGACGCTCTCGGTCGCGTCTTTCTTGTCAGACACGAGTGTCCTTCCTGTCTTCGTCTGGTGACTGATTGCTCTTGCCGTTGGTCACTTCGGTTCAGGGCTGTGCGGGTCTGTCGTGTCGAGTGCTGGGTGCCGGCGGTCGACCGTCGGGCGCGGCGGGGGTCGCCGCGACACACCTGGGGCACCTGCCCCAGTAGATGACCTCGGCTTCGTCGATCCGGTAGCCCGACTGCCCGGCGGGCGTCAGGCACGCGGTGTAGCCGACCGCGCCGTCGACGTCGGCTATGGCGCCGCAGGATTGGCAGACGAGATGGTGGTGGTTGTCCCCGGTCCGCGCCTCGTAGCGCGCCACGGAGCCCTTCGGCTCGAACCGCCGCACCAGACCCGCGGCGGTCAGCGCGTGCAGCACGTCGTAGACGGCTTGGCGGGAGACCTCGCCAAGATCGTCACGCACGACACCGAGAATCGAATCCGTGTCCGCGTGCGGATGGTGGTGCACCGCGGACAGCACCGCCACGCGGGGACGCGTCACCCGCAGAGCAGCCGCGCGCAGCATGCTCGCGAAGTCCGACGTCGTTGGCACGCCGTGGAGTCTCGTTCATTTTTTGGAACCAATCAAGTATCGACGTCATGTCGGGCGCTACGAGCTACGTAATGTGTATGACACCGGCGTCAGGCGGTCCGAAGCGGTAGCCGGCCACGACCGCGCCAAGGACCGCGGTGGCCACGGGCGCACAGTCGATTCCCGCCCCGCAGATATCATCTCAAATCAACACATCAGCGTTCCCATCGGCCCGTACAGGCTCGATTACGCCGACGTCCGGTATCCCACCACCGGACCAGCCAGACCGGTACCGGCATGTCCCGAACACCAGAGCGGCCCACCCGGCTGACCGGTCGGGCGTACCGCCCAACCGGTCAGCCGCGGTAACCCGGCGCCACCCCCATCGGCCTGGCCCGACAGGGACCGCAGCCCACCGCAGCTATTTCGGAGGGCGTGGTCCGTACCGTTGTTCCAGGTCGGCCTTGTCCTCGTCGGCCGGAGCGACGTAGCGGGTGGTGCCGCGGTGGATGTCGTCGGCATCGGAGACCGAGACGTTGATCGCGCTGAGTGGCTGGAGCCTGCTCAGCCAGAGTAGGCGGACGGCCTCGTCGATGAACGGGTCGAGGTCGGCTCCGGCCTTCAGGAACGCGGTGACGGAGGCGCTGGCGGAGTTGCTTATGTTGTTCTGGTACCCGACCCTCACGCGGACCACGTCCGGCCGTTGCGCCAAAGCTTCCTGTATCTCGGCGGCGATCGCATCTGAATCCGCCTGTTCCTCCGGCGATTCCGCCAGCCCCGAACAGGACGCGACAGCGAAGAGCATGATCATCACCAACCCGAGAACCCGTCCGGTACGGGCCACCACCCGGCATCTCCTCGACCACCCCATCCGCACCCTCCCGTCAACTCGCATCAGTGCATCCTGTGCAGGTCGTAAACCTTCGACTCGACGGCCTCGCCGTTCAGAAACGCGCCGGCGCTGTTCCGGTAGGCCTGCACCGACGGATCCGTGCTCCCGTCCAATGCCTGCGCGGCGGGTAGGTACGCCTGTCTGGTGCCGTGATTGTCACCGATGGAGCCGTTCTGGTCGTCGAAGGTGGCCGTGGTGTGGTTGGGCCGGTCGGGATTTTCGGTGGCGTCAAGGTGCGGCACGATGTCGTGCGCGTTCTCCAGCGCCAGCACCTGCACCCCCGCTGGAATGTCGGTGTTGCCGATCGGGGACCCGGCCGTGACGACGTGGGTGACGTTGTACGGGAAGGCGCCGCTGGCAGTGTCCTGCGCGGCCTGGGCCGCGACCATCCCACCCTGGCTGTGCCCGACCAGCATCACCGGGTCGTCCGCGCTCGCCCCGGCCATCCGCAGCGCCTCAGCGATCGCGTGCTGCCGGGAGGTGGTGTCGCCGCCGAGAACGTGAATGTTGGTACCCATGTCGTTGAGGAACGGGCTGTCGGCGCCCCACGGCATGTTCATCTCCTTGGTGCCGGGAATGTCAACGAGGTACGCCCGGCTGCCGTCCGGATGCATGATCACCCGCACGTCGATCTGATCCGGTTCACCGGCGTCGGCCTCACCGTTGCGGTAGTTGAGCCCGGCGATCAGGTCGCCGAAGCCCCGCGGCGGGTTGACCATCAGGTCCGATGCGTCGGTGTTGCTGCCGGTCCCGTTGATGTCAGGCTCGGTGACCGAGTAGGTGCCGTCGTCGTAGAACTCGCCGAGCAGGTCCGCCGCGCCCGGCACGTCGCCGACCATCGGCGCGCCCGGCAGGCTGCTGATCAGCCCCGGCCCCAGGCCGACGAGGGTGTCGATCATCCCGGGATGGTCGGTGACCAGTTGTTCCCAGTCGACGTCGTCCCCGATGAGCAACCCGGCGGTCAGCGGCGGCACCAACGGCAGCAGCGTCAGCGGGCCAACCGCGGCGGCCTTGATCCCGGTGCCGAGCCCGTAGCCGAGGGCCCAGCGCAGCGTCTCGATCGTCCGGGCTCGCTCCTCGTCGACGGCCTGGTAGGAGGCGACGACGGTGCGCAGTGCGATCGCCCGCTGCCCGAAGCCGACCGACAGCGCGGTCAGCCCCTGCGGGCCGTCCAACGCCCGCAGCAGACCGGCCTCGATCCTCGCGAACCCGTCCGGGTTGAGCACCGCCGAGGCCACCAGGTCCGGATCGGCCAGCATGCCGTGCCCCTGCACGCTGATCCCGGCCAGTTCCCGGGCCAACTCGTCACTGTGCTGGGCCAGCAGGCCGATGTCCTCGTACCGGGCACCGGTCCCGCCGGCGCCGCCGCTGACCTCGAACTCCGGGTCACCCATCGCCGTCCTCCACGAACTGTCCCAGGTACGGGGCCAACCACAGCCCGATCTCCTCCCGGGACACCGGCCGCACCGCCACCATCCGCCGGCCCGAACCATCCGGCTCCGGCCGCAACCCGAGCCAGCCGTCCCCGGTGGCCAGCCAGACCACCTGTGCGACGCCCACCCCGGCACCACGGCGGCCACTCACCACCACCCGCAGCACCCCGGTCGTCCGCGCCTGCACCTGCTCGACCAGCCGCACCTGTGTCGCCGTCAACTCCAACGCCGCCACCGCCTCGGCACGCCCGGCCGCGCCCGCCAGGTCGCCGGAGCGGGCGTACTCGGCCAGCGCCGCCAGCGGCAGCCGCCCGGACACCCGTGAGTCGCTGCCGCCGCCGAGCGCCGGACCGAGCCGTCCCGCCGTGGCCCCGGTCAGGTCCCGTACCGCCGGCACGAGCCGGACCAGCTCCCGCCCGAGCGCCACCGCCTCGAACATCGACAACTCGACCGCGCCGCCGACCAGCCCCACCAGCGCCGCGCCCGCCGGCCCGGCCACCGCCAACACCGCCCGCGCCGACCGTCCCTCGACCGACACCTCCACCCGCAGCACCGCCCGGGCGGCCACGAGGGTCGCGAGGTTCGCCAGCACCGGCCCCACCGGCCGGCACTTCAGGGGATCGTCGTCGATGGTCACCACACCCCGGGCCGCCAACTCCTGCCCGGCGGCGCGCAGGACGTCCGGCTCCGGCTCGTCCAGGACGGCGAACCCGGGCGGCGGAGTCAACCCCGTGCGGCGTACCAGCAACGTCCACTCCGGAGCGGTCAACACCAGCCGGTGTGCCGGTGGCACGGCATTGTCGGCACCCATCTAGAGAACTCCCCTGCCCCGCAGGAAGTCGCCGACCTCCAGCCACCGCCGGTCCCCCGGGGCCGGCAAGTTGCCGGGCTGCACCGGCCAACCCGCCCACGGGGCCTCCACCGCGACCTTCAGCAGCGGCCCGCCGGCCAGTGGCGCCAGGTCCCGCAGCCGCTCCGCAGCCCCGGCGAACCAGTCCCTGACCTGTTCCTCGATCCGGGCGATCAGCGCGATCGTCTCCCGTACCTCCCGGGCGTGCGCCACGATCGCGTTCGCCACCGCGTCCAACTCGTCCGCCACCTGGTCCGCCCGCGCCCGGTCCCGGCTCACCCGATCGCGGTACGCCTGCGCCGACACCGACACCCACCGCGCCGCCCGCCCCCGGCGCTCGTGGTCGGCGGCCTGCTCCCGGACCTCAGCGGCCCGCCGCCGCAGCAGGCCCGCGAGCCGATCCAGCTCGTCCGGATCCCCGTACATCCGAAGCACGCGCCATCCCTCCACCCCAGGGCCACAGCGGGGCCAGTCGACAGACACGCAGGCGCACGATCCATCGCCGTCGGTCGACATGGCAGGGCCAGAGTGCCGCACCCGGTCAACACCCGAAGGCCGGCGCCGCACACGGGCTCGAAAGTTTCGGAACATCCCGTTGGGCTGGGGAACCACGCGGGGGGCTGACGATCCGTCCGCGTCGGCTCCAACGCCGGCTGTCCTCCGGACCGTACTGCACGCGATCAGCGTGGGACCGATTGATCGACCCTTGACACCCCCTGAGGCGGCGCTTAAGTTGCCCGGCACAGGTAGCGCGCTTTTTCCGAAACTTTCGCCGGCATGTTGCCGTGAGCCTTCCGCCGCCGCGAGCATCGACGCGACGTCCGGACCGAGAGGGTGGCATGAGTAGCAAGTTGCCCGCCGACGACGATCCCGCCGCTGGGCAGGCCGC
This sequence comes from Plantactinospora sp. CA-290183, assembly GCF_050936375.1. NCBI lineage: Bacteria > Bacillati > Actinomycetota > Actinomycetes > Micromonosporales > Micromonosporaceae > Plantactinospora > Plantactinospora sp. CA-290183. The sequence goes on along the minus strand of NZ_JBNJMX010000004.1, from coordinate 31,661 downwards.
GCCGCTCCCGCGTCCCGCCAAGGAGTTTCAGGGATGAGCACGCCCGACACATTGGATCTGCCACCGGGGACGCGCCCACCGGCGCAGCCGGAGCGTCGCTCCACCGGGCATCCCGGTCCGACGCTCCGCCGCCCCACCCGGCGCCGGAGTTGGCGGCGGGCGCTGCGCCGCGACTGGCAGCTCTACTCGCTGGCGATCCTGCCGCTGCTCTTCTTCCTGATCTTCCGGTACCTGCCGATGCTCGGCAATGTGATCGCCTTCCGGCGCTTCCAGCCGGGCGGCAGCGTGCTCGGCGAGTACTGGGTGGGCCTGCGCTACGTCCGGATGTTCCTCAGTGACCCGACGTTCTGGTCGGTGTTCACCAACACCCTGGTCCTGGGAGCACTGACCCTGCTGGTCTGCTTTCCGCTGCCGGTGGTCCTGGCGCTGCTGCTCAATGAGGTCCGGACCCGCCGGCTCAAGCGGTTCGTCCAGTCGGTGTCGTACCTGCCGCACTTCCTGTCGGTCGTGATCGTGGCCGCCATGGTCATGCAGCTCGTCTCCGTCGACGGGACCGTGAACCAGATCCTCGGCGCCGTCGGCGGCGGCGACCCCATTCCCTTCCTGCAACGGGCGGAGTGGTTCCGGGCGATCTACGTCTCCTCGGAGGTGTGGCAGACCGTCGGCTGGGGCACGATCCTCTACCTCGCCGCCCTCACCGCCGTGGACACCGACCTCTACGAGGCGGCCCGGATCGACGGTGCCAACCGGTGGCGCCAGACCTGGCACATCACGCTGCCCGGCATCCGGCCGACGATGGTGACGCTGTTGATCCTCAACATCGGGACGTTCATGGCGGTCGGGTTCGAGAAGGTCCTGTTGCTCTACAACCCGTTGACGTATCCGACCGCTGACGTGATCTCGACGTACCTGTACCGGATGGGCTTCGAGTCGAGCAACTTCAGCTACGCCGCCGCGATCGGACTGTTCGAGGCCCTGATCGGGCTCACCCTGGTCCTGTCGGCGAACACGATCGCCCGTCGCACAGTGGGGACGAGCCTGTGGTGACCGTCGACCCGACCAGCACCGTGAAGCCGGCCCTCCGGCCGCGGGGACCCCGGGCCACCCGGGGCTACCGGGCGTTCCAGGCGGTCAACGCCGTCATCCTGGTCGCCGTCGTGGTCGTGACGCTGTATCCCATCGTCAACATCGTGGCCCGCTCGTTCAGCGACGAGGCGTACATCATCGCCGGGGAGGTCACCCTCGTCCCCCGCGGGTTCAACCTGACCACGTACCACCTGGTGATGTCGGACTCGATGTTCTGGACCAACTACCGCAACACCGTCGTGTACACCGTCGTCGCCACGTTCATCTCCATCGTGCTGACCACCTGCTACGCCTACGTGCTGTCCAAGAAGCAGCTCCGGGGACGCGGCGCCCTGGTCGGGATCGCGGTGTTCACCATGTTCTTCACCGGCGGGCTGATCCCGAACTACGTGCTGATCAGCAGCCTGGGCATGACGAACACCATCTGGGCCGTCGTCCTGCCCAACGCCATCAACGTCTTCAACCTCCTGGTCATGAAGGCCTTCTTCGAGAACCTGCCGGTCGAGCTGGAGGAGGCCGCCGCCGTCGACGGCCTGAACACGTACATGACCCTGCTCCGGGTCGTGCTGCCGCTGTCGAAGGCCGTGGTCGCCACGATGGTGCTGTTCTACGCGGTGTCCTTCTGGAACTCGTGGTTCACCGCCTTTCTCTACATGGACCAGCAGGATCTTCTCCCGGTCACCGTCTACCTGCGCAATCTCATCGCGGGCGCCACCAGTGCGCAGAACGTCGGCGTCATCGCCGACGCCGACGAGGTCCAGGCAGCCGCCACCCTGCAGGCCGTCACCATCGTGCTCACCACCCTGCCGATCCTGCTGGTCTATCCCTTCATCCAGCGCTACTTCGTGTCCGGGGTCATGCTCGGCGCGGTCAAGGGATAGCCCTGGCAGGCAGGAACGGAACCGCCCGATCCACCGCCTCGCACACCGAAGGGAAGCCCCATGTTTCAACGGATCCACCGCCGAGCAGCGGTGGTCGTCGCCGGTGTACTCACCCTCTCCCTCGCCGCCTGCGGCGGCGACGACTCGACCGACGCCGAGGACCTGTCGGCCAATCGCGCCGGCGCGATGGCCACGTACGGTGTCGGGGACCAGTTCAAGGCCACCGAGCCCGTGAAGTTCTCCGTTCTCTACAACAACCACCCGAACTATCCACTCAAGAACGACTGGCTGTTCTGGTCGGAGCTCAACAAGCGGGCGAACGTCACGCTCGAACCCGTCGCCGTACCGCTGAGCGACTACGAGCAGAAGCGGAGCCTGCTGATCGGTGCCGGTGACGCCCCGTTCATCATCCCGAAGACCTACCCGAACCAGGAGGACGTCTTCGTCTCCTCCGGTGCCATCCTGCCGGTCAGCGACTACCTCGACCTGATGCCCAACCTGAAGGACAAGATCTCGAGGTGGGGCCTCCAGCCCGAGATGAACACGCTCCGCCAGGCGGACGGCAAGTTCTACCTGCTCCCCGGGCTGCACGAGAAGCCGACCCACGACTACTCCCTGGCGGTGCGGACCGACATCCTCGACGAGCTCGACCTCGAGATCCCGAAGACCTGGGACGAGGTGTACAGCATGCTCAAGGCGATGAAGGCGGCCCATCCCGACACGTTTCCGTTCTCGGACCGGTGGCACAAGCCGCAGCCCGGCGGTGCCCTGCTGAACATCCTCGCCCGGTCCTACGGGACTCAGGGCGGCTGGGGATACGTGCACGCGACCTGGGACCCGACCGCCAAGAAGCTGGTCTACACCGGTGCCATGGACCAGTACCGGCAGATGCTGCAGTACCTCAACAAGCTGGTGGCCGAGGGGTTGATGGACCCGGAGAGCTTCACCCAGACCGACGAGCAGGCCCGGCAGAAGCTCGCCAACGGCAAGTCGTTCGTGATCAGCTCCAACGCGCAGAGCCTCGTCAACGACTACCGGGCGGACCTGGCCAAGACCCAGCCGAAGGCGAAGCTCACCAAGATCCCGCTGCCGGTCGGTCCCGCGGGCGAGATCAATCCCACCCTCCGTATCGAGAACGGCGTCATGATCTCGAAGAAGGCCCGGGAGAGCGAGAACTTCGTGGCCATGATGCAGTTCGTCGACTGGCTGTTCTACTCCGACGCGGGGCAGGAGTTCGCCAAGTGGGGCGTCGAGGGCACGACCTACACCAAGGACGCCTCCGGTAAGCGGACCCTGACGCCCGACATCGACGTCGTCGGGCTCAACCCGAAGGGCAGCAAGCACCTCCAGGAGGACTACGGCTTCTTCAACGGCGTGTTCGTCTACGGCGGCACCCCGGAGATCGTGCGGTCGTTCTTCTCCGCCGAGGAGCTGGAGTTCCAGGCGGTGATGGACACCAGGAAGCCGATCGCGGTGGACCCGCCGTACCCGTTCACCGACGAGGAGCGCGAGCAGGCCTCGCTGTGGGAGACGCCGTTGAAGGACTTCGTCACCCAGTCGTCGCTGCAGTTCATCCTCGGCCAGCGCGACCTCGCCGAGTGGGACGCCTACGTGGCCGAGCTGAAGGGCAAGAACATGGACGCCTACATGGACCTGGTCAACAAGGCGCACGAGCGCTACCAGAAGGAACACGGCTGACCGCCCGGTCGGGGTCGGGCCGCTCCAGGCCCGACCCCGGCCGCCGGCACCGGTGGGGCGAACGGGAGGATCGATGAGCAGCGCGGCGGCGTCCCGGCAGTTCGGGGAGGGTCCACTCTCCCGGGCCGTGGCACTGATCTACCGCCTGCTGGTGGTCGAGCTGCTGTTCCTGCTCACCGCCGTGCCCGGCATAGTCCCGCTCGTCCTGCTGGATCGCGACCCCAGCAACCTTCCGCTGGCCGCGGCCTGTGCGCTCCCGCTCGGCCCGGCCATCTCCGCCGCCCTGTACGCGCTGCACCGGCACCGCGGGGATCTCGCGGACCTGCACCCTGCGGCGGAGTTCTGGCGCGGTTACCGCGCCAACTTCCGACCGGTCCTGGGCATCTGGATCCCCTGGCTGGGGTGGCTCACCGTGGCAGGGCTCGGCCTCGCCCACCTCGACGCCGTGGGTCTGCCCGGCTGGTGGGCGGTGCTGCTGGTCCTGGCCGCCGTCTGGGTCACCCTGTGGGCCGCCAACGCGCTGCTGATCACCACGCTGTTCACCTTCCGGGTACGAGACGTCGCCCGGCTGGCCTTCTACTTCCTCGTCCGTACCCGTGGTGTCACGCTGGGCAACGCCTGCCTGCTGGTCGTGGCGACGGGGATCACGGCGCTCACCTCCGAGGCGGTGCTCGCGTTGCTGGGCTCGGTGCTGGCCCTGCTGCTGCTCCGGACCGGCCGCCCGATGACCAACGCCATCCAGGAGGAGTTCACCGCATGAGCGAACGTCGGCGAGGGAACGGGACGGGCCTGCCCGCCACCGCGAAGATCCCGTTCGGCGGGGACTACAACCCGGAGCAGTGGCCGGAGGAGGTGTGGACGGACGACTACCGGCTCTTCGACGCCGCCGGGATCGACACCGTGACGCTCGGGGTCTTCACCTGGGCACTGACCCAGCCGGCTCCGGACGTGTACGACTTCTCGACGCTGGACCGGATCGTCGGGCGGGCCGGCGCGGAGGGACGGAGCATCTGCCTGGCCACCGGCACCGGCGCCCACCCGCCCTGGTTGGCCCGGGCCTTCCCCGAGGTGACCCGCACCGACTTCGAGGGGCGCCGCCACCGGTACGGGCAGCGGCACAACTCCTGCCCCAGCTCGCCGGCCTTCCGCCGGCTCTCCACCGAGGTGGCCCGCCGGATCGCGGCCCGGTACGCCGGCAATTCGGCGGTCGTCGCCTGGCACGTCGGCAACGAGTACGGCGGGGCCTGCTACTGCGACCTCTGCGCCGCCGGCTTCCGCACCTGGCTCCGCCGCCGGTACGGCACCCTGGACGCGCTCAACGCGGCCTGGTACACCACCTTCTGGTCGCACACCTTCACCGCCTGGGAGGAGATCGAGCCGCCGTCGGCGCTCACCGAGCACTGGCGCGGGCCGAACCACACCGCCTTCCAGGGCATCACCCTGGACTACCTGAGGTTCATGTCGGACGCGATGCTCGCCAACTTCCGGGACGAGAAGGCGGCCATCCGGGAGTCCAGCGACCTACCGGTGACGACGAACTTCATGGGCATGTACCGACCGATCGACTACCACCGGTGGGCGGCGCACCTCGACTTCGTCTCGTGGGACAACTACCCGCCGGATGACAGGTCGCCGGCGTGGATGGCGCTGGCGCACGACCTGATGCGCGGGTCGGCGGACGGCCAGCCGTTCTGGCTGATGGAGCAGACGCCGAGCTACACCGCCTCCCGGGACGTGAACCCGCTGAAGCGGCCCGGGGTGATGCGGCTGTGGAGTTGGCAGGCGGTGGCGCACGGCGCGGACTCGGTGCTCTTCTTCCAGATGCGAGCCTCCCGAGGCGCCTGCGAGAAGTACCACGGGGCGGTCATCGGCCACGCGGGTCGCGCCGACACCCGGGTGTTCCGCGAGGTGGCGGCGCTCGGCGCCGAGTTGGCGCGGCTCGGCGGTGCGGTGCTGGGTGCCCGGACGCCGGCCCGGGTCGCGCTGCTCTTCGACTGGGACAGCTGGTGGGCGCTGGAGATCTCCGACGGCCCCTCCCGGTTGGTCCGCTACCAGCAGGTGGTGCTGGCCTACCACCGGGCGCTCTGGGACGCCGGGGCGGACGTCGACGTCGTCGGAGTCACCGCGGAGCTGTCCCGGTACGACGTGGTGGTCGCACCGGCGCTGCACATGCTCAAGGGCGACCTGCCGCAGCGGCTCGAAGCGGTCGCCGCGCGCGGCGGGTCGGTCGTGACGACCTTCCTGTCCGGACGCGTCGACGAGCACGACAACGCCTTCCTGATGGACGTGCCGGGCCCGCTCGCCCCGCTGATGGGCATCCGGATCGACGAGTGGGACGCCCGCGAGCCAGCGGTCGTCAACCCGGTCCGGCTGACCGCCGGGACCGACGAGGTCGAGGTCGGGTCACGGCTGGTGTTCGAGCTGGTGATTCCGCAGGGGGCCGAGGTGGTCGGCACCTACCGGGCCGACTTCTACGCCGGCACCCCGGCCGTCACCCGGCACACCTTCGGCGCCGGCCACGGCTGGTACGTCGCCGCCGGCCTGGACCAGGAGGGTGTCTCCTGGGTCGTCCGGCGGATCCTGGACCAGCACGACCTGCTCGGGCCCTACCCGGACGTGCCCGAGCTCGAAACGGCCGTGCGGGTGGCGCCGGACGGGTCGCGGCTGCGTTTTCTGCTCAACCACGGCGCCCAGCCGGTCACCGTCCCCGCGCATCGCGCCGGGTCCGACCTGCTCTCCGGCGACGGGGTCGAGCACGGCCAGCCGATCACCCTCGACCCGTACGGCGTCATGGTGCTGCGAGAACGCGGCTGACGTGCGACCCTGCCAGACCCCGGGCACGGGGAGCGCGTCGGCCTGACGTCGAGGGTCAAGGGCGGGGGTCTCCGCGTCCGCGACGCCTAGGATGGCGGGGTGATCCGGCTGCGGATGGGGCTGGCCGATGTGGCGAGGATGCGGTTCGCGTTCTCACCTCTTGCCGAGGTGATCGAGAGCCTGTACCAGTTGTCGTCGGGTCGGGTGTCGCCGCTGCACCAGGGCTGGTTGGAGGCGACGCGGGACGGCCTGCGTGGGGTGGACATGGCGCTGCTGGGCGCGGTGGTGCCGGCGCACGCGTACGTTGCCGATTTCCTGTTCGCGGCGGCCACCGACGCCGACACCATCGACGACCAGCTGCGGTTGGTTGCCGGGTCGCCCGTGCCGGCGATCCGCGCCGACCTGGAGATGGTGTGGGGTCGGGGGTCGATGCCGGCGCCGGCGCGGGCGTTGGTCGCCGAAGGGGCGGCGGGTGCCCGGCGGTTGGCGGACGCGCTCTGGCGGTACTGGTCGGTGGCGATCGAACCGCATTGGCGGGAGCTGCGCGCGGTGCTGGACGACGACGTCGCGTATCGGGCTGGCCGGCTGACCGGCGGTGGTGTCGACGCGCTGCTGTCGAGTCTGCACCCGGAGATCAGCGTGCGGGGTGAGATCCTCCGGATCGACAAGCCCCGGCACTCGGTCGACCATGACCTGGCAGGTGACGGGCTGGTGCTGGTCCCGTCGGTGTTCGCGTGGCCGAATCTGCTGGTGGACAAGGCCCCCGGCCGACCCGCGAGCCTCGTCTACGCCTGTCGCGGGATCGGCGCGCTGTGGGGTGGCGATTCCCGGGACGTCGACTACGACGACGACGCGCTGGGTGCGCTGCTGGGCCACAGCCGCGCGGCGATCCTCAGCCGACTGGCGCTGCCGAAGTCGACCACCGACCTCGCCCGTGAACTCGGGCAGAGCGCACCGTCGGTCAGCTTCCACCTGTCGGTGCTGCGCCGTAACGGCCTGGTCACGTCGTGGCGTTCCGGGCGGCGGGTGTTGTACCGGCGCACGTCATTGGCCAGTGGACTGCTCGCCGCCGGTGGTCCGGGGTTCGAGCGGGGCAGCCCGGATCCCGGGTGAGGCAACGACGACGACGGCGGATTCCACCACCGTCGAATCGTTGGTGACCTGCCAGGAGGCCTGCGAGGGTGCGGGGAGGCAAGCATTCGACGTGCCGCGATGCCCGGTCGGGTCGCACCGTGATGTTCATCGCGACCACCGGCGCGGGCCGTCGCTTCTTGTCGACCACTCGGACAAGGAAGGCAGAAATCGTGCGGAACGAAGACACGCTAGGCCTGACCACTCGGCGGACCCTGCTGGCGGCCGCCACGGTCGGCGCCGTCGCGGGCCCGCTCGGGTTGGCGGGACGAACCGCATCGCCGGCGTCCGCCGAACCCGGGGCGACGTTGCCGGCGGCCACGACGGACGTGACACCGTTCCGGCTGTCGGTGCCGGACAGCGCCTTGCGCGACCTGCAACGGCGGTTGGCGACGGTCCGGTTGCCGGAGCGGGAGACCGTTCCGGACGGCTCCCAGGGTGTGCCACTGGAGCGGGTACGCGGCCTGGTCGAGCACTGGCGGACGCGGTACGACTGGCGTCGGGTCGAGGCGCGGCTGAACGGGTTCGGCCAGTTCCGCACCCAGATCGACGGGCTGGGGATCCATTTTCTACACGTACGTTCCCGGCACGCCGGCGCCGTACCGGTGCTGCTGACCCACGGCTGGCCGGGTTCGGTGGTCGAATTCCTCGACGTGATCCGGCCGTTGACCGACCCCACGGCGTTCGGCGGGAGCGCCGCGGACGCGTTCCATGTCGTGGTGCCCTCCCTACCGGGCTTCGGATTCTCCGACCGGCCGGCCACGACCGGATGGAACATCCAGCGCATCGCCAGAGCCTGGGCCGAACTCATGCTCCGTCTCGGTTACCGTCACTGGCTCGCCCAGGGCGGCGACCTGGGCGGCTCCGTAACGCACGAGCTCGCCAAGCTGGGACCCGCCGGACTCGCCGGGATCCACCTCAACTTCCTCCCCGTGTTCCAGCCCCCGGTCAGCGATCCGCCCACGCCCCCGGAACAGGAGGCGCTGGAGAAGCTGCAACGGTTCTTCGACGACGGCGCCGGCTTCATCTACCAGCAGTCCACCCGCCCCCAGACGATCGGGTACGCGTTGACCGACTCCCCGGTGGGGCAGGCAGCGTGGATCTACGAGAAGTTCATGGAGTGGACCGACAGCGACGGCAACCCCGAACGGGTCCTCGGCATCGACCGGATGCTCGACGACATCATGCTGTACTGGCTGCCGGGCACCGCGGCCTCCTCGGCGCGGATCTACTGGGAGGACGCGCGGGCCGCCGGCACACCCGACGACTTCACGGTCCCGGTCGGATTCACGGTCTTTCCCGGCGAGATCATCCCAACTCCGAGGATCTGGGCCGATCGCGTCTACGGGTCCGCGCTCGTCTACTTCCACACGGCTGCCCGGGGCGGCCATTTCGCCGCGTTCGAGCAACCGGAGATCTTCACCGAGGAGCTGCGGCGCTTCGGTCGACTGCTCCGTTGAACCGCCGGCCGGAGGTGGCCCGATTGGCGTGGTTGACCCCGGGTATCCGCCCTGTTACCGTCGCCACGCCACGCTGAGCCGGGACCGGTGGCATGACTCCACCGGGCAGGAGTCGCGATCCCCGATCCGGGCGGCGTGCCGTCGTACCTGGTAATCCTCACCTGAGCGGACGCCGCACAACACTCCTGTGAGGTCATCCATGCCCATCTCCAGAAGACGGGCCGTGCTCGTCACCGGCGCCGCACTGTCCATGCTCGCCGCGACCGTCATCCGATTCAGCCCCGAGGCGTCCGCCGCCGGGACGCTCAGCTACGAGGCCGAGGACGGGGTGCTCAACGGCACCACCGTCGACACCACCGCCGCCGGCTACTCCGGCACCGGCTACGTCAACGGCTTCGACACCGCCACCGACAGCGTCACCATCACAATCCCCGACAGCCCGGGCGGTCTGCACGACCTGTCCGTCCGCTACCGCGCCCCGCACGGGCAGAAGGTCGCCAGCCTGCAGCTCAACGGCGCCGGGTTGGGCGACCTGACGCTGACCGAGACCACGTCGTTCAGCACTGCCGCGGCGGGGAAGGTGCTCCTCGCCGCCGGCGACAACACGGTCACCGTGCTCAACAACTGGGGCTGGTACGAGATCGACGCGATCACCGTCACCCCATCCGACGACCGGCCGCCGCACCAGGTCACCGGCGCGCTCGTCAACGACGCGGCCTCGGCGCAGGCCCGCTCACTGATGCGCTACCTGGCCGACAACTACGGTCGGCACATCCTCTCCGGCCAGCAGGACGCGGCCAGCATCTCCTGGGTCGAGCAGAACATCGGCAAGGCGCCCGCGGTCGGCGGCTTCGACCTGATGGACTACTCCCCCAGCCGCGTCGAGCGCGGCACCACCTCCCGGGAGGTCGAGAACATCATCGACTGGGACGCCCGGGGCGGCATGGCCACCCTGTGCTGGCACTGGAACGCACCCAGCGGCCTGATCGACACCGAGGGCCACGAATGGTGGCGTGGTTTCTACACCGACTCGACGACGTTCGACGTGCAGGCCGCGCTCGCCGACAAGACGTCCGCCGACTACCAGCTACTGATCCGCGACATCGACGCGATCGCCGTACAGCTGCAACGGCTGGAGGACGCCGGGATCCCGATCCTGTGGCGGCCGCTGCACGAGGCGGAGGGCGGCTGGTTCTGGTGGGGCGCGAAGGGTCCCGAGCCCACCAAGGAGTTGTGGCGGATCCTCTACGACCGGATCACCAACATCCACCACATCGACAACCTGATCTGGGTGTGGAACTCCAAGTCCCCGGCCTGGTATCCCGGTGACGACGTGGTCGACGTGGTGAGCATCGACTCCTACCCGCCGCAGGGCGACCACGGCGCGCAGAGCGGCGCGTACGACGAGCTGGTCGGCCTGGGCTCGGACCGGAAGCTGGTCGCGCTCGGCGAGGTCGGCGGCATCCCGGATCCGGATCTGCTGGAGGCCTACCAGGCGCACTGGAGCTGGTTCGTGACCTGGTCCGGCTCGTTCGTGCAGGACGGCACGGTGAATCCGCGCGAGCTGCTGACAAAGATCTACCATCATGAGTACGTCATCACGCTGGACGAGTTGGGCGACTTCAAGAACTATCCCGGCTCCGTACCGTCCCCGACGGCCTCGGCCTCGCCGGTGTCACGGACGGGGTGACCGCCACGAACACGGCCTGGCACGGCTCCCTGTGACACGTCGCCGAGTCCGCGGGACGTCGTCCCGCGGGCCCGGCTCCGGCGTGCACGGCCCTGGCGCCAGCCGAACGAGGCTGAGGTCGCCGGTCCGCGGCGAGTTCCCGGCACGACTCGATGTCAGGTGGCGGGTGTGCGCGACAAGGCGTGAACCGGGCCGGCGGTGTCAGGTGTTCGGCGGCAGGTCGGTACCGGCGCCCCGGCGACGCAGCCGCACCAGGTCGGTAGGCGCAGTCAGGTCCCCGGCGGTGGTCACCGGCATCCCGGCGGCGGCCCGCTGGAGGGGCAGGCTGGGCTCCCCGGCCGCCTCGACGACGAAGCCGGCGTCGTTGATCATGTCGTGGTCGGCGTGGCCAGCCTGGCCCTCGCTGGTCAGGTAGTCGCCGAGGAATATCGCGTTGGCGATGTGCAGGGCCAGTGGTTGCAGCGTGCGCAGGTGTATCTCCCGCCCGCCGGCCAGCCGTACCTCCACGTCGGGGAAGACGAAGCGCACCATGGCCAGGATCCGTAGGCAGCGTTGCGGGGTGAGTTGCCAGCGGCCGGCCATCGGGGTGCCGTCGAAGGGGATCAGGAAGTTCACCGGTACCGAGTCCGGTGCCAGGTCGGTCAGTGCGAAGGCCACCTCGACCAGGTCGTCGTCGCTCTCACCCATCCCGGCGATCAACCCGGAGCAGGCCGACAGCCCGCCGCTCCGGGCCATCTCCACCGTGGACACCCGGTCGGCGTAGGTGTGCGTGGTGCAGATGTCGGGGTAGCGCTCGCCGGCCGTGTTCAGGTTGTGGTTGTACGCGTCGGCGCCGGCTTCGCGCAGCCGGCCGGCCTGTCCGGCGCCGAGCAGGCCCAGGCACGCGCAGACCTCGATGTCGGCGTGCCGGTCCCGGATCGCGGCGATCGTCCGGGCCACCCGGTCGATGTCCCGGTCGGTGGGCCCACGGCCGCTGGCAACCAGGCAGACCCGCTTGGCGCCGGCGGCGACCCCGGCGCTGGCCGCCTCGGCGGCCCGCTCCGGGCTCAGCCAGGTGTAGGAGAGCACCCCGGACTCGGCGCCGAGCCGCTGCGAGCAGTAGCCGCAGTCCTCCGGGCAGCGCCCGCTCTTCAGGTTGACGAGGTAGTTGAGCTTGACCCGGTTGCCGAAGTACCGCCGCCGTACCCGAGCGGCCGCGGCCACCACGTCGAGCAGATCGTCATCGCTGGTGCCCAGTACGGCACGTGCCTCGTCGCGGGTGGCCCGTCCGCCGGCGAGCACGCGTGCGGCGAGCGCGTCGAGAATTCCCATGCCGATCATGCTGCCCAGGTGCACCGTGCGGGTGCGACTGGTCGACCCCCAACATCAGGACGTCGCAGTTGGAGGAAACCTACAAACGAAGTTGTGGGATCTGCTAGGCGGCAGGTCGGATCCGGGTCGAGCCGGTGCGGTGGTACCTGCGTGAGCTGATCGGGGCTGAGCGTGACCACCTTCGCAGCCGGCCTCGGAGCCTCGCGAAAACCTGTTGGCGACCGCGGCGACCCCTGCTACTTTTCCGGAGGCCGTGCGAGAGACCGAGGAGGTGGTACCCGTGAACGTATCGACATGGGTGCTCCCCTGCGGGGTCACGGTCGGGCGATAGGTCGTCCGGGAGCGCCGTTCACGAGCACTCCCGAAAGGCACGACCATGCGATTCACTTCCGAACAGCGCCTCGACGACGGTGTCCTCGAACGCGAATTCACCCTCGGCGAGATCCCCGGCATCCTGTGGACGCCCGGATCCGCATCCGCACCCGCCCCGCTGATCCTGCTCGGCCAGCCCGGCGGACTGCACAAGATGTACCCCCGACTGGTGGCCCGGGCCCGGCACTGCGCGGCGGAAGGCTTCGCCGCGGCCACCATCGAGCTGCCCGGGGGCGGTGACCGGCCCCGTTCCGCCGCCGCCGAGGAGGCCCGCGCCGACCTGCGCCGGGCGGTGGAGGCCGGCGAGCCGGTCGACGACGAGATCGTGGACCGGCTCGTCCTCCCGCTGGTCGAAAAGGCGGTCCCGGAATGGCGGGCCGCCCTGGACGCCCTCCTTTCGCTGCCCGAGATCGGCGGCCCGGTCGGGTACGCGGGAGGGGTGATCGCCATCGGCGTCCGGCTGGCGGTGGTCGAGCCGCGCATCTCGGCCGCCCTTCTGTTCGCCGGGAGTTACGTGCCCCGCACCATGTTCGAGGAGGCCCGGCAGGTCACCATTCCGCTGCAGGTCCTGCTGCAGTGGGACGACGAAGGGAACGACCGGCAGCTGGCCCTGGACCTGTTCGACGCCTTCGGCTCCACGGAGAAGACGCTGCACGCCAACATGGGCGGGCACACCGGCGTCCCGCAGTTCGAGGGGGACGCCGGGAACCGGTTCTTCGCCCGGCACCTGAAGTGAGGCCGGGCCGCCAGGCCGGCAGCTGAAGTGAGGCCGCCGTCAGGCCGGCAGCTGCACAACCGCCCCGACGGCGGCGCGAACCCAGCAGATGGCCCGGCCTGGCGGTCACGCCCTGCCCGTGCGACGTCCATGTCCCCGTACGGGCGGTGATCTGTCCGGAGATCCTTGCCTTCGCCCTCTACAGTGGAACTTCTACCGATAGGCCGACGGTGTGGTCCGACTGCCAAGGACTTGAGCGAGGTGCCGGTGGGTGAACTCTGTGAGTCGGTAGATTGGAACCCGCTCGGCTCGGCCGGGGCACACTCCCAGCTGGCCGGCGTGGTCGCTGGTCTCGTCTTCGCTGGCATAGTCATGCTGATCGACAGGGGGACGCCGAAACGTCCATCGGCCGAGGCATTGACCATGTTCATCGCCGGTCTGGTCACGTTCGCTCTGGACAGCTTTTTCTTCGGCGTCATCGCCGGTGAACGGACCTGCCCCCGGGTCTGGACGCAGACGACGGTGGCGGCTGGGATGCTTGGGGTCGGCTCCCTCACCCTGTTCACCGGCTTGGCGTGGCTGATCGCCGGGCGCAGCGAGTTCGAAGCCCCGCTCCGGTTCATCCGGGTGACCGCGTACGGTCTGTCCCTGGTGATAGTCGGGCAGCTGACGGTGACCGCCCACGACTATCTGCGGGATGTCCGGCCCGAGGGCACGTACCCCTGGCTCGACTGGCTGGTCCGGGCATGGTCGGCACTGGTCGCGCTGGTCGTCGTCGGGCACGTGTTCGCTCCCCGACTTCGTTACGGGGCGCATCGGGCGGTGACCCACGCGGCCTACCTCGGGATTGCCTACGTCCTCAGCTGTGCCGCCATCTTCGGTCTCTTGACCGCCGTCGACCGGAGCTACTGGGCCGACGGGGTCTCGCCAGGCGTATTCATCGCCGCCGCTCTCCTGTCGGTCATGTTGCCTGGGTTGGTGATCGTTGTCCAGCTGATGGCCTTCCCGTCGGCGACGGTGGCGGTCCGACCGCCGGTCGCTCCGGCGGTGCCCGCTTCCCGCCAGCCGTCGCCTCCGTCCGGCGAGCATCCGGCCGTGGAGTCATCGGTTGGCTCCGAGTCGCCGTCTGCGGTTGGCCGACCTGCGGACGACATCAAGTGATCCGCCCGAGCAGCGGCGCCGTGCAATCAGGCGACACTTCGGAGACCAGCAGACAGGGTTCACGGCTCTCCCGCGTCTCGGGGTGACCGGGCACGGGCTCCGCTGCGGTCGCGCATAGTGAAGACGGCCCCAAGTACGACGGTCGCGAGCAGAACGGAGGGGACGAGCGGCGCGAGGAGCCGGACGTGGGTGAGGAGCAGTGCGCCGACGCCTGCTCCGGCCACGAGCCCCAGCAGGATGAAGGCGGGTCGGCGCAACGCTCCGATCGGTCGTCTGGCTGCCAGGCCGGTGACGAGTGTGGTCAGTGTGCCGGTCAGGTAGGTCGTCGACAGGCCGGCGACCCCGAACCGACCGATCGCGGCGCTCTGGATGCCGAGGCCGGCTGCGCTGGTGGCCAGAAGTGCCAGCTGGACTGCTGCCGTCGGGGCGGCTCCAGTGACAAGCCAGACGATTCCGGTCGCGAGGAACAGTCCCAACTCGACGGCGAGTGCGGCGGTCACCCTGGGGGGCCACACCGGGTCGGTCGCAACGTGCTCGCCGGCGATCCGCGCGCCGACGAACGTGCCCGCGACGTATCCGACGATCGCCGTCAGCACGTGGCCCGCGAGCGCGGTCTCCCAGCCGGCCGCCGCCGCTCCCAGCAACACCATGTTGCCGGTCATCACGCTGGTGAACGAGCCACCGAGCCCGAGGAAGCCGAACGCGTCGATGGCGCCGCTGAAGACCGCCAGGATGATGACGTAGATGTCCCGGCGTCGGCGATCCGCTGCCCCGGTTCGGGGATCGCCTGGATCCATTCGTACGTTGGCTGCGCGCAGCTCGCCGACCTGTCGGGCTTCCCCGGGCCGGTGGTGTGTCCGGTCGTCCCGCTGGGCTTCGCGACCGCGTTGCCGATGCAGAGGTGCGGCAGCGGCGGCGTCCCCGTTGGTGATCGTCCTATGGTCATGATTTCCCACTGCGGATCTTTTCTGTCCTCAGGTTCACAGCGCGTCGGCGGCTTCCCGGACCACCGCGCGGGCCTGCGCCGCCGAGCCGGCGGTACGCGCGAGGTCGGCCATCCGGACGCACTCGTCATAGGTGTACCGGCCCAGCGTGGCGCGTACCGCGCCGAGCGCGGTCGGGGCCATCGACAGCGAGCCCACGCCCAGCCCGACCAGCACGCAGGCCAGCAGCGGATCGGCGGCCGACTCACCGCACACGCCGATCGGTTTGCCCGCGCGTGCGGCGGCACCGGCACTGATGCCGATCAGACGCAGCACCGCAGGGTGCCACGGGTCCAGCAGGTGGGCGAGCGTGCCGAGTTGCCGATCGGCTGCCAGCGCGTACTGGGCCAGGTCGTTGGTGCCGAGGCTGACGAAGGCTGCCGAGCTCAGGATCTCCTCGGTGAGCAGCGCCGCGGATGGCACCTCGATCATCACGCCGGCCGTCGCCAGCCCGGCCTGCTGGGCCTGGGCGACGAACCACTCTGATTCGGCCGGTTCGCCGACCATGGGCGCCATCACCCATACCGTGGCGGCCGTGCCGGACTGGGCACGAGCGATGGCGGCGAGCTGGTCGTGCAGGATGTCGGGGTACGCCCGAA
This sequence comes from Plantactinospora sp. CA-290183, assembly GCF_050936375.1. Lineage (NCBI taxonomy): Bacteria > Bacillati > Actinomycetota > Actinomycetes > Micromonosporales > Micromonosporaceae > Plantactinospora > Plantactinospora sp. CA-290183. Next base: position 15,760 of record NZ_JBNJMX010000004.1, on the reverse strand, counting down.
GTGCTCGGATGCCGCGCAGACCGAGGGCCGGGTTGGGCTCCTTCCCTACCGGGAGGAAGGCCAGCGGCTTGTCGGCGCCGGCGTCCAGCACCCGCACCACCACCCGCCGATCGCCCAGGTCGGTGAAGATCCTGCGGTAGATCCCCTCCTGTTCCTCGACGGAGGGCGCGCGCTCCGCGTCGAGGTAGAGAAACTCGGTGCGCAGCAAGCCGACTCCCTCGGCACCGGCAGCGAGTGCCCCGGCGACATCGTCGGGACCGCCGATGTTCGCCAACAGGGCCACCGCTTTCCCATCGGCGGTGGCGCCCGCCCCTGCGGCGCCGGTCGACTCGACCGCGGCGGCTGCGGCGGCGCGGGCCGCGCTGACCCTGGCCGGCTCGGGGTTCAGCACGACGACGTCGTGGGCAGGATCGACCAGAACCTGGTCGCCGTCGCGCAGCCGTGCCGCACCGGCACAGCCGACCATCGCCGGAATCCCGCGCGAACGAGCGAGGATCGCGGTGTGGCTGGTTGGTCCGCCCTCCACCGTCACCAGCGCGACGACCTTTGACAGGTCGAGCGTGGCGGTGTCCGCCGGCGCCAGGTCGGTGGCGACGAGCACGTACGGGTGTGACAGTTCAGGCACCCCGGGCGGCGGCAGGCCCAGGCTGGCGGCGATCGCCCGGTTGCGTATGTCGTCGAGGTCGGCGACGCGGGCGGCGAGGTACTCTCCCCCGCCAGCAAGCGCGTCCCGGTAGCCGGCGAAGGCCTCGAAGATCGCCCGGGCGGCGGTCCGGCCGGCCTTCGCGCCCTCGTCCACGGCTGCGGCGAGGCTGAAGTCCTCGGCCATCAGCGCCTGCGCCTCCAGCACCTCCGCCGCATCGCCGCCGGCCTGGGCAGCCCGGTCCCGCAGATCCGCGGCCACCGCGGCGAGCGCCTGCCGGGCTCGTTCCCGTTCCACGTCGGCCGCTTCCTGACTGGCCGCCGCGGACGGCGGTGGCGGCGGATCGGCCATGCGGGCGACCACACCGACTTCGGCGACCTGGCCGATCCCGACACCGGAGAGCTCGGTCTCGGGGCAGGTCCGTTCGATGGTCGGGGACTCGCTCATTCCTGCTCCAGCAGCGTCGCGAGGTCGTCGAGCACGCTGTCGGCCGTCGGTCCCTCGGCGGCAACCACCACCTGGTCGCCCTGTCCGACGTTGAGCGAGAGCACGGCCAGGATGCTGCGGGCGTCGACCGGAGTACTGCCGACCCGCGCCACGGTCACCGGGATCCCGGCGGCCGCGACCGCCTTGACGAAGGCCGCAGCCGGGCGGGCGTGCAGCCCGACCGGCGAGCCGATCGTGACGTTGCGTTCTGACATCGGTAGTGCCTTCCATCTGTTCGTGATCAGTTATCTGTCGGTCGTCAGCGGCCAGGCCGCGCCCGCGCCTCAGCCGGCGCGGCCGGGCGCGGCGTGGCTGCCAGCACAGCGGCCACCGCGAGCACGGTCATCGTCCGGCCGGGTCACGCCTCGGGTCCGAAGCGTTCGGCGAACGCAGCCCCGGTCTGACTGACGTGGTCGGTCATCAGCTCGGCGGCGCGCTGCTCATCCCGATCGGTCAGCGCCTTGAGGATCCTCTCGTGCTGTTCCCAGCTGGCGGGTGCGCGCTTCACGGCGACCACGGCGAAGTACCAGTCGATCCGCTTCTGCAGCCCGGCCAGTACGTCGGTGAGCACGGTGTTCCCGGCGCTTCGGATGATCAGGGCGTGGAACGAGTGGTTGAGGTCGACCAGGACGCGGGTGTCGACGCCACCGGCAGCGGCGGCACCGCGCTCGTACATCTCGTTCAGCTCGCGCAGGGTTGGTTCGGTCATCCGCTGGGCGGCGAGCCGGGCGGCCTGCGCCTCCAGGACCGTACGAACCTGGAACACGTCGTCGATCTCCTGGCGGGTCGGCACGTGCACGTAGGCGCCGCGGCCCTGGCGCAGGTCGACGAAGCCGTCCTGCGCGAGGTGCTGCAAGGCTTCCCGGATCGGTTGACGGCTGACCTGCAGCCGTTCGGCCATGGTCTCCTCCCGCAGGCGTTCGCCCACGCCGAGCACGCCGTGCACGATCATGTCTTCCAGCGTCTCGCGCACCGTTTCACGCAGCGGTCCGGGCCGGCTCACCGGGCGCCAACCGGCGCTCCCGTCGCTCATCCGCGCAGCACGAGGGCGCCGAGGTCGGTACGGCTCTGGTCGGGCAGCCACTGTGCGATCAGGCTCACCCCGGCCTGCGCCAACTCCCGCCACACCACCAGCTCCTCGGGACTGGCATAGACCTCCTTGGTGAGCTTGGTCCGCCCGGGACCGGTGTGCACATTGCCCACGTTCACCGTGTCGAAGGGCAGGCCGGCGCTGCGCAGGCGGGACAGCTCGATCGGCCCGCGGACGATTACCAGTACCTTCGCCCGGTCGAACTCACCGCCGGTGAGGGCGGCCGCCGCCGCCTCGACCGGCATGATGGTGACTCCCACACCGGTCGGCGCCGCCATCCGCATCAGCGTCGACTGCAACGGGTCGGCGCCCACCTTGTCGTCAGCGACAACGATGTGGTCGACACCGAGCGACCGGGTCCAGCCAACGACCACCTGGCCGTGGATGAGCCGGTCGTCCACCCGGATCAGTTGCACAGTCATGTTGTTGTCTCCTCATTGCCAAATAGCGGGATTCCCCGCGCGATCGTGTATCGCAGGGTCAGATCGGCACGCAGCACGACGATGTCGGCGTGCGCGCCGGGGGAGAGAGTGCCGCGGTCGGTCAGGCCGAGCGAGCGGGCCGGGGTCTGCGCGGCCATCCGCAGTGCGTGGGCCGGATCCACCCCGGCGACATCCACCATCAGGCGCACCATGTCGGCGAGGCGGAGCACGCTGCCGGCGAGCCCGCCGGAGAGCGTGTTGGCCCGCCCGTTCTCGACGACCACCTCGGTACCTTCGAACCGGCGGTGCCGCCCGTCGGGCAGCCCGGCCACGTCGGTGCCGTCGCTGACCAGCATCACGCGGTCGGCTCCGGCCACGTCGACGGCGAACCGGAGCATCCGGGGTGCGACATGCAGCCCGTCGGCGACCAGCTCGCAGCTGACCCGCTCGTCGGTGAGCAGTACCGGAATCGGTCCCGGTTCCCGGTGGTGAATCGGCGGTAGCCCGTTGAACAGGTGCGTCACCCGGCGCACGCCCGCGTCGACGGCTTCGGTCGCCTCCCGGTCGGTGGCGGCGGAGTGCCCGAGCGCCACGCGGACGCCGGCATCGGCGAGGCGCCGCACCGCGGCCATGCCGCCAGCGAGTTCCGGGGCGAGGGTCACCACCCGGAGGGTGCCGGCGGCGAGGTCGAGCAGTCGTTCGAGTTCGGCGGTCGTCGGCGCCCGCAGGTACTCGCGGCGGTGCACGCCGCGGAAGGAGTCGTTGAGGAACGGACCCTCCAGATGGATGCCGAGCAGCTCGACGCCGCTGCCGCCGCCGCCGATCGGGCCGGTCAGCGCGGCGAGGCCGGCGATTGCGTCAGCGGTCGTTCGCGGGTCGAGGGTCGCGGTCCCGGCGAGGCAGGAGGTGACCCCGCCGGCCGCCAGGTATTCGGAAATCCGACTGAGGGAGGTGGGGTCGGCGGACATGAAGTTGGCGCCCCGCCCGCCGTGCACGTGCGTGTCGATGAACCCGGGGGCGACGACGCATCCGGTGACGTCCATGATCTGCGCGCCATCGAGCGCGGCGCCGGCCGGCAGGAGCGCCTCGATCCGTCCGCCGCGCACGATCAGCTCGCCCCGGCCGAGGTGGCCGTCCGGCCACAACACCCGGCCGCCGGTCAGCGCCAGCCGGTCGAGCGCTCCGGTACGCCCGTCGTCAATCACCCTTCCTCCAAGGTGCGCAGTTGGTGGGCGAGCGCGGCCGCGACCAGTTCGGCGGCTCCGGGCGCCGCGATCGCGGCCTCGGCTTCGTAGCCGGTCGTCATGTCCGTGGTGGTCAGGTAGCCGATGTAGTCGCCGGCGTACCCGATCGGCAGGGTCACCGGATATCGGCTGGCCGCCCGTACGGTGCGGCCGACCGCGGTGACCGGCTCGCCGGGTAGGGCGGCCAACGCGAGGTCGCCCAACACCATGGTGTGCGCCTCCGCGAGCACCGGTTGCGCCGGCTCGCCGGAGCGCACCCGGTCGAGCCGCCGCCGCAGCCCCTGCACCTCGGTCTCCAGCACCCGCCGCCGGGGCGGGTCGGCCTCGGCCGCCAGCCGTGCCTCGGCAGCGGTCAGCCGCCGCCGCACCGCGGACGGATCGTCGGACGCAGCCGGCAACTCGACCACCTCCCGGCATGTTCTCGGCGGTGCCACCCGCACCGGGCGCCACGGCCCGTGCCATGCCTCGGTGACCAGGCCGGCGAGCCGGCGGAGCTCCTGCGGGGTCTGGGCCCGTCGGGTGAACCGGGTGCTCACGTCACCGGCTGTGCCGTTGACGTACAACACCGGCAGGTCGGTGTCCGCACGCAGCGCGGCCCGGACGTCGCCGGGAAGGTCCGGGGAGATCAGCGTGTTCCGTGCGCCGAGCACCGTGGGATGGCAGGCGAAATTCCACAGGTACCCGAGCGGGTTTCCCCGCCGATCGGCGATCCGGAGCAGGGTGGCGCGCTGGTCCACCGGCCGGGTCGGGTCGTGCCGGTGGGCGGCGACGCCCGATACCTGGCCGGTGCGGACCGACACCTCCGCGGGCCCGACCGAGGCGAGCGCCGCGTCGATTGCGGCCCGGGTGGCGTCGAGGTAACCACCGCGCACCACCGGGTCGACCACCGCCGCCCCCTCGGCACCTCCGGTACGCAACCCGGCCGGCCCGGAGTGGGTGTGCGAGGCGGCGACGAGGACCTGGTCGGCGCCGAAGCCCCGATCGGCCACGGATTCGCGGATCGCGGCGACGAAGCCGCGGTCGACGCCCACCGCGTCCACGGTCAGCAGCAGCACCAGGTGGTCGGCGTACCCGAGGGCCAGGGCGTTGACCTCCAGCGGGCGCAGCACTCCGGAACTGGGTTCGGTGCGCGCCCCGTACCCCGCCATCGGCACCGTCGGCGGCAGCGCCACGACCGCGCTGCCCGCCCCGGCGCGAGCCTCCGGCGAGATGGTCACATCCACCGCAGCTCCGGCAACCGGTCCAGGTACCGGGCGGCGACGGCGGTGTTGTGCTCGTCGCCGCCGGGCAGGTTGCGGCTGCGCCGGATCGGTGGTTGGTGGCCGTGCTCCACCAGCCACCGCGTCGCCTCGACAAGCGTGGCGTGCATCAACGCCGAGCCCGCGACCGTGGAAGCCGGCCCGACCGGTGGGGTGTCGGCCGGGCGGAACAGGGCGTCACCGGCGGGCACTCCGGTGTCGAGGAAGATGTCGACGACCTCCATCAGTCGCTGACCGCTGCTGTGCGTGCTCTCGCCGGCCAGCGAGTGCGCTGCCGAGCCGAGCCCGATCACCGTGGCGCCCCGGGCCTTGCCGCCCAGCGCCACGTCGATCGGCAGCGGGTTGAGGCCGGAGTTGGAGATGACGACGAGGACCTCGCCGGCGCGGATGTCCGAACGCTTCAGCACGATCTCGCCGATGCCTTCGACGCGCTCCACCTCGCAGACCCACTCGTCGGGGCAGATCGCCTCGGAGTTCGTCATGGTCGCCGCGCGTACCGCGGTGTCGATGGCGACGAGCCGGGAGTGTCCGGAGCCGAACAGGTGGATGATGCCGTCGGCGGCGACGCACTCGCCGATCGCCTGCGCCGCCGCCTGGATCTGCTCCGCGCACTGCGTCTGGCGCGACGAGATCACCTCGGCGAGGCGGGTGAGATAGTCCGCGGCCCGTGGTGCCTCGGCGGTCACGCCAGCACTCCGAAGAAGCCGCCGACGAAGCCGACGACGGCTCCGATCAGCACGATGATGGGCGAGACGCGGCGACGCATCAGCATGAAGACGATCAGGGTCGCCGCCAGCGGTAGCGCGAACGGCAGCACCTGGTCCAGCGACTCCTGCAGCTTCAGGGTCGCCTCCCCGTTGTGGTAGCTCAGCGGGGTGGAGACCTTCAACAGCGTGGCGACCAGGGCTCCGGTCACGGCCAGGCCGAGGATGGTCGCGCTGGACTTGAGCCGGTCGATCTGGGCCGGGTCCAGGTGTTCGAAGAACCGGATGCCGTGCCGGTAGCCCAGCGATGTGCCGTAGATGCGGAATGCGAACTGAATGACGAGCAGACCCAGGAAGAAGATGATCGGTCCGGCGATGTTGCCGTTGACCGCGAGCGCCGCGCAGACACCACCCATGATCGGCCGGATGGTGCCGAAGACCATCGAGTCACCGATCCCGGCCATGGCCATCATCCCGACCTTCACCGAGCTGATGGTCTCGTCGGTGAGTTCTTCGGCGCCCGCGGCGCGCTTGCGCTCCATGCCGGCCACCACGCCGAGGACCGGTCCCACGGTCCACGGGTGGGTGTTGAAGTAGACAAGGTGCCGCTTGTAGGCGGCAATCCGCTCGGTGCGGTCGGGGTAGAGCCGGTCGAGCATCGGGCGCAGGACCCACCACAGGCCCAGGTTCTGGAACCGCTCGTAGTTGAACGCTCCCTGCAGAAGCAGCGACCGTCGGACGAGCTGGCGGACTTCTTTGCGATCGGACTGGGCGATAGGCTCGCTCGCCTGCTCCGTTGTTGTCGTCATCGGGGAGGCCTTTCAGTCAGGACGTCTGTGGGGTCGACGGGGTGCGCGGCTGGATCACGAGCAGCAGGGCCAGCGCGAGCAGGGCTACGCCGATCACGGTGAAGTCGGTGTACGCGGCCAGCGCGAAGCCGACCAGGAAGATCGGGAACAGTTTCTTGGTGTAGAGCACCGAGAGCAGGATGCCGAAGCCGACCGCGGGGAGGAGCGCCGCCGCCGCGTTGAGTCCCTTGCCGGTGTCGCCACCCAACGCGTGGCTGATCGAGCTGATCGCGCCGGAGCCGAAGTACAGGGCGATGAACGTCGGTATCGCGTAGGCGAAGAAATGAATGGCGTTGCCAATCCAGACGGTCGTCATGATGCGGCGTGCCGACCCTTTCTCCGCAGCCGCGTCGGCGTGGTGGACCAGGAACGAGCAGCTGCCCTTGGCGAACAACTCGAAGAGGGTGCCCACCACGGCGGCGGGTACGGCGGCCACCAGCGCGCCCTGGACACCCTGACCGCTCACGATGGCGAACTGGGTGCCGACGGCGGTGGCGATCGCGACGTTCGGCGGCACGGTTCCGCCAATAGCCGCGGCACCGATGAAAATCAGCTCCAGTGTGCCGCCGACGACGATTCCGCTGTGCAGGTCGCCGAGGATCAAACCGATGATCGGGCCGAGAATGATGGGGCGCTCCAGCTGCGGATCGCCGCCGATGCGCCGGGCGAGATAGGCGAGGCCGACGCTCCAGGCCACCGGGTCAGTGCCTGAAGCAGGCTCATGGGACAACTCCCTGATCACGGAGGGTTTGGCCGAGGTCCCGTACGCCGTCCTGACCGGCTCGTACGGCGACAGCGGCCAACTGTGAAGTGGGCTGTGCCGGGTCGGCGAGAAGCACCTCGACGAGCATCGGCAGGTTGACGCCGGTGACGACCTCGGCGCGTCCGGCCGCGGCGAGAGTGGCCGCGACCCGGGCGGGGGTGCCGCCGGCCAGGTCGGTGAGGATCAGCGGCCTGGCGGCTCCTTGACCGCAGCGCCAGCTTCTCGATGGCCGCGGAATGCTCGGCCCATGCCGGGCGTGAAGGCGACGGGTACGGCATCACCTACATCGCCGACGATCATTCGAGCGGTGTCAACGAGCGCGGTGGCGAGGCCACCATGGCATGGACGAGCAGCAACGTCATGGAGCTTGGATACAGGATACTTTATAAAAGACGCTTCATGATTTAGAACACATAATCGGCATAATCCAATGCCCCGAAGCCACGTTCACCGATGGCTGGGACGGGGTTCCACGCTCACCTGGGGCCCCGGCTCGCAGGTTCGGGCGGGACGTCGTCGGACGCGAGGCGTCGCAGTATGGACAGCGGCCTGCGGCGGGCTCGTAGACGTTAAGTAATGAGGGCGACACGGTACGTGACGTACGCTACCGGCGGCTCGCCTACCGCGCGGCCTACCGGCTGCCGCGCGGGCACCTGGCCTGAGGGCTACCCGCGGAACAGGCTGGAACTCATCTCAGGTAGCACCGAGCATCTGATGGCCCGCATGGATGCAGTTGCTGACGGGCCAACAGGAAGGTGCAGCTGCACGCGAAGCCGTCCCGCGCTGGTGGATTCAGCGATCATGTCGCGGTCGCCCTCGTCGACGTCCGCGGGCGGCTCGGGATCGCGCGCAGCGCGACCCATCGTTACGCTGGAACGGCTCACTGACCGGTGAGGTGCTCGGCCTGGTGCATCCCGGAGAACTGGACACTGTTCCAGCCCTGAACCTTCGACCGCCACACCGACCGACCGCCGCGCAGCCGTTTCCGCTTCAGCCGCCAATGCCCTGCGTCTCCAGCAACGCCCTTCGGCCCGCCACGAGGCCCAACAACAGCAGCACCTGCGCGCCGACCGGAATCCAGATGAACCAGAGCGCTGGCGCGCCGAGGTCCTCGTAGACCGTCTCCTCCGACGTGGAGGCATCGAGCCACCAGATCATCGGCCACATCACGCACATGGTGCCGAGCATCAGGATGAGCCCGGCGATGAGGAACCCGAGCACGCCCCGATCTCCGCGCAGCACCGTGTACGCGATGCCGTGCCAGAGACCCTGACCGAGCACCGCCAGCATCAGGATGACGACGACCGTCGCGACGTATATGCCGACCTCCGTGAGCCGCAACGTCCCAGCGGACAGCTTGAAATACGCCGCCAGCTCCAACACGATGACGGCGCCGAATGGCAGGATGTGGCGGAGCAGAAGGCATCGCGTGGCGCACCAACCGCAGATGGCGGCACCGTCGGATGTGATGCCCTCATACCCGTAGGTGACCTGGTTGTATCCCGGCTGAGCGGTGACGAGCGTGCCGTGATGAAACCGATACCAGGACCGGGTGCGCCGTCGGTGACAACTGTCGCAGATGGTCACTCGCCAAGTTTACTTGACGTTTCGCCGTCGGGGTCCGGCTGTTCAGGGTGGGGCAAGGCCGGTGGCGGGCCGTCCCAGACGAGCACGATCGGCCCGCCCGACCATTGGTACGCGGCGTCGAGCAGGGCGGCGAAGTGCTCCTCGCCGAAGCCCTTCGGCTCACCCTCCCGTCCTGGGTGGATGATCAGCCGGTACAGCAGCCGGGATCGTCGACCGCGCCGATACGCGCAACTCCTTGGTCGAAGATCTCAACGGCGCATCGATACGGATCGTTCACCCACCACCCCTCACGAGGGACTACCTTGGCAGGATCGGGAGGCCGGCCACCTTCGCATCGCTTCCGTTCCGGTAACCACGGGCGAAGGCATGTGCATGGCGTACGGGAGGATTCATGCGCACTCGACGAGGGCCGTCGCACGGGCTGCTCGCGGCCGTTCTGGTCGGCTCGCTGTTCCCCGCCGGTCTCGGCCCGGGAGCCGGCACGGCCTCGCCGATTGGTGCGGCCGGCCCCCGCACGGCCGGCGCTGGCTCGGTGGGCGCCGGCGTGGCCAGGGCTGGCGACGTGGCCCAGGACCTGGTGCTCATCACCGGCGACCGGGTGACCCTCAACCCCACCGGCGCGGTCGGGATCGAGCCGGGCGAGGGCCGGGACGGCATCAACTTCGCCACCTACCGCGACGCCGACGGGCACGTCCACGTCGTACCGTCCGACACGGAGGATCTGCTGGCGCGGGGCGACCTCGACCGGAACCTGTTCGACGTGACGACGCTCGCCGCGTACGGCTACGACAGCCGGCGCGGGGGCACTCCGCTGATCGTGACGTACGGCAGGAACGGCGACAGTCCCGCGGCGCGCGGGCGGTTCGCCAAGGGCGGCGCGCGGCTCGCCCGGGAGCTGCGCAGCGTGGGCGGCGCCGCGGTGGAGTCGCCATCCGCCACGGCGGTGAAGCTCTGGAACGAGATCACCACCGAGATCACCACCGGCGCCGGCCGGCGGAAACTGCGCGCCGAGATCGGCCAGGTGTGGCTGGACCGCATGTTGAACCTGCACCTGGACAGCAGCGTGCCACAGGTTGGAGCGCCCACGGCCTGGGCCGCCGGCTATGACGGGACCGGCGCGAAGATCGCCGTACTCGACTCGGGCGTCGACGCCGCCCACCCCGACCTGGCGGGCAAGGTCGTCGCCGCGCAGAACTTCACCTCGGAGGCCGACGCCAGGGACCTGCTCGGCCACGGGACGCACGTGGCCTCGATCGCGGCCGGCACCGGCGTGGCGTCCGGCGGCACCCACCGGGGCGTGGCACCCGGCGCGTCGCTGCTCAACGGCAAGGTCTGCACCGCTGGGGCCTCGAACAACTGCTCCGAATCGGCGATCATCGCCGGCATGCAGTGGGCCGCGCAGCAGGGCGCGGACGTGGTCAACCTCAGCCTCGGCGGGCTCGACACCGTCGGCGTCGACCCCATGGAGCAGGCCGTCAACACCCTCACCGCGCAGCACGGCACGCTCTTCGTGGTCTCGGCCGGCAACCGCGGTCCCGGCGAGATGACGGTGGAGAGCCCCAGCACCGCCGACGCGGCACTGTCGGTCGGTGCCGTCGGCGACGACAACCACCTGCCCTACTTCACCGCCCGCGGTCCGCGCGTCGGCGACACCGCGATCAAGCCGGACCTGACCGCACCCGGGCTGAGCATCACCGCGGCGGCCAGCTCCACCGCACCCTCGACGCCACCCGGCGAGTTCTACGTGGCGAACGAGGGTACGTCGATGGCCGCGCCACACGTGGCCGGCGCGGCCGCGATCCTCGCCCAGCGCAACCCGGGGTGGACCGGAACACAGCTCAAGTCGGCGTTGCTGGGCTCGGCGCAACCCCACGACCCGACGCCGATCTTCGAACAGGGCGCCGGTCGGCTCGACGTCGCCCGCGGGTACGACCAGCGGCTGCTCGCCGACCCGCCGAGCCTCAGCCTGGGCCGTCAGCAGCACCCGCACCACGACGACCCGGTGCTCAACCACACCGTGACCTACACAAACACCGGCACCTCCGCCATCACCGTGAGCCTGGAGCTGACGACCCGAGACCCGAATGGCTCAGCCGCGCCGGCCGGGATGTTCTCACTCAGCGCCTCCTCGGTAACCGTGCCCGCGGGTGGCAGCACCGCCGTGCGGTTCACCACCGACACCGCGCTGGACGGCCCGGAGGGGCACTACGGCGGGACCATCACGGCGACGGCCGGCGGCGACGTACGCGTCGTCACCCCGTACGCGGTCGACCGCGCCGTCGCCGGCGGGGAGGTCACCTTCCGGCACCTCAACAGCGTCGGCGAGCCGACCAGCGAACGCAGCACGATCCTGTTCTCCCTGGACGGCGGGGAGGACTACTTCCTCGGCACCGAGAGCGAGCCGATCACCCGGTACATCCGGGCGGGGACGTACTTCCTGCAGTCCTGGATCACCGACTCGGCCGACTTCGAATCCCGGCAGACGATCCTGGTCAACCCGAGCGTACGCATCGACCGCGACCAGACCATCACCCTCGATGCGCGGATGGGGCGACCAGTCGACGTCGACGTCACCGACGACCCGAACGAGCGGACGCTCGGTGTGGAGCTGGGATACTGGTGGCGCGACAACGCCGGCAACATACGGTCGTACAGCAACCTGCTCGACGGCGGTCGGCCGCTCGCCTTCGGCCAGGTCGACCCCGAGCAACGCATCCCCGGGCTGACCAGCTTCCTGAACGTCACCCTTGCCGTGCCGGGGCCGGACGACGACTTCGTCAACTCGCCCCGCAGCTACCACCTGGTGCAGCGGTTCGAACAGCACGTACCCACCGGGTTCATCCAGACCTACCCGACCGCGTCGTTGGCACGGGTGGACGCGCGACTCGCCGAGAGCACCCCGAACACGCGGGGAAACAAGACGTCGTACCCGTCCTTCGGGGAGCAGCGCTGGACCGGCCAGTTCGCGATCCAGTTCGACCTGCCCTTCACCCACACCGAGTACTACAGCGCCGCCACCGGTCTGCGCTGGTTCTCGACGTTCGGGGACCGTCACCCGGCGTCGCGCACCTCAACGATCTCGTTGCAGAGCGCACCACGCGCCTACCCCGCCGGGACCACGGTCACCGAGGGATGGAACGAGCCCGTGCTCGGCCCGTCGTACTCCGCGTTGCTGGTGCCGTCCGACGGCGTGCACCGTACCGGCAACACCATCCACCTGGACCCGACGCTCATCGGCGACGGTTTCGGCCACTCCGGATGGGCCGACGCCACGCCGCGGTACACGTTCCGTCGTAACGGGACCGTCATCGCCGACAGCGCCATCGGCCCCTGGCCCGACGTGACGGTACCGGCCAGCCGGTCGACCTTCCGCCTGGAGGGCCAGGTGGAACGGATGGCGCGGGCCGAGCTCTCCACCCGGGTCACCGCCGTCTGGACGTTCCGCTCGCGCACCACGAGCGGCAGCACGCCCGTACGACTTCCGCTCTGGACGGTATCTTTCCGCCCGGCCCTGGACGACAGCAACGTCGCGAGGGCGGGTACGACCCTCACGTTCCCGGCGACGCTCGCGGCCCAGCCCGGCTCGACGCCCGGCAGCGTGCGGAAAGTGACCGTGCAGTATTCGACCAACGACGGGACGTCGTGGAGCAACGCCACGGTCTCCGGATCCGGCACCACGCGGACCGTTTCGGTGCCGCATCCGAACACGTCCGGGTTCGTCTCCCTGCGGGCAACGGTGACGGACTCCGCGAACAACTCCGTGGATCAGACCGTCATCCGCGCGTACAAGATCGCTCCCTAGCCCGAGTCCCCGGACCGGTCGATCATCGACAAGCCTGGTTGTCTGTTCGATGCCTGACGCTGGGGTCAGAGAAAGGGGTCAGGGGCGGTCGCAGCCGACCGCCCCTGGGTCATTCTCGTTGGTGCGCCGCCAGGGGATCGAACCCCGAACCCGCGGGTTAAGAGCCGGCGTTGAGCGATCTGCCTGTGTCTCCCGCAGTCCCGAGAGTCCACGCCTCGCCAAATTTCGGCTGGTTCTACGGCCCGCGCGTACCGCGCGATCCAAGCCGAAGGTGTCCATAGCGGCCGAGCACCCGTCGAGCGCACGTCTGTCGCCGATCCCAGGTCTCAACGTCCGCAGCCAGCAGGCTGGGCCCGGAACGGGCACCGCCCAATCAAGGACCTGTGGACATGATCGCTCTCGTTGATGGTTGGTCACTGCTACGCGCCGGGGTGGCCTGGCGCAGTCTGCGGAGGCGATCGAGGAGCTGAGGCCGCTTGGCCCCGGGCGCATGTCTCTGCCGTGCGAATCGTTCAAGCGCCGCGACCTCGGCGGCGGAATCGCCCAGTCGGGCGAACATGATGGCGGCCCTTTCGTAGAACCAAGGAGCCACCCCGTATCCGTTGACTCGTGCGTCGTTCTCTACCGCGTCGATGCATCGGACGGTCAGGAGTAGCGCCGCGTGGACATCATTCTTCTGCATCGTCATGATCCGGTCCACGAGGGTGTGCGGCTGGTGACCGTCGACCAAGCCGTCTGCCGTGGGCGCACACCACAGTGGGAGGCCGGTGCTGTCCGACCACGTGCGGCCGTCTCCGGCGCTGACCTTCTCGGTCCAGCCCTGGCCGTCCCAAAATCGGTAGGTCCACCGCCCGGACGGGTCCAGGTACCAGCCAGCGATGACCTGCGGTACGCGTTGGGCGGGCACGGGCGCCGCAGCGGCCGGTGTCGGCTCGGTACGGAACCCGGTCCGTTCGAGGCCCACGGCGGTCGCATGACCGGGCTGCTGGGGTGCCGAAGGCGTGGCGGCGGTCCCCAGCATGTCATCGAGAATCGAATCGGAGCGAATAGGTATGGCGAGTTCGCGTGCTCGTGCGACCTTCGTGCTGTCCTGGTCAATGGCGGCGACAACGGCGGTGACGACGTTGCGGGTCAGGTTCAGCGCCAGGACGAAGCCGGCCTGGGTGAGGCGATCACGGACGTCGGCGGACACGGACGGGCTGCACCAGACGCGCTGTCCCTTCTGCGGGGCGGCCCGGGTGCGGTCCGTGGTCTCTACCTCGGGCGCGGTGAGGTCCGCGAAGTAGTCCGGTTCGCCGAGAAGTCGTGCGGCAGCGACGAGCTGCCGGTACTCGGTGCTGGTCAGGATGTCGTCGGCGAGTGCCGCATCCCGCAGTCCGTCGAGGTAGCGGTGGTGCAGGACCCGTACCTGTTGGGCGCCAATGCCGGACTGTCCGGCCAGTCGTGCCAGCGCCTTGGCTTCGACGCCGGTCAGTTTACCGTCGCTGAGTGCGCTCCCGACGGCGGCGAGGTACGCATCGGTGGACGCGGGGTCGGCGTCGCCGGTGGAGTAGGGCAATTTTCCAAGGAGCGACTGCATCCAACCGTCCGCGCCCTTACGCAGGCCAGTGACCCGGGTACGGGGCTGGGCGTGGCGCGGGTACCGCGGCAGCGGGATGGGGGCGGACGGGAACCGCAGGGCGGGCGCCTGGGCCAGAAGTCTGGTGAGGAGCTGGGCAGTTGCCCGGGTGTCACCGAGAGCGGTGTGGGCGTCGTGCAGCTCGATGCCGTACACGGTGCAGCAGGACGCAAGCTGGAAGTTCGGCGCGGCCAGGATCTGTCGGGCCAGCCGCAGGGCGCACACCGCGGGCAGGGGCGCGGTGCTGATGCCGGCCCGGGCGAACTCCTGCGCGATGAACCCCTCCTCGAAGCGGGCGTTGTGCGCCACCGCCACGGCGCCGTCGAGCCTGGACAAGATCTCCCCCGCCACGTCCGCGAACGTCGGCGCTCCGGACAGCATGTCGGCAGTGATGTGGTGGATGAACGTCGGACCTGGGTCTCGGCCGGGATCGACGAGGGTGGCCCACTCGTCGACCACCCGACCTCCTTCGACGCGAACCAAGGCGATCTCCACGATCCGGTCGGACGTCGACGACAGCCCGGTCGTCTCCACGTCCACCATCACGAACGGCACCTCACCCAGGTCGACACCTTTCCTTCCGCCCGCTGACCCGTAGGCGAACAGTCCGACCGACGACATCCGAACCTCTCCTCGACAATTCCGATTGATCATGCCCAAAGCAGCCGGTCCACAGCCGACGGCTGCTCATGACAATCGTCATGAATGGCTCGTGCACGAGTGATCAGGCATACCTGCCGGCTCGGCGGATGCCGGTCGCCCCAGGGCCTCTGCATGTCATGTGCTTGCGACTGATTGCTCCTGCGCCTGGGTAAGGCTCTGCCGGTACTCCAAGGCCTCCGGGACCTCCTCGTACTGCAGCAGGCTGCCGGTCAACGCCAGCAGGTGCCCCTTGGCCTCCTCCGGCGTGGCGTAGAAAAACTCGCGACGGTGGTTGACCAGGTTGACTCGCCGGTCGGCCAGCCGTGCGTGCATTTGCGCCTCGATGCCGACGGCATCTTCTGAGAAGAACAGGGCGTGGACGTCGAAGTTGAAGGGCACCGAGGCGTCACTGAGTTCGCGTATCCGGTCCAGCGGGTCCAGGCGACGAGTCATGCCGACCTTGACCGTCTTCCCGCCAAACGCGCCGAGGTTGGAGATCACGTACACGTAGCCGGCCCGGACGTTGGCGGCCCGGTGGTCGACGTCCTGGATCGCGGTATCGATTTGAGCCAACCGGTCCTGCATCTGGGCGGCACCGTCGGCATCGCCCTTGGCCTGCAACGCGATTAGGGCGTTGGCATAGTGCTGGCGT